>NZ_JBIMES010000005.1:0-366360 GCF_051262535.1 Massilia sp. CMS3.1 | reverse complement strand
CCCGCAGGGCGGGCTTCTTCAGGTCGGCAGTCACTACTGCATCACGCCTTGGCCGCCACCGGCGCCCTGGCACTGTCCGTGCTGCGATAGTGATCGACCATCTTGTACTTCTTCGCATACAGCCCGAACGCGATCGCGGCAAGGAGTGCGAAGGCCGCGAAGAAGTACATCTGGAAGGCGATCACGCCCACCCCGGAATCGGCGATGGTGCTGAGCACCGCGTCGTTCTTGACGGCCGCGTTCACGACCAGCACCCACAGGTTGCCGACCGTGACGGCCAGGCTCCACAGGGCCATGATCGCGCCCTTCATCGAGGCGGGGGCCTGGCTGTAGGCGAATTCGAGGCCGGTGGCCGAGACCAGCACTTCGCCCATCGTCAGCAGCGCATAAGGCAGGATCTGCCATGCCATCGAGGTCGGGGTGCCTGCGTCCATCGACACCTGAATGGTGCCGATCACCACCCAGGAAAGGGCCGAGAAGGCGATACCGGCCGTCATGCGGCGCAGCGCGGTCGGCATGAAGCCCATCTTTTCCAGCATCGGGAACAGCACCAGGTTATTGAACGGGATCAG
Source organism: Massilia sp. CMS3.1 (assembly GCF_051262535.1). Lineage (NCBI taxonomy): Bacteria > Pseudomonadati > Pseudomonadota > Betaproteobacteria > Burkholderiales > Oxalobacteraceae > Massilia > Massilia sp. CMS3.1. The sequence continues at coordinate 365,788 of NZ_JBIMES010000005.1, read as the reverse complement.
GATCATCACCAGGAGCGGGTTCAATGCCTGCATCTGCGCCGGCAGCAGCGTGAACTCGTTGCCGAACACGGAGAAGGTCGTGATCATCGAATTGGCCTGTACCACCCAGGTCGATGCCTTCTGGTCGAACAGCGACCAGAACGGCGTCACCAGCGAGAACACGATCAGGATGCGCAGCACGGCGCGCACGCCGTCGACCGCTTCGTCCGGATGCAGGCCGCGTGCGCGCTCCAGCTGCATCGAGGTCCCGAGACCACCGAAGGCGATCAGCAGCACCAGCGCCGTGCAGGCCGCAATCACGAAGCCCCACTGCGGCGACATCGCCAGCGACACCACGGCGCCCGCCACGCCGGCCATGGCGACGGTGAGGCCCGGACGGCCCTGGCCCGGCGCATGCGCCAGCAGTGCGCTTTTTGCGACGCGCGTAAACGAGTGCGGCGTGGCGCCGGCAGGCGGCACGTGCACGTACTTGCGGCGCCCGCTCCAGAACACGATCGTCGCGATGAACATCATGACGCCCGGGATGCCGAAGGCAACGGCCGGTCCGTAGTTCTTCAGGAACAGGGGCATCAGGAGCGAGGCGAAGAACGAACCGAAGTTGATGATCCAGTAGAAAGCGTCGAAGACGATCTTCGCTTTTCCCTTGTTGGTCTGGTCGAACTGGTCGCCGACGAAACTCGACACCAGCGGCTTGATGCCGCCCGAGCCGAGCGCGATCAGGCCCAGGCCGAGATAGAAGCCCTTGACGTTGTCCTCGAAAATCGCCAGGCAGGCGTGGCCCGCGCAGTACACGAGGCTGAGCCAGAACACGGTGTTGTACTTGCCGAAGAAACGGTCGGCCAGCCAGCCGCCCAGCAGCGGGAAGAAGTAGACGCCGATGACGAAGGTGTGGAACACGTGCTTCGCTTCGCCGGTGCGCTCGGACTCCGGCAGGAACAGCAGCAGGGTCGAGATCAGGAAGGGCGTGAGGATATTGCGCATGCCGTAGAAGCTGAAACGCTCGCAGCCTTCGTTGGCGATGATGTACGGGATCTGGCGGGGCATGCGACCGCTGGTAGCGGTCGTCGTCGGCTGGCTCATGGCGCATCCTGAAATAAATAACACGCGATCCTATGACGCCAGTACGGTCTTTGCAACCGGAAAATATGGCGCGATACAGCACGTTCGTAGTTTTGCTACTTCAGCTTGGTCACAAGCAAATATTATTTGCACGTAAGCCGTTGAATGCAAAGGAAATATGCCGATAAATGACGCCTTTCCTCAGATTGTAAAATTGGAAAACCTGCTGTATATTGCGTAAAAATCACTAACCGGATCCTCGTCATGACCCAGACCTCCACGCAGAATAATGAATGGTGGCGCGAAGCCATCATCTACCAGGTGTACCCGCGCAGCTACCTCGACACGAACGGCGACGGCGTGGGCGACATCCCGGGCATTACCGCGAAACTCGACTACATCGCGGGCCTGGGCGTGAACATCGTCTGGCTCTCCCCGTATTTCAAGTCGCCGATGAAGGACTTCGGTTACGACATTTCGGACTACTGCGATGTCGATCCGCTGTTCGGCACCCTGGCCGACTTCGATGCGATGATCGAAAAAGCGCACAACCTGGGCTTGAAGATCATGATCGACCAGGTCATGGCGCACACGGCCGACGCCCATCCGTGGTTTGCCGAGAGCCGATCAAACCGCGACAACCCGAAGAGCGACTGGTACGTGTGGGCCGACGCGGCCCCGGACGGCAACCCGCCAAACAACTGGATGTCGGTCTTCGGCGGCTCCGCCTGGCAGTGGGACACGCGCCGCAAGCAGTACTACATGCACAATTTCCTGGTCAGCCAGCCGCAGCTCAATTTCCACAATCCCGAGGTGCAGCAAGCCCACCTGGACGCGTTGCGTTTCTGGCTCGAACGCGGTGTCGACGGCGTGCGCATGGACGCCTGCAACTACCACTTCCATGACACCGAGCTTCGCAGCAATCCCCCTGCATTGACGCGCGATACGGCCTCGGTCACCGACGTCAACCCCTACGGCATGCAGTCCCATATCTACGACAAGACGCGTCCGGAAAACATCGCTTTCCTGCAGAAGGTGCGCACCCTGCTGGACGAATACAGCGCCGTGTCGATTGGCGAAGTCGGCGCCGACGATGCGCTGGCCTGCATGGCCGAGTACACGGCCGACGGCGACAAGCTGCACATGGCCTACAGTTTTAATTTGCTGACCCCGCAATTCACCGCCGCGCACATCCGCACCCAGGTCGAGGAATTCGAAGCGCGCGTCAAAGGCGGCTGGGCTTCCTGGTCGGTCGGGAATCACGATGCGATCCGCGTGATGACGCGCTGGGGCGGCGAGAATGCGCCCGCATCGTTTGCGTCGATGATCCTGGCGATGCAGCTCTCGTTGAGGGGCACGCCTTGCCTGTACCAGGGCGACGAGCTCGCGCTGATCGAGGCGGACGTGCCCTTCGAACTGCTGCAGGACCCGTACGGCATCACCTTCTGGCCGGAGTTCAAGGGCCGCGACGGTTGCCGCACGCCGATGCCGTGGACGAATGCGGCGCCCAACGCGGGCTTTAGCGAAGGCAGCCCATGGCTGCCGGTCGCCGTGCCGCATCTGGCCGCCTCCGTGTCGCAGCAGGAGTTCGACCCTGCCTCGGCCCTGAACGCCGCACGCCGCATTATTCACTGGCGCCAGCGCCTGCCGCAGCTGACGCGCGGCGACATCTCCTTCTTCGACGCGCCCGAGCCGGTGCTGGCGCTGCGCCGCACCCTGGCGGGAGAAGCAAGCGTACTGGCCGCGTTCAACCTGTCGGCTGCACCGGTCACGATCGACTGGCCGGAGACGGCATCGGCGCAGGACCTGGCAGGCCACGGTCTGGCCGGCGACGCGTCGGGTGGCCGCGTCACGCTGCCGGCCTACGGGGCCTGGTTCGGTAGCCTGGCCTGATGGGCAACGCGCCCGAGCTGGAAAAATTCGGGCGCACCGCGTTCGCCGACGGCCCGCGCCTGCTGGCCGACATCGGCGCCACGCATGCGCGCTTCGCGCTGCAGACGGCGCCTGGCGTGTTCCGCCATGTGGCCGTGTTGAAGTGCGAAGATTTCGACGGCGTCGTCCCGCTCTTACGTTTCTATCTGGCGCAGCATGCCGACCTGACCCTGCAGCACGCGGCCTTTGCGGTGGCCAACCCGGTCAACGGTGACCAGGTGCGCATGACGAACCGCGCCTGGGCCTTCTCGACCGAGGCGGTGCGGCGCGAACTCGGCCTGGCCACGCTGCTGGTCGTGAACGATTTTACCGCGCTGGCGATGGCCATTCCGGTGCTGACGAATGCCGACCTGCTGCAGGTCGGCGCCGGCAAGCCGGCGGCGAATGCGGTCATCGGCGTGCTGGGGCCGGGCACGGGTCTGGGCGTGTCGGGCTTGATTCCAACCGCCGACGGTTTCGTCACGCTCGGCAGCGAAGGCGGGCACGTGAACTTCGCACCCGGCGACGAGCGCGAGTTCGCGATCCTGCAGCACGCCTGGCGCGCCTGGCAGCACGTGTCGAACGAGCGCCTGATTTCCGGGCCCGGCATGGAACTGATCCATGAGGCGCTGGCGATCCGCAACGGCGTGCAGGCGCCTGCACGTAGCGCGGCCGAGACCCTCGCCGGCGCGCTCGATGCGAACGACGCGCTCTGTATCGAAGTCATGGACGTCTTCTGCGGCATGCTCGGCGGCGCCGCGGCGAATCTCGCAGTGACGCTGGGCGCATTCGGCGGCATTTTTATTGGCGGCGGTATCGTGCCGCGCATGGGCGAGTGGTTCGCGCGCTCGCCGTTCCGTGCGCGCTTCGAAGCGAAGGGGCGTTTCTCGCACTACCTGGCCGACATCCCGACCTATGTGATCACGACGCCCAATCCCGCCTTCCACGGCGTGGCGACCATCCTCTCCGAACACCTGCGCGGGCGCAGTGGCGCCAATACGCTGATGGACCGCATCAAGCACCTGCGCCATGAACTGACGCCGGCCGAACAGCGCGTCGCCACCCTCGTGCTCGAGCAGCCGCGCCTGGTGCTGAACGAGCCGATCGCCGACATCGCGCGCGGGGCCGAAGTCTCACAGCCGACCGTGATCCGCTTCTGCCGCTCGCTGGGCTTCCTGGGCCTGGCCGATTTCAAATTGAAATTCGCAAGCAGCCTGACCGGCGCGATTCCCGTGCGCCACAGCCAGGTGAGGAACAGCGACAGTACCCACGATTTATCGGCGAAAGTGATCGACAACACCGTGGCGGCGATTTTGAAATTCCGCGACGGGCTCGACGTGCACACGCTCGACCGCGCGATCGAACTGGTGAGCCGCGCGCGCCGGGTCGAGTTCTACGCCATGGGCAATGCGCGCGTGGTGGCGCTCGATGGCCAGCACAAGTTTTTCCGCTTCCGGATTCCAACGGCGCTGTATGGCGATTCTCACCTGTTCACGCTGGCGGCCGATTTGCTGGGGCCGGGCGATGTGGTGATCGCGATTTCGAATTCGGGACGCTTGCCGGAGCTGCTGCAGGCGGTCGATATCGCCCGTTCGCGCGGCGCGGACGTGATCGCCATCGGTAACAGCCAGTCGCCGCTGGCGCGCAAGGCCAGCGTGTGCCTGGCGGTCGATCACGCCGAGGACAGCACGATGTTCCTGTCGATGATTTCGCGGATCTTGCAGTTGCTGTTCATCGACATCATGGCGGTGGGGCTGTCGGTCGACGCGCACAATGGGCGTGAGGGCGCAGAGGTCGACGTGGAGCAGCGCAGGCTGCTGATTTCGCACCTGGACAGTTGAAGTTTGCGTGATTGCGGCCATTGGCCTCAATCAATCCGCCGACTTCAACTCCACGCGCCGGATGGTGCGCCGCCAATCGTCCAGCGACACCACCATATCGTTCGTCGTGTCTTCCACCAGGATCTGGCTGCCCGTGCGCGCCACGAGAAAACTCTCGCGCCGGTGTACCTTGTCGGCGCGGTTCTCGACAAAACTCAGCTGCCAGTATGCGCGGCCGTTGATGAGGCGCGGCGTCGGGTCGTCCTCGATCACGGCGCCGTGCGCCTTGCCGCGCGAGCGCTGTTCGATGTCTTGCGACCAGCTCTTTACTTCCGGCAGCGCCAGCAGGGAGGCCATCGCCTGCTCGCGCGTCACGGCCGGATCAAGCTTCTGCGCGACGATCGGCTTGGCGGGCTGCGGCGGCGCCGTGGGGGTCTGCTCGTCCTTGCAGCCGGGGAGCAGGATGGCTGCCAGCAGGGCGGTGGTCAACAGGGATGCGCCGCGTGGAATCATGATGGAGCCTCGTGAAAAACGTGAGGCCATACTAGCCGATGCGTGACTGCCGGGCAATCCTAGCGCCGACAGCCACGGACCGGACGGAGCGATCAAGCGTCGGCGATCTCTTCCTTCAGCGACCCCATGTCGATCACGTACCGAAAACGCGCATCGCCCTTTTCGACCTTTTTATATGCGTCGTTGACGTCCTGGATACGGATCATCTCGATTTCCGGTCCAATGCCGTGATCGGCGCAGAAATCAAGCACTTCCTGGGTGTCGGCCAGGTTGCCGATCAGGGAGCCGGCGATCGAACGGCGCTTGAGCACCAACTGCATGTTATCGACGGGCGCCAGCGGCTCGAGCGCGCCGACTACGCACAGCACGCTGTCGCGCTTGAGCAGCTTGACGAACGGGTTCAGGTCGTGTTTTTCGGGCACGGTCGAGAGGATGAAATCGAAGCTCGTCGCCAATTCCTCGAATGTCTTCTTGTCCTTCTCCAGCACCGCCTTGAAGCCGAGCTTCTGCGCCTCCTCGATCTTGTCCTCCGTTGTCGTAAACAAGGTCACCTCGGCGCCCATCGCCTTGGCGATCTTTGCCGCCATATGCCCGAGTCCCCCCATGCCAATCACGCCGACCTTGTCGCCCGCCTTCACACCCCAGCGCTTCATCGGAGAGTAGGTGGTCACGCCCGCGCAGAGGATCGGCGCCGCCACTTCCGGCCTCAAGCCTGCCGGGATCTTCAGCACGAACTCTTCTTTTACCACCAGGATGTTCGAATAGCCGCCGAAGGTATTGTCGCGGCCATAGATGTTTTCGCCGGCCTTCGATGTCGGGAGCATCGGGCCGTTGTAGGTGGCCAGCCAACTGTTCGGGCTGCCGCAGTAATTCTGGTCGCCGCACTGGCAAGCCTCGCACTGGCCGCAACTGTCGATCATGCAGCCGACGCCGACCATGTCGCCTACGGCATGGCGCTTCACGCTCGGGCCGACTTTCGTCACGCGGCCGACGATCTCGTGGCCAGGCACGCAGGGGTAGACCGTGTTCGACCACTCGTTTTTGACCTGGTGAATATCGGAGTGGCAGACGCCGCAGTACAGCACATCGATTTCGACTTCGTGCGCGCCCGCTTCCTCGCGCTCGAATTCGTAGGGTTTCAGGCGGCTGAAGGAATGCTTGGCCGCGTAGCCGGTGACTTTGATCATGGTCGCTCCTTGGGAAGTGGAGCGGGAACGATAGGTCCGGGGAGGCGGCCATGTCTGTTAGATTGCGCGCACTGGAGGCAGAAGAAGCGGTCCCGCAAGGTTTTGCGGCCGTCAGCTCGCCAATCGTAAAAAAGCCTGCAAGGCGCAAACCTTGCAGGCTTTTTTGTATGCAGCAGAGCGCCGGCGAACCGGCGCCGGCCGACATTACATCATGCCGTCCATACCGCCCATGCCGCCCATACCACCCATGCCGCCCATGCCGCCGGATGGCTTGTCTTCAGCCAGTTCCGAGACCATGCAGTCGGTGGTCAGCATCAGGCCGGCGATCGACGCTGCATTCTGCAGGGCCGAACGGGTGACCTTGGCTGGGTCCAGCACGCCCATTTCGACCATGTCGCCGTAGGTGCCGTTGGCAGCGTTGTAGCCGTAGTTGCCGGTGCCGGCCAGAACGGCTGCGACGACGACCGATGGCTCTTCGCCAGCGTTCTGGACGATCATGCGCAGCGGCTCTTCCATTGCGCGCAGGACGATCTTGATACCGGCTTCCTGGTCAGGATTGTCGCCCTTGACGGTGATCGAAGCACGGGCACGCAGCAGAGCGACGCCGCCGCCTGGCACGATGCCTTCTTCAACCGCGGCGCGGGTGGCGTGCAGTGCGTCTTCGACGCGTGCTTTCTTTTCCTTCATCTCGACTTCGGTGGCAGCGCCAACCTTGATCACGGCAACGCCGCCGGCCAGCTTGGCCACGCGCTCTTGCAGTTTTTCGCGGTCGTAGTCCGAGGTCGCTTCTTCGATCTGGACGCGCACCATCTTGACGCGCGCTTCGATGTTTTCAGCAGCGCCGGCGCCGTCGATGATGATGGTGTTTTCCTTGCCGACTTCGATACGCTTGGCCTGGCCGAGTTCTGCCAGCGTGACCTTTTCCAGGGTCAGGCCGACTTCTTCAGCGATGACCTGGCCGCCGGTCAGGACAGCGATGTCTTCCAGCATGGCCTTGCGACGGTCGCCAAAGCCTGGTGCCTTGACAGCAACGGTCTTCAGGATGCCGCGGATGTTGTTGACGACCAGGGTCGCCAGCGCTTCGCCGTCGATGTCTTCAGCAACGATGACCAGCGGACGGCCGGCTTTCGCGACTTGTTCCAGTACCGGCAGCAGGTCACGGATGTTCGAGATCTTCTTGTCGCACAGCAGGACGAATGGATTCTCGTGGATAGCGACTTGCTTGTCCGGGTTGTTGATGAAGTACGGCGACAGGTAGCCGCGGTCGAACTGCATGCCTTCGACGATGTCGAGTTCGTCGTTCAGCGACTTGCCGTCTTCGACGGTGATGACGCCTTCCTTGCCGACTTTTTCCATCGCTTCAGCGATACGCTCGCCGATCGAGTAGTCCGAGTTGGCGGAAATGGCGCCGACCTGGGCGATTTCCTTGGTGGTGGTGCATGGACGGGCGATCTTCGCCAGCTCTTCGACGGTGGCAGCAACTGCCTTGTCGATGCCGCGCTTGAGGTCCATCGGGTTCATGCCGGCGGCAACGAACTTCATGCCTTCGCGCACGATGGCTTGTGCCAGCACGGTCGCGGTGGTGGTGCCGTCGCCGGCGTTGTCGCTGGTCTTCGACGCAACTTCCTTGACCATCTGCGCGCCCATGTTCATGAGCTTGTCTTTGAGTTCGATCTCTTTCGCGACCGACACGCCGTCCTTGGTGACGGTTGGCGAACCGAACGAACGGTCCAGCACAACGTTGCGGCCTTTAGGGCCCAGGGTCACTTTGACTGCGTTGGCGAGGATGTTCACGCCTTCGACCATCTTGGCGCGCGCTGCGTCGCCGAAAATTACTTCTTTAGCTGCCATGTTGTTTGCTCCGATTTATTCGAGGATTTTTGAAGGAGAATTACTTGACCAGCACGGCCATGATGTCTTCTTCACGCATCACCAGCAGTTCCTGGCCATCGACCTTGACGGTCTGGCCCGAGTACTTGCCGAACAACACGCGGTCGCCGACCTGGACTTCCAGGGCGCGCAGCGTGCCGTTGTCCTGGACCTTGCCGTTGCCGACAGCCAGGATCTCGCCCTGGTCCGGCTTTTCAGCGGCTGCATCAGGGATGATCAGGCCGGAGGCGGTTTTGGTTTCCTGGTCGAGACGCTTGACGATGACGCGATCGTGCAGTGGGCGAAGATTCATGCAGAACTCCTTATTCAGTGGTGTGGACTAGCTATTTGCTTCGAGTGCCGCACCGTACATACGTTGCGGCTTGAAAGGGTTGTTAGCACTCTCAACTAACGAGTGCTAATTATAGGGACGATATAGGGGTATTTCAAGCGGCTAAGTTGCAAAATAAATTGCATTGGCTTGATCGGGATCAACATATGCAGGCAGGATGCGTTACCTGACTGCCTGGTCAGGAGCCCCGCACGCCCTATGACACGCCGTCCTGCCAAACACGCTATCCTGTTGACTGTCAAACCTGATCCCACCTATAGTTACGAATGATTTCCGAATTCCAAGACTTATCCGACAAAATCGAGCGGCTCGCCGAGCTCGTTGGGTCGCTGCGCAGCGAGAATGCGCAGCTGCGCCAAACTAACCTGCTGCTGAACGAAGTGAACATGGCGCTCGTCGAGCGCATTGTCGAGGTCCAGCACAGGGTCGAAGCCGTGATCGAGCAATTGCCCGCGCCCGAACCCGAAGAAGAGAAAGACGCTGAACCCATCGATACCGAGGCTACCCAATGATTTACCTGGATGTGACGATCATGGGCCAGCCTTACCGCCTGGCCTGCAAGGAAGGCGAGCAGGCGACGCTGCGCGACGCCGTGCGCTACCTCGACGGCAAGATGAGCGCGCTGCGCGACTCGGGCAAGGTGAAGGGCAATGACCGCATCGCCGTGATGGCCGCGCTCAGCGTGGCGGCCGAATTCCTGTCGGTCAAGTCGCCGCAAGGTCCGCTGTCGGACATGTCCATGCTCGAGGTCAAGCAAAAACTCGAAGCGATGCACAGCGTCCTCGACCAGACCCTGGCACCGCAAGAAAATCTGTCTTGAACGGCCAAATTCGTTTGACATGACGGTTCAAGGGAGTAAACTCCGTTTCACCCTGCGGTGTTCGAGATTGCCATATATTCCTTGAACCATTTACACGCATAGGTTGCGGGATAGTGTTTGATGGGCGTGAGCGTCGCTAGTTCGACGAACCCGAAATTGAACTGACTGTGACCACCTTGAGCCATTAGGTTCGGGATGCCGGCAAAAAACGGCACAGGCGGGGCACTATTCCAGAAAGCGGTTGCGGGCATGTGCACGCAGCCGTTTTTTTATGCGCGCACTGTTTTGTGACCGCGTGTTTTTGTTTGCAGGAGTGTCCGCTTGATACGCTACTGGTTGATGAAATCCGAGCCCGATGAAGTCAGTTTCGACGACGTTCTGGCGGCTCCAGGGCAGACAGTTGCTTGGTTCGGCGTGCGCAACTATCAGGCCCGCAATTTTCTGCGCGACGGGATGCAGGTCGGCGACGGCATTCTGTTTTATCACTCCAGTTGCGCCGTTCCCGGTGTCGCGGGAATCGCAGAAGTCGTGAGCGGTCCTTATCCGGACGCCACCCAATTCGACAGCGCCGGTAAATACTTCGACCCGAAAGCGACGCACGCGCAACCGCGCTGGATATCGGTCGACGTGCGGGCAAAAGAGAAGGGGCGCTATTTGCCGCTGTCCGACATGCGTGCGATTCCCGCATTGGAAGACATGGTCTTGCTGCAGAAAGGCAGCCGCTTGTCGATTTCGCCGGTGACGAGCGGACAGTGGAACACCATCCTCGCCTTCATGCGTGCCAAGGACTGATTCAGCATTCAAGCGCACAACATGCTGGCAACGCCGTGGCGCTGGCCGCGGCCGTGCTGCGCTGCGTCGGCGCTGGTGCAACTGCCGCGCGCGGCTGAGAGGCGCCCATGTGCGCCATGCTGATGGGACTGAAGGAAATTGCCCCACGCGACGTGGCTTCGACAATCGGCGGCCCATGGTCTAGTATGCCTGTCTCATCCTTTTGATAGACAAGGCGTGCCGATGGCTACCCCGTTCCAAGTTTCTCCCACGCTGCCTGCCGATGTGCAGGCCGGGCCTGGCCTCAGAGGGGAGGGCGGATGGACCCGTCCATGATCCTGGCCCTGCTGGCAATGGGCGCCTTTGGCGGCTTTGCCGCCGGCCTGCTCGGCATCGGCGGCGGCATGATCATGGTGCCCTTTATTACCATGGTGCTGACAGCGCGTGACGTTCCCGAAGCGCTGGTCGTGCACATGGCGATTGCCACCTCGCTGGCGACCATCATGTTCACCTCGCTGTCCTCGGTGCGCGCGCACCACAAGCATGGGGCGGTGGTCTGGCGCATCGTCAAGTTGCTGTCGCCGGGCATCGTGGTCGGCTCGATGATCGGGCCCTGGATCGGCAAGCAGATGAATGCGTCGACGCTGGCCTGGTTCTTCGGCGCCTTCGTCGCCTTCTCGGCCACGCAAATGCTGGTCAACAAGAAGCCCGCCGCTGCGCGCGACTTGCCCGGCACGGCCGGCATGTTCGGCGCCGGCGGGCTGATCGGCGTGCTGGCGGGACTGGTGGGGGCGGGCGGCGGTTTCATCTCCGTGCCCTTCATGACCTGGTGTGGCGTGCGCATCCACAATGCCGTCGCCACCAGCGCCGCGCTCGGCTTTCCGATCGCGCTGGCGGGCACGGTGGCGAATATATTCTATGGCTGGGGCGAGCCGGGACTGCCTGAATATTCGCTCGGCTACATCTATGTGCCGGCGCTGGCGATCATCGTTGCGGCCAGCATGACGATGGCGCCGCTGGGGGCGCGCACCGCGCACCGGATGCCGGTGCGGCAGTTGCAGAAGGTGTTCGCGGTGATTCTTTACACGCTGGCCGCTTACATGTTCTGGAAAGCGTTCCAGTAAACGCTTACGCCCGGACCGCCTGCTTGCCGTCGCGCGAATATGCCCAGCCCAGCATGATCAGCGCCGCCACGATCATCGGCAGCGACAGCACTTGCCCTGAGGTGATCGGCATGCCGGCGATCGTCGTCTCCCAGTCCGGCACCCGGAAGTATTCGGTGAAGAAGCGCGCGCAGCCATATAGCAGGGTGAACATCGCGCCGACCGCAAGGCGTGGACGCGCACGGCGCGCGTACGGCCACAGGATCAGGAACACGACGATGCCGTCGATGATCATCTGGTACAGCGGCGACGGATGGCGCGGACCGTCGACACCGGGCCAGATCATTGCCCACGGCAGGCTCGGGTCGGCGATGCGGCCCGGCAGTTCGTGGTTGATGAAATTGCCCAGGCGCCCGGCGGCGTAGCCGAGCGGCACCATCGGGGCGATGAAATCATACACGTCGAGCACATTGCGTTTCGACTTGCGTGCCCACAAGGCCATCGCGATCAGTACGCCGATGAACCCGCCGTGGAAGGACATGCCGCCTTTCCACACCTGGAAGATCTCGAGCGGATTGGCGAAGAAATGCGCCGGCTGGTAAAACAGGACTTCGCCGAGGCGCCCGCCGACCACCACACCCAGCATGCCGTAGAACAGCATGTCGTCCAGGTCTTCGTTCTTCCAGCCCTGCGCGGCGATGTGCGGCTGCTTGATGCGCACGCGGCCCAGCAGCAGGAACAGGCCGAACGCGACCACGTACATCAGGCCATACCAGTGAATGTCCACCGGGCCGATCGACAAGGCGACCGGGTCCGGATTCGGGTGTACCAGCATTATATTTTCCTTAATAATTCCAAAAAGCCCCGCAGCACGGGCGAGACATTGTCGCGGCGCCAGGCCAGGCCCAGTTCGACGAGCGAAACAGGGCCGGCAAGGGCACGGTATTCTACGCCGGGGCGCATCAGGTTCGACACGGATTGTGGCACAAGTGCCAAGCCCATGCCTGCGGAGACGAGGCTGACGATGGTCTGCATCTGGATCGCTTCCTGGCCGATCTCGGGAGATAGCCCCGCCTCATGGAAGCAACTGAGGATGGCGTCATACAAGCTCGGCGCACTCTTGCGCGGAAAAATGATCAGGGGCAGCTGGCGCAGCGTTGTCAGGTCAATCGGCTTTCCGCCGTCCGGGAGTACGCCGCTTGGTGCGCACAGTACCAGCGGCTCTTCCAGCATTTTCACGTAGTCGAGCTGGGTCAGCGCTTTTTCCGACAGCGGCGGAATGATGAGGCCGGCGTCGATGCGCTCATGCAGCAAGTCGTCGACTTGCACGTCGCTGGTCGCCTCCTGCAGCACGAGCTGAACGTTCGGATAGGCCGCGCTGTAGTCGCGCAGCAGGGACGGCAGCACGCTGTAGTCGGCCGGCGTGACGAACGACAGCGCCAGGCGCCCCGATTCGCCGGCGGCGGCGCGGCGCACCAGTTCCGGCAGGGCGCCAGCGCCCTCCAGCAGGCGCCGTGCTTCCGGCAGCAGGGCGGCGCCCGCGCTTGTGAGCGCAACTTGTCGCCGATTGCGCAGGAACAGCGGCGCGCCAAGGGTCTGTTCGAGCGCGGCGATGGTCTGCGAGAGGGGTGGCTGGGTCATGTGCAGGCGCTCGGCGGCGCGGCCGAAGTGGAGCTCTTCGGCGACGGTGACGAAATAACGCAGCTGGCGCAGTTCAAGGTTCATCGATATGCATTTCTATGAGTTTTGGTGCCTCTGATATGTTTTTCGACTCACAGGCACGCAAATCTTATATTTGACGCCTGGAGTAGTGCAAGGCATTCTTACAAAACTGTCATCAAGGAGTTCATCATGGCCGACCAGCCGCGCTACAACCGCCGATCCCGCAACGTTACCGAAGGCGTCGCCCGCAGCCCGAACCGTTCGATGTATTACGCGATGGGCTATGAAAAGGACGATTTCACCAAGCCGATGATCGGCATCGCCAACGGCCACTCGACCATTACACCCTGCAATTCCGGCCTGCAAAAACTGGCCGACATCGCGATTTCGACGGTGAAAGCGAGCGGCGCCAACCCGCAGGTGTTCGGCACGCCGACCATTTCGGACGGCATGTCGATGGGCACCGAAGGCATGAAGTTCTCGCTGATCTCGCGCGAGGTGATTGCCGACTGTATCGAAACCTGCGTCAACGGCCAGTGGATGGATGGCGTCGTCGTCATCGGCGGCTGCGACAAGAACATGCCGGGCGGGATGATCGCGCTGGCGCGCGCCAACGTGCCGGGCATTTATGTCTACGGCGGCACGATCAAGCCGGGTAACTGGAAGGGGAAAGATCTCACCATCGTCTCCGCCTTCGAGGCGGTCGGCGAATTCACGGCCGGGCGCATGAGCCAGGAAGATTTCGACGGCATCGAGAGGAACGCCTGCCCCTCGTCCGGTTCCTGCGGCGGCATGTACACGGCCAACACCATGTCGTCCTCCTTCGAGGCGCTCGGCATGTCGCTGATGTACTCGTCGACGATGGCCAATCCGGACGACGAAAAAGTCGGCTCGTGCGCCGAATCGGCGCGCGTGCTGGTGGAAGCCGTGAAGCGCGACCTGAAGCCGCGCGACATCATCACCCGGAGATCGATCGAAAATGCGGTGTCGCTGATCATGGCCACCGGCGGCTCGACGAATGCCGTGCTGCATTACCTGGCGATCGCCCACGCGGCCGAAGTCGAATGGACGCTGGACGACTTCGAGCGCATCCGCCTGCTAGTGCCGGTCATCTGCAACCTGAAGCCCTCGGGCCAGTATGTCGCGACCGACCTGCACAAGGCGGGCGGCGTGCCGCAAGTGATGAAACTGCTGCTGGACGCCGGCCTGCTGCATGGCGACTGCATCACGATTACCGGACGTACGCTGGCCGAAGAACTGGCCGACGTGCCTTCAACGCCACCAAGCGGGCAGGACGTGATTCGTCCGCTGGACAAAGCGCTGTATGCGCAGGGCCACCTGGCGGTCCTGAAGGGCAATCTGTCGCCGGAAGGCTGCGTGGCCAAGATCACGGGCCTGAAGAATCCGGCCATCACTGGCCCGGCGCGCGTGTTCGAGGACGAGTATTCAGCGATGGACGCGATCATGGCCAAGCGCATCAACCCCGGTGACGTGCTGGTGCTGCGTTACCTGGGCCCGAAGGGCGGACCGGGCATGCCGGAAATGCTGGCGCCGACCGCCGCGCTGATCGGCCAGGGATTGGGCGAGTCGGTCGGCCTGATCACGGATGGCCGCTTCTCGGGCGGCACCTGGGGCATGGTGGTCGGCCACGTGTCGCCGGAGGCCTTCGAGGGCGGCACGATCGCGCTGGTGAACGAGGGAGACTCGGTGACGATCGATGCGAATACGCTCCTGATCCAGCTGAACGTGCCGGACGAGGAAATCGCCCGCCGCCGTGCGGCCTGGACGCGGCCCGCGCCGCGCTATACGCGCGGGGTACTGGCGAAGTTCGCGGCGCTGACCTCGAGCGCGAGCAAGGGCGCGGTGACGGGATAAGCCGAGGTTCGATGGCCGCCACGCCAGGCGGCGGCCATCGTGTCATTTCCGCTTGTCGAACGAATTCTTGACCCGTGCACGGCGCCGCTTTTCGTCTTCGTCATGCGCCTTCTTCTTGTCCCAGCCGAGCATTTTTTCGACATACTCGAACCAGATGAAGGCAAACACCATCAGCGCGACGATCCACCACCAGGACAGCCCGGCGAACTTCCAGACTTCAAAAAAGCGCAGCACCAGCAGCGCGGCTATCAACAGGATCAAGGGCATGGTCGTTCTCCAGAATCCGGCCATCTTACAAAGAATTTAGTGCTCTGTGGAAAAATACAGCGTGAGCGTGGAAACGGTGCAACCTCGACACGTAAGGAAAGTTACAGAGTGTGACCGTCAGGGATTACTGGGCGCAAACGCGGTAGAATGATTGCATTACTTCTGGAGAATTAGATGAAACGGTCCCTGATCTTGTGCGCTGTGTTGTCGGTGCTGGCATCCTCGAGCGCGTTCGCGCAAGCCGACCTGGCGAAAGCCAAGAATTGCATGGCTTGCCACGCCGCCGCGACAAAGCTGGTCGGTCCTGCCTACAAGGACGTGGCCGCCAAATACGCTGGTCAAAAAGGCGCCGAAGACAAGCTGGTCGCCAAAGTCCTGAAGGGCGGCTCGGGCGCCTGGGGTCCGGTCCCGATGCCGGCCAACCCGCAGGTGAGCGAAGCGGAAGCGCGCAGCCTGGTGAAATGGGTGCTGGCAACCAAGTAATCGCCGGTCCCTGGCCTGTCGCTAGGCAGGCACATGAAAAAGCGCGCCGGCATGTGCCAGGCGCGCTTTTTATTTGCCACAGCAGCCGGGCTTGGTGCCCGGCTGTCCCGATCAGCGGATCACATCCATCTTGCTGCGCTTGCCGCCCTTGAAGGTGTACAGGGTCAGCGCGCCATTGTTGATGTCGCCGGACGCATCGAACGCGATCGCGCCGGTCACGCCCTTGTAATTGATTTTCTTGAGTTCAGGCAGGTACTTTGCCGGCTCGGCCGATTTGGCCGCCTGCATCGCCGCTGCCATCACCATCACCGCGTCGTACACGTAGGGCGCGTACAGCTGCACCTCGACGCCGGTTTTTTGCTTGAAGCGGGCGCGGAAGTCGGCGATGGTTTTTTCCTGCTCGGCACCGGTCACGCCGCCGGCTTCGGCGCAGATGACCTTGCCTTCGCCGACGGCGTCGCCCGCCAGGCGGCCGAGCGCCTCGGTGCAGATGCCGTCGCCGCCCATGAAGCGCGCCTCGATGCCGAGCGCCTTCATTTGCTTGAGCATCGGGCCGCCGACCGAATCCATGCCGCCGAAGAAGACCAGGTCCGGCTTCTTCGCGCGGATCGAGGTCAGGATCGCGGTGTAGTCGGTTGCCGTCGCGCTGGTAAATTCCTTGCCCACGATGCGCACGCCCGGACCCTTGGCGCCCTTCACGAATTCGGTGGCGACGCCCTGGCCGTAGGTGGTGCGGTCGTCGATGACAGCGATGTTCTTGACCTTTAAGGACTCCACCGCGTACTTGCCCAGCGTGCCGCCGAGCTTGGCGTCATTCGCCACGACGCGGAAGGTGCCCGGGAAGCGCTGTTTCGTGTACTGGGTCGCGGTGGTGGCCGGCGAAATTTGCGGAATGCCGGCGTCGTTGTAGATTTTTGAAGCCGGCACGCTCGTGCCCGAGTTCAGGTGGCCGATGACGCCCTTGACCTTGGCGTCGACCAGTTTTTGCGCCACGGCCGTGCCTTGCTTCGGATCCGAACCGTCGTCCTCGGCCACGAGCTGCAGCGTGACCTTCTTGCCGTCGATGGTGAAACCTTTCGCGTTGAGCTCGTCGATCGCCATGCGGGCGGCGTTCTCGTTGTCCTTGCCGAGGTGCGAGTTCGGGCCGGAAACCGGGCCGACGTGGCCGATCTTGACGACCTGCTGGGCGCTGGCGCCGCCGGCAAGGAGCATCGCGATGGCAAAGGGAATGAGCTTGGTGGTCATAGTTTCTCCAGATAGTGGGATGACGGGCGCCCCGATACACTGCCGGTAGGCGCCTGATGCAATTAATGCAGAGCAAAAGGTACAACAATTTAAACCGTTCGGAAAGCGGTATTGCGCGGGGTGGTCAGGCGTGGGGCGTGCAGGGGAGCGTGTGCACGGTTTGGAGGCGCAGGAAGAGGGGAATGCACCGGTTTCGGGTGTCAGGTGTTGCTTTTAATGCGGTGAGAACGGGCAGGCGTACCCGGTTATTTCTGCCCGAACTGAAGTGCCGCGACTTGTTGCGCAACGACCTGCTCGACCGCCTGGCGCAGGCCGATGTGGATCTGGTCGCCGGCCGAGGCCAGGGCCTTGCGTACGACCGCATCGAGCTGGGGCTGCAGCTGCGCGACGACGCGTTCGACGATGCGGCGTTCGAGTTCGTCCCAGTCGGGTTCCGGCAGCGTTTGCAAGGTGGCTTGCACTCCGGCCGGGGCTGCCTCGACGTCTTCCTCTGTCTCCGCCAATTCGGACGCGACAGTGATCGCGGCTTCAGCCTCGGCCTGCCCAGCGGGCAGGACCGGCAGCGGCTCCAGTACCACTTCGGTCAACACGGGAATGCTGCTATCGAAGGCGGGGTTCTGGCTCATGATTGTCCTGCGATGAAGTGGGTCAGCGGATAGGACTGCTTTTTGTAGGCGACGTAGCGCTGGCGCCCGGCGGCGGCGTCACTCTCGTCGCTGGAGATGATCTCGAACACGCGCGCGAACTGGGCGAAGGTGCTCGGCGTGCGGCGCGTGAGGTTGACCAGCATCTCGTGATGCGGCAAGTCTGCCTCTTCGCTGTCGGTGATGATGATCGGGGTTTGCGGTGCGAGCGGATCGTCTGCCATCACGTGCGGCAGGAAATCGATATTCGAGAGCGTCCACAACGCCTCGTTCAGCGCCGCGGCCTGCGCGGCGTCTTCGGCCAGCAGGACGATTTTTGCCTTCGACGCGTAAGCCTTGCGTGCCAGACGGCAGGCGTAGGCGAGCTTGTCGGGGATATTGGTGTGAAAGTCGATCCGTGTCATGGATCAGATTGTAATCCGGCGCGCCGGACGGTGCTTGGTTTGCATCGCTGCGCATCGGCGAACTTTTCGCCGATGCGCAGGTCGTGCAGTTTACGCCGCGATCAAGCGTTCATGCCGTTATGGCGCAGCAGGGCGTCGATCGACGGCTCGCGGCCGCGGAAGGCCTTGAACGATTCGAGCGCCGGACGCGAACCGCCAACGGCCAGGATCTCGCGCTGGAAGCGCCGGCCCGTCTCGGCCGACAGTTCGCCGCCGCCCGCCTCGATCGCTTCTTCGAAGGCCGCATAGGCGTCGGCGGAGAGCACCTCTGCCCATTTGTAGCTGTAGTAGCCGGCCGCGTAGCCGCCTGCAAAAATGTGGCCGAACGAGTGCTGGAAGCGGTTGAATGCCGGCGGAATCATCACCGAGAACTTCGAGCGCACGTCGTCGATCAGTTCCTGCACGGTCTGCCGGCTGCCCGGATCGAAATCGTAGTGCAGGTGCATGTCGATCAGGGAAAACTCGACCTGGCGCAGCGTCTGCAAGCCCGACTGGAAGTTTTTCGCGGCCAGCATCTTGTCGTACAGTGCGCGCGGCAGCGGCTCGCCCGTCTTCACGTGGGCGGTCATGCCTTGCAAGACATCCCATTCCCAGCAGAAGTTTTCCATGAACTGGGACGGCAGCTCGACCGCATCCCATTCCACACCCGAAATGCCCGACACCGACAGCTCTTCGACTTCGGTCAGCATGTGGTGCAGGCCGTGGCCGAATTCGTGGAACAGGGTTGTCACTTCATCGTGCGTGAACAGCGATGGCTGGAGCTTGCCATCGATGGAGGCCGGCGGCGTGAAGTTGCAGGTGAGGTAGGCCACCGGCGTTTGCACGATGCCGCCAGTCGTCATGCGGCGTCCGCGCGCGTCGTCCATCCACGCGCCCTGGCCCTTGCCGGCGCGCGCGTACAGGTCGAAATAGAACTGGCCGATCAGCTGGCCGTCGCGTTCGATGCGGTAGAAGCGCACGTCCTGATGCCAGACGGGCGCCGTGTCCGGCGTGATCCGCACCGAGAACAAGGACTGCACGACCTTGAACAAGCCTTCGATGACTTTCGGTTCCGGGAAATATTCCTTCACTTCCTGCGCCGAGAAGGCGTAGCGCTGCTCGCGCAGTTTCTCGGCCGCATACGACACGTCCCAGGCTTGCATGTCGGCTATACCCAGCTCGTCTTTTGCGAAGGCGCGCAGTTCGGCCAGGTCCTTTTCGGCAAACGGACGTGCACGGCGCGCCAGGTCTTCCAGGAAGCTGATCACGTGTTCCGGGCTCTCGGCCATCTTCGGCACCAGCGACACTTCGGCGAAGTTGCGGTAGTCGAGCAGCTTGGCTTCCTCGTCGCGCAGTTTCAATAGCTGGGCGATGTTCGACGTGTTGTCCCATTTCTCCAGTTCGCTGAACACGGCGCCCATGTCCGACGCTTTCGTCGCGCTGGCGCGGTAGATCGTCTCGCGCAGCTCGCGGTTGTCGGCGAACTGCAGGATCGGGAAGTAGGAGGGGAAGTGCAGGGTGAACTGGAAACCGGTCTTGCCGTCAAGCTCGGCGGCGGCGCGGGCAGCTTGCACCGCGTCAGCCGGAATGCCGGCCAGTTCGGATGCGTTTTCGACCAGCAGCTTGTAGTCGTTGGTCGCGTCGAGCACGTTTTCCGAGAAGCGCGTCGAGATGGCGGCATGCTGCTCCTGGATGGCGGCGAAGCGTTCCTTCTTTTCAGGCGGGAGTTCGGCGCCGCCCAGGCGGAAGTCGCGCAGGGCGTTCTCGACGATGCGTTTGCGCGCCGGCGTCAGGTTGGCGTAGTCGGGAGTGGCGCGGATCGCCTTGTATTTGTCGAACAGTACGTCGTTCTGGCCGAGGATGGTCCAGAACTCGGTGATCTTTGGCTGGTTTTCGTTATAGACGGCGCGCAGTTCCGGCGTATCGGCCACATGGTTGATGTGGTTGACGATGCCCCAGGCACGGCCCAGGCGTTCGGTGGCTTCCTCGAGCGGCACCACGAAGTTGTCCCAGCTGACCTTGTCACTGGGCGCTTCGAGCGTCGTGACCACTTCGGTGGCTTCCTTGATCAGCTGCTCAATGGCCGGCGTGACGTGTTCCGGACGGAACAGATCGAAGCGCGGCAGGCCTGAAAAATCGAGGAGGGGATTGCTGGTATCGGTCATCATTGGATTCCTTCCTGAGTTCATGCGGTGCCCGGCGCCGGGGCCATCCCCGAGTCCAGGCCGAGCCGTTCCTGATGCTTGCCGAGCACGCGTTCCGCGGACTCGACGGTATTCATCAACAGCATGGTAATCGTCATCGGTCCCACGCCGCCCGGGACCGGGGTAATGTGCGAGGCGACTTCCGCCACGGCCGCGAAATCGACGTCGCCGCACAGCTTGCCGGCGTCGTCGCGGTTCATGCCGACGTCGATCACGATCGCGCCCGGTTTCACCATATCGGCCGTCAAGGTATTCCGGCGGCCGACGGCGGCGACGACCACGTCGGCCTGGCGCGTGTACAGGCCGAGATCCGGCGTCGCGCTATGGCATATGGTCACGGTGGCGTTGGCTTGCAAGAGCAGCAGCGCCATTGGTTTGCCGACCGTGTTCGAACGGCCGATGACGACCGCGTGCTTGCCGCGCAAATCAAGCCCCGTGGACTCGATGAGCTTCATGCAGCCATACGGCGTGCAGGGGCGGAAACCCGGCAGGTTGGCAACCAGTTCGCCGGCCGACAGCACCGAGTAGCCGTCGACGTCCTTGCTTGTGGCAATTGCTTCGATCACCTTGCTCGGATTGATGTGGCGCGGCAGCGGCATCTGCACCAGGATGCCGTGGATCGCCGGGTCCTTGTTGAGGGCGTCGATGCGGGCCAGCAGGGCGGACTCAAGCAGGTCGGCCTCGTATTTTTCCAGTACCGAGTGAAAGCCGACGTCGCCGCAGGCCTTGACCTTGTTGCGCACATACACCTGGCTGGCCGGGTCCTCGCCGACCAGGATCACGGCCAGGCCCGGCTGCTGGCCGGCAGCGCTGAGTTTGGCTGCACGCTCGGCGATGGCGGCGCGCAGTTGCTGGGAAAGTTGGACTCCGTCGATCAGTTGGGCAGGCATGGTAGGGCTCATCACTGGACAAAGATGAAATTATACGGCGCGTGCGGGTATCGCGCGCCGCGCGGGGTATTTCGTTGTCATATTTGTAGGGTTACTATGGATGGGGCGTCGGTGTATGCATTGGACTACCCACGGGGCATGACGGTAGGGCCGCGTGGGCTCGAGAGCCCACCCTGCGAACCATGGCCGTATCGCTAATTCCATATTATGAAATGATATATCGTAATTTGAAAAAGAATAGCGCCACTGGTAGAATCTCATGGCTTATTGTCAGTTTAGATTTCATTACAATCCGCCGCCGACGATCTGGAGATCGACGTGGGCCACGAAACCAAGGAGACGCACCAATGTCAGCTCAACTCGATCAGTTGACGGCCCAGGCCGCCAATGACCCCGATTCGCTCGAAACCAAGGAATGGCTCGACGCGCTGGAAGCGGTCATCGAAAACGAAGGTACCGAACGCGCCCATTACCTGATGGAACGCCTGGTCGACTTGGCGCGCCGCCGTGGCGCCCATATCCCGTTCTCCAGCAACACCGCTTACGTCAACACGATTCCGGCGCACCTGAACGTGAACAGCCCGGGCAACCTGGAATACGAAGAGCGCCTGCGCTCGTGGATGCGCTGGAACGCGATGGCGATGGTCGTCAAAGCCAACCGCGCCGACGGCGACCTCGGCGGCCACATCTCGTCGTTTGCCTCGCTGGCCAACATGCTCGGCATCGGCTTCAACCACTTCTGGCACGCCCCGACCGACACCCACGGCGGCGACCTGCTGTACATCCAGGGCCACAGTTCGCCCGGCATCTACGCGCGCGCTTTCCTGGAAGGCCGCATCAGCGAAGAGCAGCTGCTGAACTTCCGCCGCGAAGTCGACGGCAAGGGCCTGTCGTCGTATCCGCACCCGAAACTGATGCCGGACTTCTGGCAGTTCCCGACCGTCTCGATGGGTCTCGGCCCGCTGATGGCGATCTACCAGGCGCGTTTCCTGAAGTACCTGCACGCGCGCGGCATCGCCGATACCGAAGCACGTAAAGTCTGGGTCTTCTGCGGCGACGGCGAGATGGACGAGCCGGAATCGATGGGCGCGATCGGCATGGCCGCGCGAGAGCAGCTCGACAACCTGGTCATGGTCGTCAACTGCAACCTGCAGCGCCTGGACGGTCCGGTGCGCGGTAACGGCAAGATCATCCAGGAACTCGAAGCCGATTTCCGCGGCGCCGGCTGGAACGTCGTCAAGGTCATCTGGGGCCCGGGCTGGGACACCCTGCTGTCGAAAGACAAGGACGGCATCCTGCAGCGCGTGATGATGGAAACCGTCGACGGCGAATACCAGAACTACAAGGCCAAGGATGGCGCCTTCGTGCGCAAGCACTTCTTCGGCAAGCACCCCGAGCTGCTCAAAATGGTCGCCAACATGAGCGACGACGACATCTGGCGCCTGACCCGCGGCGGCCACGACCCGCACAAGATCTACGCGGCGTTCAAGAACGCGCAGGAAAACAAGGGCACCCCGACCGTCCTCCTGGTGAAGACCGTCAAGGGCTTCGGCATGGGCAAGTCGGGCGAGGCGCGCAACACCGCGCACCAGACCAAGAAGCTCGATGATGAGGCGATCCGCGAAATGCGCGACCGTTTCAACATCCCTATCCCGGACGACAAGCTGGCCGAGATCCCGTTCTTCAAGCCGTCCGACGATTCGCCGGAAATGAAGTACCTGCACGAGCGCCGCCAGGCCCTCGGCGGCTACCTGCCGCAGCGCCGCCAGAAGTCCGACGAAACTCTGATCGTGCCGCCACTGGAATCGTTCAAGGCCGTGCTCGAGCCGACCGCGCCGGGCCGCGAAATCTCGTCCACGCAATCGTATGTGCGCGTCATCACCAGCCTGCTGAAAGACGCGAGCCTGGGCCAGCGCATCGTGCCGATCCTGGTCGACGAATCGCGTACCTTCGGTATGGAAGGCCTGTTCCGCCAGATCGGCATCTTCAATCAACAGGGCCAGTTGTACGAGCCGGTCGACAAGGACCAGGTCATGTACTACCGCGAAGACAAGGCCGGCCAGATCCTGCAAGAGGGTATCAACGAAGCGGGCGGCATGAGCTCGTGGATCGCCGCGGCGACCTCGTACTCGTCGAACAACCGCACGATGATCCCGTTCTACACCTTCTACTCGATGTTCGGCATGCAGCGCGTGGGCGACCTGGTCTGGCTGGCGGGCGACATCCGCGCCCGCGGCTTCCTGATGGGCGGCACGGCCGGGCGCACGACCCTGAACGGCGAAGGCTTGCAGCACGAAGATGGCCACAGCCACATCATCGCGGCGACGGTGCCGAACTGCCTGCCGTACGACCCGACCTTCGGGCACGAAGTGGCGGTGATCATTCATGACGGCCTGCGCCGCATGGTGGAACAACAGGAAGACGTGTTCTACTACATCACCGTCATGAACGAGAACTACGAGCAGCCGGGCCTGAAACCGGGCCAGGAAGAGGGCATCCTGAAGGGCATGTACCTGCTGCAGCCGGGCGGCGAGGCGGAGCACCGCGTCCAGCTGGTCGGCTGCGGCACCATCCTGCGCGAGTCGATCGCAGCAAGCCAACTGCTGAAGAACGACTGGGGCATCGCGGCAGACGTCTGGTCCGCACCGTCGCTGACGCTGCTGGCGCGCGATGGCCAGGATTGCGAGCGCTGGAACATGGTCAATCCGACCGCCCAGCAACGCGTGCCTTACGTGACCTCGCTGATGCGGGTGACGACTGGCCCGATCATCGCGACGACCGACTATATGCGCCTGTTCGCCGAACAGATCCGCGCCTACATGCCGAAGGACCGCACCTATAAAGTACTCGGCACCGACGGTTTCGGCCGCTCGGACAGCCGCGTCAAGCTGCGCGAGTTCTTCGAAGTGAACCGTTACTACGTGACTGTCGCCGCCCTGCGCTCGCTGGCCGACGAAGGCAAGATCGATATGTCGATCGTGTCCCAGGCGATCGAGAAGTACGGCATCGATCCGAACAAGCCGAATCCTGTGACCCAGTAAATGTAAATGGTGTTTTCGCCGTTCCCCTCTCAAAAAGGGAGGAACGGCTCAAAACCAAACAAATAAAAACGGAGCTAACACTATGAGCATTGTGGAAGTCAAAGTCCCGGACATCGGCGACTTCAAGGAAGTCGAAGTCATCGAACTGATGGTCAAGCCTGGCGACACGATCAAGGTCGACCAGTCGCTGGTGACCGTCGAATCGGACAAGGCCAGCATGGAGATCCCGTCCAGCCATGCGGGCGTGGTCAAGGAAATCAAGATCAAGGTCGGCGACAAGGTCGCTGAAGGTTCGATTGTGCTGATGCTGGAAGAAGCTGCCGGCGCCGCACCTGCCGCTGATGCTGCGCCTGCCGCTGCACCGGCTGCCGGTGCTGCGCCCGCCGCTGCCGCTGCGCCTGCCGCAGCACCGGCTGCTGCCGCACCGGCGCCAGCCGCTGCGCCTGCGCCAGCTGCGGCGCCTGCACCTGCCGGCGATGTGGCGGCCGCCAACGGTAGCAAAGCCCACGCATCGCCATCGATCCGCAAGTTCGCGCGCGAGCTCGGCGTCGACCTGTCGCGCGTGCCCGGCACCGGTCCGAAGAACCGCATCACGCAAGTCGACGTGCAGAACTTCGTCAAGGGCGTGATGGCGGCGCCTACCTCGGCAAGCCCGGTAAAAGGCGGCTCCGGCGTCGGCCTCGACCTGCTGCCATGGCCATCGCTCGACTTCTCGAAGTTCGGCCCGACCGAACTGCTGCCGCTGTCGCGCATCAAGAAGATCAGCGGTCCGAACCTGCACCGCAACTGGGTCATGATCCCGCACGTGACGACCTTCGACGAAGCCGACGTCACCGACCTGGAGCAGTTCCGCGTCGATTCGAACGCCGCGCTGGCCAAGCAGAAGTCCGCCGTCAAGCTGACCATGCTGGCATTCGTGATCAAGGCCAGCGTCGCCGCTTTGAAGAAATTCCCGCAATTTAATGCCTCGCTCAGCGAAGATGGCGCGGCACTGATCCTGAAGCAGTACTACAACATTGGCTTCGCAGCCGACACCCCGAACGGCCTGGTGGTTCCGGTGGTGAAGGATGCCGACAAGAAGACGGTGTCGCAGATCGCCACCGAAATGGGCGAACTCTCGGCACAGGCACGCGACGGCAAGCTGTCGCCTGCGAACATGCAGGGCGCGACGTTCACCATTTCGTCGCTTGGCGGCATTGGCGGCACGGCCTTCACGCCGATCATCAATGCACCGGAACTGGCGATTCTCGGCCTGTCGAAGTCGGCCATGAAGCCGGTGTGGGATGGTTCCGCATTCCAGCCGCGCCTGATGCTGCCGCTGTCGCTGTCCTACGACCACCGCGTGATCGATGGCGCCGGGGCTGCACGCTTCGCCGCCTACTTGGCCGAAGTGCTGGCCGACCTGCGCAAAACCCTTCTGTAAGGAGCGCCGAGAATGAGCACTGTTGAAGTAAAAGTCCCGAACATCGGCGATTTCAAGGACGTCGAGATCATCGAACTGATGGTCAAGCCCGGCGACACGATCAAGGTCGACCAGTCGCTGGTCACCGTGGAGTCGGACAAGGCCTCGATGGAAATTCCATCGACCCACGCCGGCGTCGTCAAGGAACTGAAGGTCAATGTCGGCGACAAGGTGAACGAAGGTTCGCTGCTGTTGATGATCGAAGAGAGCGCTGGTGCCGCACCTGCCGCCGCTGCTACTCCTGACGCGCAGCCCACCGCTGCCATGCCGACCGACTCCTATGCGCCCGCGCATAAGCTGGACGCCGCCGCGCCTGCTGCCGCTCCCGTACCCGGCGCGGGCAGCTACAGCGGCCAGGTCGACATCGAATGCGAGATGATGGTGCTGGGCGCCGGTCCCGGCGGCTATTCGGCTGCCTTCCGTTCGGCCGACCTCGGCATGAACACGGTGCTGGTCGAGAAGTACGCAAGCCTGGGCGGCGTCTGCCTGAACGTGGGTTGCATCCCGTCGAAAGCGCTGCTGCACGTGGCGGCCGTCATCGACGAGACGGCGCACATGGCCGACCATGGCGTCAGCTTCGCCAAGCCCGAGATCGACATCGACAAGCTGCGTGCCTACAAGGACGGCGTCATCAAGAAGATGACCGGCGGTCTTGCCGGCATGTCGAAGGCACGCAAGGTGACTGTGGTGCAGGGCGTGGGCCAGTTCCTCAGCCCGAACCATATCGAAGTCACCGGTCCCGACGGCGCGAAAAAGGTCGTGAAGTTCGCGAAAGCGATCATCGCCGCCGGCTCCTCGGTGGTCAAACTGCCGTTCGTGCCGGAAGATCCGCGCATCGTCGACTCGACCGGCGCGCTGGAGTTGCGCCAGGTGCCGAAGAAGATGCTGGTCATCGGGGGCGGCATCATCGGCCTCGAAATGGCACACGTGTACTCGACGCTGGGCGCACGCATCGACGTCGTCGAAATGATGGATGGCCTGATGCAGGGCGCGGACCGCGATGCCGTGAAAGTGTGGCAGAAGTACAACGAGAAGCGTTTCGACAAGATCATGTTGAAGACCAAGACCGTCGGCGTGGAAGCGCTCGCCGAAGGCATCAAGGTCACCTTCGAAGCCGCCGAAGCGGGCGTCGCCGCGCCCGAACCGCAGCTGTACGACATGGTGCTGGTGGCCGTCGGCCGCAGCCCGAATGGTAAAAAAATCGCGGCAGACAAGGCCGGCGTGGCAGTGACGGATCGCGGCTTCATCGGTGTCGACGGCCAGATGCGCACCAACGTGCCGCACATCTTCGCCATCGGCGACCTGGTCGGCCAGCCGATGCTGGCGCACAAGGCGGTGCACGAAGCGCACGTGGCAGCAGAAGCGGCGCATGGCGAAAAGGCCTACTTTGACGCGAAAGTGATTCCATCGGTGGCCTACACCGATCCGGAAGTGGCATGGGCCGGCATCACCGAAGACGAAGCCAAGCAAAAGGGCATCAAGCTCGAGAAGGGCCACTTCCCGTGGGCCGCATCGGGCCGTGCTGTGGCGAATGGCCGCGACGAAGGCTTCACCAAGCTGCTGTTCGATGCCGAGACGGGCCGTATCGTCGGCGGCGCAATCGTCGGCACGAATGCCGGCGACATGATCGGCGAAATTGCGCTGGCGATCGAGATGGGTGCCGACGGCGTCGACATCGGCAAGACCATCCACCCGCACCCGACCCTGGGCGAGTCGATCGGCATGGCGGCGGAGGTCTACAAGGGCGTCTGCACCGATTTGCCGCCGGCCCGCAAGCGCTGAGCAGTCACGCAGCTGTGAGCTGAACCGAAACCGGAGCCGCGTGGTTCCGGTTTTTTTTTGCTCGTCGGCACGCCATCGATTTTGATGTTGCGCCAAGCTCCAGCCGCGCTATGATGGACGTGCGCACCGGCGAGCCGAAGCTACGCCCAGCGCAGCGAATGCGTGTCACAGGAGACTGACATGGAAGAGCACGGCACTGAATTTGTCGGGACGCTGTTCGTCCTGCCCGCATCGCGGGCCTTCGAGCTCAATACGACCCTGCACGGCCTGCCGGTCACGCTGACCGGAACGATTGCGCAGCACCTGGCGGCGCAGTTCGCGGGCAACGATGCGGCCGGCGAGCACATCGACGTGTGCCAGCTGAGCTTGCAGCCGCGTCGCGTCGAGATCCTGACGCGGGATCACCACGAGCGCCACCGTGCGCCGCGCAAGGTGCATTTTTTGATGCGGGTCATCGACGGCGGCGTGCAGCCGGCGCCGCACGAGGCAGTCACCAGCGCCTGAGATGGCGCGACCCTGACACGGCCGCTGCCCACTGTCAGCGCAGGTTCACGGTCGCCGTGGTCGGCGCCTCGCCCACCTCGATGGCCGCATCCTCGAAGCCCGGCGGGCCGAACTTGCTGCGCGCGTCGCGGCTGAAGCCGTAGGCTTCCTTCGGGATGCCGAGCAGGTTGGTGTCGAGTTCGCCGTTGCTGTTTTCATCCTGGTAGGCCACCACCGCCCAGGTGCCAGGCGGCACGCCCTTGACGCTGACGCTCGTCTCGCCCGCCTGGGCAGGGACGGAGGCGTTGTAGGCGCATTGTTTCAAAAAGCGCGTCTTGTCGCAGACGGCGACGCTGACTTTGCCTTTCGCCGTGACGCCGGACACGCGCACCTCGACCGTGGCGGCCGAGGCGGCGCCTGCGGTGAGGAACAGGGCGCCGGACAGTATGGCGCGTGACAGCTGATTCATCGAATTTTTCTCCTTGGGTTGTCTGTGCAAGAGCGGGACAGGCGCCGCTTGCCATCCGTGCGCACGGGCGCCGTATGGTAGTCTTCGTTCATGTTGCTCAATACGCTCATCGTCGTGGCCACGGTTGTCTTCATGGAAGTGTTTTCCATCGTCGCCCACAAGTACATCATGCACGGCTTCGGCTGGGGCTGGCATCGCTCGCACCACGAGCCGCGTACCGGCTGGTTCGAGAAGAACGACCTGTACGCCGTCGTCTTCGCAGCGATCGCCAGCGCCCTGATCTGGTTCGGCACCGAAGGCGCCTGGCGCCTGCAATGGATCGGCGCCGGCATGACGGCCTACGGCGTCCTGTATTTCGTCGCCCACGACGGCCTGGTGCACCGGCGCTGGCCTTTCCAGTACACCCCGCGCAGCGGCTACGCCAAGCGGCTCTACCAGGCGCACCGCATGCACCATGCGGTCGAAGGCAAGGACGGCGCTGTGTCCTTTGGCTTCCTGTATGCGCCGCCGGTCACCACTCTCAAGCGCCAGTTGCAGGCGCTGCATGGGGGTGCGCCCCAGCGGCCGTCGCGGGACGCTGCCACAAGCCGCCAGGACGCGGCTTGACGCGTCGCACGCGCGACAGCAGTGCTTCCACGCCCCCCTTCGCCAGCAGTATCAGCTTGGTCGCGCGCGAGGTGCCGACCCGCTCGTCCCAGGCGCGCGGGCCGCGTGCCTTGATCTTGATCCCGATTTCCCGATAGACGTTGCGCGCGGTGGCGATCGCCCAGGCCGAACGCAGCGGCAGGGCCCCGATGCCGTTCAGCGAAGATGCGTAATAGGGCTCGGCATAATCGAGCAGGCGCGCCGCTATCTTTGTCAGCGCCACGCGGTGCCGCGGCAGCGCCACCTGATCTGCTGGAATCCCGGCCTCGCGCAGCCACTGGGCGGGCAGGTAACAGCGCTTGACGCCCGCGTCGTCGATGATGTCGCGCGCGATGTTCGTTAGCTGGAACGCTAGTCCCAGGTCGCAGGCGCGGTCGAGCACCTTGTCGTCTTTCGCACCCATGATCGAGGCCATCATCAGGCCGACGACGCCGGCCACGTGGTAGCAGTAGCGCAGCGTGTCCTCGATCGTCTCGTAACGCTCCTCTGCCACATCCATGCCGAAGCCGGCCAGATGATCGAACGCGTAGCGCTGT
This sequence comes from Massilia sp. CMS3.1, assembly GCF_051262535.1. Lineage (NCBI taxonomy): Bacteria > Pseudomonadati > Pseudomonadota > Betaproteobacteria > Burkholderiales > Oxalobacteraceae > Massilia > Massilia sp. CMS3.1. The sequence continues at coordinate 336,273 of NZ_JBIMES010000005.1, read as the reverse complement.
GCAATCGCGTGGCGCAGCGCGACTTCCTGGAAGGCGCCAAACGCCGGGTCGAGCATTTTCTCGCCGGCATACGCACGGCGGGTCTGCTCGTACAGTTGCTCCAGTTCGCCGTGCGGATCGTGGCTGGCGGCGGCCACGCCAAAGCCCAGTTCCTGGCCGTCGACGACGTCGTCGCAATGGCGGCACCATGCGTAAAGCATCAGCACGCTGCGCCGCGTGGCGGGATCGAACAGCTTCGCCGCAGCGGCAAAACTCTTCGAGCCGACCTTGATTGTTTCGGTCGCGTGCTCGAGCAGCGCTTCGCTCATGCCGGCACCTGCCCCAGCATCAGGCCGGCCGTGGCCTTGGCCGAGCCGATCACGCCGGGTACACCGGCGCCTGGATGGGTGCCGGCGCCGACCAGGTACAGGTTCGCCAGGTCCTTGTCGCGGTTGTGCGGGCGGAACCAGGCGCTTTGGGTCAGCACCGGTTCCAGAGAAAACGCCGAACCGACGTGGGCATTGAGCTGGTCGCGGAAATCGAAGGGCGTGAAGATGCGGCTGGTGACGAGCTGGCTGCGCAGGCCCGGCATGTAGCGCTGCTCCAGGTATTCAAAGATTTTGTCGCGGTAGCGCGGCCCTACGACGTCCCAGTCGATGTCCGCATTGCCCAGGTGCGGCACGGGCGCCAGCACGTAATGGCTGCCGCAGCCAGGGGGTGCGAGCGATGGGTCGGTGACGCAGGGCGCGTGCAGGTAGAGCGAAAAATCGTCGGCCAGCGTATCGCCGTTGAAAATTTCGTCGATCAGGTCGCGATAGCGCGGCCCGAAGCAGACCGTGTGGTGCTGCAGCTGGCTGTGGTGGTGGTCGAGTCCAAAATAGATCACGAACAGCGAATTGCTGAAGCGTTTTTTGCGCAGGCTGGCGCCTTCCGCCAGGCCGCGCGGGTGCTGGTTCAAGAGCGAGGCGTAGGTGTGCACCACGTCGGCGTTCGAGGCCACCGCATCGGCCGGGAAGAGGCGGCCATTTTCGAGGCGCACGCCGCTGGCAAGCGACCCTGTCGTTTCAATCTGCGCCACCGCGGCATTCAATTCGATGCGTCCGCCGATGTCCTCGAACAGGCGCACCAGGCCGTTGATCAGCGCTCCCGTGCCGCCGCGCGGAAACCAGACGCCCCAGCGCCGCTCGAGCGCATGGATCAGCGTGTAGATCGAGGACGTCGCAAAAGGATTGCCGCCGACCAGCAGCGAGTGGAAGGAAAACGCCTGGCGCAGGTGTTCGTGTTGTACGAACTTCGACACCATGCTGTAGACGCTGCGCCAGGCCTGCAGCTTGGCCAGCTGCGGGCCGGCGGCGATCATGTCGCGGAAGGTCAAGAAGGGCACGGTGCCGAGCTTGATATAGCCTTCCTCGAATACGGCCTTCGAATACGCCAGGAACCGCTGGTAGCCGGCGACGTCGGCCGGGTTGATCGCATGGATCTGGCGATCGAGTGCTTCCTGGTCGTTGGCATAGTCGAAGTGGCTGCCGTCTTCCCAGCACAGGCGGTAGAAGGGCGCCACCGGCAGCATCTCGACGTAATCCTCGATGCGCTTGCCGGCAGCCGTGAACAGCTCTTCGATGCAGGACGGATCGGTGATCACGGTCGGGCCGGCGTCGAAGACGAAACCCTGGTCCTCGTAGACATAGGCGCGTCCGCCCGGCTTGTCGCGCTTTTCCAGCAGCGTCGTCTGGGTGCCGCCGGCCTGCAGGCGGATGGCCAGGGCCAGCCCGCCGAAGCCGGCGCCGATCACGACTGCGGTTTTTGGTGTTGCGTTCATTCGGCTTTCCTGATCTGACTGGGATGGGTACTGCGGGCAGCAAGCATGGCCGCGCGCACGGGTACGGGAGGTTTGCCGCTGAGGATGCGCGCTTTGTCGAGCAGGCGCAGCCGGGCAGAATAGAAGCGTTCGATCAGCGGCGCCGGCAGGCGGTAGAAACGCGCCATGACGCGCCAGCGGTTGTCCGGGCTGCCGGCCAAAAACAGCATGCGGTTGAGCAGCCTGAAAAAGCCCTGGCTGTTCCATGCGTTGGTGGCCTCGCCCTTGACGGCGGCAAACAGGCTGGGGGCGCTCAAGTCGGCGAGACCGGCGACGCGCTCGGCCAGGCGCACCGCGTGCGGCAAGGAGTAGCCGGTCGTCGAGTGGAACAGGCCGGCGCGCAGTCCGGAGACGGGCTGGCCTGCCAGGTCGGACCAGAACCCGTCGACGTCGCCGGCCAATACGATCGGCAGCGAGCCGTGTTCCTCGCGCAGCACCTGGGCGATCTGCCAGCCGCGCGATCGCGCATAGGCGTTGACGTTGGCGCGCAGGCGCTCGGGTTCCCAGATGCCGCTGTCGACATAATGGGTGTCCTCGATCAGGATGCGGTCGGGGCCAAAGGGCAGCAGGTAGACGAAGCGGTAGCCGCCTTCCTGTTCCACGTCGGCATCCATGATGACCGGGGCGGTGAGCCCATGTGGGACAGCCAGTCTCACTTCCTGGCCGAGGAAGGTCTGGTATCCCAGCGCCAGGCGCGGGCTGGCCCGCGGACCGCGACCGTCGATCACCGCGCCGGCATGCAAGGTCTCGCCGCCAGCGAGCATCACCGTGGTCGGCGTGACCGATTCGACCCGCGCGCCGGTGCGCAGCGCATGACCCAGCGCGGCCGTGATCACGCGCGCGAAGTCCTCGGAGGCGACGCTGGCGTAGCCGCTCTCGAGCGTGCGCGCGTGGCCGGGAAAGACGACCTCGTAGCGCGGCCAGCGGGCGCCGACCAGGGGCGCGATCCAGGTGTGTTGGGCTGCATTCAGGTCGCCGTCGTGGAAGGACCAAGTGTGGTTGCCGCCGATCGCGTCGCCCGCTTCGAGCAGCAGGATGTTCAATTCCGGCCGCTGCGTGCGCAGGCGCCAGGCGATCAGGCCATTGGCCAGCCCGCCGCCGACCAGGATCAGGTCGAAGGCATGGCGTTCCTGGCCGGGCACGGCGTCGCGCTTATCCACGATGCGCCACGCTGCGTGCATCGAGTCCCAGCGCCGCCTCGACGATATCGGCTGCGCGCGCACTTCCGCCGGCACTGCGCACGCCGGCGGCGAGCGGCGCGCAGCGTTCCCTGAAACCCGGTTCGTCGAGCAGGCGGCGCAGCTGGCGCGCAAGCCCGGTCGCGCTTGCGAAGCGCGGCGAAGCGGACAGGCCCACGCCCGCGTGCCGGATGCGCGCCGCCACGCCCGGCTGGTCGAACGCGATCGGCAGTGCGAGGATCGGCGTATGCGCGGCGACCGCATCCATGACCGTGTTCAGGCCGGCGTGCGAGACGACGGCGTCGGCCCGTGCGATCGCCGCTTCCTGTGGCGCGAAGGCGCAGACCCAGGTGGCGCCGAGGCGTTCGAGCGCTTGCGCCTGGCGTTCGTCGAGGCCGCCGCAATGGGCAATCAGTAGCTGGGCGTCGAGCTGGCGGCAGGCCTTGGCGATGCGTTTGAATACATCGAAACGGTGCCCCTGCAGCGTGCCGAGCGAGGCGAAGATGAAGGGCCGGTCCGGGCTCGTCTCGGGCAGCGCCTCGATCCGTGCGGGCGCCTTGTGCGATGCAGTGCGCAGCGGCCCGACATGGTGGAACCCTGGCGGAAGGTCCTGGCGCGGGAAGTCGAAAGCGGCTACCGTCTGGCTGATCTGGGCGAGCGGAGACAGGCATTCGTGCAGGGCGCCGCGCAGCGGGATGCCGAGACGGGTCGACGCGGCTTCGATCGCGCGCCGGTGCGGCGTCATCATCCAGTCGTAGACGCGGGTGCTGCCGTCGAACATATGGAGAGAACGTTCGCTGTCTCCCCAGTCGAAAGGCATGACCGGCAGCGGAATGCCGGGTTCGCGATTCACCGGCAGCGCGCAGGCGACCGAGATGAAAGGCAGCCCGAGCGACTCGGCCACCAGGCTGCCGGCGGCTTCCATCTGGTCGCCGAGCACGGCGTCGATGTGCAGCTGTTCGAAGGCGGCAGGCAGCTCGCGGCAGAGCATGGCCGTGGTGCCGGCCATGTCGAGGATCACGCGGCGCAGCCCGAGCGGACTGCCGGGATTGGCAGCGCGCAGTAGAGACTGCGCCAGGGAACCTGGCGGATGGCTCGCGGCGCCGACGGCATGGAAGCCCAGCCTGGGGTCGTTCAGGTAGACCCTTGCATCCGGCCGCTGCAGGAAGGTCACGCGGTGGCCGCGTTCGTTCAACGCCAGGGCCAGCGCCGACAGCGCGCTGAAATGACTATAGAAAGCGGGGGCGACCACGCCGAAATGGGCCATGCTGTCCCCGCCTAATTGCGCTTGTCGTTCAATGGTGCACCTGCTGCCGGTCCGGTGTAGCGGCATGCGCGCTGGCCGGCAAGCGAAAACCGGCGCCTTGCCCGAACAGCGTGCCGACGAAGCGGCGGGTGCGCTGCTTGCTGCCGATGGCGTCGGTCAGGTAGCGGTCGGCGTCGTCGAGGTGGGTGGCGAGGCGCCTGCGCGCTTCCTCGAAGCCCAGGACGTTGCTCAAGGTGGCCTTGCCGAGATCCTTGCCGGTGTCCTTGCCGGTCACGCTGCTGTCATTGGCCGGGTCGTCCTGGAAGTCGTCGCGGATCTGGAAGGCGTGGCCGGCCGCGAGCGCGAAGGCACGCAGCGACTGGGCAACGCAGTCGTCGGTTTCGGCGAGAATGGCGGCCATGTCGACCGAGACGCCGAGCAGCACGCCCGTCTTGAGCTCATTGGTGGTGGCGATTTCCTGTTCCGAGCGCTGGCCGCTGGCGCGCAAGTCTTCGAACTGGCCACGCACCAGGCCCTGGGTGCCGACGGTTTCGGCCAGTTTCGCCACTAGGCGCGCGCGCACGGCGGGCGGGATGTCGGGCGCACTGGCGAGCACGCCGAAGGCGCGGCTGAGCAAGGCGACCGAGGCGAGGATGGCGACGTCTTCGCCATATTGCACGTGGATCGTTGGTTGGCCACGGCGCAGCATGGCATTGTCCATGCACGGCATGTCGTCCAGGATCAGCGAGGCGGCGTGCACCATCTCGACGGCGCAGGCGATATCGGCCAGGGCAGGGGAGGCGCAGCCGAGGTCACGGGCAACGAGTATCAGCAGCAGCGGACGCATGCGCTTGCCGGCGCCGAGGGTGCCCGCACGCATCGCGCTTGTCAGGGCATCGCTGCCATTGCCGCTGTCGGGCAGCAACTGCGCCATGCGTTCCTCGAATCCGTGCCGGATCGCGGCCAGTTCCGTCAGCCAGGGATCGCCCCGCTTTTCCATGTCGAGCCCTGTGAGCCGTCCAGTCATCGTAGTCATGCGCGATCCTTGCTGATGTAGTGACGAAAATTGATGAATTGTTATCCATCATACCGGAATCGACCGTATACGATCGCCGACGCCTCAATGGTGCGGGCGCGGTTTGGGTATTTTCTCCCTAAAATCCGGCGGTTTCTGAGAAGAAATGGGGCGATGTCCCGTTCTTGTCCCGCCAAGCTTGATGCGATTGAGCACAAAAAAATGCCGCCAAGTACAAGCCGGGCGGCATTTCATGGTGGCGCCGCTTGGGCGCCTGATGCGCAATCAGCCGTAACTGGTCCAGCTTTGCGGGATATCGATGTGGCCCGACTTGGCGGCATCGGCATAGGCGCGCATTTCGGCGACCACGGCTTCGAGCTGTTCGTTGCCCGGGTTGAGCAGGAAGCCCTTTACGCGCTCTTGCAGCGCCGCTTGCTGGTCACGCCATTCGTAACGGGAACTCTTGCTCATAATCCCCCCTTGCACAGCGCTGTGATGTTCTTGTTGCTATCCATGACATCCTCCTTGAAGTAGAGGGTCAGTCTCTCATGGGCTGCTGCACCATATCGGTGCGATGACACACATTCGTGCGCTACGACACATATTTGCTCGGCCGTGCGGCTACTTCAGCACCGCGCGATAAAACAGCTCGAGGCGCTGTTCCAGCTGGCGATGCGCTTCGGCACGGGTCGGCTGGTCGTGCGGGAATACGAAGCGCTGCATGGCGTCGCCCGAGATCCAGCTGGTGAGAAAAGCGGGCAATTGTTCGTAGGGCAGGTCGGTGCGCAATTGCGCACGGATGTCCTCGCGCGCAAAGAAGCGCTCGAGCATGTCGCGCGTCAGGCGCGGCCCGGCGTCGTAGTAGGTATGGGCCAGTTCCGGGTTGTCCGCCGCTTCCGCGATCACCACTCGCTGCATCGCAATCAATTTATCTTGGCAAAGCAGGTCGAAGAACTGGCGCGCGAAATCGTCGACGATGTCGCGAAACGGGCGCATGTCGTGTTCCATGTCGCGCATGCGCAAGAACGCCTCGCGGCGCGACATCAGGACGGCCTCGAGCAGCCCGGCCTTGCCGCCGAACTTGACATAGATGGTGCGCACGGCAACGCGTGCCGCGCGGGCGATCGACTCGAGGCTGGTGCGGGTATAGCCGTTGGCCAGGAACAGTTGCGCGGCCACGTCGATCAGGTCCTGCATACGGGCTTCGACGTCGCTGTCCTTCGGGCGACCGGCACTGCGCAGGCTGGGAGGGATGGTCGCTTGCGATGGTTTGCTCATGGACGTCACTGTAAATCACGCACAAATGAAATGCAACCGTTTCATTTCTTGACGAACTGAAGCGCTTGCCGAATAATGGTGGAAATTACTTAGTCCTTTTTCGGAGTTGCACCCATGTCCCAAACGCAGCCCTCGAGCGAGCAGAAGCCGCTCGGCATTCCTCCTGCAGTTCCCGCCGCGGACAAGACGCCGCCCAACAAGCGCGTGCTGGCCGTGGTTGCGCTGATCGCGATCGTGGCGATTGGCGCCGGTGGGCGCATGTGGTACCGCAGCCATAACTTCGTCGATACCGAAAACGCCTACATTGCCGGCCACGTGCACCCGATATCGGCGCGCATCGCCGGCGTCGTCACGCGCGTGCTGGTGGAAGACAACCAGCATGTGAAGGCGGGCGACGTCATCGCCGAACTCGATCCAAGCGACCAGCACGTGCGCGTCGAGCAGATCGAAGCGCAGATTGCCAGCGCCAGGCAGCAGGTCATCCAGGCCGATGCGCAAGTCGAGCAGGTGCGTGCCCAGGCCAAGGCGGCCGAGGCCCAGGTCGGCCAGTCGCAGGCCCTCGCCCTGCGCGCGCGCCAGGACGCCGAGCGTTTCAGCCAGCTCTACACGAAGCAGATGAAGGCCGTCTCGAAAGCCGAAGTCGATGGCGCGAACGCCGCCCGCAGCGCCGCTGCCGCCGACGTCAATGCGCGCCGCGACAACGCGGCCGCAGCCCAGGCCCAGATCAACGCAAGCTCGTCCGCGCGCGACGTGCTGAAAGCCCAGATCAAGGTGCTGCAGGCGCAGCTGAAAGACGCGAAGCAGCAGGCCGGCTACAGCCGCATCGTGGCGCCGGTGGACGGCCGCATCGGCCGGCGCAGCGTGGAAGTGGGCGCGCGCGTGCAGCCGGGCCAGCAGCTGGTGGCCGTGGTCGAGGACAAGGTCTGGGTCACCGCCAATTTCAAGGAGACCCAGCTCGCAGGCCTGACCCCCGGCCAGGCGGTCCACTTGCAGATCGACGCGCTGCCGGACGAACACCTGGTTGGTCGCGTCGACAGCTTCTCGCCGGCCTCGGGGAATCAGTTCGCGCTGCTGCCGGCCGATAACGCGACCGGCAACTTCACCAAGATCGTGCAGCGCGTGCCGGTCAAGATCACCCTGGCGCCTGCCGATGTGCAGCGTCTCACGGGCCGCCTTTTGCCGGGCATGTCGGTGGTGGCGGAAGTCGACCTGCGCCAGAAGGCGGAGCCGGCACGCACTGCCCAGGCAGCACAGCCGGTGAAATAAGGGACGTTCCATGACGAGTATGATCAAGGCGACGCCAAGCGTCTTCCCCGGCGCGCCCGCCGCCGGCGCGCACGTCGACCTGCGCACCTGGATCGCGGTCGCCGCCGGCATGCTCGGCGCCTTCATGGCGGTGCTCGACATCCAGATCACCAATTCGTCGCTGCGCGACATCCTGGGCACCCTGAATGCTACCCAGGAAGAAGGATCCTGGATCTCCACCGCCTACCTGTGCGCCGAAATCGTCGTGATCCCGATGACGGCGCTGTTCGCGCGCGCCTTCGGGATACGTGCCTACATGATCGGCACGACCTCCCTGTTCCTGGTGTTCTCGACCCTGTGCGGCGCGGCCTGGAACCTGGAAAGCATGATCGTGTTCCGCATGCTGCAGGGCTTTACCGGCGGCGCGCTAATCCCGATGGCGATGACGCTGGTGATGACGCGCCTGCCCAGTTCGAAACGCGCGGTAGGCATGGCGATCTTCGGCCTGACGGCGACGCTGGCGCCGGCCATGGGCCCGACCCTGGGCGGCTACCTGGCCGAGCTGTACGGCTGGCCATCGATCTTCTACATCAACTGGGTGCCGGGCGTGCTGCTCATTGCCGGCATCATGTGGGGCCTGGAGCGCGAGCCGATGCAAGTGAAGCAGCTGCTCCACGCCGACTGGCTCGGCATCGGCCTGATGGCCATGGGCCTGGGCTGCCTGACGATCTTCCTGGAAGAGGGCAACTCGAAGGACTGGTTCGATTCGCAGTTCATCATCGTGTTCGCGACGCTGGCGCTGATCGGCATCCTGGGCTGGGTGGCGACGAGTTTTTCGCGCCAGCAGTCGTTTGTCAACCTGCGCCTGTACGGCCAGCGCAATTTTATGGTGGCGACCATCCTTTCGGCCGTCACCGGCATGGGCCTGTATGGCTCCTCCTACCTGCTGCCGCTGTACCTGGGCCAGATCGCCGGCTATACGCCGATGCAGATCGGCGAAGTGATCGCCTGGGTCGGTTTGCCGCAGCTGCTGGTGATGCCGTTCGCCGCGGCCCTGTCCTCGAAAGTCGACAACCGCATCCTGTGCAGTTTCGGCCTGCTGCTGTTCGGCGGCTCCTGCCTGATGAACGCCTACATGGATGCGAGCACCGGCTACGACCAGCTGATGTGGACCCAGGTGGTGCGTGCGATCGGCCAGCCTTTCGTGATGCTGACGCTGTCGAATTTTGCGATGCAGGGCATCTCGCAGAAGGACATGCCCTCGGCCTCGAGCCTGTTCAACATGACGCGCAATCTCGGCGGCTCGATTGGCATTGCCATGCTGGCGACTTCGCTGACCAACCGCGAGCACTTCCACTCGGCGCGCCTGGGCGAATCGGTGTCGAGCTACGCCGCGCCGACCCAGGAACGCATCGAGCAGATGACCCAGGCTTTCATTGCCGGCGGCATCGACCCGGCCACGGCCGCCAACCAGGCACTGGCGGCGCTCGATCGCATCGTGCGGCGCGAAGCCTATGTGATGGCCTATAACGACGGCTTCTTTATCGTCGGGGTCATCCTGATTGGATGCATCGCCGCGGTCTGGCTCGCCGACAAGGTCAAGTCCCCCGGCGCCGCCGGCGGTGGCGGCCACTGATTATTTGAAGAGATGAGAAAAACGATGTTCGATTCCTTTGCCAAGATGTTCCCGCAACGTGCACTCACCACTGGCGTGGCCGCCGCACTGGCCTTGATGGTAGGCGGCTGCTCCACCATCGGCGCCAACTTCGCCGCACCGAAAGCGGTGGAAGCGCCGGCTTACCGCCACGTCGAGCCGGTGGTGGCGGCGCCTGCCGACACCGCGCGCTTGCCGGGCAACTGGTGGACCGTCTTCAACGACGCCACCCTGAGCGGCCTGGAAGAACGCGCGCTGCGCGACAATCCGGGCGCGAAAGCGGCGGCCCAGCGCCTGCTGCAGGCCCAGGCCCAGCTCGGCGTGCTGCGCGCCGGCCAGGCGCCGAACGTGTCGGTGAATGCGGGCCTGTCGAACGCGCGCACCTCGGCCGAGACCTCGCAGGCGCTTGCGCTGGGAGGGCGTTCGATCGAAGGCAACAATTTCAGTGTCGGCGCGGCGCTGTCGTATGAGCTCGATTTATGGGGCCGTGTGCGGCGCGTGGTCGAAGCGGCCGACGCCCAGGCCCTCGCCGCCCAGGACGACCGCGACGGCGTGCTCTTGATGCTCTCGAGCCAGGTGGCGCAGGGCTACTGGCAGCTGCGCGGCCTGGACACCGAACAGGCGATCCTGGTCAATGCCCTGGCGGTGCGGCGCGAAGCGCAGGAACTGGTCGAAGCGCGTTTCAATGCCGGCCTGTCGAACGAACTCGATGTCTCGCGTGCGCGGATCGAACGGGCCAACGCCGAAGCCGACCTGCACGAGGTGAAGCGCCAGCGCAACCTCGTCGAACACGCGCTGGCAGTGTTGGTCGGTACCTCGCCGAGCACGCCGCTGCTGCCCGCCGACGCGCAACCGGCACTGCCGCTGCCGCCAACGATTCCGGTCGGTTTGCCGGCTAGCCTGCTGGCCCAGCGTCCGGACCTGGCTGCCAGCGTGGCCAACCTGCGCGCGGCGAATGCGCAAGTCGGCGTGGCAGAAGGCATGTTCTATCCATCGCTGACGCTGACGAGCAATTTCGGCTACGCGTCGCAATCGCTGCGCGAGCTCGCCGGCGGCAGCGCGCGCCAGTTCTCGGTCGGCCCGCTGGCCCTGTCGCTGCCGGTGTTCGACGGTGGCCGCAACCAGGCCAACCTGGCGCTGTACAAGGCGCGCTACGAGGAAGCGGTGGCGAACCACGAGACCCGCTTGTTGACGGCCTTGCGTGAAGTCGAAGACGCTTTGTCGGATGTTCAGCAGCGCCAGAAGCAGGGCGATGTCCAGGGCGAGGCGCAAGCAGCATCGGCCAGGGCGTTGCAGGTGGCGCAGGCACGCTACGAGCGCGGCATGTCGACCTATCTCGACGTCACCGACGCCCAGCGCAGCGCGCTCGCCGCCGACCGCGCCGCCGCCCAGATCCGCACCCAGCGTTTGCTGGCATCGGTCGCCGTCGCGCGGGCGCTTGGCGGCGGTTGGGCGGAGGCGCCGGCGATGGTAACGGTGCGCTGATTCGAGCCCCGCAAGTTGACCGGGAGTGACAATTCTGATGATGTCAAAGCGACAAATTCGACAAATTACAACGCTCGGACAAAGATTCACACATATTTAACGAAATAGTATGGTGGTCTGCTATAGTTATGGTTACTTTCCATGCAGCAATACTTGCTGTGCGGCGCGACCGGTGCGTTGATCCGGCTGACCTATAGCGAGTGTCCATGTTCTCTTCGAAAATGACGATCGGCGCCCGGTTGGCGCTCGGTTTTGGCGCCGTGCTGGCGCTGATGATGGTACTGACGGCGCTGGCGGTGAGCCGTGTCGGCACCATTGACGCCACCCTGAACCGCATCAATGACGTCACCAACGTCAAGCAACGTCATGCCATCAATTTCCGCGGCAGCGTGCACGACCGTGCGATTGCCTTGCGCGACGTGGTACTCGCCGGCGACAACGGCGCCGCGCAAGCACCGATCGAACAGATCCGCACGCTTTCCGCCAACTACGAACGCGCCGGCGTCGCCCTCGACGCCATGTTCGCCGCCCGCACCGATATCCTTCCTGATGAAAAAGCGGCACTCGCCGCGATCAAGGAAGACGAGCGCAAGACCCAGCCCCTGATCGCGAAAGTGACCGAGCTGCGCTTGGCCGGCGATGTCGATGGCGCCCGCGCACTGCTATCGCAAAGCGCGGCGCCGGCGTTTGTCTCGTGGCTGGCCAGCGTGAACCGCCTGATCGACCTTGAAGAACAACTGAACAAGGACTCGGCTGCCGATGCGCGCGCGATGACCGGCAGCTTCCTCGCCTGGATGGCGGTGCTGTGCGCGATTGCCGTTGCCGCAGGCAGCCTCGGCGCCTGGTTCATCAGCCGCGGCCTGCTGCGCCAGCTTGGCGGCCAGCCTGCGTATGCAGTCGATATCGTGCGCAGCATCGCCGCCGGCAATCTGGGTGTGCAAATCACGACGGCGGCGGGCGACCGTTCGAGCTTGTTGTTTGCCATGCAGGGCATGCGCGACAGCCTGGTGGCGATCGTCTCGCAAGTGCGCAACGGCACGCTGACGATTGCCAACGCCTCGATCGAGATCGCAGCAGGCAACCAGGATCTGTCCGGACGCACCGAGAACCAGGCCGATACCTTGAAAGATACCGCGGCTTCGATGGAAGAGCTGACCGGCACCGTGCGCCAGAACGCCGACAATGCGCGCCAGGCGAATGCGCTGGCCGAGTCGGCCTCCGAAGTGGCCTTGAAGGGCGGCGCTGTCGTGGCCCAGGTAGTCGAGACCATGGCCTCGATCAATGCCTCCTCCAAACAGATTGTCGACATCATCGGCGTGATCGACAGCATCGCTTTCCAGACCAACATCCTGGCCTTGAATGCCGCCGTGGAAGCGGCACGTGCCGGCGAGCAGGGACGCGGCTTTGCCGTCGTCGCCACCGAGGTGCGCAACCTGGCGCAGCGCTCGGCGGCCGCCGCGCGCGAAATCAAGACCCTGATCGGCAGTTCGGTCGAACGTGTCGACGTCGGCGCCCGCCTGGTTGACGAGGCCGGCAGCACGATGGAAGAGATCGTCACGAGCGTGAAGCGCGTGACCGACATCATGGCCGAGATCAGTTCGGCCAGTGCCGAGCAGAGCGCCGGCATCGAGCAGGTGAACAGCGCCATCGGCCGCATGGACGAGGCAACGCGCCAGAACGCCACGCTGGTCGAGCAGGCCGCCGCCGCCGCCGCTTCGCTGCAGGACGAGGCCGCCACGCTGGCCGAGGTCGTCAGTGTATTCAAAATGGAACAGCAGCACACCCGGACTGTTGCTTCCGTGCCGCAACGCGCGGCTTTGTCCTTATCGGTTTGAACAGGGACAAAAATACGTCGGAATGGGAAGATATTCTGGGTTCTGGAATTGCCTTTAGGCATTTCATCGAACCCGGAACTCTCCCATGTTCAGATCGTTCTTCTCCTTCGCGTTTTTATGCTCCACCTTCGTCGGCGCAAGCGCGCAGGCTGCCGAACTGACTGCGCTCGAGCAGCGCTGGCTGCAGGCCGCGGCCCCGGTGCTCTCGTATTCCCAGACCTTGAAACTGCCGATCGACATCATCGTCCAGCCGCAGGCGCGCGCCAGCGACGTGCCGCTGGCGATGGGTTTTGCCGGCGGCCGTTGCAAGCTGGTGCTGTCGCTGCGCGGCAATCCCCAGGCTGAAGCCGTCTTCGCCGCAGTACCGCAGGAAGCCCAGGGGGAACTGATCGAGGCCATGGCCGCGCATGAGATCGCCCATTGCTGGCGCCATGCGCAAGGTGCATGGAATGCGCTGCCGGCCGGCTTCGTCGCAGATGGCGAGGAAACGGCGAGCGACGGTTCGCTGCTGGCGATCTCGCGCGCGCTGCGCGAGTCGCGCCGCGAGGAAGCCTATGCCGACATGGTCGCGCTGGCCTGGACCCGCAACAACAACCCCGAATCCTACGCACGCGTGCACAGCTGGCTCGCCTCGGTACGCGCAGGGCAGGCGCCGCGCGGCGGCCACGATACCCGGACCTGGGTTGCCCTGGCGCGCGATGCAAATCGTTTTGGCAGCGCCGGCGCGCCGTTCGAGGATGCGGTGGCGCTGTGGCGCGAAGGCTTGTTGCGGGACTGACGGCCCTCACCTGGCGCGGGCCGGCTCAGCCGTATTTTGTGGTTTTTTCGACAAGCGTTCGTTGTCGCACAGATGTTATGAACCGGGCATCGTTTAATGGCTTCATCATAACAATCGACACAAGGGACTCCGCCATGAAATCATTACTCGCCACCCTGCTGGCTACCGCCGCCGGCGCCACTTTCGCCGCCGCTCCAGCGACTGCCCCGAACCAGGACTCGGCGACCTACCGCAGCGCGACCCAGAAGGCCGCTTCCGAATACAAGCTTGCCGCCGCCAAGTGCGATGCCAGGAAAGGCGCCGAGAAAGACAGCTGCCTGGACAATGCCAAGTCGGTGCGGACCGCCGCACTGGCCGACGCCAAGGCTGGCCGTGACGGTTCGACGGGCGCCGCCGGCAGCGCCGGCCTGATCGCCAGCACCGACACCAAGGATCCGGTCAAGGCCGCTGCCGTCGCCAAGTGCGAGCAGACCTCCGGCGGCGCCAGCACCGGTTGCCTGGTCGACAGCAAAGGCAATGTGACGACGATGGCCGGTCGCGCCGAGAACGCTACCGAGCGCGCCGTCGACAAGACCAAGTCTGTCGCATCGACCGTTGTCGAGAAGACCAAGGACATGGCGTCGACCGTGGCCGACAAGACCAGGGCGGCTGCATCGACCGTCGCCCAGAAGACCGAGAACGCGGCCGAGAACGTCGGCGACAAGACCCGCCAGGGCGCTGCCAACGTACGCGAAGAATCGAAGGAAGCTGCGGTAAAGACCGATAACGCGACCGACCGCGCCGCCGACAAGACCCGCGACGCCGGCCGTACCACTGCCATTGCCGCATCGGATACCGCGCTCACCACCAAGGTGAAAGCAAGCCTGTTCGCCCAGCCTGAACTGAAATCGCTCGGCATCCATGTCGAGACCGAGAAGGGTGTCGTCATGCTGAGCGGCTTCGTCGAAACGAAAGCCGAGGCCGACAAGGCGATCACGGCCGCCAAGGCAGTCGACGGCGTGACCAGCGTGAAGAGCGCAATCAAGGTCAAGTAAGAAAGGCGACAAGGTCGCAGCCGGACCGGTCCCGACCGGTTCGGCCCCTTGCAGGAGCGATCCCGTCAATCAGCGCGCGCAACCGTCCCCGACGTCTGCGCGCGTTGTCGTATGCGCGCCGCATCCGTGCCGCCCGCGCCGTTTCTCCGTCGCGTAATCGCGTGGCCCGGCAGTGGCGCGGTTATAATTTTCAGGTGAACAAACTCGAAGCCTTTGGATACATCGTGGCGCAAGCCTCCCGCGGTGATATCACCCTCCCTACCAGCGTCAATGCCGTGCTGCGACTGCAGCAGGCGCTCGACGATCCCGATTGTCCGCTCGACGATGCGATCCGGCTTGTATTGGCCGAGCCGCTGCTGGCCGCGCGCACCGTGGCGCTGGCCAATTCGGCCGCCTTCAGCGGTAGCGGCCCGCCGGTGACGAATGTACGCGCCGCCATCATCCGCATGGGTTACCGGCGCCTGCAGGCGCTCGTCGCGAGCCTGATGGTGCGCCAGTTCGGCAGCCGCATCACGGACCCCGGCCTGCGCGCCAAGGCCGAGCAGTTGTGGGAGCACACGACGCATGTGGCGGCGCTGGCCTGGTCGCTGGCACGCCACGTGACCGGCGCCAATCCGGATACGGCGCTGTTCGCCGGCATCATCCACGAGGTCGGCGGCTTTTATTTGCTCTTGCGTGCCGACGAATTCCCCGGGCTGCTCGACGACGATCCGGAAAAATGGGGCGAGCTGTGCGAGGACGTGGTCGGCCTCGAAGTCTTGAAAAAACTATCGGTGCCGGCGCCGGTGCTGGATGCCATCGGCCAAATGCGCCGCGCGTGGATCAACATGCCGCCGTCGACCCTGCTCGACACGCTGCTGCTGGCGAACCAGTACGCACCGGTCGCTTCCCCGCTCGGTGCGGCGCTCCCCGCCTTGCCCGAGCATGCCGACAGCGCGCTCGATTTTGTCATCGACGAACACTTGCTGGCCTCGATCCGGTTCGAGGCCGCCGAAACCTGCAAGGCGATGGGCGGGCCGCTGCTGGTCTGAGGACCATGCACGCAGGTCAAACGCGGGCCGGGAACCAAGGACGAGGCCAGCCCTTCTAACCGTAGGGAGCTTATCCTGCGGAGGGAGCGTGAGTCCTTACTTGAGGCGCTGGCAGTCGAAGGCCGTGCAGCCGCTGTGCCTGTTTTGCCTGTTCTGCCTGCTGGCGGTGCCGGCCGTTTTTGCACAGCCCCGTCCAGGTAATCCTTCCGTCACCCTGCTCACGGTCGCCGGGCCAATCGGCCCGGCGTATGCCGACTATGTCGAGCGCGGCATCGCCGGGGCAGCCGCCAGGGGGCACCGACTTGTCGTCCTGCAGATCGACACGCCCGGTGGGCTTGACACCGCCATGCGTGTCACCGTGCGCGCCATCCTGGCCGCGCCGATCCCCGTTGCCTGTTTTGTTGCGCCAAGCGGGGCCCGCGCCGCCAGCGCCGGCACCTATATCCTGTACGCCTGCCATGTCGCGGCAATGGCGCCGGGGACCAACCTGGGGGCGGCCACGCCGGTGCAGGTTGGTAGGGGCCCGGACCCGCCGGGCGCTGCCAAGCCGGGCCAGCCATCGACCCTGGAAAACAAGGCGGTCAACGATGCCGCCGCTTATCTGCGCGGCCTGGCGCAACTGCGCGCACGCAACGCGGTCTGGGCCGAGGCATCGGTGCGCCAGTCGCTGAGCCTGTCCGCCGAGGATGCATTGGCGGCCAAGGTCGTCGATATCGTCGCGCGCGATGTGCCCGGCCTGCTGGCACAGGCGAACGGACGCAGCGTCAGTGTGCGTGGCCAGCCCTGGCGCGTCGACAGCGCCGGCGTGGGCCTTGTCGACACGCCGCCCGACTGGCGCACGCGCCTGCTGGCGGCGATCACCAATCCCAGCGTCGCCCTGATCCTGTTGTCGGTCGGCGTGTACGGCCTGCTGTTCGAATTCATGAGTCCGGGCGCCGTGCTGCCCGGCGTGGTGGGCGCGATCTGCCTGCTGCTGGGCCTGTACGGCTTGCAGCTGCTGCCAATCAATTATTCGGGACTGGCACTGATCTTCTTCGGACTGGCCTGCATGATCGCCGAAGCCTTCCTGCCCAGCTTCGGCGTGATCGGCTTCGGTGGCGTGATTGCGTTCGTCATCGGGGCCTTGCTGCTGCTCGACAGCGAGGCGCCCGGCTTCGGATTACCGCTTGGCCTGGTCGCCGGCGTCGGCGTCGTGGCGGCGCTGCTGGTCGGTGCCACGGCCCAGGTCGCCATGCGCACGCGGCGCCGGCCGCTCCCGGGAGCGCTGGCTTCGCTTGAAGGCAGTATGGGCGAAGTGCTGGGCGATGCCGCGCGCGAGGGCTGGGCAAATGTCGGCGGCGAGACCTGGCAGGTGGCGGCCGACACGCCCCTGGTGCGTGGCGAGCGAGTACGCGTGCTGGGGCGGCGCGGACGGGTGCTGCTGGTGGCGCCGCTGGCGCGCGCTCCCATCGGTAAGGATGAGCCCCCCAATGGGCACTAGGAGACCCCGATGTTGTTCGAACTGAGTTTCGGCTTGTCCGTGCTGGTCGTGGTGGCCCTCGTGCTGCTGGCAATGTCCGTGCGCGTGCTGCGCGAGTACGAACGCGGCGTCGTGTTCCAGCTCGGGCGTTTCTGGGGGGTGAAGGGGCCGGGCCTGATCATCCTGATCCCGGTGCTCCAGCAAATGGTGCGGGTCGACCTGCGTACCATCGTGCTCGACGTGCCGAAGCAGGATGTCATCTCGCGCGACAACGTCTCGGTGAAGGTGAATGCCGTGCTGTATTTCCGCGTGGTCGATCCGGAGCGCGCCATCATCCAGGTGGCGAACTTCATGGAGGCGACCAGCCAGCTGGCCCAGACGACACTGCGCTCGGTGCTCGGCAAGCACGAGCTCGATGACATGCTGGCCGAGCGCGAACGCCTGAACATCGACATCCAGCACGTGCTCGACGCCCAGACCGATTCCTGGGGCATCAAGGTTGCCAATGTCGAGATCAAGCACGTCGACCTGGACGAATCGATGATACGCGCGATCGCCCGCCAGGCCGAGGCCGAACGCGAACGGCGCGCCAAGGTGATCCACGCCGAAGGCGAATTGCAGGCGTCCGAAAAGCTGATGCAGGCAGCTCAGGTGCTGGCGCAGCAGCAGGGCGCGATGCAACTGCGCTACCTGCAGACCTTGTCCACGCTGGCCAGCGACAAGACGACGACCATCGTCTTCCCCCTGCCCGTGGAGATGCTGTCCAACCTGATGGCAGGACGGGAGAACTAGACCGGTTCCCGGACCGGCACCGGATTTGCCCGGCGCAACTGGGGCGCGCGCGGACGGCCCATGGCCAGCATCGCCAGCGCCAGCATCACCCCGGTTAACGCCAGCCCGGCCGCCACCCATTGCGGCGCCGCATACGACAACCCGAGCGTCAGCGGAATGCCGCCCAGGAAAGCACCCATCGCGTTACCAATATTAAACCCCGACTGCCCGAGCGAGGACCCGAGCATCTCCGCTTCGCGCGAATGGTCGATCAGCAGCATCTGGATCGGCGGCCCCATCGCCAGCGCATTCGCGCCGGTGGCAAAGGCCAGCACCAGCATGGCCGTCTGCGAGGTCGCGAACAGGCCATTCATCAGGAGCAGGGCAGTCATCGTCGTGAGCAGGATGACGATCGCGTGGATCGGCGCGAAGCGGTCGGCCAGCCTGCCGCCGGCCACCACGCCGACCGTCATGCCGACGCCGACGATTGTCATGATCATCGGGATCTGGCCAGGCGCAAAGCGCGACAATTCGGTGAGCAGCGGCGCGATATAGCTGAACCAGGCGAAGAAGCCGCCGGTGCCGATCGAGGTGATCGCCAGCGCCATCCACAAGCGAGGTTTCCGGAAGATGGCCAGGTCTTTCCTGAAACCGGCGCTGGGACGCACTTCGATCACAGGCACCCATTGCTTGAGGCTGATGGCCGTCAGCAGGCCGATGACGGCCACGATCAGGAACACCAGGCGCCAGCTGACATTGTGGCCAAGCCAGGTGCCGAGCGGCACGCCGATCACGTTGGCCAGCGTCAGGCCGGTGAACATGGTCGCCATCGCGGCGGCCACTTTCCCGTCGTCGGCCAGGCGGCTGGCGACGACCGCGCCAACGCCGAAGAAGGCGCCATGCGGCAAGCCGGCCAGGAAGCGCGACACCAGCATCAGCGAAAAATTCGGCGCCAGTGCGGACAAGGCGTTAAACACCGTAAACATCAGCATGAACCAGATCAGCACCGTGCGTGGCGGGCGCTTGGCCACCAGGCTGACCAGTGTCGGCGCACCCACCACGACCCCGAGGGCGTAGGCGGTAATCAGGTAGCCCGCTTGCGGAATCGTGATGTCCAGGCCACCGGCGATATCGGGAAGGATGCCCATCATGACGAATTCGGTCATGCCAATGCCGAAGCCGCCAAGGGCCAGCGGGAGCAGGCTTTTCTTGATCAAAATAGGGTGTCTTTACAGTGGTGACACCGGCCGGGCGCCATGCCGGGCCGAGTGGAACCGGCCACTATAGCCGGCCACGCGCTGCCAGTCCGCTTTCGGCTTGTGATGTCAGGTATTCGGTGGGTTGATGGCGAGGGCCGTCGCCGTTCAGGCCTCGTCATCGCGCAGCCATGTGACGCGGCCGTGTCCGGCCTCGTTCAGGCGAGCGACCAGGGCGGGCGCCGCGGTCTCGGCCAGGCTGAAGGCAAACATCACTGCGTCGCCATGGCTGACCTCGAGCAAGGTCGCGCAGGCTGCGTCGAGTTCGCGCCGGATCATGCCTTCCTGCGCGTATGGGGCCGTGCAGCGCAGGGTCGACTTGCGAATGATCGCAAGCTTCTCGGCTTGCAGGAGGGCCTGGGCGACGCTGTCGGTATACGCTCGCACCAGGCCGCCGGCGCCGAGCTTGATCCCGCCGAAATACCGCACGACGGTCGCCAGCACGCCTTCCAGGTCCTGGTGGCGCAGCACGTCGAGCATCGGCCGCCCGGCCGTGCCGCTCGGCTCGCCATCATCGACCGCGGCCGACTGGCCACCCGCCAGCAAGGCCCAGCAGACGTGGGCCGCCTGCGGATGCTCGGCGCGCAGCGCCGCGACCACGGCCTGCGCGCTGGCGCGGTCAAGCATCGGCTGCACGCACGCAATGAAACGGCTCTTTTTGATGAGCAGTTCGTGCTGGACGGAGGCGGTGAGGGTATAGGGCATGGACTGCGGGTGCGGAGACAAAAACGCCAACCGTGAAGGTTGGCGCTTTCGCTGAATCTTTGGTAGGCCGTGCGGGATTCGAACCTGCGACCAACGGATTAAAAGTCCGCTGCTCTACCAGCTGAGCTAACGACCCGAAGAAGGCAAGATTATAGCCGGACTCATGCGAATGTCCAAGAACTTATGCTGTGCTGCGCAAAAAACCGCCGGTACGGCCCGCAAACGGCCGTACCGGCGGAGCGCCATTCAGGTTTCCACGTCCTTGTCTTCGGCCTTCGCCTGGCGCATCGCTTCGGGTTCGAGCTTCTCGGCCTCGACGTTCGACTTGATGAACATGCCCCAGCTGATCAGAAGCACTGCCGCTGCCAGGCCGATCGAGGAAACATGCGGCAGCAGTTCAGGCTGGGTGTGCAGGACCTGGAACACGCCGATCAGGCATTCGACCGCAAGCGACACGACGACGACGATCAGGAAGCGCGACAGGAAACGCCGCACGCGCGTCGGTGCGCTCACGTGCACGGTCCGTTGCACTTCTTCCTCGAGCACGGTCTGGCCCAGTTCAAGTGCCGCTACCGCAATGGTCAGCAAGCCCACGCATTCGACGATCAGTTTAAAACGTTCCTGCACCGACTTCTCGTCCGACGGTACCAGTGCCGTCCAGATTTCGATCCCTGCCATGACGATCAGGGCGAAGCCGCAGACAAAGAAGAGGAGCGCCACGCAAATGTAGCCAAACATGCCGATACGTTGCAAATATTTCAAGAGATAACCCCAGGTTGTGATGTGTGAAAACTTTAGCATCATTACATGCCCCTCACTGTTCGGCAGGACACCCGGCGGCGCGGACCAAGTGTTGCCAAATCATCGCGCCTCCAAAACGTCATGATGCGGCGCAAACGTCCTCACGACGCGTCCTTGTATCTTGGCAATTCATTTCCAGATTAACAGCCGTGTTCGCGGCTGTTGTTCTTCTTGCCAATGCATGAGGAGTGCACTGATCCATGTCTATTGCGCTGGTTCGACAAGTCACCGATGCGTTGGCGGAGTTTTCAAGTAGAAGCAGGCTGTATGAGCTATCGATCTACGATCCTTGCGCGGGGTCGGGAAGCTTTCTGGTTGAGGCCATGGCTGCCATCGATGCCGTGCAAGGAGTCGGTCACCGCGACGTGATCGTTCTCTCGACGAGTGCCCATGTCGACCTGGCCGCGCTGCTGGGCCAGGCAGCCGCGCTCGACATCAGCCTGGCGGACGGCACCCGCAGCCGTTTCAGCGGAGAGATCAGCGAGGTGGCGATGCTCGGCAGCGATGGCGGCCTGGCGCGCTACCGGATCCGGATCGCGCCATGGGTCTGGCGTCTGGGACAAGTGCGCAACAGTCGGGTGTGGCAAGACAAGAGCGTGGTCGACATCGTCGACGCCGTTTTCAAAGCCTATCTACCGCTGGCGCTCTGGCGCTGGAGCGAGGAGGCGAGTCCCTTCATGGCGCGCGCCATGCCACGCAGCTATTGCTGCCAGTACCGCGAGACCGATCTCGCTTTCATCGGACGGCTGCTCGCGGAGGAAGGCCTCGGCTGGCGCTGCGAGCAGGGTCCGAGTGGGGCAGGCATTGTCCTGTTCGCCGACAGTACTTATCCATCTGCGGTTCCCGAGGATGCCAGCAGCGCGGCTGCCGGAGGCGTACGCTACCACGGCGTGCGCTCGGTCGAGTCCAGCGATACGGTGCAAGCGCTGGTGGCGCGACGCCGCCTGCACGTTTCGCTGACGAGCGTGCTCAGCTACGACTACAAGGCCAGGCAGATCGTGGCCGGCAGTTCTCCCACACGCCTCCCGCGCGGCAAGCTGCCGGCGCTGGAATCCTTCGACGTCCCGGGTCAATATGCCTACGCCAACCGCGAACAGGCATTGCGCCACGCCGACTTGCAGATGCAAGGCCAGGAAGCACGCGCCGCCTTGTGGCACGGTCGCTCAACGCTGCGCACCCTGCGCGCTGGTACGCGGCTGTCGGTCAAGGACCTGCCGCTCGCGCAGCGTCGGGAAACATCGTTCACGGTACTGCGCGTGACGAGCGTCGGCGTCAACAACATGCCGCCGCCTGCCCAGCATGCGCTGGCTGAACTGTTCGGCCCGATCCCGGAACTGCTGGAAGAACTGACGCCGGGCGATGTCCCGCACGAGTTCGCGCTGGCAATGGCGCAGGCGCGCCAGACCGGCTACGCCAACTGTTTCGACGCCATCCCATCGGATGTCCCGTGGCGGTCGGAATGGGAGGGGAGCGACGGCCGCCAGCGCACCCGGCCAACGGCACACGGCACGCAAAGCGCCATCGTGGTCGGCGCCGACGGCAACGACCAGCCGAACGGCGCCGACGAAATCCATTGCGACCGCCTCGGCCGGGTGCGCATCCGCTACCACTGGCAAGACAGCGGCAACGCGAGCTGCTGGGTGCGCGTCGCCCAACGCTCGGCCGGCGGCGGCATGGGCTGCCAGTTCCTCCCGCGCATCGGACAGGAAGTGCTGGTCCAGTTCCTCGAGAACGATATCGACCGGCCGATCATCGTCGGCGCCCTGTACAACGGCCAGGGAGAGGGCGGCATTCCACCGACGCCGGGCGGCGTCCGCGTGGTCGAGCCGCAGGCGCCTTTTAATCGAGCACACGACCACACGCCTTCCGCACAAGGCAACCTCGCCGGCGGAAACAGTCCGGTCTGGCATGGCGCTTCGGCCGACAGCGGCGGACACCGCAATGGCGCCGCCCAATGGGGCATCCGCAGCAAGGAATTTGGCGGCCGAGGCTACAACCAGCTGCTGTTCGACGACACCGATGCCCAGGGACGAGTACAGCTGCGCAGCACGTATGCCGCGACCGAACTCAATCTCGGCCACCTGATCCACGCCGCCGATAACTACCGCGGCAGCTTCCGCGGCCTGGGAGCCGAACTGCGCACCGATGCCTACGGGGCAGTGCGGGCGGGCAGGGGGCTGCTGGTGTCGAGCTACAAGGTGAATCACAGCGCTGCACAACGGGATCCGGCGGGCGAGAACGCCGGCGGAATCGCCATGCTCAACGCCGCGGTGAAGTTGGCCGACAGCTTCAGTTCGGCGGCTGTGACGCATCAGACAGTTGGATTGGCAACGCATATGGGCGCGTTGAAGGCGAATGCGAGCCTGCTGGATGAGAAAGGGGCGCCATTGAAGGCGCTGCTGACCTCGGTCTCAGGCATGGTCGGTGCGCATTCGCTCGACGCCGCGTTGGCCGATGCCGGCGCCAAGAATACCGGTGGCGGCAACGGCAAAACGCCGCATTCGACCGATCCGATGATCGGCATCGCCGCCAGGGAGGGCTTTGGTGCCGTGGCCGGACAAAGCGTGCAGCTGGCCAATGGCGAGAGCGTGGTGCTGATCAGCGGGCAGGACACGCAATTTGTCAGCGGCGGGCAACTGCGGGTGCACAGCGGGAGAGGGTGGGCTTGGCCTGCAACTCATCGCCGCGAAGGATGCGATCGAACTTCAGGCGCAGGCCGATGCGCTGACAGTGCAGGCGCGCGATGAGGTGAATGTGATCAGTGCGCATGCGCATATTGACTGGGCCGCGGCGAAGAAGATCAGTTTGTCGACGGCGGGCGGTGCGAATATCACGATCGAGGGCGGGAATATTACGGTGCAGTGTCCGGGGAAGATCAAGGTGCATGCGGGGAAGAAGAGTTTTACGGGGCCGGAAAAGCTGAATTATCCAATGCCGGCACTACCACAAAGCATTTGCGTTGCCTGCCTGAAGAAATCTCTCGAATCGGGGCCGGCATTCACTTTGGTGGAATAAAGTATGTTGATAAATCCGTTTCAACCTGAATGGCAATCCGATCTGAATCGACGTCATGAAGCTTTGCCTTTTGGTGCTCGCCTGATGCTGCTCATCGACGGTGCGTTCGTGCCCAGGCTTTTTCGGCAGCTTGGCAGCGCGTCCGAGCCAGTCTTGCTGTTTGAATTCCTTCCTGGGTGCTCAAAGGAAGCCAAAGAAGTCTCGCCATTTGTCGTGTCATTCGACCCCAGCGATAAGTCGCTCGTGCGCCTACTGAAGCGTTGTAGTGGCTGGCCGATGCTCAGTGTATTGACCACCTATGAAAGTGCAGAACGGCTGGCCAAACGACTGGCAGCCTGGTGCATCGTCGAGGTGGATGGGCAGAACTTCAACTTCCGGTTTCCAGATACCCGACGTCTGCCCATGATTTTCGAGACACTGACACAGCAACAACGTCGCGAATTTATCGGTAATGCAATTGGATGGCATTACATTAGTCGCGACGGCAGTTGGTCCAGCTTGCCACTGGAACCCAGCACAATTCCACTATCAATATCTGACAAAGCAACGCTGGACGAAATTCAGTTCGCACGACTACTCAAGGACAGCGACCCGGACGAGGTGTGGGTGCAGTTACTCGATCGGGGTGCACGAACCCATCTGCCGCCGTCGCAGCGCCATGCATTGCTATCGAATGCGCTACATCTAGCTGATAAAAATGGGCTGGACGACATACTCAAAATAGCTTGGTGTATGGATTGCATCGAACAGTCTTGTCAAAGTGATTCAGACACATTGCGAACCAGATTGGCCGAGTGGAAACAGGAAACCTCCAGGACCGAAAATGAAACCTCATATCGCACTGCTTAGCGCGTTTGCCTTGCTATTGACTGGATGTTCAAAGGCAACTGAACCGACGGGGCCAGTGAAGACGAATACAGTCTCGGTCAACGTTCACGGAGTGAACTATACCGCTGAACCGTTCAGGTACGTATTAGTTGACCCGGCGAATCCATCGAACGGAGCAGCAGAGCATATTAGTCCATTTAGCGGAGGCGGCATCATGTGCTGTTTCACGCTTCCAAAACGTTGGAGTCCGGGCATTCGGGTGAACGTTCAATCTACCCATTGGCTGCCGGAAACAGACAAAGGCGATTTGCCCGAAGTGGAGAAAATTTACACTGTCGAAGTGCCCGCATACCCAGAAGGCGCCGGCGAACTATGGGTATTGCGCACTGCCGATGGGGCGATCGAATTGGTGACAAGCAACGTAGAGCCGGATCACCCTCAATGGCCTGGCAAGGTAAAAGGATGGCCTGAGCCATCATTGACGTACCAGCGCGAGAGGTGGAAATTGTATCGAAAAATCGCCGAGGATAAGGTCGATGTATATCGGGCGTCCTTGGATCACCTTAAAAAATACACGCAAGCGCACCTTCAAAATGAGTGGGATGTTGACAAGGAACGCCAACGTAACGCTATTAAAAAATTTTCTGGTCCAAACGATCCTGCCTACGCCGAGTATAAAACGAAAAGTTATATTGAAGGATTGCAGCGCTCCGAAAAAAAGCTTAAGCAGCTATTGAAAGAAAAGCCATGAGCACACTGTTAAGCCCACTAATTTCTGACTCATACATAAGCGCCACTAATTTAAAGAAATTTTTCAACGAGAAAGATATCCGAGATATTGAAAATTTTGAAAAGCGAGAGCAAGCTGAAAGCAACGATATGCGTAAAGCATGCAACGCTAATCTTTTCTTTGGATTCTTCTTCGACGGTACATGTAACAATTACGAATTGGCAGCTAAAACAGGTGATCAGTCGAATGTGGCGCGAATGTATGACATATTCCCTGGTCGCGGCGTTCCAAAAGTGCTGGACGCCGTCATATGGAAATACAGGCCTGAACGCTACAATAATTTTTTCCGTGTTTATATCCCCGGAGTATCCTCCCCATTTGACCAAGTGAACGATTCCGGAAAAGATTGGATGAAGACCTTGGGCGGTTCGGTGGGCTACAAGGGAGGCGACCGAATCGTATGGGCTCTTATACAGGCGATTAATAATGTTAACCGTTATTTTCATGGTCAGCCTCTTCTGCTGCCGCAAGAGGCGACGGCATTAGCCACTTCTCTTTCTCTGTCGCGGGAAGCGCGGGATGTGATGACGAAAAAGGAAGTGCCGGTTGTTAAAAGTAAGGAAAAGTATGTAATTGAGGCACGTATACAGCTTGAGAAATTGCTACGGCGCCTGCATGCCAGCGTTTCCGCGCACTGGGCAAAGAATGGCGCGCCTCCTGCAAAAAAAGATCCTGGAATTGTGAAACGCATTCACATATCAATTTTTGGATTTTCCCGTGGTGCCACGCAAGCCAGGGCATTCACGAACTGGCTCGATTCGCTATGCAGGCTCGATGCCCTGGTACGCGGTGAAGGTACGAGTAGCCTGGGAGGCTTTCCGGTTGAGTTCGACTTTTTGGGAGTTTTTGACACGGTTGCATCGGTTGGGCCAGGAAATACCTTGGGGAATTTGCGGCCCTTTAAAGCTGCTAACGGACACGGCGCCTGGGCCGATGCGGAAGACAGCCTGCGCATCCCTGGCTGCGTAAAACGTTGTGTGCACCTGGTGGCGGGCCATGAATTGCGCCGCAGTTTCCCCAGTGACTCGATTGCAGTGGGCTCTGTATTGCCTGCGGGGGCGAGCGAATTTGTGTTCCCTGGTGTGCACTCCGATGTCGGAGGGGGATACGAGCCCAAGCAGCAAGGAAAGGGAGTGGATCCGAGCGGCGCTGACATGTTGTCGCGGATTCCACTCCTTTTTATGTACAAACAAGCACGCCTCGCTGGTGTCCCCTTAAAGCTTGAACTGGCGGACAAAGTTGCACAAAATAAATTTTCGGTTGCTGCGCAAATGATCGAAAATTTCAACGCATATCTTTCTGCATGTAAGAAAAAAACAGGTTCGCTTACAGACATTATAAGGGAACAAGCAATACTGCAAATGGCATGGCGTTATTCGCGTCGCGAAAACGGGAAAGCGCCGTTACATAAAATTCAGAGCTATTTAAGGGCAACTAATTTCGATAAAAGTGATTTATTGTCAGCAAATAGCGAATATAACGATGAGTTGCGCGATTTCGAAAAATCCATACTGAAGCGTGGGAAGGAAGCGCCGCGCAAACAGTCCGCCGGCTTTGAGAACGAAGTATCAGGCGAATGGGAAGAAATTGCGTGCTACTGGCCGTTTACGCCGCCCCAACTAGAAGTCACGCACTTTTTTGACGAGTATGTGCACGACTCAAGATCGGCGTTTAAGTTGTATGGGCAAGGAAGTGAGGCTGAGGCTGTTGCGGCGCTACGGGAATGGTCGAAGGAGCTGCGCGTTGCGAAGGTCGAGTACAAGAACGCTTCATCTATACTTGCTTGGACAAAATCTGGTCCGCCAAACTATGGCATGAATCCTAATGAACGCATAGCGGCGGAAGAGTATGACAAAATTCGCGCGGTCCCAGTTTACATAAACGAAGGACGGGAGCCCTATGCTGGAGGCGAAGCCGGATATTTCCGATTCCGTAAGATCTACGGTGGGTCAGATAGTGTATTGCTGTCCAACTGGATGCCTGCTGATGGTGATAGAGGCAGGGCTTTAGCCAATCTTGACGATTCTGCTCAGGACGGTACGCATAATTCACCACCGAAAGCAGCTTGAGGGCAAGGTTCGGCAGTACGGCAACCGCGAGCGAAGTCGTCTGGCTTGGAATTTTCCGAATATCGTCCAAAACAAAAAAGGCGCCATGATCACTCATGACGCCTTCAATGTTTGCAACAAATTCTTTGGTAGGCCGTGCGGGATTCGAACCTGCGACCAACGGATTAAAAGTCCGCTGCTCTACCAGCTGAGCTAACGACCCGAAGAGGCAGCATTATAGCCGCCGGTTGCCGTTTGCGCTAGTGCCAACGCGGAAACCAAGCCAAGCCTACGAGGAAGACAGCGCCGCCGTCACTTTCAGCACTTCCTCGGCCGTCGTCGATCCCTCGATGATCTTCATCGCGCCGGCGATGCGCAGGGGCTTCATGCCATCGAGAACACTCTGCTGGCGCAAGCCCGCCAGGTCCGCTGCGTCACCGATCCGGCGGGTGAAGTCTTCGGACACCGTCAGCAATTCATACAACCCCGTCCTGCCCCGGTAGCCGGTCTGGCGGCATTCGGGGCAGCCGACAGGGCGATAGACCGTCGCCGGCTTGGGAAGGTTCCAGGAGCCTCCCAGGCTGTTCCAGACGTCGTCGCTCAGCTCGCCATCGGGCGCCTTGCACTCGGCACACAGGGTGCGCACGAGACGCTGGGCCATGACGCCGATCAGGGTC
Source organism: Massilia sp. CMS3.1 (assembly GCF_051262535.1). Taxonomy (NCBI): domain Bacteria; kingdom Pseudomonadati; phylum Pseudomonadota; class Betaproteobacteria; order Burkholderiales; family Oxalobacteraceae; genus Massilia; species Massilia sp. CMS3.1. The sequence goes on along the minus strand of NZ_JBIMES010000005.1, from coordinate 308,307 downwards.
GCTTCCAACAAATAATCGGGCACGCCCAGTTCCAGCAGGCGCATCACGGCCGACGGCGCGTCGTTGGTGTGCAGGGTGGAGAGCACCAGGTGGCCGGTCAGCGCGGCCTGGATCGCCATCTCGGCGGTGGCCAGGTCGCGGATCTCGCCGACCATGATGATGTCCGGGTCTTGCCGCATCAGCGCGCGCACGCCGTCGGCGAACGACAGGTCGATGCCGGGTTGCACCTGCATCTGGTTGAAGGATGCCTCGACCATCTCGATCGGGTCTTCGACCGTGCAGACATTGACTTCATTGGTCGCCAGCGCCTTGAGTGTCGTGTACAGCGTCGTGGTCTTGCCCGAGCCGGTGGGTCCGGTGACGAGGATGATGCCGTGCGGACGGTTGGTGAGCGCATCCCAGCGCTGTGCATCGTCCGGCGGGAAACCGAGCTCCGGCAGCGTCTTCACCACGACTTCAGGGTCGAAAATGCGCATCACCAGTTTTTCGCCGAAGGCGGTCGGCATCGTCGACAGGCGCAGCTCGACTTCCTGGCCGGCATGGGTGCGTGTCTTGATGCGGCCGTCCTGCGGGCGGCGCTTTTCGATGACGTCCATCCGGCCCAGCAGCTTGATGCGCGCCGTCATGGCCAGCATCACCGCCGCTGGCACCTGGTAGACCTGGTGCAGCACGCCGTCGATGCGGAAACGAATGACCGCGATGTCGCGCTTCGGTTCCAGGTGAATGTCGGAGGCGCGCTGCTCGAACGCATAGCCCCACAGCCAGTCGACGATGTTGACGATGTGCTGGTCGTTCGCATCGAACTGTTTGTTCGCCTTGCCCATTTCGACCAACTGCTCGAAATTGCTGCGCAGCGCGACGTCCTGGGCATTCGATTTGCTGGCGTCGCGAATCGATTTCGCCAGGCTGAAGAACTGGGAAATGTATTGTGAGATATCGAGTGGATTGGCCAGCACCAGTTCGATGCGCCGGCGCGACACCTTGGCGATCTCGGCTTCCCATTCGGTGGAAAACGGATCGCTCGTCGCCACCGTCAGTGTCGTCGTGGTGATGTCGATTGGGAGGATATTGAATCGCGCCGCGTAGCTGGCCGACATCACGTCGGCCACCCTGGTGAAGTCGATTTTCAGGGGGTCGATGCGAATAAAGGGGAGGCCGACCTTGGCTGCGCACCATTCGGTGAGGATGTCGAGCGTCAGCAGGCGGTGCGGCGGCTGGGTTGATACCAGCTTGCACTGGGCCACGGCGGTCAGCGGATGCATCGAGCTGGCCGCGTTTTTGAGGATGCCCTGGGCCTGGGTGAAGTGCGCCTTGACCTTGTCCTTTTCGACGATGCTGTCCGCCAGCAGCCAGGAGAAAACGGCTTGCAGGTCGAGCTTGCGCGGCCGCGCAGGGCTGCGGGGGAGGGAAGCGGGCTGGGGTGCGTTGGCGTTCATGTCCCTCTTTCTCAGCAATGACTAGCGTGCCGCTTCAATACCCTTGACCCAGGATGGCGCCGGCAGTTTGGTGGCGGCGACGATCCGGGCGGCTTTGGCCGCGAGTGTCGCGCCATCGAGTTCCGGTCGCGTCTTGAAGCACAGCGCGACCACATTCCCATCATGCACTTCCGGCAGGCAGATCACGTGGTCGAAGGCGAATTTCATCGCCTTGATGTTCTTGTTGTAGCTCGGGTGGTCGCCAAACAGGTTGACCGTCATGATGCCGTGGTCCAGCAGGCAGTCGTTGCAGGCGGCGTAGAACTCGGGTGTGTCGAGCACGGGACCGCGCGCGGTGGCGTCGTAGAGGTCGCACTGCAGCACGTCGAACACGCCGTGGTTCGCCGGATCCTCGACGAATTCGAGCGCGTCCATTTCCAGGATCTGCAGGCGTTCGTCCCGCGGCGGCAGCTTGAACATCGTGTCGCAGATGGCGACCACCGACGGATTCAGTTCGATGGCCGTCACTTGCGCCTCGGGAAACTGGCGGTAGCAGTATTTGGTGAGCGTGGCCGAACCGAGGCCGAGTTGGGCGATCTGGCGCGGTGCGTCGAGGAACAGCATCCAGGCCATCATCTGTTGCGCGTATTCGAGTTCCGGCCAGTCAGGTTTGCGGATGCGCATCGCGCCTTGCACCCATTCGGTGCCGAAGTGGAGATAGCGAACACCATCCTGTTCGGACAGTGTCACGGGCGCGAATTTCGGTTTGCGCGCGGGACGACGCGAGGATTCGGCTTGTTCGATGGATTTGCGTTTGATGAGCATAGGGCGACCTGATTGAATCGCCCTATTATCCGGGGAGGAGTTCCCGCTGCGCAAGCACAATGGGAAGAGTCGGTGCGGGCGAGGCCGCACCGAGGATCATCAATACTGCGCCGGCTCGACCGAGACACGCAGGGCAATACGGTTGCCCGGATCGCGCTGCATGAAGGCGGTGTGGTTCTGGCCGCGGTATTCGTAGGTCACGTCGTAGCCGGAAGTGCGCGATTCGAAGGCGTCGACGGTACGGCACTGGCGCACGGCCTGTTCCTGCACGCCGTTGTAATCCTGGCGGCCATTGTTTTCGACGCGGTCGCCGACCACGGCGCCGGCGATCGCACCGGCGGCGGTTGCTGCGACTCTGCCGTTGCCGCCGCCGATCTGGTTACCGAGCAGGGCGCCGGCGATACCGCCGACGATCGAGCCGCCGGCACCACGCTGCTGCTGGACGGGTACCTGCTGGTAGTCGGTGCGGCATTCCTGGCGCGGGGTGCGGATCTGCTCGACGCGCGGCTGTACGCGCACCACGCGGCCGAAGTCTTCGAAATCGGCGGCCTGGGCGAGCGGCAGCGCGCACAGTCCCAGCGCGGAAATCATCAGTTTGGTTTGCACGTTCATATCAAAACCTCGTCGTTGGTGCTACTGGTTGGAAAAGACTCACGTCCACCCACGTATGTTAATCCTGTCTCGATCATTTCGACGATCTGTGTGGCAACAAAATGTAACAGCGGTACATATACCGCACAGGTGCACCCAGAATGGTAAAACACGTCAAACACGGCCGATTTTGCGCGAAAAACGGCAGTTTCTTTCAAATTCAGGCGTGGGGACCACATTCGGGTTGCTTCGCTTACCACAAAACGTTACCCTTGAAGGCTTAGGGTTATTGGCGCGTGGAAACGATTAGGAGAACAGCGTTGCCGCCAAGGCGCGCATGGTGGACGGCGCCGGCGATTCGAACCACACACCAGGTCGACTTGAGGGAAAAATGAGTATGTTGATGAGAGTGCCGTCCAATCTTGTACAGTCCATTCGCGCCTACCGTGTGCCGGAACTGCAGGAGGAAGCGGTGCGACTGGGCCACCATTTCCTGTACGCGCATTGCGCGAACACGCTGACCAAGCAACAGGTGTGCGCCCGCATCGGCGAGAACTTTTATTTTACTAAGCCTTGCAGCAAGAATTTCGATGCCCTGCGCAACTGCCTGACCAACACGGTTTCCGAGGCGGGTCCGCAGCCCGGTTTCCTCGTCGTGCTCGAGCAGTTGCCGAGCACTCAGAAATTCGACAAGGAAGCGCGCGAGACCCTGCTCGACGTATTTCGCGATGCGGCTGAATTCTGGGCTGAAAAGAAGGTTCCGTTCCGCGTTTTCTACTCCTTCGAAGTCGACTTGGCAGCGCCGCGGTAAGCGTCGCCGGCCGCCCCCGGCGGCGATAAGCCACGGGGCTTGCGGTACAATGCGCGCCATGAAAAACATCGTCATCCTCATTTCCGGCCGCGGCAGCAACATGGAAGCGGTCGTCCGCGCCGCGCAATCGGAAGGGTGGCCGGCGAAGGTCGCGGCTGTGATCAGCAACCGGCCGGACGCCGCAGGATTGGCCTTCGCGCAAGCCCGGGGCATTCCGACCGTCGTCGTGCCGAGCAAGCAATTTGCCAGCCGCGCCGAATTCGACGCGGCCTTGCAACAGGAAATCGATTGTTTTGCGCCCGACCTTGTCGTGCTGGCCGGCTTCATGCGGATCTTGACGGGCTCTTTCGTGGAACATTACGCGGGCCGCATGCTGAACATCCACCCGTCGTTGCTGCCGGCCTTTCCGGGCCTGGCAACGCATCGCCAGGCGATCGAAGCTGGGGTGCCCGAACACGGCGCGACGGTGCATTTCGTCACCGCCGAGCTCGACCACGGCCCGGTCGTCGCGCAGGCACGCGTCGACGTGCTGCCCGATGACACCGAAGTCACCCTGGCGGCGCGGGTGCTGGTCGAAGAACACAAGCTTTACCCCTATGCCGTGCGCTTGGTCATTGAGGACAGGCTCAGTATCGAACACGGTGTGGTACGCGTGCTGGACACGCGCCTCGCCGACACCATCAGTCATTAATCAGTCATTCAGTCAAGGATTTTCATGAGATTGCCACCAGCAATTCTCGGCAGTACCGAAGAGGTACTCCGCGAGATTTTGCGCTTTACGGCCCCGGCCGACGTCACTCTGTCGCGTTATTTCAAGGACCACCAGCGTCTCGGTTCGCGCGAGCGCGGCGTTGTCGCCGAAGCGGTGTATGCCGTTCTGCGCAATAAAACCTTCTTCACCGATTTCGGCGGCACCGGCGGCACGCCGTCGATGCGCCGCCTGGCCCTGCTGGGCCTGTCGGAAACGGCCGGAATCGAGTCGCTCAGCGGCTTGACCGATGAGGAAAACGAATTCCTCACCCGCATCAAGGAAATCGACCGCAAGCTGCTGCCGCCACTGGCCCAGGCGAATATGCCCCAGTGGCTGTACGACAAGCTGGTCGCCCAGTATGGCGAATCCGAGGCGAAGGAACTGGCAGCCGTGCTGAACACGCCGGCGCCGCTCGACCTGCGCGTCAATTCGATCAAGGCCAATCGCGACGACGTGATCGCCACCTTGGCCGAGGCGCCGATCGTGGCCGAGCCGACCCCGTACTCGCCGCTCGGCCTGCGCGTGATGAAGCGGCCGACCCTGCAAAACCTGCCGCTGTTCAAGGACGGCGCGATCGAGGTGCAGGACGAGGGCAGCCAGGTGCTGGCCCAGATCCTGGGCGCGCGCCGCGGCGAGATGGTGGTCGACTTTTGCGCCGGCGCCGGCGGCAAGACGCTGGCCCTGGGCGCGACGATGCGCAACACCGGCCGCCTGTACGCCTTCGACGTGTCGGAAAAGCGCCTCTCGAAACTCAAGCCACGCCTCGCGCGCAGCGGCCTGTCGAACGTGCACCCGGTCCTGATCGCACACGAACGCGATGCCAAGATCAAGCGCCTGGCCGGCAAGATCGACCGCGTGCTGGTCGATGCGCCTTGCTCGGGCCTCGGCACCTTGCGCCGCAATCCCGACGTCAAGTGGCGCCAGCCGGAAAGCGCCGTGGCCGAGATGCAGGAAAAGCAAGCGGCGATCCTGGCCGGCGCGGCGCGCCTGCTCAAGGGCGGTGGCCGCCTGGTGTACGCCACCTGCTCGCTGCTGAACGAAGAGAACGAATTCATCGTCGAGCAATTCCTCGCGGCGCACCCGGATTTCGATCTGGTGCCGATGAGCAAAGTGCTGACCGAGCAGAAGATCGAACTCGAGATGGATCAGTACCTGAAGCTGTTGCCGCACAAGCACCAGACCGACGGTTTCTTCGCTGCCGTGATGGAGCGTAAGCCGATGGCGCCGAAAAAGCCGAAGGTCGAGGCCGCCGAAGCGGACGACGCCGCTGTCGAAGCGTAATCGAGGAGCCTTGCCCAGATGCCGTTGACCGACCTGCTGCAGGATTTATTCGAGGACATCAGCAATCCGCGCATCTTGTGGCAGGCACTGGCCCTCATCGGCGCGGTCGTGGTCGGCCTGTTGCTGGCACGCCTGATCCGGCGCAGCTGGCTGCACGAAGACGATTCGCGCGGTGCGATTCGCCGCATCGGCATGGAAGGCTTCGGCCAGGTACTGGCGCCGCTCCTCATCGCGGCGCTGGTCTTGGGCGCGAAACTCGTGCTGCAACGCTACCAGAGCGTGCACCTGCTGCGCGTGGCGCTGCCGCTGTTTACATCGATGGCGCTGATTCGCATCGTGTTCTACATTCTGCGCCGTATCTTCGCCCGTCACGGGCCGCTGGGCACGGCGCTGCAAACCTTCGAAAAAATTCTCTCGCTGGTGGTCTGGCTGGGCGTTGCCCTTTACCTGACCGGTCAGTGGCCGGACATCATCGACTTCCTCGAGGCGCGAAAACTACCCTTGGGCAAGCAGGAAGCGTCGCTGCTCGATATTCTGCAGGGAGCGGTATCGGTTGTCGTATTAATGATGCTGGCCTTGTGGGCCGGCGCGGCACTGGAAGAGCGCATGATGCGCCTGGAAGGCCTGCACACCTCATCGCGGGTCGTGCTGGCGCGCATGGGCCGCGCATTACTGATCCTGGTGTCGGTACTGGTCAGCCTGAACCTGGTCGGCCTCGACCTGACCGTGCTGTCGGTCTTTGGTGGTGCGCTGGGCGTCGGTCTCGGTCTCGGCATGCAACGCATTGCCAGCAACTACGTGTCGGGCTTTATCATCTTGCTCGAGCGCAGCCTGTCGATCGGCGACCCGATCACGGTCGACAAGTATTCGGGCCGCGTCGCGCGCATCAATACGCGAACGACTGTCCTGCAGGCGCTCGACGGCACCCAGACGCTGCTGCCGAATGAAATGCTGATCACCGGCGTGGTACTCAATCAGGTAGGGACCACCAAGGCCGTGCGCCTGAACACGCGCCTGACGGTCGCCTATGACAGCGACCTGGACGAAGTCATGGATCTGCTGGTGCGCCAGGCCGATGGCGTCGAGCGCGTCATCGAGGATCCGGCGCCGGCCGTCCAGCTGAACGCCTTCGGGCCTGCCGGCTATGAGCTGGAACTGGCCTTCTCGATCATCGATCCGGAGAAGGGCAGCGGCAACGTGATCTCCGCGGTCAACAAGAATATCTATGCGCTGGTCCACTCCGGCGCCATCCGTTTGGGTTTGCCGCCACAAATTCCCCCTGTGTGATGCACATCTGGCATGGAAGTGGCGCACAGTGCGCGCTCTCGCGCAATTTACTGCGTCCATCGTGCCGTGCGTCATGAGAAGTGCGTAGAATACTGCTGGCGGCTCGGTCCCTGACCGGCCGTACGTGACCCTCTCCCAGAAGATGGCGCGCTCAGACAGCAACTACCCTTGGAGCCTTGATGAGCTTTAGCAACACCCTGCATTCCGTACTGGAATTCCTGAATACCGGCTTGGTTGGCCTTTCCGGCTGGGAAGTCGTGATCTACACGTTGATCGTTACCCACATCACCATCGCCAGTGTCACGATTTACCTGCACCGTCACCAGGCGCACCGCGCGCTGGAGCTGCACGCCATTCCGAGCCACTTTTTCCGTTTCTGGCTGTGGCTGACCACGGCCCAGGTCACCAAGGAGTGGGCCGCGATCCATCGCAAGCACCACGCGAAATGCGATACCGAGGAAGATCCGCACAGCCCGGTTACGCGCGGTATCAAGAAGGTACTGCTCGAGGGCGCCGAGCTGTACAGGATCGAGAGCAAGAACGCGGAAACCCTGGCCAAGTACGGCCATGGCACGCCAGACGACTGGCTCGAGCGCAACGTGTACAGCAAGTACAGCCTGGCTGGTGTGATCGCGCTGCTGTTCATTAACTTCACGCTGTTCGGCGTCATTGGCCTGACGATCTGGGCGATCCAGATGATGTGGATCCCCGTGACCGCGGCCGGCATCATCAATGGCCTGGGCCACTACTGGGGCTACCGCAATTACGATTGCGCCGATGCTGCAACCAACATCTTCCCGTTCGGCATCCTGATCGGTGGCGAGGAACTGCATAACAACCACCACACCCACGCCACCTCGGCCAAGCTGTCGAGCAAGTGGTATGAGATCGACATGGGCTGGGGCTATATCCGCGCCCTGGAGATGATGGGCCTGGCGAAAGTGAAGAAAGTCGCACCGGAGCCGAAGTTCGCCAAGGGCAAGACCGTGGCCGACCATGACACGCTGCAGTCGGTCATCACGAATCGCTACGACGTGATGGCGAAATACGCCAAGTCGGTGAAAATCGCCTTCCATGAGGAACTGGAACACCTGAAAGACAAGGCCGAGCTCGAAAAGCGTTTCCTGAAGTCGTCGCGCAAGCTGCTGCAGCAGGAGCCGGCCAAGCTGGAGCTGTCGCAGAAAGAACAGCTGATCGAGCTTTTCAAGCACAGCAAGGCACTGGAAACGATGCACGAAATGCGCGTGGAACTGGGCGCGATCTGGGAGCGCTCGCACGCGACCCGCGACCAGCTGCTGCACCAGTTGCAGGACTGGTGCGTTCGCGCCGAAGCGTCGGGCATCAAGTCGCTGCAGGAATTCTCGCTGCGGCTGCGCAGCTACGCATAAGGCCCGGCCTTGGCGGATCGATCGACGGCTCCTTCGGGAGCCGTTTTTTTATGGTGTTCTCATTTTTGAATCCGCTTGAGCTGCGCGATACGCTGACGCGTCAGCGCGGCCTTGATCGATGTGAAGTCGGTGCGCCAGCCTGCCGCGGCGATGAATGGTTCCCAGGCATCGCGATAAGCGAGCCAGACACGTTCGGTACTACGCACATCCGCACGTTCGACTGTCAGGTAGTGGATGCGCTGCGGATGGGTGTCCTGTTCGGACGGGGTGGCCATTACTTTCTGGTATTCCCTGTTCAATTGACGATCGAGCTGCGCCAGTTCGGACGCGCTGGCGCGGGGGAGCTTGCCGCCCGCCGCCTTCAGCAGCGTTTCCATGAATTCTTCGTCGCGCCGTCCCGCGTGGCGAAATGTGAATCCGGCGGCGCCGCTGCCGCTCATGTCCACTTCGTCGGTCGACTTCCGGGTGAATGCCTCGGCAGCCTCGCGCAGGCGCGCAAATGGCTGGCGTGCGGGTGCCGGCAGGCTTGCCGCGAGGCGCTCCAGCCGTGCGCCGCGGATGCGGTCGGCGCGTCCTTCCTGGATGGCGGCGCATACGCCGCCCATGCGTCCACTGGTGATGTGGTCGCACAGGTCGAAAGCCTGGCCGTCGGTGGCGGCAGGAGCGGCCAGGTAGCCGACGCGCGCTTCCATCTCGGCCTTGGCCGTGTCGAGTTTGCAGGCGTGATGGATGGCGCGATCAAGATCGCGCGACGTGCCGTAGCCGTTTGCATGCAGCATCATCAGGACGGCGTCGTTGCCGTTTGCCTCAGCGCAGGCGCGCACCTGGCGCCATTCGGCGTTCGAGGTCTTCTCCTGGTCGCGTTTCTGGTAATAGAGGTCGGTTGCATCGCAACGCAGCTTGCCGGGGGTGCCTGGCGCGCGAGGCGCTGGCGGACTCACCATGCGCATGCAGTGCCCATACCAGTCCTCGTCCTTCGAGAACGCGACGCCGAAGCCGTCGGTGTTGGGGTAGGGATGCACGGCCGGCTGGGCGGCACCTGTGTTGCATGCCCACAGCAGGAAGACGGCCAGGGCAGCATGGCGCAGGATAGGAGGGCGGCGAGGCATGGAAGGGGTTTGTCCGGTTCGAAACCCCTTTACTATACGCGCCGGCCCTTGCTAAAAAGTCACCGATTGTCACAAGCGGCCGGCTAAAACAAAAAAGCCGCGCACTTGCGTGGGCGGCTTTTTTTGTACAGCACCAGGATCGATTACTTGATCTTGGTTTCCTTGTACGGAACGTGCTTGCGCGCTTTTGGGTCGAACTTGATGATTTCCATCTTCGCCGGCATCGTGCGCTTGTTCTTGGTGGTGGTGTAGAAGTGACCAGTACCTGCGGTCGATTCCAGCTTGATTTTGTCGCGGCCAGTTTTTGCCATGATAGCTCCCTAATTAAACTTTGATGCCACGAGCGCGCATGTCGACCAGAACTACGTCGATGCCCAGCTTGTCGATCACGCGCAGGCCGGCGTTCGACAAACGCAGCGAGACCCAGCGATTTTCCGATTCAACGAAAATGCGACGGTTCTGCAGGTTAGGCAGGAAACGGCGTTTCGTTTTGTTGTTTGCGTGGGAGACGTTGTTGCCAACCATCGGACCCTTGCCAGTAACTTGGCAGACACGTGCCATAGCGCACTCCTTAGATAGATAAACTTCCGAATTCGGAAAAACGAGAGTATAGCGTGAAAACCATCACGGAATCAACCACTTGCGAAAAACAAGTGTGTCTTAATCATGTGGATTGATTTAACAATTGTAAAATAGGGGGGTAGCGCCTTGTTTTGACGTAGTTAACTGAACACCTTGCTAAAGCTGGCCGTTCTCGGCAAACGAATGGACCTGTGTCCCCGCCACCACAAAATGGTCGAGCACGCGTACGTCGATCAGGGCCAGCGCTTGCGTCAGGCTGCGTGTGAGCTTCAGGTCGGCGTCGCTCGGCTCGGCCATCCCGGACGGATGGTTATGCGCAAGCATCACGCCCGAAGCATTGCGGCGCAGGGCGGCCATCACGACTTCACGCGGGTACACGCTGGTGTGGGTGAGGGTGCCCCTGAACATTTCCTGGGCGTCGATCAGGCGGTTCTTGACATCGACGAACAGCACGACGAAGGATTCGTAGGCTTGCAGGCCGAACTTGCCGCGCAAATAGGTTTTGACGACGTCGGGCGAACACAGCGCATGGCGAAAGAATTGTTCGGAAATCGCGCGGCGTGACAATTCCATGACTGCCTGCAGCTGCGCGTACTTGGCCAGTCCCAAACCATGCACTTGCGAGAATTCCTGCGGCGTCGCATGCAGCAGGGCCTGTAGCGAGCCGAAGTGCTCGAGCATGTGGCTGCCGAGCTGGACCGCGCTGCGCCCGCGTACGCCGACGCGCAGGAAAATGGCGAGCAGTTCGGCGTTCGACAAGGCGGCCGATCCTTCGCGCGCCAGCCGTTCGCGCGGCCGGTCCTGTTCCGGCCAATCGTTGATACCCATAAGGCTCCACAGTCATCAAAGGGGAGGGCCGATTATGGGCATGCGGGTGGATGCGGTGCTGATCTGGCGCGCCGGTGCTGCATCTTCTTGCCATCACCAGCCAGCCTTGTTACGAGGATGTTTCTTTGGTGGAGGGTTCGAAACTGACCGGCGCGCTGCCTCCCTTGCGCCGGATGACGGCGGTCCCGGCCAGCTTGTCGTGCCAGCCCTGCTTTTTCGGGTCGATGCCGACCCACAGCAGGCCAAGGCCGAGCGGGATCGCCGAGACGTAGTAAGCAAGATAGCGGCCGATCGACTGGCCGGTGGAGGGCTTGTTGCCTGTGCGGGCGTCGACCACCTGGGCCGAGATCGCCATCTTGCCCGGCGTCGCGCCGCGCGCCACCCAGAAAGCGACCACGGCGATCGCAGGCAGCAGCCAGGAGATGATGAAGTCGGCGGGACCCACGGCCAGGCTGTCGTTTGCCCAGTAATCGCTGCCGTACACCATCGTCAAGAGTGGTAGCGTGATAAAGGCCACCAGTATCGTATCGATCAGGGTGGCGCCGACACGCGGCCAGAAGCCTGCGTATTCGTATTGTGTTTCATCAATCACCAGGCGGCTCCAGGAAAACGGCGGGATCGGCCGCGAGCCACGGTAGCATCATGTGGGGCAGTACGCAATGCGGGGCGATTGTTGGCTTGTCATCATGTCGATGCGCGGGCGCGACAGTCAGGACCAAATTGATTTCTCCAGGAATACTGGCTGCCAAAAAAAGCAGCGCCCGGAGGCGGGAACAGGCACGAGGCTTTACAATAGCGGTTTGCCTGCCACAACAAATAACATGTCCAACGCTTCCCCTGTCGTCACCGAAACCGCTTACCTGACGCTGCACTACCGCCTTGCCGGCGCGGACGGCACCGACATCGTTACGACCTTCGGCACCAACCCGGCCACGCTGATGCTGGGCCAGGGCCAGCTCGCGCCTTTCCTCGAAGAGCGGCTGCTCGGCATGACGGAAGGAGAACACAAGACCTTCACCCTGACGGCGCAGGAAGCATTTGGCGAGCGCAATCCGGAACTGATCCAATTGGTCTCGAAGCAGACGCTCGATGACAATTCGGTGCCCGGCGCCGACTACAAGGCGGGCGACCTGGTTGACTTCGCAGCGCCAGGCGGAGGGCGCTTTGCCGGCATGCTGCGCGAGATGCGCGACGACGCCGCGCTGTTCGACTTCAACCACCCGCTTGCCGGCCAACACCTGCATTTCGAAGTGAAACTGATTTCGGTTTTGTAACAGGAAAATTATGGAAAACGTGGAAAACGAGATTCTGCTAGCCCAGCCGCGCGGCTTTTGCGCCGGCGTCGACCGTGCCATCGATATCGTCGAACGCGCCCTGCAGCAGTTCGGCGCGCCGATCTACGTGCGCCACGAGATCGTCCACAACGCCTATGTCGTGGAAGACCTGCGCAATAAAGGCGCGATCTTCATCGAGGACCTGGACGACGTCCCGCCCGGCAATACGCTGGTGTTTTCGGCCCATGGCGTCTCGAAAGCCGTACGTGCCGAAGCCGAATCGCGCGGACTGAAGATTTTCGACGCGACCTGTCCGCTGGTCACCAAGGTACACGTGGAAGTGTCGAAGATGCGCAAGGGCGGCGCCGAAATCATCATGATCGGGCACGACGGCCACCCGGAAGTCGAAGGCACGATGGGCCAGGCGGAACAGGGCATGCACCTGGTCGAAACGGTCCAGGATGTGGCGACGGTGCAGGTAGCCAACCCGGACAACCTCGCCTACGTGTCGCAGACCACGCTGTCGGTCGACGACACCGCCGAGATCATTGCGGCGCTGAAAAGCCGATTCCCGAACATCATGGAACCGAAAAAGGGCGACATCTGCTACGCCACCACCAACCGCCAGGAAGCGGTGAAATTCATGGCGCCGCAGGTCGAGGTCGTGATCGTGGTCGGCAGCCCGAACAGCTCGAACTCGAACCGTCTGCGCGAAGTGGCCGACAAGATGGGCACGCCGGCCTACATGGTCGATAACGCCGCCGCCATCGACCCGGCCTGGATCGTCGGCAAGAAACGCATCGGCGTCACCGCCGGCGCCTCGGCCCCGGAAGTGCTGGTGCAAGCCGTGATCGACCGCCTCAAAAGTCTGGGCGCGGCCAGCGTGCGTGCGCTCGATGGCGTGGAAGAGCATGTCACCTTCCCGCTACCCAAAGGTCTCGACGGCATCCGGACCCAGCTGGCATAAGTCTTGCATGTTTTGATAACACAGGGCCGATAACAATTCCGTTGTTAGTTTTCCAAAAAGCTCGCTATGATGGCGACGCTCGGAATTTTTGTCATGGCAACTATTTTGCTGACTGAAGCCAGTCAGGCCAAGGAGCGGCACTTCGGTTTCCCGGAGTGCCGTTTTTGTTATCGAAATAAAGAGGTGCGGAAACGATGGAGACTTTTGTCCAGCAAATACTCAACGGGCTGGTGCTAGGCAGTATGTATGCACTGGTCGCGCTGGGGTACACGATGGTCTACGGGGTGCTGAACCTCATCAACTTCGCCCATGGCGACGTCCTCATGATTGGCGCGATGGTCGGCCTGTCGATCCTGCAGCTGTTGGAAAGCTATTTTCCCGGCTTGCCCGGCTTCGTCCAGCTGGCCGTCGCCATCCTCGGCGCGATTCCGGTGGCGATGCTGGTGAATGTCCTGATCGAACGGATCGCCTACCGCCGCCTGCGCAACGCGCCGCGCCTGGCCCCCTTGATCACGGCCATCGGCGTCTCGATCCTGCTCCAGACTTTCGTGATGGCCATGCCCTTCTGGGGCCGCAGTCCGCTGCCGTTCCCGCAACTGCTGTCGTCGGAACCGATCATGATCGGGGGCGCCATGATTTCGCAGACGCAGGTGCTGCTGCTGGTGCTCGCCGCGCTGGCCATGGTAGGGCTCGTTTTGCTGGTCGAACGCACCAAAATGGGGCGTGCAATGCGCGCGGTGGCCGAGAACCCGCGCGTGGCCGGCCTGATGGGCGTCGACTCGAACAGCGTGATTGTCGCCACCTTCGCCATCGGCGCCGCGCTGGCCGCGGTGGCCGGTGTGATGTGGGGCGCGAACTACGCGTCGATCACCTTCACCATGGGCGTGCTGCCGGGCCTGAAGGCCTTCTGCGCCGCGGTGCTGGGCGGGATCGGGAATATCTACGGCGCCATGATCGGCGGCCTGCTGCTGGGCATTATCGAGGCGCTCGGCGCCGGCTATATCGGCGATTTGACCGGGGGCTTCCTCGGCAGCCATTACCAGGACATCTTCGCCTTCGTGGTGCTGATCCTGGTCCTCACCCTGCGTCCGTCCGGCATCATGGGCGAGCGCGTGGCCGACCGCGCGTAAAGGAGCCGACATGGCACTGCTCACATTCGACGTCCACCACAAGCCGCGCCAGGCCTATGCCACGATGGGCCTGCTGCTGGTCCTGATGCTGGCTTTTCCCTTTTTTGCGGCCCAGTACGGCAACTCGTGGGTGCGCATCATCGACATCGCGCTGCTCTACATCATGCTGGCGCTGGGGCTGAACATCGTGGTCGGCTTCGCCGGCCTGCTCGACCTCGGCTACATCGCCTTCTTTGCCGTCGGCGCCTATATGGTCGGGCTGTTCTCCTCGCCGCAATTTGCGGCCCTGCTCGAGTCGGTGGTGAATTACCACCCGCTGATCGGCGAGTCCCTGGTCAGCCTGTTTGGCCCGGACATCGCCCAAAACGGCATCCACCTGTCGGTGTGGGCGATCGTGCCGCTGGCCGGTCTCGTGGCCGGATTCTTCGGGGCGCTGCTGGGCGCGCCGACGCTGAAGCTGCGCGGCGACTACCTCGCCATCGTCACGCTTGGCTTCGGCGAGATTATCCGCATCTTCATGAACAACCTGAACGACCCGATCAATTTCACGAACGGGCCGCAGGGCATCAACATGATCGATCCGATCCGCATCTTCGGCGTGTCGCTGGCCGGTGAAGCGGGTTCGCAATCGACGGTCTATATCGCCGGCTACGCCATGCCGTCGGTAAACGCCTATTATTTCCTGTTCCTGTTCCTGTGCATCGCCACCATTTTCATCACCAGCCGCCTCCAGCATTCGCGCCTGGGCCGCGCATGGGTCGCGATCCGCGAAGACGAAATCGCGGCGAAAGCCATGGGCATCAACACGCGCAACGTGAAACTGCTGGCGTTCTCGATGGGCGCCACCTTCGGCGGCGTGGCCGGCGCGATGTTCGGCGCCTTCCAGGGTTTCGTGTCGCCGGAATCGTTCTCGCTGACCGAATCGATCGCCGTGCTGGCGATGGTGGTGCTGGGCGGTATCGGCCACATCCCGGGCGTGGTATTGGGCGGCGTGCTGCTGGCGGCCCTGCCTGAAGTGCTGCGCCACGTGGTCGAGCCGGCCCAGATGGCGATGTTCGGCAAAGTCGTGATCGAAGCCGAAGTGCTGCGCCAGCTGCTGTACGGCCTGGCGCTGGTGGGCATCATGCTGGTGCGCCCGGCCGGCGTGTGGCCATCGCCGAACCGGGAAGACCGTCCCACGGCCGCCCTGGCGCGCGACGAAGAGAAGGAGGCAGCCGCATGAGCGAACAATTTTTACTGAATATTTCGGGCGTGAATAAACGCTTCGGCGGCCTGCAGGCGCTGACCGATGTCGCCATCCAGATCCGTCCGGGACAGATTGTCGGCCTGATCGGTCCGAACGGCGCCGGCAAGACGACCTTCTTCAACGTCATCACGGGTCTGTACCAGCCCGACAGCGGCAGTTTCGAGCTGGCCGGCAAACCGTATTCGCCCTCGGCGCCGCATGCGGTCGCCAAGGCGGGCATTGCGCGCACCTTCCAGAACATCCGCCTGTTCGGCGAGATGACGGCGCTGGAAAACGTTATGGTCGGGCGCCATGTGCGCTCGAAACAGGGCGTATTCGGCGCGATCTTCCGCCACAAGGCGGCGCGCATCGAGGAAGCATCGATCGGTGCCCGGGCGCAGGAATTGCTGGATTTCGTCGGCATCGGCCAGTTCGGCAACCGCACGGCGAAATTCCTGTCCTACGGCGACCAGCGCCGCCTGGAAATCGCGCGGGCGCTCGCCACCGATCCGCAACTGCTGGCGCTGGACGAACCGGCGGCCGGCATGAACGCGACCGAAAAGCTGGCGCTGCGCGAGCTGCTGGTCAAAATCAAGGCCGACGGCAAGACCGTGCTCCTGATCGAACACGACGTCAAACTGATGATGGGCCTGTGCGACCGGATTACCGTGCTCGAGTACGGCAAGCGCATCGCCGAAGGCGTGCCCGCCGAGATCCAGAAGGATCCGGCAGTCATCGCGGCCTACCTGGGAGGTGCTCACTGATGAGCGAAAACATTCTGAAGATTGCCGGCCTGAAGGTCGCGTATGGCGGCATCAAGGCAGTCAAGGGCATCGACCTCGAAGTCAACAAGGGCGAACTGGTCACCCTGATCGGCGCCAACGGGGCCGGCAAGACCACGACCTTGAAGGCCATCACCGGCACCCTGCCGGCTTGCAAGGTCGAGGGGACCATGTCCTATCTCGGCAAACCCCTGCAAGGCACGCAGTCGTTCCGCCTGGTGCAGCAAAAGCTGGCCATGGTGCCGGAAGGGCGGGGCGTTTTTACCCGCATGACGATCCATGAAAACCTGTTGATGGGCGCGTATACGCGCGACGACAAGGCGGCGATCGAGCTTGATATCGAGAAGTGGTTCAGCGTCTTCCCGCGCCTGAAAGAACGTTCGACCCAGCTCGCCGGGACCCTGTCGGGTGGCGAACAGCAGATGCTGGCCATGGCGCGCGCATTGATGAGCCATCCGACGCTGTTGCTGCTCGATGAGCCATCGATGGGCCTGGCGCCGATCATGGTGGAGAAGATTTTCGAGGTGATTCGCGACGTGGCCCAGCAGGGCATCACGATGTTGCTGGTCGAGCAGAACGCAAAATTAGCGCTGCAGGCCGCGCACCGGGGCTATGTGATGGATTCGGGCTTGATCACGATGACGGGCGACGCGAATGCGATGCTGAACGATCCGCGGGTGCAGGCGGCGTATCTGGGCGAATAGCCGGTAACCGCCGGGCACCGTAAACGTCGACGGGGCCGCCTGATCTCTCAGGCGGCCCCGTCGTTTCTTCCAGCCCGCGTGAAGCGGGCCGTCAGGATTTAAGCAGCAGCGGCAGCGGCGTTGGCAGCACCCGGTGCCTTGGCGGCAGCTTGCGAGAACTGCGACACGGCGTTGTTCACATTGCTTTCGATGGTTTCGACAGCTTGCTTGGTGGTCTTGCTGAACTGCTCGTAGCCTGCGTTGGCATTGCTCATCGCGGTCTTGACGGCGGCGACAAACGTCTCCGAACCGGCAGGGGCGTTCTTGCTCACTTCGTCGACCAGGGCGATGACCTTGCGGTTCGCTTCGACGATCTGGCCTTCAGCGGCTTTCGAGAACTCGGCGCCGGTGCCGCTGGCGATAGCGGCCAGCTGGCGGTTGTAGGCGACGGCTTTCTCGGCGACAGGCTGAGCCTGGGAAGCCGACAGCTGGAAGAACTCTTGCGGGTCCTTCGCTGCCAGCAGGCGACGGGCGGCGTTCGAGTTGTCAGCCATGGCAGCGCGGGCGGTGCTGAGGTTCAGCTCAACCAGCTTTTCCATGCTTTCGAAGGTTTTCGCGGTCAGCGACGAAAACAGTGCGAATTGGGTTTCGAAATTGGCTTTGGTGGCATTCGAGAATTGCTCTGGGATTGCAAACATGTGAGATCTCCAAACAAACGTTATAGGAAGGTATGCTGCTTAAAACCGGTGCTGTTCCGAATGGTGCACCGCAACAGAACGAAGTTTTGCCCATTTTCGTGAGCACGTCAAGCGAATTTGGTGCGTTGCACCACGCTGGCCCGGATTGTTGGATTCTTGCATCGGAAGAAATACTTTAGGACAACTTGTATCGCGCTTTTGCCATCATTGGGAGACCGAAGCGCACTCCGGAAGCGTTTTCCCGCCCATGGTAGACTTGCCATTGCGTCATTCGCCATCCGCGATGTGGCATCTGATTCCGGCGCCCGACTTTCACGACCATGGCCAACACCACAGTACTCCCAGGCGCATCCACCGTCCAGCACCGCTGGCTGGTGCCGGCGTTCTTCGTCGTCCTCTGGAGTACCGGCTTCATCGTGGCCAAGTTCGGCCTGCCGTATGCACCACCGCTGACCTTCCTCCTCCTGCGCTGCCTTGGTGTGCTGCTGGTGCTCGTTCCCATCGTGCTGATCTGGCGCGCACCCTGGCCGCATGGGCGCATCCAACATGTTGCGGTTGCGGGATTGCTGCTGCAGGCCGGTTATCTGGGCGGTGTCTGGTGCGCCATCAAGATCGGCATGCCGGCCGGCCTGTCGGCGCTCATTGTCGGGATGCAGCCGATTCTCACTGCGGTCGCCGCGCCCCTGATCGGCGAGCGGGTGCGCCCGCGCCAGTGGGTCGGATTGCTGCTCGGGCTGGGTGGCGTCGCGCTGGTCGTGGCAGCCAAGATCGACATGGCCGCTCTGTCGACGCGCGCCATCCTGTATTGCCTGTTCGCGCTGGTGTCGATCACGGCCGGCACCATGTACCAGCGCCGGTATTGCCCCAGTTTCGATCTGCGCACCGGCACCGTGATCCAGTTCGGGGCAACCGTCGCGGTGCTGCTGCCATGCGCAATTCTTTTTGAACAGTTGGACCCGGCATTGTCTAAAGTAGTGTGGAACGCGAACTTCGTTGCCGCGCTGCTGTGGTCGATATTCGCGCTGTCGATCGGCGCCATCTTCCTGCTCTTTAGCCTCATCCGCCGCAGCAACGCCACCGAGGTGACCAGCCTGTTGTACCTGACGCCGCCCACCACCGCCATCATGGCTTGGCTGATGTTCGGCGAGTCGCTCAGCGCACTCGGTCTGGTGGGCATGGCGGTGGCCGTTACCGGCGTCGCATTCGTCGTCAAAAAAAAGGAATTTCCATGATCTCAAACGGGCAACAAGAAGCGGTCGATGCCGCCATCACCTCGCGCCGCTCGATTCGCGCCTTCCTCGACACACCGGTCGAGCAGGCCGACATCGAGCGCATCCTGGAGGTGGCGGCACGCGCGCCGTCAGGCACGAATACCCAGCCCTGGAAAGTGTATGTGTTGACCGGACAGGCGCGTCTCGCTTTGTCCGATGCCATCCTGGCGGTGCATACGGACCCGGATCAATCGCGCCAGCACACCGAGGAGTATGCCTACTACCCACGCGAATGGGTCTCGCCCTTCATCGACCGCCGCAGGAAAGTCGGTTGGGACCTCTACAGCCTGCTTGGCCTCACCCGCGATGACAAGGCCGGCATGGCGGCCCAGCACGCGCGCAATTTCCGCTTCTTCGATGCGCCCGTCGGGCTGATTTTTACGATTGACCGCGTCATGGAGCAGGGTTCCTGGCTCGACTACGGCATGTTCTTGCAGAACATCATGGTGGCCGCGCGCGGACGCGGGCTCGACACTTGCCCGCAGGCGGCATTCACCCAGTATCACCGGATCATCGCCGGGCAGCTCCAGCTGCCATCGAATGAAACAGTGGTCTGCGGCATGGCACTGGGCTGGGCCGATCCTGCAAAAATCGAAAATTCGCTGGTGACCGAACGCGCGCCCTTGTCCACCTTTGTACATTTTGTAAATTAAGGTGTTGCGCCCGTTACACAATTAGAAGGAGATCGCGACATCAGTCAGCGTGCATTACGCTTCAGCCCGTTGTAGTGCGGCAAAATAGACGGGAACGGTGGTAAATTCGCTTGCAGTTGAGTTGTGGGCGAATACACTTTGGTAATGGCCTCATCGGTTCGCGCGTAAAAAGGAAGTTGAAATGTTGAAGCTCCTGCTGTCTGTTTTAGTGTCCTTGTTCCTGGTTGTCGAGCCCGTGTCGGCCGCTGGCGCCGGGGCTGGTGCGCAGGCCACTTCAAGCAAACAGAATCGCCAGGCGGTCAAGAAAAAGCCGGTCAAGAAAGTCGTGGCGAAGGCAAAACGCAAGGGCAAGCGCGACCAGGCAGCCGTCATCGCCAGCGATAGCCGCCAGCGCATGGTGCGGCGGGTCGAGACCGTGCGCGGCAAGCGCCGCGTCACCTACCATCTGGCACGCCGTGCCGCGCCGGCTGTGCTGGCAATCCCCGCAGCACGCACGGTCGGTGACATGGCCGGCTTGAACCAGACACGTGACGCCCTGTCGCTGCGTTCCAGCGTCGCCCTCGTGCTCGACCAGAACACCTCGGAAGTGCTGTTCGAAAAGAACGCCAATGTCGCGCTGCCGATCGCCTCGATCACCAAGCTCATGACAGGCCTGGTCGTGGTCGAAGCAAACCTCGACCTGAACCAGACCCTGGTTGTGTCGGACGCCGACGTCGACCGCCACAAGTACAGCAGTTCGCGCCTGCCGGTCGGCGCGCACATGACCCGCGGCAACCTGTTGCACATCGCATTGATGAGTTCGGAGAACCGTGCCGCGTCGGCGCTGGGGCGCAATTATCCGGGCGGCACCCAGGCCTTTATCGCCGCGATGAACGCCAAGGCGCGCGAGCTGGGCATGAACGACACCCGCTATGTCGATGCCAGCGGCCTGTCGAGCCAGAACGTCTCGAGCGCGCGCGACCTGGCGAAACTGGTGGCGTATGCGCACCAGAAGCCGCTGCTGCGCCAGTATTCGACCGATCCGAACTGGGTGGTCGAGGCCAGCGGCCGTCCTATGCGTTACAACAATACGAACTACCTGGTGGCGCTGCCGGACTGGAACATCGGCCTGCAAAAGACCGGCTTCATCAACGAAGCAGGGCGCTGCCTGGTGATGCAGGCGATGATCCAGGGCCGCAACGTGATCATGGTCTTCCTCGATTCGAAAGGGAAGATGTCGCGCACCGCCGACGCCGGCCGCATGCGGCGCTGGCTCGAGGCGCTGACCCCTGACGGCATCGCCGTGCCGACGGCGAGCCCGGTGAACGCCGGCGAGTCTTCCCACAACTCGTTCTCTACTGTTTCTGCTGCGACCGTGCTGCAAAAACGATAAACGATAAACGATAACGGCGCCCGCGGGCGCCGTTATTCTTTGTGTTGCGGACCTCGGCTCAGGCCACCGAAACCGGCCGAAAACCCAGCGTCGATGAAATCTGACCGGCGGTCTGTACCAGGTCGTCCAGCCACTCTTCCTGCAGGCGGTCGGCCGGCGCCGAGATCGACAGGCCGGCGACGAGCTTGCCGCTGTCGTCAAAGATGCCGGCGGCCATGCAGCGCACGCCCAGTTCCAGCTCTTCGTTGTCGCGGGCATAGCCGCGCGCGCGCACCAGGCTCAGTTCGCGTTCCAGCTTCGACAAATCGGTGATCGAATTCTTGTTATGGCCGGCCAGGCCCGTGCGCGTGGCGTAGGCCCGGATTGCCTTGGCCTCGTCCACCGACAGGAACAGTTTGCCGGTCGAGGTGAGATGGAGCGGGCCGCGTCCGCCGATCGCGCGCACTACCTGCATGCCGGAGCGCTCGGAAAAGGCGCGGTCGATGTAGACGATTTCGTCCCCCTGGCGTACCGACAGGTTGACCGTTTGCTGGGTCTTTTTGTGCAGGGCGCGCATGTAATCGAGCGCCGCTTCGCGTACCGAGAGGCGGCTCTTGACCACGTTCCCCAGTTCCAGCAATCGCATGCCGAGCCGGTACGTGCCGGGCTCGACGCGGTCGACGAAACGGGTCACGACCATGTCGTTGAGGATGCGGTGGGCAGTGGAGGGATGCAGGCCCGAGACTTTGGACAATTCCTTCAGGCTCACCGGATCCGGATAGGTGGCCAGTGCGTCGAGCAGGGCGACCATGCGCTCAATCACCTGGATCGATGTCTTGGGCGTTTCAAGGGTGTCGATTTTCATGATGTGGTTGGTGCAGTGCAGTATCGTGCCTACTTTATACCATAATGCGAAAAGCGGCGATCATTTCCCTAGTGCCTGGCATCTAACCCCGAAGCCTTTCCGTGCGTGACGCGGAACAGGCATAATGACAGGTCTTCCTGTCTTTTTGGAAATATGATGGAACAACCGACCAGCGAATTCAAGAGCAAGGGCGGCTTCAAGCGCATCCTGGCCGCATCGAGCTATACCGTGCAGGGCCTGTACATGGCCTGGCGCATCGAACACGCCTTTCGCCAGGAAGTGCTGGTCTTCGTGCTTGGCGTCATTTTTGCGTTCATGCTGCCGGTGTCGGGCTTCCAGAAGCTGGCGCTGATCGGCGTGCTGCTGCTGGTGCTGATCGTCGAGCTCATCAACTCCGCGATCGAGGCGATCGTCGATCGCATTTCGCTCGAGCGCCATCCGCTTTCCAAAAATGCCAAGGACTTCGGCAGCGCTGCGGTCGGGCTGACGGTGCTGCTCGCCGCCATTACCTGGGGCACCGTGCTGTATAACCGGTTTATGTGACAACGCAGCAAGCTTGTTCAAAATGCCGCAGAATAGCCGGATGGCCTGCGGCGTCATCCTTGTCGCCGTTCGGTCCGTCCTAAACAACTTCCGGAGATGACCATGACCTTACGCCTCGGCGACACCGCACCCGACTTCGAGCAGGATTCCACCATTGGCCAGATTCGCTTTCACGAGTGGGCCGGCGATTCGTGGGTCGTGCTGTTTTCGCATCCTGCCGATTTCACCCCGGTGTGCACGACCGAACTGGGCCTGACCGCCAAACTCAAACCGGAATTCGACAAGCGCAACGTCAAGGCGATCGCGCTCTCGGTCGACCCGGCCGAACAGCACCGGAAATGGATTGCGGACATCGAGGAAACCCAGCAAACCGTGGTGGGCTTCCCGATCATCGCCGACGCCGATAAATCGGTCTCTACCTTGTACGACATGATCCACCCCGAAATGTCGGCCACGGCCACCGTGCGTTCGCTGTTCGTGATCGACCCGAAGAAAAAGATCCGCCTGACGATTACCTACCCGATGAGTACCGGGCGCAACTTCGACGAAGTGCTGCGCGTGATCGATGCGCTGCAGCTGACCGATGGCTATTCGGTGGCCACGCCCGGCAACTGGAAGGATGGGGACGATGTGATCATTCCGCTGACCGTGCAGGATCCGGCCGTGATCGCAGAAAAGTATCCAAAGGGCTTCACGGCGCCGCGGCCGTATTTGCGCCTGACGCCGCAGCCGAACAAGTAAGCAAGACTGGGTTAGGGTGGGCTCTCGAGCCCATTCCCACTCCACGCATAAGCAAATAAGAAACCCATCCTTTGTCCCACGGCTGACCCGGCTTACTCTTGGGCCATGCTGATGACATATATTACCGCCGGTTTCGGGGTTGGCCTGCTGGTCGGGATGACCGGCGTCGGTGGCGGCTCGCTGATGACGCCACTCCTGACGCTGCTGTTCGGCGTATCGCCCACCGTCGCGGTCGGCACCGATCTCGCTTTCGCCTCGATCACCAAGGGTGTCGGCACCATTACCCACCGCTTCAACGACACCGTTAACTGGGCCATCGTACGGCGCCTGTGCATCGGCGCGCTGCCGGCTGCATTCGTCGCGACGCTGGGCTTGCGCCACTTCGGCGCGCTCGATGCGGAAATCGGCCAGCTCATCCGCTATTCGATCGCCGGTTCGGTCATGCTGACCGTCATCGCGCTGCTGTTTCGCAAGCGCATGCTCGACTGGATCCACGCCAAGCCGTCGCGCCAGCTGCAGGGTAGAAGCCTGGTCACGGCCACCGTGGTCTCGGGCGCGATCCTGGGTGTGCTGGTCACCGTCTCTTCGATCGGCGCCGGTGCCATCGGTGCGACCCTGCTCGTGATGCTGTACCCGAAGCTGACCCCGGCGGAAGTGGCCGGGACCGACATCGCCTACGCCGTGCCGCTGACGGCCATCGCCGCAGTCGGCCACTGGTGGCTCGGTTCGATCGACTGGACGCTGCTGGTGAGCCTGCTGATCGGCTCGCTGCCTGGCATCACCCTGGGTTCGATGCTCGCCCGTAAGGTGCCGGAGCGCTTCCTGCGCGCGCTGCTGGCCCTGACCCTGACCGGTGTTGCCGCGAAATTGATCTACTGAGAAGCGAACTGGCGTTAACAGGTTCACCACGCTAATAGCGTAATTCATCTATGCAAATGAAGATTGGTTCGTTTGGTTTATGAGTTGGAAGTGAGATTATTACATTCCATTAGAAGAATTTGTAATAAGGCCTCCATGAACATACTTCAGCCGCGCGCGCCAGGCAGGGTCATCCCCGGCTTCGGATTGTCGCTCGGGTTCACGATCTTTTATCTCGCACTGATCGTGCTGATCCCGCTGTCGGCCGTCTTCCTGAAAACCTTTACCATGACTTGGGAAGCGTTCTGGACCGCGGTCACCTCCGACCGCGTGGTCGCGTCCTATAAACTCAGTTTCGGCGCCTCGCTCATTGCCGCCGCCCTGAATGTCGTCTTCGGCGGCATCGTCGCCTGGGTGCTGGTGCGCTACAAGTTTCCGGGCAAGCGTTTTGTCGATGCCCTGGTCGACCTGCCGTTCGCCTTGCCGACGGCGGTAGCCGGCATCACGCTGACCGCCCTGTATTCGAACAATGGCTGGATCGGCAAATACCTCGAACAGTTCGGCATCAAGGTCGCCTTCACGCCGCTCGGCATCGTTGTCGCGCTGACCTTCATCGGCCTGCCGTTTGTCGTGCGCACGGTGCAGCCGGTCCTCGAAGAAGCCGAACGCGAGCTCGAAGAAGCCGCGGCCAGCCTCGGCGCGAGCCCCTTGCAGACCTTCTTCCGCGTGATCCTGCCGACGATCATCCCGGCCTTGCTGACCGGCTTTGCGCTGGCCTTTGCGCGCGCCACCGGCGAGTACGGTTCCGTGATTTTCATCGCCGGCAACCTGCCGATGGTGTCCGAAATCACGCCCCTGTTCATCATCACCAAACTGGAGCAGTACGACTATGCCGGCGCCACCGCGATTGCAACCGTGATGCTGGTCGTCTCTTTTATTTTGCTCCTGACGATTAACCTGTTGCAGGCCTGGACCCGCAGAAGGGCAGGCAAGAAATGAGCGCGGTATTTGATAAACCCGTGGATAAACCCCTGGTCCCCGCTGTACCTGCCACACGCCCCGTGAAAACCAATGCCTTCGAGCCCAACTGGGTGCGCTGGACCCTGATCGGCGTCGCACTCACGTTCCTGACCCTGTTCCTGTTCGTGCCATTGGTGGCCGTTTTTACCGAAGCGTTGAAACGCGGCTGGGATACCTATGTCGAAGCGATCCTCGACCCCGACGCGATCTCGGCGATCAAGCTCACCCTGATCGCAGCCGGCATTGCTGTCCCGCTGAACCTGGTCTTCGGCGTATCCGCGGCCTGGGCTATCGCCAAGTTCGAGTTCCGCGGAAAAAGTATTCTGCTGACCCTGATCGACCTGCCGTTCTCGGTCTCGCCGGTGATTGCCGGCCTGATCTACGTGCTGCTGTTCGGCGCCCAGGGCTGGATGGGCGAGTGGCTGATGGAACACGACATCAAGATCCTATTCGCCGTGCCGGGCATCGTGCTGGCGACGATTTTTATTACCTTCCCGTTTGTGGCACGCGAGCTGATTCCCTTGATGCAGCAGCAGGGCACCGAGGAAGAAGAAGCGGCGCTGGTGCTGGGCGCATCCGGCTGGCAGACCTTCCGTCGCGTCACGCTCCCGAACATCAAGTGGGGCCTGCTGTATGGCGTCATCCTGTGCAATGCGCGGGCGATGGGCGAGTTCGGTGCGGTGTCGGTGGTGTCGGGCCATATCCGCGGCGAAACCAACACCATGCCGCTGCAGGTCGAAATTCTCTACAACGAATACAACTTCACGGCCGCGTTCGCGATCGCGTCGCTGCTGGCGCTGCTTGCGCTGGTGACGCTGGCCATCAAGTCCTTTATCGAATGGCGTCTGCACCTGTCCATGCGTGACGACGCCGGTACCACGGAGCGCGCGCAATGACGATCGAAGTCCAACACATCCGCAAGCAGTTCGGCCAGTTCAACGCGCTCGACGACGTCTCGCTGCAATTCCCCAACGGCGAGCTGACCGCCTTGCTCGGCCCTTCCGGCTGCGGCAAAACCACGCTGCTGCGCATCATCGCAGGCCTCGAGCATCCAGACAGCGGTTCCGTGCTGCTCGACGGCCAGGACGCATCGGGCAGCCACGTGCGCGAGCGCCAGGTCGGCTTCGTGTTCCAGCACTACGCGCTGTTCAAGCACATGACGGTGTTCGAGAATGTGGCGTTTGGCCTGCGCGTGCGTCCGCGCCGCGAGCGCCCAAGCGAACAGCAGATCCGCGACAAGGTCAAGCAACTGCTGGAACTTGTGCAGCTCGACTGGATCGCCGACCGTTTTCCGCCGCAGCTCTCGGGTGGCCAGCGCCAGCGTATCGCGCTGGCACGCGCCCTGGCGGTGGAGCCGCGCGTGCTGCTGCTTGACGAACCGTTCGGCGCCCTCGATGCCAAGGTGCGCAAGGAATTGCGCCGCTGGCTGCGCCGCCTGCACGACGACCTGCACGTCACCTCCATCTTTGTCACCCACGACCAGGAAGAAGCGCTGGAAGTGGCAGACCAGGTAGTGGTCATGAACAAGGGCCGCATCGAGCAGCTCGGCACGCCCGAAAGCGTGTACAACGCGCCTGCGTCGCCCTTCGTCTACAGCTTCCTCGGCAACGTTAACCTGTTCCACGGGCGGGTGCACGACGGCGTGCTAGCCAGCGGCGACGCGCTGTTCGACGCGCCCGGCCACAGCGCGGTCCAGAATGCCGACGGCATTGGCTACGTGCGTCCACACGACCTCGATGTCGAGCGCTATACGCCTGGGCAGCCGGGCATTGTCGTGACACTGCGGCGCGCGCATGCGATCGGCCCGCTGGCCCAGCTCGATCTCGAGCGTGCCGACAACGCGCAACTGATCGAAGCGGTGATTCCGAACGAGCGCTTCGCCGGTCTCGGCCTGAAAGAAGGCGAAACCCTGCTCGTGCGCCCGCGCCAGATCCAGGTGTTCGTTGACGAAGGCGGCGGCATATGAACTTCCAGCAGCTGCGCTCTGTGCGCGAGGCTGCGCGCCGCAATTTCAATCTGACCGATGTGGCCACCGCCCTGTTTACGTCGCAGCCGGGCGTGTCGCGCCAGATCCGCGAACTCGAGGACGAACTCGGGGTCGTCATTTTCGAACGCAACGGCAAGCGCCTGACCGGCCTCACCGCGCCGGGCAAAGGCATCCTCAAGATTGTCGAGCGCCTGCTGGTGGAAGCGGAAAACCTGGCGCAGGCCAGCCAGGAGTATTCGGCCCACGACAGCGGTACGCTGACCATTGCCGTGACCCACACCCAGGCGCGCTATGCGCTGCCGCAGGTGGTGCAATCCTTCCGCAACGCCTTCCCGAACGTGCGCATCGCCCTGCAGCAAAGCGCGCCCGAACACATCGCTGAATACGTGCTGTCGGGGCGGGCCGACATCGGCATCGCCACCGAAGGGCTATCTACTTTCCCGGACCTGGTCTCCTTCCCCTGCTACCGCTGGAGCCACGTGGTGGTGGCGCCGGACGGGCACCCGCTGCTGGGTAAAACCCCGCTGCGCCTGGAAGACCTGGCCGAGCATCCCTTGATCACCTACGACGTCGGGTACACGGGCCGCAGCCACATCGACGATGCCTTCAGCAAGGCCGGGTTGGCGCCGGACATGGTCTTGACGGCCATGGATTCGGACGTCATCAAGCAGTATGTGTCGCTCGGGATGGGTGTGGGCATCATTGCCTCGATGGCCTTCGACCATGGCCGCGACAAGGGTCTACGGGCGATCGAATCGTCGCACCTGTTTGCGCCGAACGTGACGCGCCTGGCGGTGCGGCGCGGAGCGTATTTGCGGGCGTATGCGTATCATTTTATTGAACGCTTCGCACCGGGGGTGACGCGCTCGGATATCGAGCGGTCCTTGCAGGCGGATGAGGCAGTGGCGATTTAATCCACAGGCGCTTTACTGCCCCGGATTCGTGATCCGCGCATGAATCGCTTCGATCGCCTTCACCACCTCAGCGGATAACGTGACCTCAGCCGCGTCGATATTCTCCTTCAACTGCTCAAGCGTCGTCGCCCCAATAATGGTCGAGCCCACGAACCAGCGCGAATAACACCAGGCCAGCGCCATCTGCGCAGGTGTCATCCCATTCGAGCGCGCCAGCGCCGCGTATTCGCTTGTGGCCGCCAGCACCGCGGGCCGCACATAACGCGGGCTCCAGTTCTCCGGAAAGACCGTCAGCCGCCCGTGCGCCTTCGGGTTGTCCAGGTATTTGCTTGTGAGCTGCCCGAAGGCGAGAGGGCTGTAGGCCAGCAGGCTGACCTCGCTGCGAAAGCAGGTCTCATCGAGCAGCGCCGTCTCGAACCCACGCGCCGTCAGGTTGTACAGGTTCTGGATCGTGGCGATGCGCGGCAGGCCGCGCGTCTCGGCCAGCTTCACGTATTCGCACACGCCCCAGCTGCTTTCGTTCGACACGCCGATTGCGCGGATCTTGCCGGCCGTGACCAGTTCGCCCAGCGCCCCCAGCGTCTCCTCGATCGGCACGCTGCTGCGCTCGCGCTTCGGATTAAAACTGTTGGCGCCAAAGATCGGCAGGTTGCGGCTCGGCCAGTGGATCTGGTACAGGTCGATATAGTCCGTCTGCAGGCGCTGCAGGCTGGTCTCGACGGCGGCGCGGATGTTGGCCGCATCCAGGTCGTGCGATGCGCCCCGGATCCACCCCATGCTCGCATTCGGTCCGGCGATTTTCGAGGCGATGATCAGGTCGTCGCGGCGGCCGCGTGATGTCAGCCAGCTGCCGATGAAGCGCTCGGTCGACCCCTGCGTTTCCGCGCGGCCCATCACCGGATACATTTCAGCGGTATCGATGAAATTGATGCCGCGATCGAGCGCATAGTCGAGCTGGCGGTGGGCGTCGCCTTCCGTATTCTGCTCGCCAAAGGTCATCGTGCCGAGGCAGACCTTCGACACCAGTAAATCGCTGCGTCCAAGTCGTGTGCGTTCCATGTGCGTTTCCTCAGGCTTTCAGTGCATCGGCGCACTCGCGCACGAGCGATGGGCCACGGTAGATCAGGCCACTGTACAACTGCACCAGCTGGGCGCCGGCTGCGATCTTTTCCTGCGCGTCGCTGCCCGACAGGATACCGCCGACGCCGATGATCGGGATCGCGTCGCCGAGTTCCTTCTTCATCGCACGGATCACGATGTTCGACAGGTCGAACACAGGCGCGCCCGAGACGCCGCCCGTCTCCATGCCATGGCGGAAGCGCTCGACGCCGCGCCGGTTCAGCGTCGTATTCGTGGCGATGACGCCGTCGATCTTGTGACGCAGGAGGGCGCCGGCGATGTCGCGGATCTGTTCGGCGTCGATGTCCGGCGCGATTTTCAGGGCCAGTGGCACGTAGCGGCCGTAATCGTCCGCGAGACGGGTCTGCTCGGCCTTTAGTTGCGAGAGCAGGGCGTCCAGTTCCGAGGCACCCTGCAACTGGCGCAGGTTCGCGGTGTTCGGCGACGAGATATTGACCGTGACATAGCTCGCGTACGGGTAGACCTTGCGCAGGCATTCCAGGTAGTCGTCGGCGGCGCGTTCGATCGGCGTGGTGGCGTTCTTGCCGATGTTCAGGCCGAGCACCCCCTGTTGTTCCTGATAAAACCGCGACGCCTGCACATTGGCGACAAAGGCGTCGACGCCGCGGTTATTGAAACCCATGCGGTTGATGATGCCTTGCGCGGCCGGGATGCGGAACATGCGCGGTTTCGGATTGCCTTCCTGGGCGCGCGGCGTCACGGTGCCGATCTCGATCGAACCGAAACCCAGCGCTGCCAGGCCGTCGATATACGCGCCATCCTTGTCCAGGCCCGCGGCCAGGCCCACCGGGTTCGGGAAGCTGATGCCCATGACGGTGCGCGGGTCGGGCGCCGGTTTCCTGAACAAGCCGGAAGCGCCACGGGCGGCACTGCGCAGGGCTGGCAGGGTCAGGTTATGCGCGGTTTCCGCAGGCAGCGTGAAGAGCAGGGGACGGGCGAGGGTGTACAGGAGTTTTTGGGACATGGAGCGCTCGAAAATGGGGTCCCCCAATTGTACCGTGCGCAGCGTCCAATGTTAGCGGTCGAGGATGCCCCAGTTGCCGCCAATGCGCGCTTCCAGCGGCCGGAAGTTGATCTTGTAGGCCATCTTCGGACTTTGCTCAATCCAGTAGCCGAGGTAGACGAAGGGCAGGCCAAGTTCGTGCGCCTGGGCCACCTGCCACATCACGTTATAGGTGCCGAAGGAGGCGCCGGGCAGATCCGGATCGAAGAAGGTATACACGGAAGACAGGCCGTCCGACAGGACGTCGATGATCGACACCATGCGCAGCAGGCCGTCGGGCTCGCGAAATTCGACCAGGCGCGTGTTGACCCGGCTTTGCAGCAGGAACTGGGCGTACTGGTCGCGGCTGTCCTGGTCCATGCCGCCGCCGACATGGCGCGTGGTCTGGTAGCGCAGGTAGAGCGCATAGTGTTCGTCCGAAAACGAGAGGTTGGCGACCATGGCGCTGAGGTCGCCATGGCGCTTCCAGGCGCGGCGCTGGGTGCGGTTCGGTGCGAACTCGGCGCAGCGCACGCGCACCGGAATGCAGGCCTGGCAGCCGTCGCAATATGGACGGTAGGTAAAAATGCCGCTGCGGCGAAAGCCGTTCTTCACCAGTTCGGAATACACGTCCGCGTTGATCAGGTGCGAGGGCGTGGCGACCTGCGAGCGCGCCTGGCGTGCGTCGAGATAGCTGCACGGGTACGGTGCAGTCGTATAGAACTGCAGCGTGGAGAAGGGCAGGTCATTAAGGTGCGTCATGCAGAGCTCTCGGGACGTGATGGATCTATTCTAACGAAAGCGGTGGGCGCGCACAGTTAAAACGGTGCCACCGGTCGCCACGGACCGATCGCCGGCTGGCGAATCGCCGCGCGCAGGTGTTGCAGGAAGACTGAGCGCGAAATCGGCGCCGCGCCGAGCGAGGCCAGGTGCCCCGTTTCCTGTTGGCAATCGACCATGCGCACGCCGTTCGTGCGCAGGAAAGCGACCAGATAGGCCAGCGCCACCTTCGAGGCGTCGGACACACGCGCGAACATCGACTCGCCATAGAACATGTGCCCGATGCACACGCCGTAAGCGCCGCCGACCAGTTCGCCGTCAAACCAGACTTCGGCCGAGTGCGCGTAGCCGAGCGCGTGCAATCCCGTATAGCCATCGATGATGTCCTCGGAAATCCAGGTGCCCGGGCCATCCTTGCGCGGCGCCGCGCAGGCGCGCATCACGGCCTCGAAATCCTTGTCGAAGGCGACCTGCCAGCGCCCGCCGCCCGTGCGGCTGCCTTCGACGCGGCGCAGGGTCTTCTTCAGGCTGTCGCTGACCTTGAAGTCGTCGGTGTAGAGGACCATGCGCGGGTCGGTGCTCCACCAGAGGATCGGTTGACCTTCGGAAAACCAGGGGAAGATGCCGTGCTGATAGGCGAGCAGCAAGCGCTGCGGCGACAGGTCGGCGCCGGCCGCGAGCAGGCCGGGCGCGTCGATCGTCAGCGCCTCGGATACGTCGGGAAACGGCGTATGCGCGTCAAGCCAGGGAATCATGCGGTTCTCGGTTCAGTCGGGTTCGCGTGGTGCGATCATCGGGCGCCGGATATCCATGCTGTGTACGCCATACGCATCGGCGACGCCCTCGCGCATTTTGACGCGGTCGGCAAAGAAGAGTTCCAGCGTCGTGCGGATCGTCGGGAAGGCGAGCTCGTCCCAAGGGATGTCGCGCTCGGCGAACAGCTGCACTTCCAGGCTTTCGATGCCCGGCGCAAAATCGAGGTCGAGCAGGCGCGCCAGGTAAAACATATGCACCTGGTGTACGTGGGCGACATTGAGCAGTGAGAACAATGGGCCGATCTCGATGTTGGCGCCGGCTTCCTCTTCGGTCTCGCGCACGGCTGCCTCGGCCGTCGTTTCGGCGTTTTCCATGAAGCCGGCCGGCAGCGTCCAGTAACCGTGACGCGGTTCGATCGCGCGCCGGCACAGGAGCACTTGCAGCGTGCCCTCGTGCTCCCAGACGGGGATGGAGCCGATCACCATTTTCGGGTTCTGGTAATGAATCGTGCCGCACTGCGTGCACACATGGCGTGGCCGGTTGTCGCCTTCAGGTATGGCCAGCGCGACCCCATGGCCGCACTCGGAACAAAAGTTCATAGAGGATGAAGAGAATGGATATGTGCTTACTTTACACCTGATTGGGTCGACCGTGCCGACGCGCCGGCTCGGCAGGGCTGGTGCGCCGGTGCGATGCAAGACCTCAATCGCCGGCAGCGGCTGCATTGGGTTTGCCTAAATGGCTGAACCCGTATATAATTCGTTTCACAGACGCGGGGTGGAGCAGTCTGGCAGCTCGTCGGGCTCATAACCCGAAGGTCACAGGTTCAAATCCTGTCCCCGCAACCAGAATCAAGAAAAAAGCCGGTACTTCCTACAAGGAGTACCGGCTTTTTTCGTGATGCCTTCATTCTCGTCCTCCTTCCCGGACTCGACCTGCCTCAAACAGGGGGCAGGTTCACCGCACTTGCCGAACCCGGCGCTGTCCAACCATTAGCAGGCCCGTCCGTGGGATTTCCATGGCGCGTGCCGATCCGTCCAACGCTCAATTAGCCGGTTCGACCATGATAACTATCGAAGACATCAACGATGCCTGGGGCTGGACGGGCTTGCGGGCCGTCGAAATACTGGGCGCTAACGCGTTCGGCAACTTGATCCTGCGCGACGCCGACGGCAGCTACTGGCGCCTGCGTCCGCAAGACCTGTGCTGCGAACCGGTCGCCGAAGACCGCGCCGCGCTCGATGCGCTCTCGTACAACCAGGACTTCCTTAACGACTGGTACATGCCGGAAGTGGTCAACCTCGCCGAATTGACGCTCGGCCCCCTTACCGACGAGCGCACCTATTGCCTCAAGATTCCCAGCGCGCTCGGCGGCCATTACGGCAGGGAGAACCTGGCGACCGTGCCGCTGTCCGAGCTGATCCGGTTTTCAGGAGAGGGCGCACAGCAGCTCGACGGCATGCCGCGCTGGAGTTGAAGAGCTGCCTAGCTAAGACTCGCCCACAAATACCCTGCCGCCATCGTCCGATGCGGCTTGTACTGCCCCAGCCATGCCTGCGTGCGCGCCCCGTCCGGCTTGCCCGTTTCCCCCAGCAGGCGCCCCAGCGCGCTGCGAATCGCCACATCCCCGTCGAGCGAACAGTCCGCATACCCATAACCGCGCAGCAGCGTGTAATTCACGGTCCACGGTCCGATCCCCTTGATCGCCAGCAGCGCCGCAGCAGCATGCGCCGGATCGTCGTCCTGGGCTAGCTGCAGGTCGCCCTCGACCACCATGCGCGCCACGCGCAGCAGCGTCTCGGCCTTGGCGCGCGAGAACTTGCGGCTTGTCAGGTCCTCCAGGTCGAGCCGCGCGACGTCCACGGCTTCCGGATAACACCACAGGGCGCTGCTGTGCGCACGTCCGGCCTGTCGGATGAACGTACGGCGCAGGCTGATCGCAAACGGTAAATTGATCTGCTGGCCGATGATGGCCCAGGTGAGCGCCTCGAAGACGCTGGCCGACTGGACGACGCGCAGCCCCGGCCGGCGTGCCACCAGCGGCCCGAACACGGGATCGCCCGCCACGAAAGCGTCGAAGGGCGCGGGATCGATGCGCAATGCCAGGATGCTGCGCAGGGCCTCGTGCGCGAGCGCCAGCGTAGCAGCGTCGAGTTCGCCATCGGCGTCGATGCGGCACTGCGCCGCTTGCGCTGTCAGCGTCACATCCAGCAGCACCGGAACACCACCGAGCAGCACGGCCTTGCGGAGTCGTTCGCCATCCACCTGTTCCGCGAGTCCTTCGGCATCGCGTGCGTGAAACGCGAGGACGTCGGCGCTGCGGTAGTTGTCGGGCAGCGCAATCGACAGCGCCTGCGTCGTCATGGCTTGCCGGCAACGGCCGTCGTCTGGCGCCCAAAGCGCGGCACGAAGCCCGTCACCAGGGCTGTGCCGACCAGCACGGTCGCCGCGCCGGCGAGGGTATGCCAGCCGACGGCCTCACCCAGGAACAGCGCACCCCACAGGATGCCGAACACGGGACTGATGAAAGTCACCGTCAGGGCCGAGGTCGGCCCGACTTCGTCGATCAGGCGGAAATAGATCAGGTAGGCGATGCCGCTGCAGACGATGCCCAATGCAAGAACGGCTGCCCACACGCCCGGCGTCGGCGTGCCGGGCGACGGAAAGAAGGGCAGCGCCGGCAGCACGAACAGCGTTGCCGCCCACATCGTGCCGTGCGCATTGGCGAAAGGCTCGACCGATTTGGCCGACTTCGCGTACAGGCTGGCAATGCTGTAGCACAGCGCCGCAGCCAGCACCGCGGCAATGGCCAGGCCGGCACCGGGAAGGCGCGAGACGTCGTCGAAGCCGACCAGCAAGGCCACGCCCGCCATGCCCAGCACCAGTCCGATGCCGCTCTTAAAGGTGATCGCCTGGCGCGCCCACAGCGCCCCGATCAGCGCGCCCCACATCGGCGCCGTCGCGTTCAGCACCGACAGCACCGAGGCAGTGAGCGTGCGCGCGCCGTAGGCGACCAGCAGGAAGGGTAAGGCGGAGTTGAATACACCGAGCATCAGGTAATGCTTCCAGTTGGCGCGCAGGTCGAGACGCTTACGCAATACCAGTCCCACCGCCAACAGAAAGAGTGCCGCGGACAGCACCCGGTATTCGATCAGCACGGCCGGTCCCAGCACCGGCGCGCCGATGCGCAAGAAGAGGAAGGAGCCGCCCCAGATGGCGGCCAGCAGCAAGAGGCGCAGGAAATTGGCGGTGTTCATGGGTCGATGTCAAGGGCGGAAGCACAGGGTGGCGCACGGCGCACGGCCGCGCAAGCCGTTTATTGCTGGCGTGTCAAAGGGCGCAGACTTCGCCTGTGGCCGGCTGCGGCGCGGCGGAGTGCGGCACCAGCATCGCCGGAGGCACGCCATTTTTAATCGCCGTCATTTCGGCCAGGATCGCGATGCCGATTTCGGACGGCGTCTTGCTGCCGATGTAGAGACCGATCGGGCCGTGCAGGCGGTCCAGCTCCGCCTCGGAGAGGTCGAACAGTTTGAGGCGTTCGCGCCGGCGCGCATTGTTCAGGCGCGAACCGATCGCACCGACATAGAAGGCCTCGGATTTGAGCGCTTCCATCAAGGCCAGATCGTCGAGTTTCGGGTCGTGGGTGAGGGCGACGACGGCGCTGCGCGCATCCAGGCGCGCTTCGATCACGAGGTCGTCCGGCATCGTGTGCACCAGTTCGATGCCGGCCACGTTCCAGTCGGCGCGGTACTCTTCGCGCGGGTCGCAGACGATCACGCGGTAGTCCATGGCGCTTGCCACTTGGGCCAGGAAGCGCGACAGCGGGCCGGCGCCGATGATGAACAGGCGCCAGCGCGGCCCGTGCACGGTGTACAAGGCTTCGTTTTCCACACGCAGCACGCTGCCCGGGTTGGCGTGCGCCAGGGTCACGGCGCCGCTGTTGAGGTCAAGGCGGCGTTCCAGTAATTCGCCGCCTTCGAGGCGCTGCAACAGTGCGCGCATGCCGCTGCCTGCACCCAGCGGCTCGATCGCCAGCTCGATGGTGCCGCCGCAGGGCAGGCCGAAGCGGTGGGCGTCGTCGGCGCTGATGCCATAGCTGACGATGTGCGGTTTTGCATCGGGCGAAATGCCCTGTGCGCGTACGTTCTCGATCAGGTCGTCCTCGATGCAGCCGCCGGAGACGGAGCCGATGACGCGGCCATCGTCGCGCACCGCCAGCGTGGCGCCGATCGGACGCGGGCTCGAGCCCCAGGTTTTAATGACGGTGACCAGTTCACAGCGGTGTCCAGCATCGAGCCAGCTTGCGGCGGTCTTGAGTACGTCGAGGTCGAGGCTGTCCATGGTCTGCGCGGGCGCTGCTGGTGAGGGATGTCAATGATACAAAAAAAGCGTTCGGGGCGTCGGCGGGGTGAGGAGTCGCTTAAGGCACCAGGGCTTTTTTGCTCGCCTTCTTTGCCTTCACATCCTCGATCGCGAGCTCCATCGCCGTCAACCTGGCCGCGGTCGACGGGTGGTTGGCGGTGAAGCCATTCGCCACGCTGGCCGGGTAGGCCGACGCGAAGCGCTTCCAGAACGCCGGAGCGCCTTCGATGCTGTAGTCGGCACGGGCCAGCAGGAAGATCGCGAGGCGGTCGGCCGCTGCATCGAGGTTCGACGGCATGGCCTTGATGCCGGCGCTGCCGTTGATCATCGCCATGTCCGGGCTCATGCGCGTCAGGTTGTCGATCACACTGTCGAGCGTGGCCTGGTTGCGCTGCGCTTTCGGGTGATCGAGCATGTTGTGCGCCATCGTGCGTGCCAGTACATAGGCCAGCTCGTCGTCGCTGCGCGCCATATTCAGCATGCCGCGCGTAACCATGATGCGCCCGCCGTCGGCATACGCGTTGACGTTGTCGCCGTTGCCCAGTTCGATGCCGTAGCCGCAGGCGCGGGTGACGGGGATACTGAGGTCGCGCGGGCGGCCGTCGCGATCGATTGTCAGCGGCAGCGTCGGGTTGGCCGACATCAGCGCGCCGAAGACGGAACCGACCGTGGACGGCGCGGCAGGCCCCGTCGGCAGCGGCTTGCCGCCGGCCGCGACCAGGTCGTCTCCCAGGCGCAATCCGGCTTTCGCCGCACCGCTGCCGGCCAGTACGCCGGTGACCTGCAGCCGCTCGTCCATGCCGAAGGCGACGTGCGCGGCCTCGTTGTAGACGCCCGGGTAGGAGTGGCGGTTCTTCGCCGTGAAGCCGAGCAGATTGCGCGCGTGTTTCGTGCACAGCCCGGCATTGTCGATCAGGAGTGGCGCCGCCACGCGGTACAGGCGGTCCTGCATTGCCGCCATCTTGGTCAGCGTGTCGGCCGCGGCGGACATTTGCGGCGTGAGCGGCGTGCCTTGCGGGGTTTCGGTGACGGGGGCGGTGCTGCCGGGCTGGCGCAGCGGGGCCTGGGTGCCGCAGGCTGTCAGCAGCAGGGAAAGGGCAACACCAAGCGCGGCTGGGCGCAGACGATCAATGCGAATCATGGTCCTCCTCATTATTGTTTTCCGGTGCTGCCGAAGCCTTCGGCGCCCCGTTCGCTCGATGCAAACTCGTCGACGACATTGAAGCCCACCTGCAGGACGGGCACGATCACCAGCTGCGCCAGGCGCTCCAGCGGTTGCAGCGTGAACGCGGCGTGGCCGCGGTTCCAGGTCGAGACCATCAGCTGGCCCTGGTAATCGGAGTCGATCAAGCCTACCAGATTGCCCAGAACAATGCCGTTCTTATGGCCGAGTCCACTGCGCGGCAAAATCATTGCCGCATAGCCCGGATCGGCCACGTGAATGGCCAGGCCCGTCGGCACCAGCACGGTCTGCCCGGGCGCGAGATTGATCGGCGCATCGATGCAGGCGCGCAGGTCGAGGCCCGCGCTGCCGGCAGTGGCGTAGGCCGGCAGCAGGTCTTTCATGCGCGGGTCGAGGATTTTGATATCAATCGTTTTCATGCTTTTTTTCTTGGATGGGTGAATCAGGTCAGCAAGGAGCGCTGTTCGAGCCGCTTGCCGATTTCGGACACCAGCTGGCGCGCCAGTGTCAGCTTGTCGGCGCGCGGCAGCACGGTATGGCCCTGTTCGTCGAACAGGACAATCGCATTGTCATCCTGGCCGAAGGTGTGGTGCCCGATGTTCCCGACCAACAGAGGGATGCCTTTGCGTTCGCGCTTGGCGGCGCCGTATTCGACCAGGTTTTCCGACTCGGCGGCAAAGCCGACGCAGTAGGGCCAGCCCGACAGCGAGGTGGTCGCGGCCACCGAGGCCAGGATGTCGGGGTTCTGCACGAACTGAAGTTCAGGCGCGCCGCCGCCCTCCTGCTTTTTCAGTTTCTGGTCGCTGGCATTCGCCACCCGCCAGTCGGCCACCGCCGCCACGGCCACGAACACGTGCTGGCCCTCGACCCCCGCCATTACGGCATCCATCATCTGCCCGGCCGAGAGCACGTCGATGCGGCGCACGCCGTAGGGCGTGGGCAAAGCTGTCGGGCCCGACACCAGCGTCACCTCGGCGCCGGCTTCGCGCGCGGCACGGGCGATCGCATAGCCCATCTTGCCCGACGAGAGATTGGTGATGCCGCGCACCGGATCGATCGCTTCAAAAGTAGGGCCGGCCGTGATCAGCACCCGCTTGCCTGCCAGGATCTTGCGCTGGAACGACGCAATCAGCTCGTCGAGCAGCTGCTCGGGCTCGAGCATGCGCCCGAGGCCCGTTTCGCCGCAGGCCTGTTCGCCGGCGCCCGGGCCGAAGATCTTGACGCCATCCTCGCGCAGGGTGACGACGTTGCGCCCGGTCGCCGGGTTCTGCCACATCTCGACATTCATTGCCGGCGCAACCAGCAGCGGCACGCCGTGAGGGCGCGCCAGGCACAGCGTCGAGAGCAAATCGTCGCAGGCGCCATGGGCGAGTTTTCGGATGAAATCGGCCGAGCAGGGCGCGACCAGCACGGCGTCGGCGCCGCGCGTGAGGTCGATGTGCGCCATGTTGTTGGGCATGCGCGCATCCCACTGGTCCAGCCAGACCGGGTTGCCGGAAAGCGCCTGCATGGTGACCGCGCCGATGAAATGGGTGGCGGCCTCGGTCATGACGACGTGTACCTGCGCGCCTTGCTTGATCAGCGCGCGGCACAGTTCCGCCGCCTTGTAGCAGGCGACGCCCCCGGACAGGCCGAGAACGATTTTTTTGCCCTGCAGGTCCATGCTCATGTCGGACTCCTCATTCAGTCTGCAGTGCTTAGTTCTTGTTCACGCGCCGCAGTTCGTCGACGATGAACAGGAAGGCGCCGATCGAGATGCCGATGTCGGCGACGTTAAAGGCAGGGAAGTGGCCCCAGCCGCGCCAGTAGAAGTCGAGAAAGTCGATCACGTGGCCGTAGGCGATGCGGTCGATCACATTGCCGACCGCG
This sequence comes from Massilia sp. CMS3.1, assembly GCF_051262535.1. NCBI lineage: Bacteria > Pseudomonadati > Pseudomonadota > Betaproteobacteria > Burkholderiales > Oxalobacteraceae > Massilia > Massilia sp. CMS3.1. Next base: position 269,405 of record NZ_JBIMES010000005.1, on the reverse strand, counting down.
CCGCCCAGGATCAGGGCCAGTGCCAAGCAGAACAGGCGCTGGCCGGGGTGACGCTTGAGCAGGTAGAGGATGAAACCGATGGCGCCGACCGCGATCGCGGTGAAGAACCAGCGCTGCCAGCCGCCCTGGTCGCCCAGGAAGGAAAAGGCCGCGCCCGGGTTATACACCAGCACCAGGTTGAAGAAGCTTGTGACCGGCAGCGTTTCGCCATAGGTGAACAGTTTCGAGACGGTGATCTTGGTCAGCTGGTCGATCAGGACGATGATGAACGCGATGCCCAGCCATGGGGTCATGCCGGCGCCGGATTTTTTGTGGACGGTCGTGATGCTTGGTTTTTTCTTGGTTGCCATGGGATCTCAGGTCGGATGGTAAAACCGCCATGCCGCTGTGAAGGCGGCATGGCGGTCGGTGCACGACTGCTTATGCGAAGCGGCGTGCTTCGCCGGCGCCGAACAGGTTGCTCACACAACGGCCGCACAGGCCCGTGTGCTCGTGGTTGTGGCCGACGTCGCGGCGGTAGTGCCAGCAGCGCTCGCATTTAGGCGCGCTTGACGCCGTCACTTGCACGGCCTCTTCAGCCTCGTTCGCCGCCTGTTCGACGGTCGCCTGCGAGGTGATGAAGACGAACTTCAGGTCGTCGTCCAGGCTCGCCAGCAGCTCGTGCTTGGCGCCTGCCGCCTTGATCGTCAGCTCGGCCTGCAGCGAGGAGCCGATCGCACCCGAGGCGCGCACTTCCTCCAGCTGCTTCGTCACGTCGGCACGCACTTCGCGCAGCAGCGCGTACTTGGTCAGCAGCGCTTCGGCGTCCGGCAGTTCCGGGAAGGTCCACAGCGTCTGGGTGAAGATGGTTTCATCACTCTCGGCATAGGCTTGCTGGCCCGGGAACACGGCCCAGGCTTCCTCGGCGGTGAAGGACAGGATCGGCGCCATCACGCGCAGCAGCGCGTGCGCGATATGCCACAGCGCGGTCTGGGCCGAGCGGCGCGCTTGTGACTCCACGCCGCTCGTGTACAAGCGGTCCTTCAGGATGTCGAGGTAGAAGCCGCCCAGGTCTTCCGAGCAATAGTTCTGCAGGCGCGAGACCACCGGATGGAATTCGTAGCGGTCGAAGTGCGCGGCGATGTCGTTTTGCAGCTGCGCCATCGAGGCGATCGCATAGCGGTCGATCTCGAACAGCTCCGCCACCGGCACCGCGTGCTGTGCCGGGTCGAAGTCCGAGGTGTTCGCCAGCAGGAAGCGCAGCGTGTTGCGGATGCGGCGATACGATTCGGTCACGCGCTTGAGGATTTCTTCACTGATCGACAGCTCGCTCGTGTAATCGGTCGAGGCCACCCACAGGCGCAGGATGTCCGCGCCCAGGGTGTCCGAGATCTTTTGCGGCGCCATCGTGTTGCCGAGCGATTTACTCATCTTCTTGCCGTGCTCGTCGACCGTGAAGCCGTGGGTCAGCAGCGCCTTGTAGGGCGGCGTACCGCTCAGCATCGACGAGGTCAAGAGGGACGAGTGGAACCAGCCGCGGTGCTGGTCCGAGCCTTCCAGGTACAGGTCGGCCGGGAAGGTCGACTGCTGCGCGTGCGAGCCGCGCAGCACGGTCTGGTGCGTGGCGCCCGAATCGAACCAGACGTCGAGCGTGTCCTTGTTCTTCTCATACAGGTCCGCGTCATCGCCGAGCAGTTCCCGTGGGTCGAGCGTCTGCCAGGCATCGATGCCGTTCTGTTCGATCAACTTGGCGACTTGTTCCAGCAGCTCGGGCGTGCGCGGATGCAATTCTCCCGTTTCCTTGTGGATGAAGAAGGCCATCGGCACGCCCCACTGGCGCTGGCGCGACAGGGTCCAGTCCGGACGGTTCTCGATCATGCCGTGCAGGCGCGCCTGGCCCCAGTCCGGGAAGAACCGGGTTTTCGCGATGCCGGCCAGCGCCGCTTCGCGCAGGGTGGCGCCGCCGTCTTTCGGCGTGAGGTCCATGCCGGCGAACCACTGGCTCGTTGCGCGGTAGACGATCGGGGTCTTGTGGCGCCAGCAGTGCATGTAGCTGTGGTCGAACATTTTCAGTTCGAACAGCGCGCCGGCGGCGGTCAAGGCCGCGCAGATCGGCTTCGAGGCTTCCCAGATCGTCAGGCCGCCGAACAGCGGCAGGGAGGAGGCGAAGCGCCCATCGCCCATGACAGGTTTCAGGATGTCGTCGTCCTGCATGCCGTGCGCTTTGCACGAGATAAAGTCCTCCAAACCATAGGCCGGCGCCGAGTGGACCACGCCGGTGCCGCTTTCGGTGGTGACGTAGTCGGCCAGGTAGACAGGCGAGCTACGGTCATAGAACGGATCGGCCGCGTGCATCGGGTGCTTGAAGCGCATGCCCTCGAGTTTGTCGCCCGTGGTGGTGGCGATGATCTTGCCCTCCAGCTTGTAGCGCGCCAGGCAGGACTCGACCAGGTCTTGCGCCAGGATCAGCAGCAAGGGCTGGCCGTCGCGCTCGGCTTGGACGAGGGCGTAGGTCACTTCCGGATTCACGTTCAGCGCCTGGTTCGACGGGATCGTCCACGGGGTCGTGGTCCAGATCACGATGAAGCCGTTCATGGTCGGCAGCGTCTGCACACCGAAGGCGGCCGCCAGTTTTTCTTCTTCCGCGAACGGGAAGCCGACGTCGATCGCCGGATCGCGCTTGTCCTGGTATTCGACTTCCGCTTCGGCCAGGGCCGAGCCGCAATCGAAGCACCAGTTGACCGGCTTGAGGCCACGGTAGACATAGCCCTTGTCGAGCAGTGTGCCCAGCGCGCGCAGCTCGTCGGCCTCGTTACCGTAGGCCATCGTCATATAGGGGTTTTCCCATTCGCCGAGCACGCCCAGGCGGATGAAACCGGCGCGCTGGCGGTCGATCTGTTCGAGTGCATAGGCGCGCGCCTTTTGCAGCACCTCGGCGGTCGGCAGGTTCTTGCCGTAGAGTTTTTCGATCTGGATCTCGATCGGCATGCCGTGGCAATCCCAGCCCGGCACATACGGCGCATCGAAGCCGGCCATGGTGCGTGACTTGACGACCATATCCTTCAAGATTTTGTTCACGGCGTGACCGAGGTGGATGTCGCCATTCGCATACGGTGGACCGTCGTGCAGCACGAAGGTCGGGCGGCCAGCCGCGGCCTTGCGGATGCGGTGGTAGACCTTCTTGTCCTGCCATTGCTGGACCCAGCCCGGCTCACGCTTGGCGAGGTCGCCGCGCATCGGGAACGGGGTGTCCGTCATGTTGACCGGGTATTTGCTTTCAGGCTTTTTGGCTGCCTTCGGGGCGGGCGCATTCTGTACGGGTTTGCTGTTTTCGGACATAGATTTCTTCGGTAAGGGAATGCAGGTATGGCTGTGCGGTAGGGACCGTCAGCCGCGCGGGACATGGGCGCCCTCGCGTCAAATTCGGTCAGTGGCGGTCAAGGCGCCGGCGCGGGCGGCGCTGCGCGGATCGTGGCGCAGCGTGTGCGCGGCGAACCAGGCACGCGCCTGCTGCGCGTCGCGGTGGATCGCGACGGTCAGCGTGTCGAGGTCGACATATTTTTCCTCATCACGCAGTTTTTCCAAAAATTCGACGCGCACCAGCTTGCCGTAGCACGGGCGGTCATAATCGAAGATATGTACTTCGAGAAGCATGCGGCCCGCGTCCTCGACGGTGGGACGTACGCCGAGGCTGGCGACCGCCGGCAGGGGCGTCTCGGCCAGGCCATGCACTTGCACCACGAAGATGCCCTGCAGGGCGGGGCGGTGCATGACGCGCAAATTCAAGGTCGGGAAGCCCAGCGTGCGTCCCAGCTTGGCACCGTGGATCACGTGGCCGGACATCGCGTACGGGTGGCCGAGCAGGGCGCCGGTGGCATCAAGGTCGCCCGCCGCCAGCGCGGCGCGCACTGCGGATGACGAGATGCGCTGGTTGCCTTCGCGTACTGTGGGAAGCGTTTCGACCTGGAACCCGTGGCGGCGACCGGCTTCCTTCAGCATCTCGACGTTGCCGGCACGCTTGGCGCCGTAGCAGAAGTCGTCGCCCACCATCAGCCATTTGACGTGCAGGCCATCGACGAGCACGCGCTGCGTAAAATCGTCCGGGGAGATGGAAGCGAATTGTTCGTTGAAGTGTTCGACGATGACGCGGTCGATGCCGGCCTTGGCCAGGTCTTCTAGCTTGTCGCGCAGGTTGGCGATGCGCGCCGGGGCGCGGCTGAGGTCGCCGCTGCGGCGGGCAAAGTATTCACGCGGGTGCGGTTCGAACGTCATCACCGCCGCTTCCAGTCCCAGCGTCTGGCTGGCTGCCCGGACGCGCGCCAGCAAGGCCTGGTGGCCGCGATGGACACCGTCGAAATTGCCGATCGTGAGTGCGCACGGTGCGCGCGCCGCGTCGTTGGGAAGTCCGCGAAATACCTTCATTGGTGGTTCCAGAGTGCCCGGCAAGCCTGCCACGCATGTCGTGGTCAACCATGCCGCGGGGCGAAAAGCTTGATTATACGGTAAAGGCTTGTTGCAATGCGGAGAGACAAGGGGGGCTAGGTCTGCGACTGCGGCACGACACGGGCGAAAAAAAACGCCGCCTGCGAACAGGCGGCGTTTCATGTGGCGTGAGGCGCGATCGGGATCGCGCGACAGACGCGCTCTGCTTATCCAGCCAGTGGCTTGTTGATCGCCATTATCCAGTAGCGAGCCAGCTCGGCAGTGCCTTCTTTGCCGCCGACGCCGCGCAGGGTGCTGATCGCCTGCTGCTTCTTGCCGGCCGCGGCATAGGCTTCGCCCAGGCGCAGCTTGGCTTCGTCCGGGTAGCGCAGGCCGCCGGCCTTGATCGCCGCTTCCATCATCTTCAGGCCCTTGTCGGTCTGGCCAGCCTGCACCAGGCCGTAGCCGAGGCCCACCAGGCCGTCGTTGTCCTTGGCAGCCGTGTATTCGGCTTCCGTGGCAGCGGCATCCTTGTTGCGATCGGCCAAGCTCTTGTCGGCCAGGTCTTTCAGGCGCTGGTGACGGGGTGCGTCAGGACCGGTGCCCAGGGCGCCGGCCTTGTAGCCCTTGTCGATGATCTTCAGTGCTTCAGCCGGAGCCCGGGCTTGCAGGACGAGCTGGGCCATTTCCATGTACTCGCTCGGCTTCTTCAGCAGGCCGTTCGCCAGCTTCAGGCGGTAAACGTCGACCGACAGGCGGCTCGAGAAGCCAGGCTTACCCTGCACGCGGTTGAGCAGGTCGTTCCAGTACTGGGCTTTCGGATAATTGGCCGCCAGCTTTTCGATGGTGTTGACGTAGCCGACCTTGTCGTTCTTCTTGAGCTGGATGTTTGCCAGCATACCGAGCATGTCTTCGCTCATGCGGCCCGATTTCTCGGCGTTGCGCAGCTCGGTTTCCAGGGCAGAAATATTGCCCTGCTTGTAATAGTTCTGCAGCAGATAGGCGCGCAATTTTGGATCGTCGCCGTTCTTGAGCTGGCGCTGGATCGCTTCGTTTGCCTTGTTCAGTTCGCCACCGCGCATGTAGATGCCGATCAGGCCTTCCGAGAACTGGCCACGCTCGCTTGCCGACAGCTTGCCGGAGGCAATCAGGGCCTCGAAGGCATTGGCAGCAGTGCCGTAATCGCCGGCCGACGAAGCAGCAGAGGCGCGCACGCGGTCAATCAGGTAGCTCTCGTGCGCGGTCTTGCCAGCGACTTTGTCCGCTTCGCGCAGTTTCGCCAGGGCGTCTTTGTGCTTGCCCTGTTTCATCAATGCCTGGGCTGCCTGCAGTTGCTTGCCGACTTCGGCACGCACTGCTTGTGCATGGGCGGGAGCGAGGCCAACGATTGGGGCTGCTGCGGTGAAGCCGAGGGCGGCCAGTGCGAGGCCGAGGTGTGCGAGACGGAATTTGCTCATCGTGGAAAATCCTCTTTGAAAATGGACACGGCAGGGAAACCCTGCCGTGTTGTTCAAGCTTGATGCGATTACTGGAACTGTTCGTTACCGACCATGCCGATCTTCGTGACGCCGAGACGTTGGGCCGTTGCCATGACACCGGCAACAACCTTGTACTCGACCAGCTTGTTCGGACGCAGGTGCACTTCCGGCTGGTTCGGCTGGCTAGCCACTTCATTCATCTTGGCTTCCAGCGTTGCGCGATCAGTAATCGCAGCGCCATCCCAGAGGATGGTGCCGTCGAAGTCGACGTCGATCGTGACAACTTGCGGCTTTTCAGTCTGCGGTGGTGGGGTACCCACCGGCATGTTCAGATTGACCGAGTGGTTTTGCTTCGGAATCGTGATAATCAACATGATGATCAAGACCAACAGAACGTCGATCAAGGGCGTCATGTTCATTTCCATCATCGGCTCCGGATCGGCTGCCTTGGAGGAGCCTGAACCTACGTTCATACCCATGGTGTTTCCTTTTCAAATAACTGGGTGCAAGTTGCGGCGCCAGATGTGCATCCGACGCCGCAGCTATATTTAGCCCTTGTCAGGTGGTTCGAGAACGAAACCGACCTTTTGCACACCAGCACGTTGTGCCGTGTAGATCACCCGACCGATTGCTTCGTAGCGGGTAGCTTGGTCGCCACGAACTTTCACTGCAGGTTGCGGCACTTTCACCGACTGCTCCGCGAAGAACTTGAACAACTCGTCCGTGTTCGCGATGCGGCGCTGGTTCCAGAACATTTCGCCGTCTTTGTTGACGGTAATGTTGATGTCTTCCGGCGCGGTCTTGGTGACCTGGTTCGTTTCCGCCGGCAGAGCAACCTTTTGCAACTGCAGGACCACCGGGCTGGTGATCAGGAAGATGATCAGGAGAACCAACATGATGTCGACAAGCGGCGTCGTGTTGATCTCTGACATCACGGCATCTTCTTCTCCGCTATCGGAGCCCACACTCATTGACATGATTTATCCAATCTTTTTGGCCGACGTCGCAGCGCGCGCAGCTTCCGAAGTGTTCATCGCGCCCGACACCAGAACCGAGTGAACGTCGGCGCTGAACGAACGGACATCTTCCATGGCCGACTTGTTACGACGGACCAGCCAGTTGTAACCCAGGACGGCAGGAACAGCAACGAACAGACCGAAGGCGGTCATGATCAGTGCTTCACCAACTGGACCAGCAACCTTGTCGATCGATGCGTTACCCGACATGCCGATGGCGGTCAGTGCGTTGTAGATGCCCCAGACGGTACCGAACAGACCGATGAACGGCGAGGTCGAACCGACGGTTGCCAGGAACGACAGGCCATCTTGCAGACGCGACTGAACGCGGTCCACAGCGCGCTGGACCTGCATGGTCACCCAGGTCGACAGGTCGATCTGCTCGAGCAGGGCGCCGTCGTGGTGCTGGGTTGCCTTGGTGCCGGTTTCAGCGATGAAGCGGAATGGCGAGCCTTCTTTCAGGGCAGCCGAACCAGCAGCGATCGAGTTGGCTTTCCAGAATTTCTGGGAAACTTCCTTCGACTGGCGCATGATCTTCGATTGGTCGATCAGCTTGGTAATGATGATGTACCACGAACCCATCGACATCAGCGACAGGATGATGATCGTGCCCTTGTTGACGAAGTCGCCTTCTTCCCACATGGCCTGGAAGCCGTATGGGTTGTGGACTTCTTCTTTGGTCTCGCCAGCGGCGGCGGCAGGCGCTGCGCCTTCGGCTGCAGGAGCAGCGGCGGCTGCGTCGGCAGCTGGTGCTGCTGCGTCAACAGCAGGAGCGGCTGCTGCGTCTGCCGGTGCGGCCGGAGCGGCTGCTGCCGGTGCGTCAGCGAAGGCTGGTGCGGAGACCAGGGCCGATGCTGCCGTCACCGAGAACAGGACTGCCGCCAGTACAGCGGACAAACGGGTATTCTTAAACATGCTTCCTCCAGAAATATAAAAATAAGTTCGCTGATCTAAAGACAACGAAAATCAGAGTTGTGAGACGATCTTCTGTCTCGGTTATTGTTCCAGCGACCAGACGTACTGTACTGGGACCCAGGCCTGTTCAGGCTGACCATTGACCATTGCCGGTTTAAAGCGGCATTTGCCGATAGCACTCTGCGCTGCACGGTCCAGATCACGCGATCCACTCGACTTCTGGATCTTGGAATCGACCATCCGACCATCGACGCCGATCAGGAACGAAATCGTCGTCGTGCCTTCTTCTTCGTTACGAGCCGAGGCTTTCGGGTATTCCGGTTTCGCACAGGTGCTGAAGTCAGCCACTGCCGCAGTACGGCTAGGACCAGCAGGCGCTGCCGGCGCGGCGGCAGGTGGCGCCGGCTGTGCCGGAGGAGCCAGGCTCGTCGTCGGCGGAGGCGTGCTCGTCGCTGCGGCGATCACGTTCTGCGGCGGTGGCGGCTGCTGCACTTGAACCTCGACCGGCGGGATGAACGGAGGCGGTGGAGCCTTCATTTCCGGCGGCGGCGGTGGCGGAGGAGTCTCCGGTGGGGGTGGTGGTTTCACCTCTTCGATCAACTTCGTTTCCACTGCTTCCTGCACCTTCGTGATCACCTTTGTACCGAGACCATTGATGATCCCCCAGCCGACCAGGACGTGCAACAGGACCACAATGGTGATACCAGTGATGTTCTTCCCCGGTTCCTTCTCATGTGAAAAATTCATGCCTGCTTTCTCCAATACCAACTCTTTTTGTTGCTACTAAACCCACTAAACACGACGAAATGACAAGGCCGTATCCGGGACATCGGCGAATTATACCTACGAATTCTTTTTTGCACAGGTATTTTTAGGAGGCCAAAACGGAGGTAAACGCTTGTTAAAACAGGCGATCCTGCTCATCCGGACGCACCTTGGCTGTGCAAAAAAACGCAGGTGAACCATAATCAAAATTACAACATTGCGGCATGAAACTGACGCACTGTAGAAGATGTGGAAAGAACGGGGTGTTGGCAAAATATTGCACGTCTATTTTGCGTAAAGGCAAATAACATATAGTGCAATGCTGAGCTTTTTGCGAACTATAGCCAGTTTTGGCAAAGTGGAGCGTTCGCCAGCGCACGGAACTGGTGCAAATACGGGGCGGGGAGTATGACTGGAGGTGATGGCTTGCTGCTGAGTCGCTATGTCTTGACCTGCATCAGGAGACGATTTCCTCCAGGCATGTACCCGATGATGGGGCGGCCTGGAGGCGGGTGTCGAGGTTGACGGTATGCTAGCGGTGACGCTTCTCGCGCCGGCAATCGAGAAAGCTGACGACATGGCCGCTCGTGTCGACTGTCTCAAGGCGTACGTCGAAACCCCACAGCCGGGCCACATGCTTGAGCACTTCCTGGGCCTGGTTGTTGAGCGGGCGGCGCTGGAACTGGGTGTGACGCAGGGTGAGCGCGCGGTCGTCGCGGGTGTTGACCTGCCAGACCTGGATGTTCGGCTCGCGGTTGCCGATGTTGTACTGTTCGGCTAGCTGCTGGCGCACATAGCGGTAGCCGGCTTCGTCGTGGATTGCGGAGATGGTCAGCTTGTCGCTGCGGTCGTCATCGAGCACGGCGAAGAAGTGAAACTCGCGGATCAGCTTGGGTGACAGGTATTGGGCTATGAAGCTCTCGTCCTTGAAATTGCGCATCGCAAAGTCGAGCGTTTTGATCCAGTCGCTGCCGGCCATGTCCGGGAACCAGGCCCGGTCTTCGTCGGTCGGGTTTTCGCAGATACGCCGCATGTCGCTCATCATCGCGAATCCGAGCGCGTACGGATTAATGCCGCTGTAATAGGGGCTGGTCGCGGCCGGCTGGTAGACGACATTGGTATGGCTTTGCAGGAACTCGAGCATGAAGCCTTCGCCGACGATGCCCTCTTTATATAGGTCCTGCAAAATCGTGTAGTGCCAGAAGGTAGCCCAGCCCTCGTTCATGACCTGGGTCTGGCGCTGCGGATAAAAGTACTGCGAAATCTTGCGCGTAATGCGTACCAGTTCGCGCTGCCAGGGTTCGAGCAGCGGCGCGTACTTCTCGATGAAGTACAGCAGGTTTTCCTCGGGTTCGAGCGGAAAGCGCGGGGGCGGAGTATTGCGCTCTTCTTCCTCGCGCCGGGGCACCGTGCGCCACAGGGCGTTCACCTGCGACTGTGCGTACTCTTCACGCTCCTTCTGGCGCGCCGCCTCCTGCGCCACCGACAGCTTGGCCGGACGCTTATAACGGTCGACGCCGTAATTCTGGATCGCATGGCAAGAGTCGAGCAGGTCCTCGACGGCATCGATGCCGTAGCGCTGCTCGCATTCGGCAATGTAATTCTTGGCAAACACCATGTAGTCGACGATCGCCTCGGCATCGGTCCAGGTGCGAAACAGGTAATTGCCCTTGAAGAATGAGTTATGGCCATAGGCGGCGTGCGCGATCACCAGCGCCTGCATCGTCAGGCTGTTTTCCTCCATTAAGTAGGCAATACAGGGATCGGAGTTGATGACGATCTCGTAGGCCAGTCCCATCTGGCCGCGCTTGTAACTCTTTTCGGTCGACAGGAAGTGCTTGCCGAAGGACCAGTGGTTATAAGACACCGGCATGCCGACCGAAGTGTAGGCATCCATCATCTGCTCGGCGGTGATGATCTCGAGCTGGTTCGGATAGGTGTCGAGGCCAAATTTTTTGGCCACGCGGCGAATTTCCTCGTGGGCCTGCTCGATCAGGTCGAAGGTCCACTCCGACTGTTCCGGCAAAGCGCGCGGGTTTTTGGTGCGGTCGTCTGGCATATGCGTGCCTCTGGTTACTTGGGCTGCTTTTTAAACAGTTCGCGGAAAACCGGGTAGATGTCGGCCGGCGTCACGATCTTTTGCATGGCGAAATTCGAATGGTGCGCGGCGACCTCGGTGTATTGCTCCCACAGGTTCTGCGGCGGACCGTCGGTGATTTCGACATAGGTGTAGTACTGCACTTTCGGCATGATGCCGTGGTCCAGCAACTGCTTGCACAGCACCGAATCGTTGTCCCAGTTGTCGCCATCCGAAGCCTGGGCGACGTAGGCGTTCCAGTCGGAGCTCGAATAGCGCTCGCCGATCACCTTCTGCAGCAGGTGCAGGGCGGACGACACGACGGTGCCGCCCGACTCGCGCGAGTGGAAGAATTCGTCCTCGTCGACTTCGGCCGCGGCTGTATGGTGGCGGATGAAGACGACGTCGATGCGCTCGTAGACGCGCTTGAGGAAGAGGTAGAGCAGGATGAAGAAGCGCTTCGCCGTGTCCTTGCGCGTTTCGTCCATCGAGCCGGAGACGTCCATGATGCAGAACATCACGGCTTGGGTACTCGGTTTCGGCACCTTGATGCGGTTGCTGTAGCGCAGGTCGAATGGATCGATGAAGGGAATCGCGTTGATGCGGGTGTGCAGGTGGTGGATTTTGCGCTTCAGTTCGATGACGCGCGGGTCGTCTTCAGGCACTTCGGCATCGAACAGTTCCTGCAATTCCTGCTGCAGCTCGCTCGCTGCGCGCCGGCTCGGACTGCCCACCGCGATGCGCCGGCCAAGCGCGCCGCGCAGGGAGCGCAGCACATGGATGTTCGAGGGCGTGCCCGAGACGTTGTAGCCGGCGCGCTGGGTCTTAAAATCGATCGTCTGCGTGAGCTGGGTCTTGATCATGTTCGGCAGCTCGAGATCTTCGAAGAAATAATTCATGAATTCTTCGCGCGAGAGCTCGAAGATGAAGTCGTCCTCGACCGTCTGGTCGCTGTTGCCGGCGCGGCCACGGCCGGAACCGCCGCCGCCGCTGCGCGGGCGGTTGAACTGGTCGCCCTTCTGGTATTCCGTATTGCCCGGGTTAATTGTTTCCCACACGCCGCCATGGGCGTGGCCAAAGTGCGGCTCGCTGACGTCCTTGACGGGGATAGAGACTTTTTCGCCGTTCTCGATGTCGGTGATCGAGCGGCCCTTGATCGCGCGGCCGACCGCGTCCTTGATTTGCGCCTTGTAGCGGCGCAGGAAGCGTTCGCGGTTCACCGCGGACTTGTTCTTACTCTGCAAGCGTCGGTCGATGAGGTAAGTCAAAACATGCCTCCTGTTAAAACCGCTGCGGACCGCCAACCGCGCGGTCCCCCTATCTTAATACGCAGCGTGCATAAGCGGGTGGCGCACGGCTGGCAGGGTGGTCAAAAACGCGCGAAACGACGGTTGGCGCACTGCCTGCCGACGTTTCGATGCGGGCAAGCACATAGATGGAGCCGGAGGGGCAACGCCGGATGTGCACGCGTCGCCCGTGTCCGCCTTCCTTTACGACGACTTCCTGACGCGCAGATACCATTCGCACAGGAGCCGCACTTGCTTGGCCGTATAACCTTTCTCGACCATGCGGTTGACGAAGTCGGCGTGCTTTGTCGCATCCTCCGCACTCGCCTTGGCGTTGAACGAAATAACCGGCAAAAGTTCCTCGGTATTCGAGAACATCTTTTTCTCGATGACGGTGCGGAACTTTTCGTAGCTGGTCCAGGCCGGATTCTTGCCGCCGTTGGTTGCCCGGGCGCGCAGGCCGAAGTTGACAATCTCGTTGCGGAAATCCTTCGGGTTCGAAATCCCGGCCGGTTTCTCGATCTTTTCCAACTCGGCATTGAGCGACTCGCGGTCGAAACTCTCGCCCGTGTCCGGATCGCGGAACTCCTGGTCCTGGATCCAGAAGTCGGCAAAGGTCACATAACGATCGAAAATGTTCTGGCCGTATTCCGAATAGCTTTCCAGGTAGGCGGTCTGGATTTCCTTGCCGATGAAGTCGACATAACGCTGGGCCAGGTGCTCTTTGATATAAGAGTGGTAACGCTGTTCCTGTTCAGGCGGGAACTGCTCGCGTTCGATCTGCTGTTCCAGCACATACAGCAGGTGCACCGGATTGGCGGCCACTTCGGTATTGTCGAAGTTGAAGACTTTCGACAGGATCTTGAATGCGAAGCGCGTCGACAGCCCGTTCATGCCTTCGTCGACGCCGGCATAGTCGACGTATTCGTGCAACGATTTCGCTTTCGGATCGGTGTCCTTCAGGTTCTCGCCATCGTAGACCAGCATCTTCGAGTAGACGCTCGAGTTTTCCGGATCCTTCAGTCGCGACAGGATGGCGAACTGCGCCATCATGCGCAGCGTTCCCGGTGCGCAGGGCGCCCTTTCGAGCGAGGAGTTGCGGATCAATTTATCGTAAATCTTGATCTCGTCGGAAATGCGCAGGCAATAAGGCACCTTCACGATATAAATTCGGTCGAGGAAAGCCTCGTTGTTGCGGTTGTTGCGGAAGGTCTTCCATTCCGACTCGTTCGAGTGCGCCAGGATGATGCCTTCGAAGGGAATCGCGCCAAAGCCCTCGGTGCCCTTGTAGTTGCCTTCCTGGGTCGCCGTCAGCAAGGGGTGCAGGACCTTGATCGGCGCCTTGAACATCTCGACGAATTCCATCAGGCCCTGGTTCGCCAGGCACAGGCCGCCGGAATAGCTGTAGGCGTCCGGATCGTCCTGCGAATAATCCTCGAGCTTGCGGATGTCGACCTTGCCGACCAGCGAGGAAATGTCCTGGTTGTTTTCGTCGCCCGGCTCGGTTTTCGAAATCGCAATCTGCTTCAGGATCGACGGGTAGCGCTTGACGACGCGGAACTTGTTGATGTCGCCGCCGAACTCATGCAGGCGCTTGACCGCCCATGGGCTCGGGATCGAGCGCAGGTGGCGGCGCGGGATGCCGTAGTCTTCTTCCAGGATGACGCCATCCTCGTCCTCGTTGAACAAGCCGAGCGGCGACTCGTTCACCGGCGAACCTTTGATGGCATAGAAGGGGACTTGTTCCATCAGGTGCTTGAGCTTTTCGGCAATCGACGACTTGCCGCCGCCCACCGGTCCCAGCAGATAGAGGATCTGCTTGCGCTCTTCCAGGCCCTGGGCCGCGTGGCGGAAGTAAGAGACAACCTGCTCGATCACTTCCTCCATGCCGTAGAACTCGCGGAAGGCAGGGTAGATCTTGATGATCTTGTTGGCAAAGATGCGCGAAAGGCGCGGATCGAGCCGGGTATCGACGAACTGTGGCTCGCCGATGGCAGCGAGCATGCGTTCCGGCCCGCTGGCATAGGTCAGCGGATCCTTCTTGCACATGGCAAGGTATTCGGACAGGGAATACTCTTCTTCACGGGTGCGCTCGTAACGGGCTGCGTAGTTGTCAAAAATGGTCATGTGCATGTCCTTTAGTTTGCTAACAACGATCACTGTCACGGCAGTCGATCCATAGATCGACTGCTCAGGTCCCGGTAGTCTTGGCGTGTTACGGATACCTCGTTCGACCTGCTGCGCGCCGGATTGGCCAACGTTTTATTGGCCGTGTGTCCGTTCGCGACGGTTTCCCGAAGTTCCACCCGTTGGGCGGGTCGTCCTGGTAGCGCCGCGACGTGCACGGCGGCTCAGGCGGATTGTTCTTTTTGAGCCGGCTTGTGGCCGGATGTCCCGTAGATGAAGGGTCTTTTTTTGTTTCTTAAATTTATTATGTGCCTATTGGTTCTCGAAGTCAAAGCAGTATCGTGACCGAGGGTGTAACACCTGTAAGTGTTTGATTATTAACCAAAAACAATATATTTAACGTTCGTGCTGCCGGCGCTGAAAGGGCCAATCGGCGGAAATTTTTTATGCGTGCCGTATGGCTATGTCCACACATCTTTACGGATGGGATGACGAAAACAATGTGCCGATAGTGCACGATCCGGCGCGCTGGCGGCGCACGCGAAACGGCGGTTTTTTCGGACTCCTGCCCAATGAAAACTGAGCCGTGGCGGCATGCGGTACACTTGTCGGCCCTGCCCTGAAAAACCGCCTTTGACGGAGAACATCCATGCTGAACGAGCAGCTGCGCCAGACCATTGAACAGATGCCGAAGGCCGAATTGCACATCCATATCGAGGGCTCGCTGGAGCCGGAACTGATCTTTGCGTTGGCGCAAAGAAACAGCGTCTCGCTGCCTTATCCATCGGTCGAAGCGTTGCGCCAGGCCTACGCTTTCAGCGATTTGCAGTCCTTCCTCGACATTTATTACGCCGGTGCCAGCGTCTTGCTGACCGAGCAGGATTTCTACGACATGACGGCCGCCTACCTGGCACGCGCCGCCCTTGATAATGTGCGCCATGCCGAGATCTTCTTCGATCCGCAGACGCATACCGCGCGCGGCGTGCCGTTCGAGACGGTCATCAACGGTATCTCGCGCGCCTGCCAGGAGGGGCCGATCAGCGCCTCGCTGATCATGTGCTTCCTGCGCCACCTGTCCGAGGAAGAAGCGCTGGCCACGCTGGACGAATCGCTGCCGCACCGGGACAAGTTCATCGGCGTCGGCCTGGATTCATCTGAAGTGGGCCATCCGCCGGAAAAATTTGCGCGCGTGTTCGAACGCGCGCGCCAGCTCGGCCTGCGCCTGGTCGCGCATGCGGGCGAGGAGGGGCCTCCCGCCTACATCGAAAGCGCGCTCGACGTGCTGCAAGTGGAGCGCATCGACCACGGCGTGCGCTGCCTGGAAAGCCCGGAACTGGTCGAGCGCCTGGTACGCGAACAGATGGCGCTGACCGTTTGCCCGCTGTCGAACATCAAGCTGCGCGTGTTCGACGTGATGGGCAGCCACAACCTGCGCACCTTGCTCGACAAGGGGCTGGCGGCGACCGTCAACTCGGACGACCCGGCCTATTTTGGCGGCTACATGAACGACAATTTCATCGCCGCCTTCGAGGCGCTGCCGCTGGACGCCTCGCACGCGCGCCAGCTCGCCCGCAACAGCTTCAGTGCGGCCTTCCTTGCACCCGAGCAGAAGCGCGCCTTCCTGGCCGAGGTCGACACTTTCTTCGCCACCGCGCCGTCTGCGGCCCATTAAGGAAACCAACCCATGCTGATGCAGTCCCTCCGCATGACCGCGCGCGACTGGCGCGCGGGCGAACTGCGTTTCCTGCTGGTCGCGCTGATTGTCGCCGTCTCGGCCTTGTCTTCGGTCGGCTTCTTCATCGACCGCATGCGCGCTGGTCTGGCGCGCGACGCCAACCAGCTGCTCGGCGCCGACCTGCTGGTCAACAGCGACAATCCCGTGCGGCCCGCCTGGCGCCAGGAAGCCGAGCGGCGCGGCCTGCTGTTGGCCGATACCGTCACCTTCCCCAGTATGGCCCAGGGCGGGGAGGGCGAGACGTCGCAGGCCCAGCTGGCCTCGATCAAGGCCGTCTCGCCAGGCTACCCGCTACGCGGCGTACTGCGCATCACGACCGATCCGGCGCAGGCCAGCGCGGCGCGCGGCACAGCGGCACGCTCGGTTCCCGCACCTGGCACCGTCTGGGTCGACGCCAACCTGCTGCCGGCACTGAACGTCAAGGTCGGCGACGCGCTGCAAGTGGGCGAACGCCGCTTTACCATTACCCAGCTGGTCGCGGCCGAACCGGACCGCGGCGCCTCGTTCGCCAATTTCGCGCCGCGCGTGATGCTCCCGCTCGGGGACCTGAAGTCGACCGGCCTGGTGGATGACTTTGCGCGCGTGACCTACAAGCTGCTGGTGGCGGCGCCTTCGAACAACGACCTGGCGCGGGTGCGCGATTTCGAAACCTGGCTGCGCGCGCGTATCGCGCAAGACAACGTCAAGGGCGTGCGCATCGAGTCGATCGAAAACGGCCGTCCGGAGATGCAGGCCACGCTCGACCGCGCGGACCGCTTCCTGTCGCTGGTCGGCCTGCTGTCGGCCATGCTGGCGGCGGTGGCCGTGGCGATGGCCGCGCGCCGCTTCATGCAGCGCCACCTCGATGCCTGCGCCATGCTGCGTTGCCTCGGTATGACCCAGAACGGCGTCGGCGCCATGTACCTGATCGAATTCGCGCTGGTCGGCCTGGCCGGCAGCGTCATCGGCGTGCTGGTGGGGTTTGGCGCGCACTTCGTGCTGTTGCAGCTGATCGGCACGCTATTGCCGCCGGACCTGCCGCCGGTATCCATGCTGCCGGCGCTGCAAGGCATCGCCACCGGCATGCTGCTGCTGGTCGGCTTCGCGCTGCCGCCCGTGCTTCAGCTGCGCAACGTGCCGCACAACCGCGTGATCCGGCGCGAGCAGGCCGCGCCGCAGCCGATGGCGCTCGCCACCTATGGCCTGGGCATCGGCGTGTTCGTCGCGCTGCTGCTGTGGCAGGCCGGGGATCCGAAGCTGGCCTTGCTGACGGCCGGCGGCTTCCTCGGCGGCTTCGCGGTCTTTGCGCTGGTGGCCTGGCTGTCGCTAAAACTGCTGCGCCGCCTGCGCGGCCTGTCGACACACCAGGGCTGGCGCTTCGCCGTCACCTCGCTGCAGCGCCGCCCCGGCGCGACCATCGTGCAGGTGGTGTCGCTCGCGCTTGGTCTGATGGCGCTGCTGTTATTGACCGTGGTGCGCGGCGACCTGGTCGCAGCCTGGCAGCGCGCAACGCCCGAGAACGCGCCGAACCGCTTCGTCATCAACGTGCTGCCCGAGCAGCAGATCGACGTAACGCGCCGGATTGCCGCCGCCGGTGTCGACAAGCCCGTGCTGTACCCGATGATCCGCGGCCGCCTCACCGCCGTCAACGGCAAGGCCATCACCTCTGGCACCTACACGGCCGACGACGCGCGGCGCCTGGCGAACCGTGAATTCAACCTTTCCACCATGGCGCAGGCGCCGGAAGGCAACGAGATCGTCGCAGGCAGCTGGTTCCGCGACGCCACTGGTGTGTCCGAAGCCTCGGTCGAGCAGGGCATCGCGAAAACCCTGGGTCTGAAGCTGGGCGACGTGATGCGTTTCGATATGGCCGGCATCGTGGTCGACGCGAAGGTGACGAGCCTGCGCAAGCTGGAATGGGGTTCGATGCGCGCCAACTTCTTCGTCATCATCAATCCGCAAGCGATGACGAATGCGCCGGCGACCTACATGACGGCCTTCCACCTGCCGCAGCAGGGCGCAGGACTGGCCAATACGCTGGCGCGCACCTACCCGAACCTGACCGTGATCGACGTCAGCGGCATCATTCGCCAGGTGCAGGACGTCGTCGACCAGGTGGTCGTGGCGGTCGAGTTCCTGTTCCTGTTCACGCTCGCTTCCGGCGTGCTGGTGCTGTACGCGGCGCTGATGGGATCGCAGTCCGAGCGCACCCGCGAAGCGGGGCTCTTGCGCGCGCTGGGCGCGACGCGCAAGCAGCTGGCGCAGGCGCAGCGCATCGAGTTCGTGCTCGTCGGCGGGCTGGCCGGTTTGTTGGCCGCGAGCGGCGCGGCGCTGCTGGGCTGGGCGCTGGCGACCTACCAGTTCAAGTTCCCATGGACCTTCGAGCCGGGCGTCTGGCTGGCCGGGGTCGTGGTCGGGGCGCTGTGCGCGCTGGTCGGCGGCTGGCTGGGCCTGCGCAGCGTGCTGCGGCAGCCGCCGCTGCAGACGCTGCGCGAAGCAGGCTAACAATATTCGGCGTTCCGCGTGGGGCGAAGCAGGGAATTCGGACAGCATGGCTGTCCGCCTGTGAAGCGCCCTGCCCGACAGGGCAGGGCCCGGGGTGCCCACCCTACTCACCGTCAGACATCCCGTTGCGCTATCATGGCAGGATGTCCGAGAACCAAACCCTGTACCACACCATCGGTGGCGAAGCGCGCCTGCGCGAGCTGGTCGACCGCTTTTATGACCTGATGGAGCTGGAGCCTGAATTTGCCGGCATCCACGCCCTGCATCCCACGCCGAACGACAGTTCGCGCGAAAAACTCTTCATGTTCCTGTCCGGCTGGATGGGCGGCCCCGACCTGTTCGTCGAACGCCATGGCCACCCGCGCCTGCGCGCACGGCATCTGCCGTTCGGGATCGGCACGAGCGAGCGCGATCAGTGGCTGCGCGCCATGGCCTGGGCCATGGAAGACATCGGCATGGACGAGGACCTGCGCATGCGCCTGATGCAGTCCTTCTACCAGACCGCCGACTGGATGCGCAACAAGGCCGATTGATGTCCACTGCTGAATTTGCCCTCTTGCTGGTCGCCCTGCTGGTTGTGGTCGTTCTACAAGTGCTGCTGTTACTGCGTGCGCGCGGCGGGGGCGACAACAGCGGTCTCGCTTTTGAGCGCGTCGAGCGCGAACTGCGCCAGGAGCTGCAGCACAGCGCCCAGGCGACGCGCCAGGAACTGACCGGCCACATGGCACAGCACCAGGGGGCAACCATCGGGCAGTTGGAGACCATGCGCCAGCAGATGCAGCTGCATGCGGCCGGCGGGCGCGAGGAGCAGGCGCGGTCACTGAAACGCTTCGCCGACACGCTTCAGCAGACGCTGACCAACCTCACCGAATCGAATGCCCAGCGCATGCTGGAAGTGCGCGCGACGCTCGAACACAAGATCCGCGACCTGCAAGTCGACAACGCGAAACGCCTGGAAGAGATGCGCCAGACGGTCGACGAAAAGCTGCAGACGACGCTGGAGACGCGCCTCACCGAATCGTTCCGCCAGGTCTCGGAGCGGCTGGAAAAGGTGCACCAGGGTCTTGGTGAAATGCAGCAGCTGGCGATCGGCGTGGGCGACCTCAAACGCGTGCTGACCAATGTGAAGACGCGCGGCACCTGGGGCGAAGTGCAGCTCGAGATGCTGCTCGAGCAGGTCCTCACAAGCGACCAGTATGCGAAAAACGTCGAGACCGTGGCGGGTACGAATGCGCGCGTCGAGTTCGCCATCAAGCTGCCCGGCGTGACCGACGGCGGCGCGCCGCTATGGCTGCCGATCGACGCCAAGTTTCCGAAAGAGCAGTACGAGCGCCTGCAGGACGCGCAGGACCGCGCCGATGCCGAGGGCGTGGCGAAATACGGCGCCGAGCTCGAACGCGCGGTGCGTACCGAGGCAAAGACGATTTGCGAAAAATACGTCTCGCCGCCGCAGACGACCGACTTTGCGATCCTGTTCCTGCCGACCGAAGGCCTGTACGCCGAAGTCATGCGTCGCCCCGGCCTGGCCGACGACCTGCAGCGCACGCTGCGCGTGACAATCTCGGGGCCGTCGACCTTGTCGGCGCTGCTCAACAGCCTGCAGATGGGCTTCCGCACGCTGGCGCTGGAAAAGCGTTCGTCGGAAGTCTGGCAGGTGCTGGGCGCGGTGAAGACCGAATTCGGCAAGTTCGGCGACGTGCTGGCCGCGACCAAGCTGACGCTGGAGAAGGCGGCCAGGAACATCGAAAACGCCGAGGTCCGCAGCCGTCAGATGGCGAAGAAGCTGAAGTCGGTGGAAGCGCTGCCGAGCGAGGCGGCGCAGCTGATGTTGGGGGCGGAAGCCGAACGGGACGAATAAGGATCGGCGCCATGATGGCGCCAATTTTATTGATGAATTCGTTCGGTGGACGGGGAGCCCGTCCACCGTAGGTCAAACCAGCCCTTCGAACATCAGTACATCCACTTTATCGCCGGCCGCGACATTGCCCTGCGCATCGTGTAAGACAACCATGCAATTCGCCTCCGACATCGAGCGTAAAATGCCCGAGCCTTGCGAGCCGGTGATGGCTACCATCGGCATGCCGTCCTCGCCCTGCGTCAGGATCGCGCGCTGGTACTCGGTGCGGCCCGGCTTCTTGCGGATTGCACCCGCCGAGCGCGCGCGCAGCAGGGGTAAGGGTGCGTCGGCGCCCATCATGCGCAACAGCGCCTCGCGCGCGAAGAAGTAGAACGAGACCATCACCGCCACCGGATTGCCGGGCAAGCCGAACAAAAACGCGTTGTGCCCATTCGATGCGATGCGCCCGAACGCCAGCGGCCGTCCGGGACGCATGCCGATCTTCCAGAAGGTGACGTCGCCGAGGCGCGCCATGATCTGTTTCGTGTAGTCGGCCGCGCCGACCGAGACGCCGCCCGAGGTGATGATGGCGTCGGCATTCTCGCAGGCGCTGCGCAAGGCTTCCTCCAGCGCCGCCGGGTCGTCGCGCACGATGCCCATGTCGATGATGTCGCAGCCAAGACGCTGCAGCATGCCGTAGATCGTGTAGCGGTTGCTGTCGTAGACGCTGCCTTCATCGAGGGGCTGGCCGATCGAGCGCAGTTCGTCGCCGGTCGAGAAGAAGGCCACGCGCAGGCGGCGCCGTACCGGCACTTCGGCGATGCCGAGCGAGGCGACCAGACCCAGGTCGGCCGGCCGGATGATTTTGCCCGCGCGTAGCGCCGCGCTGCCCGCCAACAGATCCTCGCCGGCAAAGCGCCGGTTGTCGCCGGGCTTGACGACGCCAGCGGCGACGACGATCGACGTTTCGCCTTCCTCGGCCACGAATTCCTGAGGGATCACGCTGTCGCAGCCGGCAGGCATCACGCCGCCCGTCATGATGCGCACACATTCGCCCGGTCCTGGCACTTGCGTCCCCGGTTTGCCCGCGTAGATGGTACCGATCACGCTCAAGCGCACCTGGTCTTCGACAGGAAGGTCTTCCCCGCGCAAGGCATAGCCGTCCATCGCCGAATTATCATGCGCCGGCACGTTGATCGGCGAGACGATGTCGCGCGCGAGCACGCGGCCGAGGGCACTGCGCAAGGCGACCTGCTCGACAGCACGTACCGGCTGCACGAACTCGCGGATGATGCGCTGCGCGTCCTTGACCGGCAAGGCGTCCGGATCGTAGCCGGACAGGCAGCTCGTCACATCCGCCAGGCGCGGCGCGCGCGTGGTGTCGAGGTTGTGCAGCTCGTCGAGCGTGTTGATGTTGCGGAAGGCGTCGGCATCGTCGAACGGTACCTCGACCGCCTTCAAGTCCTTGTACCAGCCATCCATGCGCCGTCCGCCCTCGGCCAGATACGCAGACAAGACCGGCAGCAGCGCCGCCTTCACCAGGCAGAACACCGGATGCGGCTGCGGGCGCTGGCCCGGCTCTTGGGTCACGGCGAAGGCCAGGTCGGCATCCTGTTGGCGCAAGGCAGCGAGCAGCCGCCCAGCCAGATCCGGCGGCAGGAAGGGCGAATCGCAGGGAGCGGTGAGCAGATAGTCGGTTTCGCAGCGCCGCATGCCGGTTTCCATGCCGGCCAGCGGCCCGGCAAAACCGGCCAGGTCATCCGGCCAGACCGGCACGCCGAGCGCGGCGTAGGTTTCCAGGTTCTGGTTGGCGTTGATCGCTACGGTTGCCACTTGCGGGGCGAGGCGTTCGAGGACATGCGCGGCCATGGTCTTGCCGCGGAAGGGCTGCAAGCCCTTGTCGACCTGGCCCATGCGCGTGCCGCGTCCGCCCGCGAGGATCAGCCCGCTGATCGATGCTTGTTGTGTCATTTTATTTAACCGCCGATGTAGGACATTTCGACTTTGCGCGCGCCGCGTTCGACGCCCGGGGTGGCGACCGTACGCGTTTCGGAGTAACGATCAGTGCGGGCCTGCCACAGGTGCGCGATGGCGCCGCTGATGGCGAGGTCATCGTGGCCCGCGCGCAGCAGGGCGCGCAGGTCGTGGCCGCGGGTGGCGAACAGGCAGGTGTAAAGCTTGCCCTCGGTCGACAGGCGCATGCGGCTGCAATCCTTGCAGAACGCGCCGGTGACGCTCGAGATGACGCCGACTTCGCCGCCGCCGTCGAGATAGCGCCAGCGCGCGGCCGTCTCGCCGGTGTAGTTGGCGGCAATCGGCGCCAAAGGCAGCTCGGCCGCGATACGGCGCACGACTTCGCCGGACGGCACGACTTCATCCATGTTCCAGCCGTTCGAGGCGCCGACATCCATGTATTCGATGAAGCGCAGGATGGTGGGCGAACCTTTGAAATGGCGCGCCATCGGTACGATCTGGTCATCGTTGCTGCCGCGCTTGACGACCATGTTGACTTTTACGGGCCCCAGCCCGACGGCGTGCGCGGCGTCGATCCCGGCCAGTACGTCGGCGACCGAAAAGTCGACATCGTTCATGCGCTTGAAGACGGCGTCATCGAGCGCGTCGAGCGAGACCGTGACGCGGTCGAGGCCTGCCTCTTTCAACACCCGCGCTTTCCTGGCCAGCAGCGAGCCGTTGGTCGTCAGGGTCAGGTCGAGCGGGCGGCCGGAGGGCGTCGGCAGGGCGCGCAGCATCGCCACCAGCTGTTCCAGGTTCTTGCGCAGCAGGGGTTCGCCTCCCGTCAGGCGGATCTTCTCGACGCCGTGGGCGATGAACAGCTGCGCCACGCGCGTGATTTCCTCGAACGAGAGCAGGTCGCCATGGGGCAGGTAGGGATAATCCTTGCCGAACACTTCCTTCGGCATGCAATACACGCAGCGGAAATTGCAGCGGTCGGTCACCGAGATGCGCAGGTCGTGCAGGGGGCGCGCCAGCGCATCGGCCAAATAGCCGACGGGCGCGGGAGGGGCTGCCGGGACGGCCAGCGCCGGTGCGCGCAGGTCGTGGAGTATGATGATTTTTTCAGACATGCCAGTACGATAGCACGAGGCCAGCACACGCACAGGCGCCCAGCACGGTGATCGTGCCGACCTGGTAGCGCAGCAGGGCGACGGCGGCAAGGGAGCCGACCACGATCGCATCAAGCTGGGCCGATCCGCCGGCGAAGAACACCTCGCGCCCGAAGTAGAGCGCGAGGCTGGCAATCACGCCGACCACGGCCGCCGAGATCGCGGTCAACGGCGCGGTCAGGCGCAGGTTGCCGCGCGTGGATTCGACCAGCGGACCGCCGGCGAGGATGAATACGAACGAGGGAATGAAGGTGAACACGGCCGCGACGACGGCGCCGGCAATGCCGCCCAGCCAGGGCGCGGCCGCCCCGAACAGCAACTGCGTCCAGCCGCCGACGAAACCGACAAAGGCGACAATCATGATCAGGGGGCCGGGCGTGGTTTCGCCCAGCGCCAGGCCGTCGATCATCTGCGGCGCGCTGAGCCAGCCGTAATGCTCGACCGCGCCCTGCACGACATACGGGAGCACGGCATACGCGCCCCCAAAAGTGAGCAGCGCGGTCTTGGTAAAGAACCACCCCATTTGCGCCAGCGTGCCGCTCACGCCGCCCCAGGCGGCCAGCAGCAGCCAGGTCGCGAGCATGAGGCCGACGCCAATGGCGATCACCGCCGCCAGCCGGCGGCGCGAAAAGCGCGCGTGTTCGGGCGTCGGCGTATCGTCGTCGATGAGCGCACGCGGCCTGTTGGCGTCGGTTCTGGCATGAACGCCGCCATGCGCGCCGCCCGGCTGGAAGGCTTGCGGACGCCAGCGTGCGCCGGCCACGCCGCACAGCGCCGCAGCCAGCACGATCAGCGGGAAGGGCAGCTGCAACAGGGCGATGGCGACAAAGGCGGCAACGGCGATGGCGATCAGGATGCCGTTACGCAGCGTGCGGCTGCCGAGACGCCAGGCGGCGGCCAGCACGATCGCCACCACCGCCGGCTTGATGCCGTTCATGATCCCGGTAACCAGCGTCAGGTGCCCGAAGGCGAGATAGATCCAGGCCAGGCCGATCAGGATCAGGAGCGACGGCAGGATGAACAGCAGTCCGGCGATGATGCCGCCGCGCGTGCGGTGCAGCAGCCAGCCGATATACACGGCCAGTTGCGTCGCTTCAGGGCCGGGCAAGAGCATGCAGTAATTGAGCGCATGCAGGAAACGGCCCTCGGAAATCCAGCGCCGCCGCTCGACCAGCTCGGTATGCATCAGCGCGATCTGCCCGGCCGGTCCGCCGAAGCTGATGAAGCCGAGTTTCAGCCAGTAAAGAAAGGCGACACGCAAGCTGACGGGCGGCGGGGCTAATTGATCGGTCATGTGCTGTAGCGGTGCGATACATTGAAAATAAAAAAAGGGAAGCACGAGGCTTCCCTTTCACTGGATCAACGCGGCGGGATTACTGGCGCGTGTCGACCTGGATCAGCGGCTCGTCGGCGAGCTTCGGTGCCGGCTTGCGGGCACGGCCGACGCGCACCGGAGCGGCTGCCTGGGCGGCTGCCTCCTGGGCTGCGCGCAGCTTTTCCGGATCGGTCGCGGCCAGCGTCAGGCCGGCGGCGCCGAGCGCTTCGCTCAAGTCCGCGGTTGCCGGCGGAGCTGATGCCGGAGTCGGAGCCTGTGGCGCAGGTGCCGGCGCTGCCGGAGCAGGCGCAGCAACGGCTGCCTCGGCGACCGGCGCAGGAGCAACCGGGGCAGGAGCGACTGGAGCCGAAGCAACCGGCGCAGGAGCGACAGGAGCGACAGGAACCGAAGCAACCGGAGCAGGCGCAGGCGCATCCGGCGCTGGCGCAACCGGCGCAGCCGCTACTTCAGCAACCGGTGCAGGCGCTGTCGGCGCGGCTTGCACCGGCATGGCTGCCGGCTTCGGCTGCGCCGCGGCGATCGAGGCGGCGGTCGGGAAGAACCAGGTCTGGCTTGTTGCTGCCGGCACGCCGAACGACGCTACCGACGTGGGCATGGCCGCTGGTGCCGGCGCTGCGCTGGCTGCCGTGCCCGCTTGCAACGCGGCGACCGAGGCGGAGGTCGGGAACGGCCACGGCGCCTGCTTGGCAGCCTGCTGGCGACCTTCGCCACGGCCACGGCCACGGCCCGTCTTCTCGGCGGCGGCTACTTTCGCGGCTTCCTCGTCGGCGACCGGCATGAATGCCGGCGTGCCTTCGTTCTCGCCCATCTCGCCCGATTCGACTTCGTTGCCGTCGCGGTCGCGGCGGTTGCGGTTGCGGCCACCACGGCGGCGGCGGCGGCGCGGCTCGTCGCCACCTTCGCCATCGATCTCTTCGCCCTCGGGACCGGTGCCGGTCACGGCCAGGACGGCGTGCTCGAGCAGGTCACCGTGCGGCGTCGTGGTCGACAGTTCCGATTCAGATGTCGGGATCGCGGTCAGGACGGTCAGTTCTTCCAGCTTGGCTTCGACCGGCTGCTGGCGCTCGGCGCGTTCGCGCGGCTGGCGCGGTGCGCGTTCCGGACGCTCTGCACGTTCCGGACGCTCGGCGCGTTCGGCACGCGGTGCCGCGGCCTGGACTTCGCCCCCTTCGCGTGCTTCACGCGGAGCGCGCGGCTCGCGTGGCGGACGCGGTGGACGTGCCGGCTTGACGTCGAACTCGCCTGCCTTGACGGTCTCGTCGACGCCGGCCTTGGCCGTCGTATCGCGTTCTTCGCGGCTACGCTCGGGCTTGCCGTTGCGGCCCTCATTGCGACCGTTACGGGCACGCGGGCCACGGGCACTGCGTTCGGCCGGGCTTGGCGCGGCCGGCTTGACCGGCTCGGCCACGACTGGTGGCGGGGCAACCGGCTCCGGCGCGCCGAAGAAGAAGGCCTTCAGCTTGGCGAGGAAGCCGACCGGCTCCACCACGATCGGCGCCGGCGGGGCAAGCGGGACTTCCACCGGTTTCACAGGCTTGGCCGCTTCGCTGCGGTCGACCATCGGTGCCGGCTGGGCGGGGGTGATGGTCTTGACCATGGCTTCCTGGCGCGGCTTGGCTTCTTCCTTCTGGCGCTTGCTGTAGGCCATGTCGGTTTCTGCGGACTCGGCCAGCGTGTAGCTGGACGGGACTTCCTCCAGGCGCGGGTCGTCGTGCTTGATGCGCTCGAGCTTGTAGTGCGGGGTGTCGAGGTGCTTGTTCGGCACCAGGACCACGCTGATACGGTGGCGGTTCTCGATTTTCAGAACTTCGCCGCGTTTCTCATTTAACAGGAAGGCTGCGACGTCGACCGGCACTTGCACGTGGATCGTGGCCGAGTTTTCCTTCATCGCCTCTTCCTGGATGATGCGCAGGACTTGCAGGGCCGACGATTCGGTGTCGCGGATGTGGCCGGTGCCCGAGCAGCGCGGGCAGGTCACGTGCGAGCCTTCGGACAGCGACGGACGCAGGCGCTGGCGCGACAGCTCCATCAAGCCAAACCGCGAAATCTTGCCCATCTGGACGCGGGCACGGTCGTGGTGCAGGGCGTCTTTCAGGCGGGTTTCGACCTCGCGCTGGTTTTTAGCGACTTCCATGTCGATGAAGTCGATGACGATCAGGCCGCCGAGGTCGCGCAGGCGCAACTGGCGCGCCACTTCGTCGGCCGCTTCGCAGTTGGTGTTGAAGGCGGTGGTCTCGATGTCCGAGCCGCGCGTGGCGCGTGCCGAGTTGACGTCGATGGAGACCAGCGCTTCGGTGTGGTCGATGACGATCGCGCCGCCCGATGGCAGCGGCACGGTGCGCGCGTAGGCGGTTTCGATCTGGTGTTCGATCTGGAAACGCGAGAACAGCGGCACGTCGTCGCTGTAGCGCTTCACGCGGTGCGCCATGTCGGGCATCACGTGGCTCATGAACTGCTGCGCCTGTTCGTAGATCTCGTCGGTGTCGATCAGGACTTCGCCGATGTCAGGCTGGAAGTAATCGCGGATCGCGCGGATCACCAGCGACGACTCTTGATAGATCAGGAAGGCGCCCGAAGCCGACTTGCCGGCGCCTTCGATCGCGCGCCAGAGTTGCATCAGGTAATTCAGGTCCCACTGCAGTTCTTCGACGTTGCGGCCGATGCCGGCGGTACGGGCAATCACCGACATGCCTTGCGGCAGGTCCAGCTTGTCCATCGTTTCGCGCAGTTCCTGGCGCTCCTCGCCTTCGACTCGGCGCGATACGCCGCCGCCGCGCGGGTTGTTCGGCATCAGCACCAGGTAGCGGCCGGCCAGCGAGATGAACGAGGTCAGGGCAGCGCCCTTGTTGCCGCGTTCTTCCTTCTCGACCTGCACCATGATTTCCTGGCCTTCGCGCAGCGCTTCCTTGATGGAGGCATTGCGCACGTCCACGCCCTCACGGAAATAAGTGCGGGCAACTTCTTTGAAGGGGAGGAAGCCGTGGCGGTCTTCGCCGTAGCTGACGAAGCAAGCTTCGAGAGAGGGTTCGATGCGGGTGATGACACCCTTGTAGATATTCGACTTGCGCTGTTCGCGTCCGGCCGTTTCAATATCGATGTCGATCAGTTTCTGTCCATCGACGATCGCTACGCGCAATTCTTCTTGCTGTGTAGCGTTAAACAACATACGTTTCATTATTGACTCCGCGACCCGTGGGCCGTTCCAAAGCCGCCTTGCCAGGGCGGCAAAACTACAGGGACATACGCGGGAGGGGAGAGCTGGAGGGGGTATGCCCGGACGGGCGGCGCGGCGATGGAAAATCATCGCTGCCGCCACGGGGCGCAAATGGGGTCGATCGTCATGCCGAGGGCACGCCGCACCTGGGGCGCTCATCGATGAGCGGCACGACAGGGTGGAGGCGGTGCGCGCAACTACCAGCCAGACCCTTACAGCGAACAAACCGAGACGTTGACGACAGGCGATGTAATCAGCCTTGCCTCTGAAGTCTTCAGGATGAGGCCTGCAAAAAGTCGGGCGAAACGACAAGCGTTATCGACACCATCAACCAGCGAGCTTGCCGAGGCGAGCTTGCCGGTACTTATCCTTACAGTTCCAAACAATCCAATCCGGCACTCCTGCACGCGATCCGATTACAACTGCGGTGCAACCCTGATCGGCGCAGGAATGTGCGTACACGTTTTTTCCATCGAATTTGCATGCCTGCGGGGCCGATGGAGCGCGCCCCTGTGTAAAATATCGTTTTAATTCTTACACTGCAGAGGTTTCACCGCCGCCTGTCGATTATATATTCAAAATGAAGGACTTAGAGAGAATTTCTGGGAAGACAGTCCACATGAAGATGCAAAACGATGTTGTTCCCCCTTCATCACAGGCGTTAGCAGCAACTTTCGTCACGATCACCGAAGAAGAAGCTGGACAGCGCATCGATAACTACCTGCTGCGCGTCTGCAAAGGCGTACCAAAAAGCCATATTTACCGCATCCTGCGCTCCGGGGAAGTGCGTGTTAACAAGGGTCGCATCGACCAGCTGTACCGCCTCGTCGAGGGCGACCTGGTGCGCATTCCACCGATCCGCATCGCCGAAAAAACCCACACCGCGCCGGTGCCGGGCGCGGAATTCAAGATCGTCCATGAAGACACGCACTTGTTAGTGATCGACAAGCCGTCCGGCGTGGCCGTGCATGGCGGCTCGGGCGTGTCGTATGGCGTGATCGAACAATTGCGTGCTTCGCGGCCGGACGCCAAGTTCCTGGAGCTGGTGCACCGCCTCGACCGCGAGACCTCCGGCCTGCTGTTATTGGCCAAGAAACGTTCGGCGTTGACTAATTTGCACGAGCAAATGCGCGACGGCCACACGGATAAACGCTACCTGGCCGCCGTGGCGGGCGACTGGACCAACAAGCGCCAGCACGTCAAACTGCCGCTGCATAAGTTTTCAACGCCCGATGGCGAACGGCGCGTCGTGGTGCAGGCCGGCGGCATGGAATCGCATACGATTTTCAATTTGCTGCGGAAATGGGAAAATTTTGCCTTGCTGGAAGCGGAACTGAAAACCGGACGTACCCACCAGATCCGGGTTCATCTGGCATCGTCGGGCTTCCCCATCCTCGGCGACGAGAAATACGGCGATTTCTCACTGAACAAGCAATTGCAAAAGGCCGATGCCACGCGCGGCGCCCTGCGTCGAATGTTTCTGCACGCCTACAAAATCACGTTTACGCACCCGGAATCCGGCGCCTTGATGACGCTGCAGGCACCCTTGCCTGCGGAATGCGACCGTTTTTTGTTAAGCTTAGGGCAAGCAATGAATTGAACGTTTCGTTCATCAGGTAAAAATGACAGGAGCCGGCGTTTCGCCGGAAGAAATGCCAAGAAAGCAATTTGATCTGATCGTGTTCGACTGGGACGGCACGCTGATGGACAGCACGGTCGCCATCGTCAAGTGCATCCAGGCGGCCGCCCGCGACGTGGGTCTCCCGGTGCCCAGTGACGCCGCCGCCGCCCACGTCATCGGTCTTGCATTGCCCGAAGCAATGCAGGCCGCCGTGCCCGACATGGCGCCGGCGATGTACCCACGCATGGTCGAGCGCTACCGTTACCACTTCCTGACCAAAGACCATGAACTGGTCTTGTTCAAGGGCGTTCGCGAGATGTTGAACGAACTGTCGCAGCAGGGTTACTTCCTGGCAGTGGCTACGGGGAAAAGCCGTGTCGGGCTGAACCGGGCACTGAACGCGGCCGGCCTGCTGTCGCTGTTCGATGCCACGCGCTGCGCGGACGAAACATTTTCGAAACCCCATCCGGCCATGCTGCAGGAACTGACGCGCGAATTGGGCCAGGACATGCGGCGCACCGTGATGATCGGCGACACCACGCACGATTTATTAATGGCAAACAATGCCGGCGCCGCTGCCATCGCGGTCGAGTACGGCGCCCATCCGGTCGACCAGCTGCAAGCCTGCCGGCCGCTGTATTGCGCGAAAACCGCCGTCGAATTGCACGCCTGGCTGGCCGAATACGCGTGACATCGATGCATGAGATCCTGATCTGCGATTCGGAGCTGCTCGTCGACGGCGGGGAGGGCGTTCGCTTTCCGGTCGCCGTGTTCGGCGAGCCGGCGGTCGGCTTCGTGGTACGGTTTCGCGGCAGCGTCTACGCCTATTTGAATCGCTGCGCCCATGTGCCGATGGAACTGGACTGGGTGCAGGGACAGTTTTTCGAGTCAAGCGGCGAATTTCTCATGTGTGCGACGCACGGCGCCGTTTATCGGCCCGAGACCGGCGCCTGCGCGGGTGGGCCCTGCCGCGGCGGCAAATTGCGCCCGATCACGGTGCGCGAAGCCGATGGCAGAGTGGTGTGGCAGCCGGACGAGCGGATCGGCCCGCCGGCGGCCTGAGTCGGCAAGCATTATCAGACAGAAGTATTCCTTTAACTCACGGGGCCCCTGAGAAACCTTAATGAGCGAGAACATCAAGAACGACGTCGACGGCGATGGCCGGTTTGTCGCCAATCCGACGGCCGGCAACTGGGAACGCGAGACGCTCGAAAAGCTCGTGTTTGCCACGATCAAGGAGCGCCGCGCGGCGCGGCGCTGGAGCATTTTCTTCCGGCTCGCCTTCCTGACCGTCGTGGTGGTCGGCCTGTGGACCTATTTCGACCTGAGCTTTGGCAGCGACGACGAAAACCTTGGTCGTCACACGGCCTTGATTGAAATTAACGGCGAGATCGAAGCAGAAGGCAGTGGCGCGGCCGACAATGTCATCCCGTCGCTGAACAAGGCCTTCGCCGACGCCGGTTCGGCCGCGGTGGTGCTGCGCATCGACAGCCCCGGCGGCAGCCCGGTGCAGGCAGGCATCATCGTCGACGAGATCCGGCGCCTGAAACGCGGCTATCCGGACAAGCCGCTGTATGTGGTGGTCGACGAGATCTGCGCGTCGGGCGGCTACTATATTGCCGCCGCGGCCGACCGCATCTATGTCAACAAGGCCAGTATCGTCGGCTCGGTCGGCGTGCTGATGGACAGCTTCGGCTTTACCGGCACCATGGAGAAGCTGGGCGTCGAACGGCGCCTGCTGACAGCGGGAGCGAACAAGGGTTTTCTCGATCCGTTCAGCCCGCAGTCCGACAAGCACCGTGCCCATGCCCAGGAAATGCTCAACGAGATCCACCAGCAATTCATTACGGTCGTGCGCGCCGGGCGCGGTGCGCGCCTGAAAGAAACGCCCGACATGTTCTCGGGGCTGTACTGGACCGGCGCGAAAGCCGTCGACATGGGCCTGGCCGACGGTTACGGCACGGTAGACACGGTGGCACGCGACATCGTCAAGGCCGAAGACATCGTCGATTACACAGCGCATGAAGGCTTGCCGGAGCGGGTATTGAAGAAATTCGGGGCATCGGTGGGTGAGGGCGCAATGAAAGCCATGTCGCGTACCACACTTCCGAAACTTAACTGATTTTGCTCAATATGTTCTTGAATGTCCCGTAAGATCGACTATAGTGGATCTTGTAGTTCTTTCCAGGAGGGGACGATCAACAACACGTGCCAACCTGTTTGCAATCGTTAAAATCTGGTAACACTACCACCCGCATGCGTGCGGTTTCGAGTGAATTCAATTCCTCAATGTAGCAGCCCTTTCTGGGAGCGAAAACGACGGCGCAAGCCGTCGTTTTCATTTATGAGGGTGATTAATTAATTATGTTCTGAATTAATTAATATTTTTCATTGGTTCGGCAGTGCGCGATTTTCCGTTGCCTCGTCATGCTGCACAAACCCGCCCTGTTCGAGCCAGGCCTGAAAGTCGCGCTGGGCGCGGGCGAACCAGGCAGCGCGCAGTGGTGGGTGGGCGTGGTCCTGCAAGTGAGGGACGTGCCCACCGAAGGTCCAGCGCGCCAGCGCCAGGCGGGTGGGGAACTGGGCGCATTGCGAGCGCGCCAGGGAGAGACGCGCGGCCCTGACCGAGGCAGAGGCGACGGTAGGCAGGGCGGCATCGTGTGGCACAGGTGTCAATGCTTGCATGTTGTCCTCTTGTGTTGAGTAATTATTCCTAGCAGTTCCTCATCCATTCCGGAAGCGCTGTAGGTCGATTCCTAATGGAATTGAAGTCTATCAATGGATCTCCCGTTACGATTGATCTAGCGCAAAGGCGTGCAGACTATCGATCCTTGCGGAAACAGTCTGCTCTGCCTTGGCCGCCTCCGACCCTTCTGTTAAAGTCTCGCCCATGAGTAAATTATCCCTGGACCGGATCTTGCAATCGCAGGGTTTCGGCACCCGCAAGTATTGCCGCGCCCTGATCGAGGACGGCGACGTCGCCGTGAATGGCGAGGTCATTGACAACTACAAGCTGACGGTCGACACGGACGGCCTTGTGCTGACCGTGTTCGACGAGGAGTGGGTCTACCGCGAGCGCGTGTATATCGCTTTATATAAACCGGCCGATGTCGAGTGTTCGCGCAAACCGAGCCACCATCCGGGCGTGCTGACGCTGTTGCCGGAACAGTTCACCTGGCGCGACGTCCAGCCGGTCGGCCGCCTCGACCACGACACCACGGGACTGCTCCTGATATCGGACGACGGCCCCTTCATTCACGCGCAATCGTCGCCCAAGCGTCACGTGCCGAAGGTGTACCAGGCGACGACGGCCGAGCCGGTGACGCCCGAGCTGGTCGAGCAACTGCTGGGGGGCGTGCAACTCCACGATGAACCGGCCCCATTGCGCGCGCTGTCGTGCGTGGCGCACGGCGAGAACGGCATCGAGATCGTGCTCGAGCAGGGCAAGTACCACCAGGTCAAGCGCATGCTGGCCGCCGCCGGCAACCATTGCAGCGCGCTGCATCGCTCGGCCATCGGCGGTTTGACGCTCGATGCGCTGGGCCTGAAAGCGGGCGAGTGGTGCTTCCTGGAGCAATCTCAACTGGATCTATTAGTCCCTGCCAGCGTGCCCTGACCCGGGTTGAGCGCTCCGGCGGCCCTATGCAGGGCGCGTAGCGTGCGACCAAGAAACCGTTTTTCCAGCACAATATTTATTGACTCGCGTCAGATCGTGGTCGGCGCGCAGATGCAGTCGGACGCGACGGCGTATTTTTTTCGCAACCGATCACCTTCAAGATGCCGCTTCCTTACCGTACCCTCCTGCTTTCCCTCCCCCTGCTGTACGCCGCCAATGCTGTCGCGCAAGATACGCCCAAAGTGCTGGGCGATTGCGCCAATATCGCGGACGGCCTTACGCGCCTGGCCTGTTTCGATAAACTGGCTGCAACGCCGGCCCCGCGCACCGAAGCGGCCGTCGTCGTCAACCAGGTTGACGGCGCACCGGCCGCCACGGCGACCGTCGCCATCGCGACCGCGCAACCGTCGGCCGAAAGCAGCGCCAAATTCAGCCAGCTCGACCATTGGGAGCTGGACCAGCCGTATCGCCGCGGGCTGTTCAAGTTCCGCCCGCACCACGCGAACTACCTGATCGCGAACCGCTCGTACCGTCCCAACGAGCAGCCGTACCAGGTGGTCCGCGAACTGTCCGGCGACGACATCACCCTGTCGAAAAGCGAACTGGCCTACCAGCTCAGCTTCAAGATGAAGGCGATGGAAGGAATCTTCGGCAAACCCGTCGACCTGTGGGTCGGCTATACCCAGAACAGCTTCTGGCAGGCAGCCAACAGCAAGGCATCCAGCCCGTTCCGCGAGACCAACTATCAGCCGGAAGTGATGGCGATCGTGCCGCTGGCCTTCAATCTGGGCGGCGTGAAGCTGACCCACGCCGGCCTGGGCGCGAACCACCAGTCGAATGGCCAGTCGGGCACGCTGTCGCGCAGCTGGAACCGCGTGTATGCCCAGCTCGGCATCGAAAAGGATGGCTTCTCGGCCACCGCGCGCGTCTGGAAACGCCTGAGCGAAGACGATGACGACAACCCGGACATGGTCGACTACATGGGCCGCGGCGACCTGGCGCTGGCTTACCGCCGCGACGATCACATCTATTCGTCGACGCTGCGCTACAACCTGCATACGAAGAAGGGCGCCATCCAGGCCGGCTGGGCCTTCCCGCTGGCCGGTAACCTGAAAGGCTACGCGCAGGCCTTCGCCGGCTATGGCCAGAGCCTGATCGACTACAACTACTTCCAGCGCTCGATCGGCCTGGGCATGCTCGGCACGTTCTGATCTTCCTGATCAGACCTTGCTCTACAATAGCGGGCTTGAACAGCTTTCTTCCCGCTAATGAAACTTGCAACGCTCAAGGACGGCAGCCGTGACGGCCAGCTGGCCGTCGTCGCGCGCGACCTCAGGAGTGCGCATATGGCCGACGCCATCGCGCCGACCCTGCAGGCCGCGTTGGATGACTGGGCGTTCATTGCGCCCCAGCTCGAACAGCTGTACGGCCAACTGAATGCCGGCCAGGCACGGCGCGCCTTCGATTTCGACCCCACACACTGCATGGCGCCGCTCCCGCGCGCCTGTGCCATGGCCACCGGCGCCGCCTGGCCGCATCACCTCGCGTTGGCGGCACGCGCCAACGGCGTCGAGCTGCCGGCCGCGCTCATCGAGGAACCGCTGATGGCGGCGGGCGGCGGCGAGCTGCTCGGCCCCTGCGACGACATCGTGCTGCCATTTGAAGAATGGGGCATCGATTTCGGCGCCGGCATCGCCGCGATTCTCGGTGACGTGCCGATCGGCGCGACGCCCGACCTGGCGCACGACCGCATCCGGCTGCTCATGCTGGCCAACATTGTGTCGCTGCGTGCCTTGATGCCTGACGAACTCGCCAAGGGTGGCGGCCCCCTGCAATCGACGCCGGCAACGGGTTTTTCGCCGGTTGCGGTGACGCCCGACGAATTGGGCGACGCCTGGCGCGGCGGCAAGGTCCACCTGCGGCTGCGCTCGACCTGGAATGGCAATCTTGTCGGCCAGCCGGATGCCGGCGTCGACATGGCCTTCAATTTCCCGCAACTGGTGGCCCACCTGTGCAAGACACGCGGGGTCGGCGCCGGCAGCATCGTCGGCGCCGGGCCGGTGTCGAATAAGGAAAGGTCCAAGCGTGGGGCGGTGGCGCCGGGTTATGGGTGTATTGCGCAGCAGCGCAGTAGCGAGACCATTGCCGATGGGACGGCGAGTACGCCGTTCATGCGGTTCGGCGATGCGATCCGGATCGAGATGCTGGACGAGAAAGGGAAGTCGCTGTTCGGGGCGATCGAGCAGAAGCTTAGCAAGGCATAACGCGGGCCCTAGCGCCCCTCCCAAAACCCACCCGTGACCGCCTCGCCGCGTAGCTCCACCTCCACCGGCTCGGCCATCCTCCTCACCGTGCGCGCCTGCCGCAAGCTGCCGTCCGGCGCATGCAGCCGGTACCAGAGCAGGGCAATTGCCGACAAACGCAGCTTCTGCCCGCTAAACAGCTTGTCCTTGACGATGCTCATGCCTTCCAGGCGCAGGTCGAAGTCGAGCACCGGCGCACCTTCGGTACGTTGGGCGTAGCCGAGGTAGCGTGCGGCGTTCGTCAGGGGACTCTTGTCGCCGGTCTCGCCAGCGCGCAGCGACTCGATGAAGGCGTCGACCGCCTTCAGGACCGCGCCGGCCGCGCCGGCCACCGCCGCCATGTCCCGTTTTTCGTCGCCCTTGGCCCCATCGGCCAGTTTTTGCAGCATGGCAATGCGGTTCGCGTAGTCGGCGCGGTGGTTAGCCAGCGAGCGCAGCTTGCCGAGCAGGCGCTCGTGCTGGGCAGCGTCGAGTTCGCCCAGGTAACCGCCGCCCAGGCCGGCGATGCGCTGCGGGCAGGTTTCGGCCAGGGCGCTGACGAACAGGGAACGCGCCCCCTCGCCATACGCGATGCTCGATGCCGTGACATCGGTCTTGAACAGCGAAGCGGTATCGGCCGAGGCGCGCAGCACGCCGGGGACCACCGTCAGGGCAACGGCCAGCGTGCCGGACAGCGCACCGGGCGGCGTGCGGGCATCGATATACAGCTGCATTTCCTTGTTGCGGCGCGCCAGCTCGTCAGCCAAACGCATGAGTGCATCGTTAACACTGCGGGCGGCGAGAATGCCGGCGCTCGTCGCCGGATCGTAGACGGCGCTACGCGCATCCTGGGGCAGGGCGGCGCAGACGTCCGTGGCCAGGGCGCGCGCCAGGTCGAAGGCGCGCACCAGGCCGGCGGCCCCGAACTGGCGGGTGTCGAGCTTGCCTTCCAGCGGACGGCTCAGCGCTGGCGGCAGCTGGGCCAGCAGGGCGGCGCGCTCGGCCTCGCGCGTTGCTTGGCGCGCCTCGGCCTCGCGCTGCGCAATCACGGCGTCGGCAGTCGATTCCAGAATGCGTAATTCAAGCGCGGCCCTTGCGGCGTCGAGATCGCTTTTGGAAATGGCCTGGGCGCGCGCCGAGAATGCGAAACACAGCGGAATCAATAATATAAGGCAACCAAGTTGGACCTGTGGAAAGAACTTCATTATCGGCTCCGGATAAAGGTGTAACGGGATGTAAATGATGGCGGGTTGGACGTGGCAGAAAAACGTCAGTAATGTCTCAAAGTGTCGGTAAATATTATGAAAACTGCCGACAGGGATTATTGCAGTTGCTCAATTTTGATAAAGAATCCGCAAAACACTGCACAAAATCAGCCACTTACAAATTTCTTATGCCGGAGGGATTCACCGCCACATGCAATACACAATTGACATGCAGGTGATGCTTTCTGTAGAGAAATGCGTTAGAATTCGGCGGCTAATCAAGTCCCCTTTATGGATCCAACAGAAACCAACATCCTCGTTTTGGAACTCGGCCTGGCAGTGTCGCTGGTGTGTTCCCTGCTGCTCGTCGCGACAACGCGCTGGCACGGCAGGTTCACCCTGGACGCCACGGCGGGAGTGCAGAAATTCCATAGCGTGCCCACCCCCCGTATCGGCGGGCTGGCGATCATGCTTGGACTCATCTTTGCCTGCGCGGTCTCGTCCGAGTCGCAGCAGCGCCTGCTCGCGCCGCTGCTCTGTGCGGCCGCGCCGGCTTTCCTGTTCGGCATCGCGGAAGACATGACGCGCCGCGTCTCGATCGGCGCGCGCCTGATCGCGACCATGGCCAGCGGCGTCGCCTGTTGGGCGCTCACCGGCGTGAGCATCGTCCACACCGGCGTCGACCTGATCGACGCCATGCTGACCTGGCTGCCGCTGTCGGTCTTGTTTACCGCCTTTGCCGTGGGCGGCGTGGCCAATGCCGTGAATATCATCGATGGCTTCAATGGCCTGGCCAGCGGCACGGTCGTGATCGGCCTGGTGGCCATCGGCCTGATCGCCCTCGAGTGCGGCGACACCGAGCTGGCCCAGACCTGCTTCATCGTCTGCGCAGTGACAGTCGGTTTCTTCCTCGTCAATTTCCCGTTCGGTAAACTGTTCCTCGGCGACGGTGGTGCCTACCTGCTGGGTTTCCTGCTGGCCTGGCTGTCGGTGACGCTGGTTTACCGTAACCCGCAAGTGTCGAGCTGGGCGCCGCTGCTGGCCTGCGCCTACCCGACGTTCGAGACCGTGTTTACGATCGTGCGCCGCCTGTGGTGCCGGCGTCATCCGGGTCAGCCCGACAGCTGCCACCTGCACAGCCTGGTCAAGATCGCGGTCGCCAGCCGCTATTTCCGCAAGTTCCGCTCGCCGCTGCGCAATGCCTGCGTGTCGCCGTTCTCGTGGTTCCTGGCCGCCGTACCGGCCTGGTTTGCGGTGCGTTTCCCGCAAAATCCGGAAACGCTGGTGCAGGGAACCCTCATCAGCTTCGGACTCTACCTGGCGTGCTACTGGTATATGGCCTCTGCTTCCCGCGCCCGCCGGCGCCGCGCGATACGGCCCCCGGCCAATGTCTCGCTCACCGCGATGGAATCCGAGCCCGCCTCCCTGCAATCCTGATGCGGGGTGAAAAGAAAACCACGGTATCCAAATTTCTTTGGATACCGTGG
Organism: Massilia sp. CMS3.1; assembly: GCF_051262535.1. NCBI lineage: Bacteria > Pseudomonadati > Pseudomonadota > Betaproteobacteria > Burkholderiales > Oxalobacteraceae > Massilia > Massilia sp. CMS3.1. The sequence goes on along the minus strand of NZ_JBIMES010000005.1, from coordinate 231,398 downwards.
TTTTTTTACGTTTTAACCTTCCTGAGCACCGAATTGACAGCGCTTTCGCATCCTGTTCAAAGTATGGCCGTAGGGCAATATCGGCGATAATCCCGTCCTGCATGGTGCATTGGCATGATGAACGGCGAAAAGGGAACGGGAAATGTCGGAAGACAGCGACGCGGAAAAGACAGAAGACGCATCCCCCAGAAAACTGGAAAAGGCGCGCGAAGACGGCGACGTTCCGCGCTCGCGCGAGCTCGCCACCTTTGCCGTCCTGATGACCGCCGGCGCCGGCCTCTGGATTACCGGCGGCAGCCTGGCCGGCCGCTTGTCGGCGGCGCTGGCCTCGGGTCTCACGCTGAACCGTGAACAGATCTACAACCCGACCGTCCTGTTGGAGCGCATCACCACCGACGTGGCCGGCGTGATGCTGGCCTGCCTGCCCCTCGCCCTGGCGATCATGCTCGTCGCCCTGGCTGCGCCGATGGCGATCGGCGGCTTCAATTTCAGTTCCAAGGCCTTCATGCCGAACTTCGGGAAGCTCAATCCGATCAGCGGGATCGGCAACATGTTCTCCACGAATGCACTGATCGAACTCCTGAAGGCAATCGCCAAGACGCTGCTGGTCGGCACGGTCGCGTGGATCGTCATCATGAGCCAGAAGGACGCCGTGCTGGGGCTGGCCGTCGAGCCGCTCGGCGCCGGCACCGGCCACGTGGCCGACCTGATGGCGCGCGCCTTTCTCTTCATCGTCGGTTCCCTCGGGGTCGTGGCCCTGATCGACGCTCCCTGGCAGATTTGGCATTACAACAACAAGCTGAAGATGACGCGCCAGGAAATGATCCAGGAATCGAAGGAATCGGACGGCAATCCTCAGATCAAAGGGAAGATTCGCCAGATGCAGCGGCAAATGGCGCGCAACCGCATGATGCAAAATGTTCCTACTGCTGACGTCGTGGTGACCAACCCGACCCACTATGCGGTGGCGTTGAAGTACACCGATGGGCAGGGCGGCGCGCCGCGCGTGGTCGCCAAGGGCGCCGACGAGGTCGCGGCCAAGATCCGCGAACTGGCGCGCGAGCACAAGGTGGCGCTGCTCGAAGCCCCGGCCCTGGCCCGTGCCCTTTATAAACACACGGACATCGACGACGAGATCCCGGAAAAGCTGTACTCGGCGGTGGCGGAAGTGCTGGCCTACGTCTTCCAGCTGCGCAACTACAGCAAGGTCGGCGGCCAGTATCCGGATCGCCCGACCAAACTGCCGGTGCCGCCGGAAATGGACCCGCTGAACCCTGCGTCAACAACCAAACCCGACACGAATAACGGAGCTGCGTAATGAATAGTCTGAGAATGCCAGGCTGGATGGCCGGTATCGGCGCCAAGGGCAATGCCCTGGCGGCGCCGATCCTGATCATCCTGCTGCTGGCGATGATGATCCTGCCGCTGCCGGCATTCGTTCTCGACCTGTTCTTCAGCTTTAACATCGCGCTGTCCGTCATCATTCTCCTGACCGCGCTGTACACGGTCAAGCCGCTCGACTTCATGGCCTTCCCGGCGATCCTCTTGATGTCGACCATGCTGCGCCTGGCGCTGAATGTGGCATCGACGCGCATTGTCCTGACCGAAGGCCATACCGGCGGCGCGGCGGCCGGCAAGGTCATCGAAGCCTTCGGCCACTTTCTGATCGGCGGCAACTTCACGGTCGGTATCGTCGTCTTCGTGATTCTCACGATTATCAACTTCACCGTCGTCACCAAGGGTGCGGGCCGTATCGCCGAAGTCGGTGCGCGCTTTGCGCTCGATGCGATGCCGGGCAAGCAGATGGCGATCGACGCCGACCTGAACGCCGGCATGATCACCGAGCCGGAAGCGCGCAAGCGCCGCACCGAGGTGTCGCAGGAAGCCGAATTCTACGGCGCGATGGACGGTGCTTCGAAGTACGTCAAGGGCGATGCCGTGGCCGGCATCATGGTCACGCTGATCAACGTCATCGGCGGCCTGATCGTCGGTGTGGTGCAGCACGACATGGCCATCGGCGAAGCCGCCAAGACCTACACCTTGCTCGCCATCGGTGACGGCCTGGTGGCGCAGATTCCATCGCTCATCATCTCGATCGCGGCCGGTATGGTCGTCTCGCGCGTGGCCAACGACCAGGACATCGGCGGCCAGATGATCGGCCAGTTGTTCGCCAAGCCTGAAGTGCTGTACATCACCGGCGCCATCATCGCCGGCATGGGCCTGATTCCCGGCATGCCGAACATGGTGTTCCTGCTGCTCGGCGCCGCGCTCGGCGGTGGCGGCTACCTGCTGGCCAAGCGTGCCAGGGCCGCCCCGGAGCGCGAAGCGCAAGACGCAGCCGATGAAGCGGCGTCCGGCGCCGAGCGCACGGGAGCGACCGAGAGCGAAGAAGCGACCTGGCAGGACATCATGCCGGTCGACACACTGGGCCTGGAAGTGGGCTACCGCCTGATTCCGCTGGTCGACAAGGGGCAGGGCGGCGAGCTGCTCAAGCGCATCAAGGGTATCCGCAAGAAATTCGCGCAGGAAGTCGGCTTCCTGGCCCCTCCCGTACACATCCGCGACAACCTGGAACTCAAACCATCAAGCTACCGCATCACCCTGAAAGGTGTGGAAGTGGGCACCGGCGAAGCGATCAACGGCCAGTTCCTGGCGATCAATCCGGGCATGGCGAGCGGCACGCTGCCGGGCCAGGCCACGACCGATCCGGCCTTCGGCCTGCCGGCCGTGTGGATCGAAGCGGGCATGCGCGACGAAGCGCAGAACCTGGGCTATACCGTGGTCGACGCCGGCACCGTGGTGGCGACCCACCTGAACCACCTGATCACGACGCACGCGTCGGAACTGCTGGGCCGCATGGAAGTGCAGGCGCTGCTCGATCACCTCGGCAAGGACACGCCGAAGCTGGTGGAAGACCTGGTGCCGAAGGTCGTGTCGCTGGCGACCTTGCAGAAGGTGCTGCAGAACCTGTTGATCGAAGGCGTGCACATCCGCGACATGCGCACCATCATCGAGACCCTGTCCGAGCACTCGAACGGCACCCAGGATCCGGGCGACCTGACGGCGCTGGTGCGTATTTCCCTGGGCCGGGCGATCGTGCAGCAGCTGTTCCCGGGCACCAACGAACTGAGCGTGATGACCCTGGACAACCGCCTCGAGCGCCTGCTGATGCAAGCCCTGGGCGCGGGCGGCGACGGGACCGGCATCGAGCCGGGCCTGGCCGACACCATCGCCCAGCAGGCACACAACGCCGCGCAGCAGCAGGAAGCGATGGGGCACACGCCGGTGCTCTTGGTGCCGGGCCCGCTGCGCGTGCTGCTGTCGCGGTTCCTGCGCCGCGCGCTGCCGCAGTTGAAGGTCTTGTCGCATTCGGAGATTCCGGAGACCAAGACGATCCGGGTGACCAGCCTGGTTGGAGCGGGGTAAGGTCCTGTATACTCGCGTGTCTCCTGAATGAAGCGACCATGCGACTGAGTATTACACCGACTGCCATTCCCGACGTGCTGGTACTGGTTCCCCACGCCTTCGAGGATGCGCGCGGCTCCTTTGCCGAAACCTTCAATGCGCGCGACTTCGCTGCTGCAACCGGCATTGACACGCCCTTTGTGCAAGACAACCAGAGCCTGTCGCTGCAAGGTGTGCTGCGTGGGCTGCATTACCAGGTCAAGCATCCGCAGGGCAAACTGATGCGCGTGATCGAGGGCAGCGTGTTCGATGTCGCGGTCGACCTGCGCCGGTCCTCGCCCAGCTTCGGGCGCTGGGTGGGCACTGTATTGAGTGCCGAGAACGGCCGCCAGATGTGGATACCGCCCGGTTTCGCCCACGGCTTCGTGGTCCTGGGCGCGCGCGCGCAGTGCCTCTACAAGACGACCGATTACTGGTATCCCGCCTGCGAACGGGTCCTGCGCTGGGACGATCCGGCCATCGGTATCGCGTGGCCGATTGCGTTTGCGCCGCAGTTGGCGGACAAGGATGCGCATGCCTTGCCCTTGAGCGCCGTCGAGACGTTCAGGTAGGGTGCACACCGGCCGCTTCCCCATGTCTAAATCGAATTAGACCGCTTTCCCCATCCTTTTCCCCGGATGCTTGCTCCACGGCATCGTCAATAATCTATCCCATAGACCGGCGGCATGCGTGCCGGACTCAATCGAATAGAGCAGTGCGGAGAATAAGATGAATGTGAAGAAATTTACAGCGGCAACATCCCGGGAAGCCTTGCGCAAGGTGCGCGATGCGCTCGGCCCTGATGCCGTCATCCTCTCGAACCGTCCTGTCGACGGCGTCGTCGAAATCCTGGCGCTCGACAACGACGATGTCGCTTCCCTGTCCGCACCGGCGCCGGGTTCCGAGATGTCCCAGCCGCAGCCGCGCCTGGACCTGAACGCCTTCGAGCCGGAAGTCCCCGCTTTTGTGAACCGCCGCAGCGCCGCACCCGCCGCCGCAACGCCGGAACAGATCTACGCCAGCCGCCGCCCGTCCCAGCAGGAAACCGATTTCGCCGCTGAACACAGCTACGCCAACCGCCGCGCGCCCCACGCCGAGCCGGCCTTCGACATGAATGCGATGACCTCGATGATGTCGGCCGCCATCTCTCAGGCGAAAGAGTCCGCCGCGCAGGAGATGAGCGGCATGATGAGCGAGCTGCGCGCCATGCGCGGCATGATGGAGTCGCAATTGGCCGAACTCTCCTGGGGCGGCACCCAGGCGCGCGAGCCGCAAAAGGCGGTCGTGCTGCGCGAAATGCTGGCCGCCGGTTTCTCGGCATCGCTGTCGCGCTACCTGATCGACAAGATGCCGGCAAATAAGGACGCCGCTGAAGCGATGCGCTGGATCAAGACCGTGCTGGCCCGTAACCTGACGACAATGGCCGACGAAGACACCTTGCTCGACAAGGGCGGCGTGTTTGCCCTGGTCGGCCCGACCGGTGTCGGCAAGACCACGACCACCGCCAAGCTGGCGGCGCGCTGCGTGATGCGCCACGGCCCGGAAAAGCTGGCCCTGATCACCACCGACGCCTACCGTATCGGCGGCCACGAGCAACTGCGCATCTACGGCAAGATCCTGGGTGTGATGGTGCACTCGGTGAAAGACGAAGCCGACCTGCGCATCGCACTGAAAGAGCTGCGCAACAAGCACACCGTGCTGATCGACACCATCGGCATGTCGCAGCGCGACCAGATGGTGGGCGAACAGGTCGCCATGCTGCAGGGTTCGGGCGTCGACGTGAAGCGCCTGCTGTGCCTGAACGCGACGTCCACCAACGAGACGCTGGCCGAAGTCGTGCGCGCCTACCAGGGCAGCGGCCTGCACGGCTGCATCATGACCAAGATGGACGAAGCCGCGTCGATCGGCAACGTGCTCGATGTGGTGATCCGCCAAAAACTGAATTTGCACTACATCTCGAACGGCCAGCGCGTGCCGGAAGACCTGCACCTGGCCGACCGCGCGATGCTGGTCGACCGCGCTTTCCGCAGCCGCCGCGACGCCGCCAATCAGTTGGATGATGCCGACCTGCCGCTGATGATGGCAGGAACAAGCCATGTGAACCGCGACGAAAGCCTGCGCGAGGTGCGCTTTGGCTAGTTTTGATTTCGACCAGGCCGAAGGCCTGCGCCGGATGCTGGCCGGCCCCCAGCCACGCATCGTCACCTTTCTCTCGGCCACCCCGAGCGACGACAAGGGCGCGATGCTGGTCAACCTGGGCGCCTCGCTGGCACAAGCCGGCAACGAAGTGATGATCGTCGACGCCTGCCAGCGCGATTACGGTGTCGCACGCCGCCTCGAGATGGAGCGCCATGTCAGCCTGCTGCAGGTGGCACGCCAGGAGTGCGCGCTGAACCAGGTGGTGCAGAGCGCGCCGCAAGGTTTCAATGTGGCGCTGCTGGCGCGCGATGGCCAGGCCCTGACCCCCGGCAGCGATGAAGCGCGGCGTCTGGCGAAAGCCTTCGATGTGCTCGTGAAAAAGCAGGGCGGCATCGTCATCGTCGATGGCGAACTGAACCGCGAAGGCGGCTTTGCCGTGCCGCTGCTGGCCGATTCCGAAATCGTCATCCAGGTCTCCACCAGCGCCACCTCGATCACGAACGCGTATGGCCTGATCAAGCGTTTGGCGCAGGAATTCGGGCGCCGTCCGTTCGGCATCCTGGTCACGGGCGCCTCCGAGGCAGAGGCGCAAGTGGTTTACGATAATATGGCGGCAGCAGCAAGTCGTTACCTTGCAGTAACGTTGAGTTCGATGGGCTCGGTGCCGGCCGATGAGCACCTGCACCGCGCCGCGCGTCTCGGACGCTCGGTGGTCGATGCCTTCCCGCTGGCCGGGGCCTCGGTGGCCTTCCGCGCGCTGGCGGGGCGCTTCGCCCTGCCGCGCATGGCGCGCCAGAGTGGCGCCCATTTTGGTTCCTGAGAAAAAAAGCACAAGCATGTATACGGTCAAAGGGAAAGCGGACAAGAACCACCTGCTCACTGAGCACGCGCCGCTCGTGAAGCGCCTCGCGCACCAGATGAAGGCGAAGTTGCCGCCATCGGTCGAGGTGGACGACCTGATCCAGGCCGGAATGATGGGCCTGCTTGATGCCATCAACCGCTACGAAGACAACCACGGCGCCCAGTTCGAGACCTATGCCGTGCTGCGTATCCGCGGCGCCATGGTCGACGAGCTGCGCAGCAACGACTGGATGCCGCGCAGCACACGCTCGACCATGAAGAAGGTCGAGACCGCGATGACGAAGCTGCAGCAGCAACTGGGGCGTCCGCCGACCGAACTCGAGGTGGCCAAGTCGCTCGACGTGTCGCTCCCGGACTACCAGGAAATGCTGTTCGAAGGCGGCGGCCACCAGCTGGTCTATTACGAAGATTTCCACGATGAAGACGGCAACGACAGTTTTCTGGACCGCTATGCGGTGGACGACGACGATCCGCTGCGCGCGCTGCTCGACACCGACTTCCGTTCGGCCGTGATCGCCGCGATCGACGGCTTGCCGCCGCGCGAGAAGATCCTGATGGGCCTGTACTACGAAGAAGAACTGAACCTGAAGGAAATCGGTGCGGTGCTCGGCGTGTCCGAGTCGCGCGTCTCGCAACTGCACACGCAAGCAGTCGCCCGCCTGCGCGCTTCGCTCAAGGAAAAGCTGTGGACTTCGCCAGCCTGATCGGGTTGGGCCTCGCCCTGGCCGGTCTGTTCGTGGGGCATACGCTCGACGGCGGACGTTTTGCATCCTTGATCCAGCCGGCCGCGTTTGCGATCGTCGTGGTCGGCACCTTTGGCGCCGTGCTGCTGCAATCGGATGCGCGCACCTTCAGTCGCGGCATGCGCATGCTGCGCTGGGTCTTTTTCCCTCCAAAAAGCCGACGCCAGCCGCTCTCGCGCGAGATCGCGCTGTGGAGCCATACGGCGCGACGCGACGGCCTGCTCTCGCTCGAACAGTACATGGAAACGAAGGACCTGTTCATCCGGAAGGGCCTGCGCATGGTGGTCGACGGCATCACGCCGGATAAAATCCGCAACCTGCTGGAAACGGAAGTGAGCGCCATCGAATTCGCCGAGCGCCAGGCGGCGCGCGTGTGGGAAGCCGCTGCCGGCTACTCGCCGACGATCGGCATCGTGGGCGCGGTACTGGGCCTGATCCACGTGATGGAAAACCTGTCGGATCCGTCGCGCCTGGGTTCCGGCATTGCGGTGGCGTTTGTCTCGACGGTGTACGGCGTCGGGCTGGCAAACCTGTTCTTCCTGCCGTTCGGGAACAAGCTCAAGGCGATCGTGTCGGACCAGATCGCGCAGTACGAGCTTCTGATCGAAGTGTTCCACGACATCGCCAGCGGCAACCACACGCGCGTGGTCGAGGAGCGCGTGGCCAGCCTGCTGGCGAAGCGCTGACATGGCTCGCCGGCGCTACGATGACCAGGATGATCGTGAAAGCCACGACCGTTGGCTGATTTCCTATGCCGACTTCATCACGCTGCTGTTCGCCTTCTTTGTCGTCATGTACGCCATTTCGGTGGTCAATGTCGGCAAGTACAGGGTACTGTCCGATGCACTCGGCGACGCCTTCGGCGGCCGGCCCGACGTGCCGCAGGCCAGCTCCACGATCGAACAACTCCCCCTGGCGAACCTGATCGCGCGCAAGCGGGCGGACGCCGCGCGGCGTGAACGCGAACGCCTCAATACCCTGGCGCGCGAACTGAATGCGTCGCTGGCGCCCCTCGTGAAAAACGGGCAGGTGCGCGTGACCCAGACCGGGCGCGGCGTGACGGTCGAAATCAATGCGAAAGCGCTGTTCGAGGAAGGGCGCGCGGCCCTTGGCGGCGAGGCACGCGCGACGCTGGGAACGGTGGCCTCGCTCTTGAGAAACGATCCGCATGCGATCCAGGTGGAAGGGCACACCGACAACCTGGCGATTGCAAACCCGGCATTTCCTTCAAACTGGGAATTGTCGAGCGCGCGCGCGAGCAGCGTGGTGCGCTTGTTCATCGATAGCGGGGTCGCGGCGGGGCGTTTGACCGCGGTGGGGCATGCGGCGAATGTGCCGGTGGCGCCGAACACGGATGAGGCGGGCAGGGTGCGTAATCGGCGGGTGGCGGTGACGATCCTGGCTGCGATGTGAAATAAAATTTCATTTTCTCAGCGTAGATGAAATAAAATTTCATCCTTGGCTTTTCACTCCTGCGCCCGCACAATGGGCGACCCAACCATATGGAGCTGACAATGCAGCGCAGACCTTTCCTGCTGGCCGCCCTGAGCGCGTTCAGCCTCCTGCCCCTGTTTGCGGGCGCTGCCGGAGAACCCACCGTGGATGTCAAGCAACGCATCGAGATCGAAACGCCGCCCGGCAAGGTGCTGGTGAGAGTGACTTTCACGAACCAGGGCACGACCACCGTCTGGATTCCGCGCGAACTGGCGGTGGAAAAAGAATTGACCGGACGTCGTTTCGACGTCCGCGACTTCGGCAACAGGCCGCTCGATTACACGGGGAAGATGGTCAAACGTGGGCCGCTGACCGCCGCCGACTACCAGGCGATCGAGCCCGGGAAAATGCTGACGAACGTGATCGACATCACCAACGCCTACGCATTCAAGAAGGGCCGGCACAGCTACAACATTGGCTATACCGGCCCCGTGTTGCCCGATGTAAAGCGGCTCGACGCCCCGGCGGAAAGTCCCGCCCGGCCCGTTGCCTTCATCTACACCGGGCGCTAGCGTTTAGTTCAGTGCCGGCGTGTTCTCGGCAAAGTACTCGTGGTTGTCGGCGTTCTTCACGGCTGCGGCCGGATTGCTGATCGCCAGGCTGGCGGCGCCGCTCTGGCCATAGACGTTGTCGTCGGTATTGGCGACGATGTCGAAGTGGCTCATCTCATGCACCAGGGTGCCGCCCTTCGAGTCGGTTCCGCTCATCGGTGCCGACCAGAACGCATTACAGACATAGATACGGTAAGGCTGGGTCGGGTACACATAGGCGTAGTAGCTTTCCTTGCAGCTGCAGTCGACCACGACGTTCTGGGTGTCGAAAGCGTTCTTGATCTTCGTGAAGTTCGACTTGACCGTCGACTGGCGCGAGGCGTTGGTGGCGCCGAACCACTTCGTGTAACGCGGGCCCATGGTGGTGTTCGCCATATAGGTGACCGAGCTGTTCGACATCGTCTTGGCGGCCGCGATCGCCGAGGCGACCGTGCTCTGCTGCGAGGCGGTGCATGACGCGTAGCTCAGGCCCATCGGTGATACCGTGCCGCCGCCGGGACGCTTGAGCGCTTCCATGATCGGCGACTCGGTGCCGCGCGCCAGGCGGCCTTCGATATACAGCTGCGCCGTTTCCGACTGCAGTTCGCCGATGTCGTTGGCGGCGCCGGCTGCCATCGCCGAGGCGCGGCCATTGTTCGTTGCCAGGAACAGGTCTGGCGAGGCGGTGCGGTATTTGATCGCATAGTCGCCGCTGACGCTCATGTCGTAGAGCGACGACAGCTCGACTTTGACCGTATGCGAGGCGCCCGGTTTGAGCAGGTAGTAATCAGCCTGGGTCGGTTTGCCGCGCTTGATCAGGGCGCCCGTATAAGCCACCTTGGCGCCGTCGCGCGTGATGTCGAACAGCGGGGCGGACAGGCCCTCGAACGGGGTGCGCGCCTTGAGTACGTATTGCGGGGTGGACGAGGTGTTGGTGATGGTGACCTTGACCAGCACGTCATCGCTCGGGCCGAGCGCGGCCTTATCCAGGGCCACGTCCACCTTCACGCCGTTCGAGCCTGCCTGCGCGCCGACGGCGAGGCTCAATGCTGCGATACCAAATGCCGACTTCCAGATGCTGTTCTTCATGCGTGTTCTCCGTATGATGTGTGTGGCCGTATCGGCCATTCTTTTGACGAGTTTCCCCATAAAACCTGATTTCGATCTAAGGGAAAACGCATCCCCATACTGGCGAACTCATGAGCTGAGAGCAATGCAAATCGGATATGTGTGGCTTCGATTTGCGAAAATATTACAATCGTGCATTTTCTTCAAGTCGTGCTGGATTTCTTTTCCCCCGCGTGATAGCGCGACTCGACGCGCCCGTTTAATTGAGCGGCGGCGAATTCTCTCCAAAATATTCGTGCGAATCGGCGTTGTTGATGGCGCGCTGCGGCGCCGTGCGCGCCATGTCGGCCGCACCCTGCTGGCCGTAGACGTGATCGTCCGTGCCGGCGACGATGTCGAAGTGGCTCATCTCGTGCAGCATGGTGCCGCCTTTCGAGTCGGTCCCGGTCATCGGCGCCGTCCAGAACGCATTGCAGACATAGATCGTGTACGGCTGCATCGGATAGACGTAGGCAAAATAATCCTCGTCGCAGCCGCAGTCGACCTTGACGGGCTTGGTCTCGAAGGCATCCTTGATGGCCGTGAAGTTCTTGTTCACCGTCGCCTGGCGCGTGGCGTCAAGCGCGCCGAACCAGTTGGTGTAGCGCTGGCCCTGTTCTTTGCCGCTGGAGAGGTAGGCCAGGCCCTGGGCGGCCATCGCGCTGCCGGCCGCGACTGCTTCGGCGATCGTGTCCTGCTGGGCGTTCGAGCACTGCGCGTAGGAGAGGCCCGGCCCGGCCGGATTGGTCAGCATCGGCATGGCCGTGCCGCGCGGCAGGCGCCCCTCGATAAAGATCGCCGCGGTGTTCGACACGATGCCGCCTGTCTTGAGAGTAGGTGCGGCTTGCGTGCCGCGGTAGCGCACGGCATAGGCGCCGGTGGCGGCCATGTCGTAGGAGATCGACAGTTCGACCTGCGCGCTGCGGCTTTCGCCGGGAGCGAGCACCAGGAAATCGGCGTCGCGCGGTACCGGGCGTTTCACTTCGCGCCCGAGGTAGCGCACCGGCTGGCCGTCGCGCGTGATGTCGAACAGGGCGAATTCGGCGGGACCGAAGGGCGTGCGGGCTTTCAGGATGCGTTCCGGGGCGGTGCCGGTGTTGGTGAGAGTGACAGTCACCATGACGTCATCGCGCTTGCCGAGCGCCGCACGCTCGGGCGTGATGGTGACGGCGATGTCGGCCTGGGCGGGCAGGGCGATGGCCAGCAGGGTAGTAGCGATCAGGGTGTGCGTGCGGTGCATGGATTCCTCCGTCAGGGTTTGACAATCAGGAATACTTTCCGCTTGTTACGCAAATTGAGTTTGTGTTGCAGCAAGGTTTGCTAAAAACAACAACGGCCGCATGGGCGGCCGTCATCGGGAGAAGCAAACGCCAACTCACCCAACCACGAAGCGCCTCGACGGTGCACTGCCAAAGGTCTGCCCTTTTGCGCCATACAGCGTCGATTCGGGTGCCGCGGTCGGCGTGCGCAGCGCGTTGAGCACCGTCTGGTTATGCGCCATCTGGCGGTTGATCAGCATGCCGTTGACGCGGTTCAATTCCTTGGCCTCGGCGGTGAGCGCCAGCAGCTGGGCCCACGCGCTCCGTCCCGCTTCGTCGCCATGCGTCACCAGCCAGGGTTCCATGCCGGCTTCCGATGCGGCAAAGCCGGCACCGGCGAGTGCCGCGTGGCGTTCGCGCGACAGTTGCGCCAGCTCCTGTACCAGCGCCACCTTGCGCGGGGTGATTTCTTCCAGACGAATCGCATCCGCCGCCACGAGCAATTGCTGTTCCTGCTTCATCAATGCGACCAGCGCGTCGATGCGCTCGTGCTCAAGGGGAAGGGTGGCGTGCGGAAGGGTCATCGGTCGTTATCGGTTGCGTGAGTGGAGCAGGTCGCGCACGGTATCGAGCAAGCCGTCCGCGATCCTTTCGGAATTGACCTGGAATTGCCCATCGGCGATTGCCAGTTTAATACGTTCGACTTTTTTGGCATCGAACACCTGGGCGCTGCCAGTGGTGCCGGTCGCAGCCTGCGCCTGCGACGACAGGCGTACGCTGTCGGTCTGCGCGGGCGTGGCCGTTGCCGCGGCCTTTTCGGCCTGCCTGGCGTTCGCTGCCGTGGTATTCGGTTGCTGGAGACCTTGCGGGCCTTTGAGGGTATCGTTAATTTTCACAGCATCATCCTTCTCTGTTCGGAGCAGGAACTCCGGGATCTGCAGTGTGTAACGGCTGTTCGCCCACAAACTTTAGCGCAGAACCCAAACAAAGAAGCTTTTTCAAAAATACAAGCCCGGCAGGGCATCCGCCTGCCAAACGCTTCCTACAATGCCACTTCGACAATGCCGCCATGGCGCGCGGTGCCGCTGATGATCGCTCCGCGCGGCGTGCGCACCTGCACCACCTGGCCTTCGCCGGCATTCCCGATCGCCTTGCCTTCGCCCGAGACCGAGAAATTCTCACCGCGCGACACGATCCGCACCGCCTGGTTTTGCTGCACCACCGGCTTGCTCTTCAATGCGTCGAGGCGCAGCGGCGCGCCGGCCGGCAGCGAGACCGTCGGCGTGCGGCCGATTGCCTGCGCCATGTCGGTGATGATCCCGTTCGGCATGGCCGCGATATCGCCCTGCAAGGTGGCCAGCTGGCTGGCGTCGATCGCCTGGCCCTGGGCCAGCGGTACGGCAGCAGTCACGTAATCGGCCACCACGCTCACCTGCGCCTGCAGGAACATCGTCCACACGGGCGCCGTGCAGCGCACCCCGACCGTGGTCTTGCCCCAGGGCCGGGCGCCCGGTTGCTGGAAGGCTTCCGGCGCCGGGCAGGCGGCCAGGGACACGCGCGGGTCGACCGCGCCGACTTTAATCGTTACCTTGCCCGGCAAGCCGGCGCTTTGCGACTGCAAATAGCCCTCGGCGAGCGTGCGCAGCGCGGCGCCATCCTGGCGTTTTGCCGGGGACGACTGGGCCAGGGCCAGGGGCGCCGCGAGTAACAGGACCGACAACAGCTTGACATTCTTGAACATGGCGAACAGGCCCTTTCGTGATGAATGTCATCTTAGGCCCGTTGATGCCGTAGTGAAACTTTGAATAGCCGGGTGTTGGGGGTCCTGATCCTTCGATGGACTAGTGTTGCTCAAACGTATGATTCACGCTGTTCCAACAAGAAATCTCCCCGGAGGCGGCATGATCGGCAAACTCGACAACTACTTACGCTTCAACGAATCCGCGCTCTCCCTGCGAGCCCAGCGCCAGGAACTGATTGCGTCCAACATCGCCAACGCCGACACGCCGAACTTCAAGGCGCGCGACATCGACTTCGCCAGCGCCATGCAAGGCGCCCTGGCCAAAGCCAGCCCCGGCGCGGCAGCCAATCCGCTGGCGGCTACCAACAAGGGTCATGTCCAGCCCGGCGCCGCTGGCCATGCACTGCCCGACGGCACCCCGGTGCTGTACCGCGGCGTGGTGCAGGGCGCGGTCGACGGCAACACGGTCGACATGGATGTCGAGCGCAACCACTTCGCCGACAACGCGCTGCGCTACGAAGCCGGCATCACGATGATCAACCACCAGATCCGCGGCCTGATGGCGGCGATCCAGAACGGCCAATAATCATGTCGCTATTTAATATCTTTAACGTCTCCGGCTCGGCCATGAGCGCCCAGGCCCAGCGCCTGAACACCGTCGCCAGCAACCTCGCCAACGTCGACAGCGCGACGTCTTCCACCGGCGAAGCCTACCGCGCCAAGCAGGTCGTCTTCGAAGCCGTGCCGATGGCGACCGGCGGCACCGGCGTCAAGGTCAAGGAAGTCGTCGACGATCCATCGCCGATGAAGCAGGTTTATGACCCGAAGCACCCGATGGCCGACGACAAGGGTTACGTGTCGATGCCGAACGTGAACCCGGTGGACGAGATGGTGAACATGCTGTCGGCCTCGCGTTCCTACCAGAACAACGTCGAAACGATGAACGCGGCCAAGAGCATGCTGCTGAAAACTTTGACCCTGGGTCAATAACGTACTGAATAACTGAGCCGAGACCTTCCATGTCCACCGTAAATTCCGCCGCCCCCGCCTCGTCGATCAACGACCTGATGTCGACCATGAACGCCAAGAAAAAGGATGCGACCGACAGCGTCCAGGCCGATACCGACAAGTTCATGACCCTTCTGGTGACCCAACTGAAGAACCAGGATCCGCTGAACCCGCTCGACAATGCCCAGGTGACCAGCCAGCTGGCCCAGCTGCAGACCGTGACCGGCGTGAACAAGCTCAACGAAACGCTGGAAACCCTGAAGTCGAGCTACCAGTCGACCGAGGCGATGTCGGCAACCAACCTCATCGGCCATGGCGTGCTCGTCGAAGGCAGCGAGCTGACCCTGACTGGCGGCAAGTCGGTGTTCGGCATCGAACTGGCAACCGCCGCCGACAACGTGCAGGTGATCGTCACCGATCCGCGCACCGGCAAGGACGTGGCGACGATCGACCTCGGTGCAAGCGAAGCGGGCGCGGTGCCGCTGGCCTGGGACGGCAGCAGCGACAGTGTCGACGCCGCCGTGCTCGCTGACGGCCGCTATTCCTTCCGCGTCGTCGCCACGCTCGGCGGCCAGCCGATGACCGATGCAAAAGCCTTGAGCCTCGACACGGTCGCCAGCGTCAGCACGAATTCGAAGGACGGCGTCAAGCTGAACCTCGCCGGCAAGGGTGCCATCACCCTCGCCGATATCAAACAAGTCTTGTAATCAAGCCGCTTACCCATCTTTTCAGGAGCATCACATGTCTTTCCAACAAGGTCTTAGTGGCTTGAACGGCGCAGCCAAATCGCTGGACGTCATCGGTAACAACATCGCCAACGCCAGCACGGTCGGCTTCAAGAGCGGCCAGGCGCAGTTCGCCGATGTGTATGCCAGCTCGCTGAACGGCGCGGGCGGCGCGACGGCCGGTATCGGTGTCAAGGTCTCGCAGATCGCCCAGCAGTTCACCCAAGGCAATATCGAATCCTCGAGCAATTCGCTCGACGTGGCGATCAACGGCCAGGGTTTCTTCCGTACCGAGTCCTCGGGCATGGTGCAGTACACCCGCAACGGCCAGTTCTCGCTCGACAAGAACGGCTTCATGACCAATGCGCAGGGTGCCAAGCTGACCGGTTACAAAACCGGTCCGGGCGGCGAGATCCTGGCAGGCGCTCCGAGCCCGCTGCAGATCACCACCGGCGACCTGAAACCGGTCTCGACGACCAAGGTCGGCATCGAAATGAACCTCGATTCGCGCGTTGCGGCCCCGATCGTGACCCCGTTCGACGCGACCGACCCGAACAGCTATAACAAGCAGTCGCCGGTCGACGTGTATGACACGCTGGGCAACCCGCACGTGCTGTCGACTTTTTACGTGAAGAACGGCCCCGGCACCTGGGACGTGTACGCGGCCAACGACGGCACCGAAGTGACCAACCTGAAAGTGGCCCAGGCCGCGCAGGGCGACACCGCCCCATTTGCCGCAGTCAACGCGGCGCGCGCCGAATGGGATGCGGCGACCAAGGCGATTCCGCCGGTCGCCTCGACGATCGCGGCGGCACTGGCCAAGTATGCCGACGCGGCATCGAGCATGGTGGCGAGCGCTGCCGGCACGGCAGGTGCGGATGCGACCGCCCAGGCGGCGATCGTTGCCGCCGGTGGCGACGCGGCGCGTGTGGCCGGCAACTCGCCGGACCTGGTCGACAAGGCGATTACCAATGCGGTCAAGGTGCCTGCGGTGCCTGTCGGCACCTTGCGCTTCGACGAGAACGGCGCGCTGAACGCGGCGACCACCCAGAATGGCGGCAAGTTCAACATCGTCCTGCCGATCTTCCCGTCGACCGGTTCCGAGCCGACCCAGCAAATGGAACTCGCCTACACCGGCAGCACCCAGTACGGCACTTCCACGAGCGACAAGAAGCTGGTCCAGGACGGCTATACGGCCGGCCACCTGCAGCGCTTCTCGATCGGCGACGACGGCACGATCCTGGGCCAGTACAGCAACGGCCAATCGAAGCCGCTGGGGCAGGTGGTACTGGCGAACTTCACCAATTCCAACGGCCTCGAGCCTTTGGGTAACAACGCCTGGGCCGAGTCGGCCGATTCGGGCACGCCGCTGATCGGCACGCCCGATTCGGGCAGCCTGGGTGTGTTGCAGTCGTCGGCGGTCGAGACCTCGAACGTCGATTTGACGGCCGAATTGGTCAACATGATCACCGCCCAGCGCGTGTATCAGGCGAATGCGCAGACGATCAAGACGCAGGATTCGGTGTTGCAGACCTTGGTCAATCTGCGTTAATCGCCAGGTTTCATGCCGTGATACCGCGTGGGCTCGAGAGCCCACGCGGTGGAACAGCAGCACATCGAAACGCAAAAAAACGGCACGAACAAGGAAAACAAATGGATCGCTTAATCTACACCGCCGCCTCCGGCGCCAAGCACATCCTCGAGCAGCAAGCCACGACCTCGAACAACATGGCCAACCTGAACACCACAGGTTTCCGTGCCCAGCTCGACACCTTCCGCGCCGTGCCGGTGCAAAGCGAAGGCTTGCCGACCCGTACCTTTGTCGTCAACAACACCGTCGGCGCCGACTTCAGGGCCGGCCCGCTGCAAATGACCGGCCGCGACCTCGACGTCGCCATCAAGGGCCCGGGCTGGCTCACCGTGCAGAACCCGGACGGTACCGAAGCCTACACAAGGAACGGCGCCCTGCAGATGAGCCCAAACGGCGTGCTGACCACGACGAGTGGCGCGACCATCGCAGGCGAGGGCGGTCCGATCACGATTCCGCCCGACGTCATCGTCACGGTCGGCGGCGACGGCACGATTTCCACGATCTCGACCGCGGAGCGTCCCGCCGCCCCGGTGATCCTCGGCCGCTTGAAGCTGGTGAACCCACCGGAAAAGGACCTGGTGCGCGGCGACGACAGCCTGTTCCGCTTAAAAGATGGGGCGCCTGCCCAGCTCGATCCTGCGGTGCGCGTCGCCGGCGGCGCTTTGGAGGGCAGCAATGTGAATGCCGTCGATGCCATGGTGTCGATGATTGGCCTGGCGCGCTCGTTCGAGACCCAAATGAGCCTGATGAAGAACACCGAGAATAACGCCGCGAAAGCCAGTCAGATCCTTGCTTTGAATTAAGTGTTTCTCCAGCATAATTCTATTGTGCATAGCGGCCTTCGGCTGCCGCCAATAGGAGAAACCCATGATTCGTTCGCTGTATATCGCCAAGACCGGCCTCGAGGCACAGCAGACCAACCTCGACGTCATCACCAACAACCTTGCCAACGTCAGCACCAACGGCTTCAAGCGTTCGCGTGCGGTGTTCGAGGACTTGCTGTACCAGACCGTGCGCCAGCCCGGTGCCCAATCTTCGCAGCAAACCAATCTGCCCTCCGGCCTGCAGCTCGGCACCGGTGTGCGCGCCGTCTCGACCGAACGCATCTTCACCCAGGGTAATCCCCAGCAGACGGGTAACTCGAAGGACGTGATGGTCAACGGCTCGGGCTTCTTCCCGGTGCTCCTGCCCGACGGCACCCAGGCCTATACCCGCGACGGCTCGTTCCAGACCGACGCCAACGGCACCCTGGTCACGTCGAGCGGCTACCCGGTCCAGCCACCGATCACGGTGCCCGCGAACGCCGAATCGATCACGGTCGGGCGCGACGGCACCGTGTCGATCAAGGTGGCGGGCACCACTGCCACCACCCAGGTCGGCAACCTGCAGCTGATGACCTTCGTCAACCCGGCCGGCCTGGAGTCGAAGGGCGAGAACCTGTACATGGAAACGACCGCATCGGGCAACCCGAACGCGAACACCCCGGGCACCAACGGCGCCGGCGTGCTGATGCAGGGCTATGTCGAAACCTCGAACGTGAACGTGGTCGAGGAAATGGTCAACATGATCCAGACCCAGCGCGCCTACGAGATCAACAGCAAGGCGATCACCACGTCCGACCAGATGCTCGCGAAACTGTCCCAGCTATGAAGTCGCTTCTGTTCCCGATCCTGTTGGCCCTGGCCGGCTGCGCCGTCACTCCGACCACCATCGTGCAGGAAACGCGCAGCGCGCGTCCGGCCCTGGCCGAACTCGCGCCGCCGCAAGATGGCGCGATCTACAACGCCAGAAGCTACCGCCCGATGTTCGAAGACCGCCGCGCACGCCAGATCGGCGACCTGTTGACGATCAACATCGTCGAGAAGACCTCGGCCAACAAGGCCGGCAACAGCTCGGGCAACAAGACGGGCAGCGCCAGCTTTGGCTTGCCGGGCCCGCTGCAATCGAAGCTCGGCGCGAATATCGCCACCGAAGGCGGCATCAAGTTTGCCGACGGCGACAACCAGACTGCCAGCAACGCCTTCACCGGCACCATCGGCGTGACGGTCACCGAAGTGCTTTCGAATGGCAACCTGATCGTCGCCGGCGAGAAACAGGTCGCGATGAACAAGGGCATCGAGTTCATCCGCTTCTCGGGGCTCGTCAGCCCTGACACGATCCAGAACGGGAATGTCGTGTCCTCGACCCTGGTTGCCGACGCGCGCGTCGAATACCGTACCAACAGCCGTATCGACCGCGCCGAAGTCAATTCGATGATGTCG
Organism: Massilia sp. CMS3.1; assembly: GCF_051262535.1. Classification (NCBI taxonomy): domain Bacteria; kingdom Pseudomonadati; phylum Pseudomonadota; class Betaproteobacteria; order Burkholderiales; family Oxalobacteraceae; genus Massilia; species Massilia sp. CMS3.1. The sequence goes on along the minus strand of NZ_JBIMES010000005.1, from coordinate 212,495 downwards.
CGTTTCTTCCAGTCCCTGCTGCCGTTTTAATCCGGAGTGATCATGCGTTCGACTTTCCCGCTGCTGGCGCTGTGCGCCTTTCTTGCTGCCACCCCGCCAGCCGCTCACGCCGAACGCCTGAAGGACATGGCCAGCATCGCCGGCGTGCGCCAGAACCAGTTGTCGGGCTATGGCCTGGTGGTGGGCCTGGACGGAACCGGTGACCAGACCAGCCAGACCCCGTTCACGGTGCAGTCGATTATCGCCATGCTCCAGCAAAAAGGCGTGAACCTGCCGCCGGCCGGCCAGCTGCAACTCAAGAACGTCGCCGCCGTGATGGTCACGACCTCGCTGCCGGCCTTTGCCCAGCCGGGCCAGAACATCGACATCACGGTCTCGTCGATCGGCAACGCGAAAAGCCTGCGCGGCGGCACCTTGCTCATGACGCCGCTGCACGGCGCCGATGGCCAGGTGTATGCCATGGCCCAGGGTAATGTGCTGGTCGGCGGCGTGGGCGCCGCTGCCGGCGGCGCCCAGGTGCAGGTCAATCACCTCGCGGTCGGCAAGATTTCAAGCGGCGCCACCGTCGAAAAAGCGGTCGCCTCGAACCTGGGCGAAAACAACCAGATCCGTCTGGAGCTGAACCAGACCGATTTCGCGACCGCCAGCCGCGTCGTGACTGCATTGAACGACCAGTTCGGCGTCGGCACCGCCACCGCGCTGGACGGACGCGTGATCCGCGTGCGCACCCCGTCGTCGTCGGACGCCCGCGTGAGTTTTATTGGCCTGATGGAAAACATCGACGTCAAGCCGGCCGCGGCCGCCGCCAAGGTGATCCTGAACGCGCGCACCGGTTCGGTGGTGATGAACCAGTCCGTCAAGTTGGACACCTGCGCCATTTCGCACGGCAACCTGTCGGTGACGGTCGGCGCCGATCCGCTCACCGCCGCAACTGCCGTGGAAGTGAAAAAAGATCCGGGCAAGGTCTTGCTGGTCAAGGGCGGCGCCTCGCTGGCCGAAGTCGTGAAAGCCATGAACTCGATCGGCGCGACGCCGCAAGACCTGCTGGCGATCCTGCAGGCGCTGAAAGCGGCCGGTTCGCTGCGCGCCGAACTTGAAATCATCTAAGGAATCGGCATGATCGGCACTCCATCAAAAAGCAACCTGACCAGCGGCTTGGCGCTCGACACCCAGGGTCTCGGCGACCTGAAGCGTTCGGCCAAGGCCGGCTCGCTCGATGCCACGCGCGGTGCGGCCCAGCAGTTCGAGGCGCTCTTCATCAACCAGATGATGAAGAGCATGCGCGACGCCACGCCGTCGGAGGGCCTGAGCGACAACCAGCAGACCAAGATGTTCACCTCGATGCTCGACCAGCAACTGAGCCAGAACATGTCCAAGCGCGGCATGGGCCTGGCCGACGTACTGGTGCGCCAACTCTCCGCCCAGACCGATGCCAAAACGCTGGCGATCGGCGGGGCGGACGGTGCGGCGGGGATGAATGGCGCCGCTAGCGCGCTCGACATTCCAATGCTGCCGAAGGGGCTCGGTTCCCTGAAGGGCCTCGAGGAAGCCGCGCAGACGAATGGCCTGAGCGCCAGCGGCCGCACCCAGGCGCCGCACGTGCGCGCCTTCCAGGAAAAGCTCGGCTCGCACGCGGCCGAAGCGCAAGCCGTCACCGGCGTGCCGGCCAAGTTCATGCTGGGCCAGGCGGCGCTCGAGACGGGCTGGGGCAAGCGCATGATCAGGAATGCCGACGGCAGCAATGCCAACAACCTGTTCGGCATCAAGGCCGGCCCGGGTTGGAAGGGCAAGGTCGCCACCGCCGTGACGACCGAATACGTGAACGGCCAGCCGCACCAGAAGGTGGAGAAGTTCCGCGCCTACGAGACCCCGGCCGATTCGTTCAAGGATTATGCGCGCATGCTGGCGAACAACCCGCGCTACGAAAAAGTGCTGGACCACGCCGGCGACGCCTCGGCGTTCGCGCACGGCCTGCAGCGCGCCGGCTATGCGACGGACCCGCAATACGGTGCCAAGCTGTCGAAGATTATCAAGAATTCATTGGCATAAAAACAAGACCCGGTAATTAACGCTCAAGTTCTGGCGCGTTCTGCCGTAGAAGAAGAGTCAACGAAAGAAACCACATGTCCGGAAACCTCCTCAGCATCGGTAAAAGCGGATTGTTCGCGGCGCAAACCGCGCTGGCGACGACCGGTCATAACATCACCAACGCCAACGTGGAAGGCTATAGCCGCCAGGGCGTGGTGCAGGCAACCTCGACGACGATGGAGACGGGCGTCGGTTTTATCGGCACCGGCACCAAGGTGGCCGAGATCAAGCGCTACAGCGACGGTTTCCTGAACCAGCAAGTGCGCACGGCGACCGCGTCCACGGCCTCGCTCGATTCTTACTATGCCCAGATCAGCCAGATCGACAACCTGCTGGCCGACACCACCTCCGGCCTGTCGCCGGCGATCCAGAATTTCTTTTCGAGCGTGCAAAATGTGACGGGCAACGGCGCCTCGATCCCGTCGCGCCAGGCGCTGCTGTCCTCGGCGGAGACGCTGGCGGGGAGCTTCCAGCAAATCGACGGCCGCCTGGAAGAAATCGGCGCGGGCGTGAACAGCCAGATCGAAACCAGTGTCAACCTGATCAATACCTACGCCAAGCAGATCTCCGAGATCAACTCGAAGATCGGCTCCTACGGTTCGATCGAACAGCGTCAACCAAACGACCTGCTCGACCAGCGCGACCAGCTCGTCATCGAGCTGAACAAGCATGTCAAGGCGACGGTGACCCCCGGCAGCAACAATGCGCTCAACGTTTCGATCGGCAACGGCCAGCCGCTGGTCGTGGGCCAGCAAGCCTTCCAGCTGGCGGCGATGAAGACGCCGACCGACCTGACGCGCCTGACGGTCGGCTATGTCACCGGCGACAAGGTCACCGCGCTGCCGGAAAACGCCGTGTCCGGCGGCGAACTGGGCGGCCTGCTCGAGTTCCGTAGCGGCACGCTCGACCGCGTGCAGAATTCGATCGGCCGCCTCGCGATCGGCATGGCAATGACCTTCAATGACCAGCACAAGCTCGGCATCGACGGCGCCGGCCAGCAAGGCAAGGATTTCTTCGTGCAGGCCCCCGCGTATGTGGCAGCGGCCGCCGACAACGCCCGCCCCAGCTTGGCGAAGGTGGGGGCGGTGGTGACCGATCCGACCAAACTGACCGACAGCGACTACAAGGTCGAGTCCGACGGTGGCAGCTTTTTCGTCACGCGCCTGTCCGACAACAAGCGCACCAAGATCGAACCCTACAACCCGGCCGGCACGACCAGCAACATCGATGGCGTCGACTTCACCATTTCGGGCACCGCCCCTGCGGGCGACAACTACCTGGTGCGCCCGACCGTGAATGGCGCTTCGGGCTTCCAGGCCGCCCTGTCCGACGTCAGCCAGATCGCTGCCGGCGCGCCGATCGCCACCAGCGCGCCGATCTCGAACAGGGGCAGTGGGCAGATCAGCGCCGGCAGCGTCAGTGCGGACTATTTCGCGGCGCCGCCGGCACTGCCGGTCTCGCTCAGCTATGACAGCAGCGGCAGTGGCCAGCTGACCGGTTTCCCGGCGAGCGCCACGGTTACGGTGACCCTGAACGGCACCACCACCACCCACACCGGCGGCAGCGCGCCCTTCAAGGCCGGCGCCAGCTACAGCTTCAGTGGCGTCAACATGACGATGTCGGGCGCGCCTTCGAACGGCGACAAGTTCAACATCAACGCGAATGTCGCCGGCAGCGCCGACACGCGCAACATCCAGGCGCTCGGCGCCTTGCAGACCAAGAACATCTTCAACGGCGGCAGCGCCACCTACCAGTCGGCCTTTGCCCAGACCGTGAGCGCGGTCGGCAACAAGACGCGCGAAGTGCAAGTCAATGCCAGCGCCGGCCAGGCCCTGCTCAAGCAGGTATCGGGCGCCGCCTCGGACGTGTCGGGCGTGAACCTGGACGAAGAAGCGACCAATTTGCTGAAATACCAGCAGGCCTACCAGGCCGCGGGCAAGGTCATGCAGATCGCCAATACCATCTTCGACACGCTGCTGTCGATCGCACGCTAACGCGACGCAACGGAGTTAAACAATGCGCATCAGTACCAGGAACATCTACGAAAACGCAACGACCCAGCTCAATACGCTGCAGTCGAACATGGCGCGTACCCAGAACCAGCTGGCCACCAACAAGCGCATGCTGACCGCGGCCGACGATCCGATCGCCTCGGCGCGCGCGCTCGAGGTCACCCAGTCGAAATCGCTGAACGAGCAGTACGCGACCAACCGTTCGAACGCAAACAGCTCGCTGTCGCTCGTCGAAGGCGCGCTCAACAACAGTGGCGACCTGCTGATGGACGTCCAGACCCTGGTGGTGCAAGCCGGCAACGGTACGCTCTCGAAAGCCGACCGCAACATGATCGCCACCGAGATCGAAGCGCGCATGGACGATCTGATGGGCGTGGCCAACACGTCCGACGGCGCGGGCGGCTACCTGTTCTCGGGCTACCGCGGCACCACGATCCCGTTCGTCCAGACCGACACCGGCGCCGCCTACCAGGGCGACCAGGGCCAGCGCAAGCTGCAAGTCGGTTCCTCGCGCTCGATCGCGATCAGCGATTCGGGCAGCGCGATCTTCGAGAACAACCGCACCGGCAACGGCAGTTACCAGACCGTGATGGTCGACGGTAACCAGGGTGGGGCGGTAGGCCTCTCCGGTTCGGTGTCGGACGCAAGCAAGCTCACCGGCCACAATTACAAGCTCGAATTCAAGGTCGCCGGCACCCCGGCCGTGACCACGTATACCGTCACCGACAGCAGCGGCACGCCCGCCGGTCCGCTGCCTACCGACGAGCCGTATGTGAGCGGCAAGCAGATCAGCTTCGACGGCACCTCGTTCTCGATCAGCGGCGAGCCGGCCCACGGCGACAAGTTCGAAGTCAAGCCGAGCCAGAAGGAATCGATCTTCACCACCATGACCTCCCTGGTCAAGGCCCTGCGCGATTCCGGCGACGACACGAATGGCCGGGCCACGCTGTCGAACAAGCTGATCACGGCCAGCGAAAGCCTGAAATCCTCGCTCGACAATGTCCTGACGGTGCGCGCCTCGGTCGGCTCGCGCATGAAGGAACTCGACTACCTCGACAGCTCGGGCGCGGACCTCGGCGTCCAGTACGAAGCGACCCTGTCGAAACTGCAGGACCTCGACATCGTGAAGGCGATCTCGGAGTACGCGACCCAGCAGACCACGCTGGAAGCGGCGCAGAAATCGTTCAAGACGATGTCGTCGCTGTCGCTGTTCAATTACATCGGCTAATGACCCCCGGCCAGTGCCGGTTCAAGCCGCGCGCGCGGCATCAAGAGGACGCAGCGGGCAGTCGGCCCCGAGGTCCTCGATCTTGCCCGCGAGCACGGCGCGCAACTGCGCCAGCCCGGCGATCCGGACATCGATGTCATCGAGTTTGCGCGCCAGCGCCGCGCGCAGTTCAAGACCGGCATGTGCCGGATCGGCCAAGAGCGGCATCCCCGCTTCGATATCGGCCAGCGTAAAACCCAGCGTCTGCGCGCTGCGCAGGTAGCACAGCCATTCGACCGCCTCCGGCGGATAGTCGCGGTAGCCGTTCGCGCGGCGCCGCGCCGTGAGTAAACCGCGTGCTTCGTAGAAGCGCAGCGTGTCCCGACTGAGTCCCGTTGCAGCCGCCAGTTCGCCGATCCGCATACTATCCCCCGAAATGCCTTGACCTTCGAGTGTACTCCAGGGTTGAGGATGGTGCTTTCCATTCCAGGAGGCAGCCATGCAAGTGTCCACTTACCACTACCTGGTGCGCGCAAGTGCCGTCTACGACATCGTCTTTACCGTCGCGCTCGCTAGCTCTCCGACCCAGGCGTTGGTGCACGCGCTGATGTCGGACCTGAACGTCCAGCTCGGCGGCGCGGCGCTACCGGCCTTCGCGCCTTTCCACATGTTCATCGCGGGCCTGCTGGGCAGCGTCGTGCTGGTGTGGTCGCTCCTGCGCCTGCGGTTCCCGAGCCTGTTGCTCGGGCGCCATGACGGCATTGCGCGCTTCCTGTTTTCAGGCTGGATGATGTGGGCGCTGGCGCATACGGATGCGCCCATCCTCTGGCTGCTGCTGGTTCCCGAGTTTGCGTGGGGTGTGGCGCAGTGGTGGCGGGTCGAGCCGTCTCACTAAGCGCACAAAAAACCGTGCGGTGTATCCATCGGGAAGCTGTTTTGCATTTGCAATGATAAGCATCAAGTCAGATGTGTGTTCCGCATGGCACTTTCTTGTGCAGGTCTTTCGTATAGGAAGAAATCTCACATGAACTCGCTGAATGCAGTCGGTCTTAGATCCAGTTTGACGCAATTGAATCGCCCGATCCGAGTGCGTCTATGGCATCAGAATCGGGTTCTCGATGATGTTTTGCTTGTCAAGCATGTGAGCGGCCAGGAAACGCTATGCGGCGGCATTGAATACCGTTTGTTCTGCGTCTCGATGCAAGCCTCTCTCCCTCTGAAGGAATTCATCGCACTGCCGGTGGAGCTGCAATTCGTCACCGACCGGCGTCAGTTGCGTTCGGTGTGCGGCATCGTGGCACAAGCGTCCGCAGGACAAAGCGACGGAGGGCTGGCGACGTATCAGTTGATCGTGCGCGATGCGTTGGCGTTGATGGAGCAGCGCATCAATACGCGCATTTACCGCGACATGAACGTGGTCGATATCTCCGCGGCATTGGTGCGCGAGTGGCGCAACATCAATCCGATCCTCGCCAAGGCTTTCTATATCGATACCTCCGGCATTGCCGAACGCTATTCTGCACGTGAATTCACGAAGCAACACAATGAGTCGGATGCCGCCTTTTTACGCCGATCGTGGAAGCGCGAGGGGATTGCCTGGTTCATGCGACCTGGCCAACCGAGCAAATCGGGCAGTTCGTCCACACCCGCGCATACCCTTGTGCTGTTCGATACGTCGCATTCGCTGGCACAAAATACTGCCGGTACGGTGCGCTTTCATCGTGATGCCGGCACCGAGGCACGCGATGGCGTTATCAACTGGAGCGCCGTGCGCACCCTGAGTGCCGGCAGCATCACCCGACAAACTTGGGACCACCTGCAAGGCCGAATGGTGTGGGTCCAATCGCCGACCACCATGCAGCAGGGAGATAGCGGTAACCAGTTCGCATTCAGCCTGGACGACTATCTGATCGACGCGCCGCATGTCGGTGACGATAGGAACGATTACCGCCGGCTGGGAGAATTGCGCATCCAGCGCCATGAATACGAAGCCAAGTGCTTTCATGGCGAAAGCGGCGTACGCGATTTATGTGTCGGGCAGTGGTTCCGGCTCGACGACCATCCGGACATCGACACGCATCCGGACGACGAGCGCGAGTTTGTACTCACGGAACTGTCGGTGGCTGCCGCAAACAATCTCCCCACAGACATTCATGAGCGGGCGCAGCGCCTGTTCGCCGCCAACGGCTGGCACCAGGCGGAGGCGCAAGGCGCCCTGGAACAGGCAAGCGACGAGCGCAACGTCAAATACACAAACCGCTTTACTTGCGTGCGACGCGGCATACCGATTGTGCCGGCATATGACCCCCGTACCGATTTGCCTTGCGTGCAGTTGCAGTCGGCGATCGTGGTCGGGCCACCCAACGAAGAGGTGTATTGCGACCAATATGGACGCGTCAAGCTGCGCTTCCCGGGCACGCGCGATCAAGACCATCAGACCGGTGCCGGCGCCAGCAATACCGACCGCGATTCGGCCTGGGTGCGCGTCGCTACGCACTGGGCGAGCGACCGCTGGGGCAGCATCAGCCTGCCGCGGGTCGGGGACGAAGTGCTGGTGGATTTTCTTGGGGGAGACCCGGACAAGCCGATCGTCGTGGGCCGCGTGTTCGGCGGCAGAGCAGCCCCGCCAGCCTTCAGTCATGTGGGCGAACTACCCGGCAATCGCTTCCTTGCCGGCATCAAGAGCAAGGAAGTGCAAGGCATGCGCTACAACCAGCTACGGCTGGACGACACGCCCGGGCAGATCAGTGCGCAGCTCGCCAGTGAACATGGGCACAGCCAACTGAACTTGGGCTGGCTGACACAGCCGAGACGCGGCGGGGAGGGCAAGGCGCGTGGCGAAGGGGCCGAATTGCGGAGCGATCAGTCCGTGGTAGTGCGCGCGGCGCGGTTAATGCTGCTGACCACCCAGGCGATGCTCGGCGCAACAGGCAAACAGCTGGAGCGCGAACCGTTACAGGCGCTGCTCGAAGGCTCGCAGGCACTGCTCAAGGAGTAGGCGAGTTCGCCGAACAGCACCAGGCCATGCCGGTCGATCTCGCATCGCACCAGCAGTTGGCGGACGACCTGAAAAATGCCGAGCAAGGCAGTAGCACCGGGGGTACAGGGCAAGGCGGGGCGCCGCTGATCGCCCAGTATGCCGCTGGAGGCTTTGTCAGTGCTACCCCGAACTCTTCCGTCAGCTATAGCGGCCGCCAACAAAATATTATGGCGCAACAGCACATCCAGGCTGTCGCCGGGCAGCGCGTTAACATCAATGCCGGCAAGGGCATTTCGCTGTTTGCGCATCAGGATGGCATGAAGCATATTGCGCGCGCCGGCAAGCTGGATATTCAGGCGCAACAGGACAGCATCGGCATCGCCGCTGACCGTGACGTGAAGATCACTGCCAGCCAGGGCGACATCGTGATTGCGGCAAAAAAGAGCCTGACGCTGTTATGCGGTGGTGCCTACATCAAGATCGCGGACGGCAAGATCGAACATGGCTGCGCTGGCGAATTCCTTGTCAAGGCCGGCATGCACAAGTGGGATGGCCCGGCCAGGCAAGAGGCAGAGCTGCCGTTTTTCCCGGCCGCCGAACACACCAACTGGCTGAAGCTCGACCTGGACGGCTATGAAGGGGCAGCCATGGCCGGCGTTCCCTACACTTTGCATTTTGCGAACGGCCAGCAAAAACAGGGCACGCTCGACGGCAGCGGTATGGCCGAAGAACGCAATCTTCCGGACACGATCGACAAGGTCGTCTATCACAACTCCTCGTCGGCGAAAGACGAATCACGGCCGACCGTCGCCGATTTGTTGGCCAAGCTGGATCCGCTCGTGGCCCAAGAGCCAGACATGGTGAATGCTCCACGAGATCAGGGAGTCGAATAATGGCCGGAGCTGACGAGACACTGGACGGGTTGAATGAAGTCCACGGACAGGAAAAGCCCGACGACGTCGGGCTGGGTGAGTGGATCTGGACCGCGCTGCAGGGTGATTTCAATACCGAGCGGTCAACCGGGCAGATCGGATTCGACATGGTGGTCTCACTGATCCCGATTGTCGATACCCTGTGCGACGTACGTGATCTGTGCGCAAATATACAGAACTACCGCAAAGACCCGACCAACAAGATCACCTTGTTCTTCATGGCAACAACGGTGGTTGGCTTCATTCCGGAGCTCGGCACCGTCGTCAAGAGCGTGCTGCGTCTGGTCTGGGTCTACCTGAAGCCGTTGATCAAGCATGCCGATGACCTGACCAACACCAGCAAACTGATAGCGGCCGCCAATCGGGCCTGCGATTCTGCCCTTCCGAAAATCACCGAATATCTGCAGCATAACCGGGTGGCAAAATGGGCGACGAACGGCAAGCTACCGGATGTCTACAAGTTCGTTGCAAAGACCGTCCGTGAGGCGGCAGACAAGATCACCCCTGCAAAGCTGAGTAGCCTGTTGAATGAAAAATTCGACGGTCTGAAGGCACTGTTGCAAAAGATACGGTCCATTGTGCCGGCCACAATCCGTGAACCGATCGACGATCTCCTGAAATTTATCGATGCGAAGCGGCGCGTCATCGGCCAGGCGATTCAGGAGTTTACCCAGCCAGTGCGAACCGTACTGAAAGTTGTTGCCAAGAAGCTCGATGACCAGGCATGGCGTGCCCAGACATATCGGACCAATCGTGGCTGGATTGCGCCGATTTCAGAATCGGGGTCTGCGAAACTAATCAATGCAAAGCCGCCGAAGTGGGTTGAAAAGCGATCAAAGAACATGGCTTTTCCTCCATTGAAACTCAAAAGATCGAAATTTGAAGCCTTATTGAAAGCACATCCGAACCATCCACAGATTCAAGACTGGGTTGTTGGTACTTTTTCAAGAAAGGGAGGCGGGATGCGGGCTGCTGCGATCACAGGGCCAACAAAGCTTTATCGTATCGTCGACCCTTCGAATGAAGGCGCCGGTATTTTTTGGATATCGGAAGCGGAATTTAAAGCAATCAAGAACCGGGACGAATGGCGCAGCAAATTTGCTGTTAAACCTGAGTGGAACCAAAATGGCTGGTACGTAGAGTATGAAGTCAAAGCGGGTGAAACACTGCCGGTCTGGAGGGGGGCTGCGGGCAGTCAAAAGCTTGAAGGGACCGACTACTATTTAGTAGGTGGTCACGAGCAAATTGTTTTCTACCCTGGCAGCCGCGACGATATGGTCCAAGCAATGCCGAGAATTGATCGCGAAACTGGACAGCCGGTAATGGAGGTGGGTAGGCCCGACCAGCGAGTAGAATTTACTGACGTAACAGGGGAGATCATCCCGACAAAAATACGTTCGAGAATAACAGAATCAAGTATTAAAGGACCATTTGTAACTGGCTGGGGAGCGACAGACTACTCACCTCAGGAAGCCAAACGCATCCTTTTGACTGTCCCTAAGTCACCTTAATCCGAATAATGAAAAACGAGAAGGAATATATGCGAAACCTAAATTTGGAAGCCGCTATCTGGTACCTGTTCACCTCAGCAGAATTCTTTGAAGCCGCCGCATGTGAGTGTGAGAAAACCATGGAATGGTTTGGATCCCTCGCTATTTCACGGAAAGTTTCTGATTTTGGCAGAAATAATCAGATTTATGAAAAATTTAAACAGCGCGCTCGTGATTTTAAGCGTGGTGCCGAGTTGGCGAGGCTTGGTGACTACGAGCTGATATGGGAGATTGCCGGCTGCATCAATGGTGATGTTCGCGGCATGATGGAGCAACCACTACATAGTTGGATGACCGAGGCCGAACATCGAGAATTCGAAAGAGTTAGGATTGGCCGTTTGATAACTTATGCTGGGCAAATCGAAAGCGCGCTCAACAATGCAATGACTGGAGCAGAAATCTTCCTCGATGAAGGTTCGGGGGGAGATAGTGATGACAATGGTTTTCCAGGAGAAGAAATTGTTGAGTGGTATAACGAATATATCAATTTTTATAAGGATCCGATATTTCAGAAGCTTCCAGATCCGCTACCGGAATACGTGGTTGACACATCAGTTGCATGCCGAACAGGAGACGAGGTGCCGTGGACGGGGGTATGGTATCCCAGTACCGGTTTGGAACACCATAGTCTGACCTTTGCTATCAAGGGCCTAAGGATGCAGCCGGCATATAAGGTTATTAAGACAAATGAAGAACTCGAAGCCGAAGGAGGTTCGTGCGCCACCCCAGAAACAGTTGCAGTAGCTACTACTTGGCACCCGATTATCCCTTCCGGCCGTCAAGCTGAAGCTGAAAAGGAACTGCGGGCGAAAGCAGGTGAACTCTGTCCGAAAACCGGTATCTGGAAGCCTTTAGAGCCGGGCGCAGCTCAACGAACCTACAAAGTGGGTGAAGCGATGGCCAATCTTGGGTCCGCATACGGGATTACTGTATGGTGTTGGATTGCGGATTGCTGAGTAAGTATAAGTTCGTCCTTGCCAAACCACCATCAATGGTATGCGAAGCAATATAGAAGGAAAAACATGAAAGGCGTGATTCGACTCGGTGACCTGACCAGCCACGGCGGCAAGGTCGTTGCCGCTTCCGGTACATCGTTGGTCCACGGTATCCCGGTGGCGCGGCAGGGAGATGCCTGCATTTGTCCGATCAAAGGACATGCATCCTGCGTTATCGCGGAAGGCGATTCACATGTGCTGGCCGGCGGCATACCGGTGGCCTTCAATGGGCACAAAACGTCATGTGGCGCGACCCTCATCTCGTCCGCGCTGACGTCGGTCAAGGTTTGATTTCACTGTCACGGCAAACGTGCAAGCTCTTCTCACAGCCTACCTGGGCTGGAAATGGAACCACTATTCGATTATCCTGCAGACCAAATTGACGATGCCACGACTGATCGTTGGCCTTGCGATACAGTAGTTGAAACTCCTTCAATATCTTCGTTTTTAAGCAGACTGAGCCTTGCTGCGGAGGCAGAAGGAATTTCCTGCCTGGCCCCAGTTGGGAAAATTGGCAAGCCAGCTATCCGTTCGAATGCTGCCACGGTATCAATTCAAACGCAGCGCTTCGTTTGTGGTTCAGCATCGGATTTCCTGTCCCGAATGCCTGATGCCGAGCGTCTTGCAAAACTCAAGCAGTTTGCAGAGTCTAAAGGCGGCGAGTGCCTGGAAACGGCGTGGCTAGGCGGTGGCGTCCGACATCGATCCCAGTGCGCACGCGGGTGGCTGGCTAGGTGAGAAGAGGACTTTAGTGTCCCGTTTTCGCACGTTCCAGCCAAGTGAAAGTAGCGCAAGCGATAGTCACCCCGGCGCCGGCCGGCTCCAGACCAGTTCGCCATTGCGCGCCACTTCGCGCACCCGGTGAAACGGCACCATGCGCGCCTCGCCATCGCGACCGATCAGGTCGAACCCGAAATGCTGGCCGCGTTCGATGCGGATGCGCTCGAACGAGACCCGCACGATGCGTTTGAACACGCGGTCGTAATAACCGATGACGACATCGGCGTTGCCAAATTCGGTATCCCACACGATGCGGTTGATAATCTCGTGGATGGGGGTCATGCCCACTTCTATCCCGCCAGCCGCGCATCGCTGCAGACCATCTCTTCAAGCGAGCGTTGCGACAGCGCCGGGCTGAAGTAGTAACCCTGCATCTCGTCGCAATCGTTATCGCGCAGGAAAGTCAGCTGTTCCAGGGTTTCCACCCCTTCGGCAATGACTTTCAGCTTCAGGTTGTGCCCCAGGGCGATGATGGCGCGCGCGATCACGGCATGGCCGTCGTCGCTGACCTCGCCGATGAAGGAACGGTCGATCTTGATGAAGTCGACCGGGAATTTCTGCAGGTAGGCCAGGCTCGAGTAACCGGTGCCGAAGTCGTCGATCGACAGGCGCACGCCCAGGGCTTTCAGCTCCGCCAGCGCTTCCATCGCTTCTTCCGGATGGTCCATCAGCTGGCTTTCCGTCACTTCCAGTTCCAGGTTCGCCGGGTTCACGCCCAGGCGCGCGAGCGTGCGCGCGAGCCCTGCTGCGAACTGGCGCTGGCGCAGCTGGCGTGCCGACAGGTTCACCGAAATCACGAAGTCGGTGATGCCGAGCGCCTCCAGCGCCTTGAGTGCGCCGCAGGCTTCGATGATCACCCATTTGCCGAGAGGGACGATGAGCCCGGTTTCCTCGGCCACCGGGATGAATTCATCCGGCGGCACCATGCCGTTTTCCGGATGATTCCAGCGCACCAGCGCTTCGGCGCCCACCATTTTTCCGGTGCGCAGATCCACCTTCGGCTGGTAGCCGAGCACCATCTCGTGATTGCGGATGGCCTTTGACAGGCTCGCTTCGAGCATCAGGTGCTGGTGTACGACCTGGTTCAGTTCGTCCGAGTAAAACTGAGAATTGTTCTTGCCCATGGCCTTGGCGTGGTACATCGCCGCGTCGGCCGCGCGCATCACGCGGTCGACCGACTCGCCGTCGTGCGGGAAGCGGGCGACGCCGATGCTGGTGCTGGGCAGGATCTCGCGTCCGCCCACCGCGATCGGGCTACTTACGCGCAGCCGGATGCGTTCGATGAGGTCGGCCAGCTGATCGTCGCCCGGCTGGTTGTTGATCACGAGGACGAATTCATCGCCACCGACGCGCGCCACCGTGTCGTTGTCGCGCACGCTCGCTTTCAGGCGGCTGGCGACTTCGCGGAGCACCACGTCGCCGGCCTCGTGGCCGAAGTTGTCGTTGATGTGTTTGAAGTTGTCGAGGTCGAGAAAGGCGAGCGCCCCCAGCACCTTGTTGCGCACCGCGAAATCGATGGAAAATTTCAGCTCGTCCTGCAGCAGGGTCCGGTTCGCCAGCCCCGTCAGCGGGTCGTGGTGGGCCAGGTGGTGCAGGCGCCGCTCGTAATGGCGCGCTTCGGTGATATCGCTGATCACGCCGACGAAATGGGTAACCTCGCCATCTATATTGCTGACCGGATCGATCCGCAAGTCATTCCAGAATACTTCCCCATTCTTGCGCGTATTGCGCAGGATGACCTGCACGCTTTCCCGCTTTTGCAGCGCATCGTGGACGCGCTTCTGTTCGGGCAGGTCGCAGCCTTCGATGCGCATGAAACGCGGATCGCGGCCCTTGATTTCGGCCAGCGTATAGCCGGTCATCTGCTCGAAGGCCGGATTGACGTATTCGATCGGATTCTTGCCGTCGCTGCAGCAGGTGATGACGATCGCGTTTACGCTCGAATAAATGGCGCGCTCGCGCACCCGCAGGCCTTGCTCGGTCTGCTTGCGCGCGCTGATGTCCAAACCCGTTCCGAAGACGACGGGCAGGTCGCCCAGGCTGGTGCGGGCGCAGTGAAACAGCAGGCTGCTGCGTTTTCCGTGCTTGCCGACGAGTTCCGCTTCGTGGGAGGAGTGGCCAATCTCAAACGCGTCGAGAATCTTTTGCATGGTCTGGGGACGGTCCTTCTCGTCGAAGAAAAGCTCCACACTCATCGTTGGCATTTCTTCGGCGGTCATCTCGAGCGCGCTTTCCAGCTGCCGGTTCCAGAGCAGCAGATGGCCACTCTGGTCGATCACGTAGAACACGCAGGGCAGGCCTTCGATGATGTCGGCCGTCGGCAAATCCTGGATCAGTGCATAGCGCGGGGGCACCAGGCCGGCGCGCGGAATGACGATGACGCTGAAGGTGTCGAGCTGTTCCGGGTCGAGCGATTGTGGGGCGATCGTGATGCGTACCGGCAGGCGGCGGCCATCGACGCAACGCAGCTGGCCGGTGGAGTCGATCTCGACACGGGCGGCGATCGACAGCGGGGACCCGGAAATGGCGTCGAACTCGATGATTTGCTCGAGCGTCTTGCTGCGAATGTCGGCCGCAGTATAGCCGGCCAATTTTTCACAGGCCTTGTTCCAGCTGGCGATGGCGCCGTCGGCATCGACAACGAAGACGGCGAGTGGTAACGGTGACAGATTCAACACGTTCTCCAGCAGTGGCGTGTCATGACTTGCTTCTATGAAAAATCTGGCATGCACAAGGCATGATAGTCCAGTGAGCTGACCTGAGCGAGCGGTTTTCGTTTGAAGATATAAAAGGGGAAACCTAGGTTTCCGGCATTTCCGTGCCGCCCTGTGCGGGTGCGTTTACGGAACGCCAGGTGCGGGGGCGGGCGCGGCGGGCACGGTAGGTTGCGGTGCGAGTAGCGGCGGCACACGCTCGGCCGCCGCCCTCGGAATCCTGCGCCCGGCTTCGATACCCTCGTTGAACAGGTTCTGGATCGGCGTGTTCAGGTAGGGCAGGACCATGGAGAGCGTCAGCATGCCGACGCCAAGCGTGATCGGGAAACCGATGCCGAAGATGTTCAGCTGGGGCGCGGCGCGCGTCAGGATGCCGAGCGCGACGTTCGTAATCAGCAGAGCGGCGATGATCGGCAGCGAAATCTGCAGGCCGGCCGAGAAGATCCGGCTGCCCAGGCGCGCCAGCTCCAGCGGCGCGGCTGAAGACAAGGGCGTGCTTGAAATCGGCAGGCTGATGAAACTTTCCGACAGCGCTGCCAGCAGCACCAGGTGGGCATTGACGGCAAGGAAGGCCATGGTCGCCACCATCGACAGGAACTGGCTGATCGCGGCCGACCGGCCCTGGGTGTTGGGGTCGAAGAAGGAAGCAAAGGAAAAGCCCATCGTCGAGCTGGCCAGTTCGCCGGCGTACTCGATGGCGGCAAACACCAGGCGCATGGCAAAACCCATCGCCAGCCCGACCAGCAGTTCCTGCACCAGGATCAGGATGCCCGCATACGACATCGGATCGATCGCGGGAATCGCGGGCACGGTGGGGGCGATGATCAGCGCCAGCAGGACGCCGAGGAGGACTTTCACCTGGTTCGGCACGCTGGCGTGGCCGAACAGCGGCGCCGACGCGAGCATGCCGAGGATGCGCGTGAGCGGCCACAGCAAGCCCGCGATCCAGGCATTGATCTCGATCGAGGTCAGCGTCAGCACAGGGGGAACAGCCTAGTTGACCATGCCCGGAATCCCGGTGAACACTTGCCGCATGTAGTCGAGCATGACGGACAGCATCCAGGGCCCGGCGATCACGAGGGCGACGAACACGCCGACCAGTTTCGGGATGAAGGAGAGGGTCGCCTCGTTGATCTGGGTGGCGGCCTGGAAGATGCTGACCACGAGGCCGATGATCAGCGCGATCAAGAGCAGCGGCGCCGACACCAGCAGCGTGATTTCCATGGCCTGGCGGCCCATCGTCATGACGGATTCGGGCGTCATCGGCTTCCCTAATTAAAACTCTGGGACAGCGAGCCCAGCAGCAGTTGCCAGCCGTCGACCAGCACGAACAGCATCATCTTGAACGGCAGCGAAATCACGGCCGGCGACATCATCATCATACCCATCGCCATCAGCACCGAGGCCACCACCATGTCGATGATCAGAAACGGTATGAAGATCGCGAAGCCGATCTGGAACGCCGTTTTGAGTTCGCTCGTGACAAAGGCCGGAATCAGGACGCGCAGCGGGATGTCTTCCGGACCCTGCAGGGCTGGGGTCCTCGAGATCTTGACGAACATGGCCAGATCCGACTGGCGCGTCTGCTTGATCATGAAATCCTTCAGCGGCTGGGCGCCGCGGCTCATGGCCTCGGTCATCTGGATCCGGTCTTCCTGCAAGGGAAGGTAGGCGTCGGTATAGATCTTGTCGAAGGTCGGGCCCATCACGAACAGGGTCAGGAACAGGGCCAGGCCCACCATCACCTGGTTCGGCGGCGCGGTCTGGGTGCCGAGCGCCTGGCGCAGCAGCGACAGGACGATGATGATGCGGGTAAAACTCGTCATCATCAGCAATGCGGCCGGCAGGAAGGTGAACGCCGTCATCAGGAGCAGCGTTTGCACCGGCAAGGTGTAGGTGGTGCCGCCGCCGGGGCTTGGCGCGGTGGTGAATGCCGGCACGCCGGGCGCCGCGAGCACGGCCAGCGGCAGCAGCACCAGGCCGGCCGCCAGCAGGAGTTTCTTATTTCGCATTACGTTTGTCGATCGTCTGTTTCAGCCAGTCGGAAAAATTCGATGCCGACGGCGTGTGACCGGCGAGGGCTGCGCTGGCTGCGGCATCGCCCTTCGGCATCGTGGCCAGCGCGTTCACGCGGCCCGGCGAAGCACCCACCACGATCCACTGGTCGCCCACTTCGATGACCATGATCCGTTCGCGCCCGCCGATGTTCAGGGCCCCGACCATGCGCAGGTTGGCCGTGCTGCCGGTCACCCGCGGGCCGTAGCGCTTGGCCGCCCAGGCCAGCGCCGCCAGCAGGGCCAGCACGAGTACAAGGGCGAAGATGGTCTGCAGCAGGGTGCCGGTCGAGGGACCGGGCGCCGCCGCATTCGGCGGCATGCCCGGGTTGGCCGGCGTACCGGGAATGGCGGCCGGCGCGGCGGGCATGCTTGCCACCTCGGGTGCCGGCGACGCGGGTGTGCCGGCCACGGTCGGCACTTCGCCGACGGTGGTGGCACGTTCGGGAACGGGGGTGTTCGCGGGGGCCGGCAAGCTGCCCGTCGTCGTGTTCTGTGGCGTAGTACGAACCGCAGCGGCAGGCGCCTGCACCGCTGCGCCGCTGTCCTGCCGGCCTGCCGTGCCGCCGTCCTGCTGGCGTGCGGGTGTCACGGCGTTCGCCTGAGTGGCAGGCTGCTGCACGGCCGCCGGCGCGGCTTGCGAAGCCGCGCCGCTGCTGGCCGGCTGCATCGCGCAGGCGGCCAGCGGCAACAGGAACATGGTGGCCAGCAGCGCGCGTGCGGACGAAGTGACGGGAGGGCAGGCGGGGGCGCGCATCGACATCATTTATTCAATTTTCTGATCCGTTCCGAAGGCGTGATGATATCAGTCAGGCGGATGCCGAACTTGTCGTTCACGACCACCACCTCGCCCTGGGCGATCAGGCAGCCGTTCACCAGCACGTCCATCGGTTCGCCGGCAAGCCCATCCAATTCGACCACCGAGCCCTGCGCCAGTTGCAGCAGGTTCTTGATCGCGATCTTGGTGCGCCCGAGTTCCACGGTGAGCTGCACCGGGATGTCGAGGATGAAGTCGATGTCGTTCGGGGTGTCCGGACGCACGTTCTTGGTGCCGAAGTCCTGGAACACGGCGGCGCTGGCGGTTCGCTGTTTTTGCAAGGCTGCGGCCTCTGCCGCTGCTTGTTCCGCGATCGCGGCGCCCCAGTCGTCGTCTAAAAATTGGTCGTCCTGATTGTCAGACATGGTGTTTCTCCTGAATTACTTGAAGCTGTCGCTGTTGGCCAGCAGTTTTTCGACCTTCAGCGCGTACTGGCCGTTGAAGACGCCGTATGAGCATTCCATTACCGGGACGCCGTCCACCGTCGCCTGGACCGATTCCGGGACCGTAATCGGAATCACGTCGCCGACTTTCATGTTGAGGATTTCATCGAAGTTCGCCCTGCCGTGGCCGAGTTCGGCCACGATTTCGACTTCGGCCACCTGGATCTGCTGCGTCATCAGGCGGATCCAGCGCTTGTCCACTTCCAGCGCCTCGCCCTGCAGGCTGGAGGTGAGTGCATCGCGGATCGGCTCGATCATCGAATACGGCATGCAGAAGTGGATCTGGCCCGATACCGGGCCCAGCTCGATCGTGAAGGTGGACGATACCACGACTTCATTTGGCGTCGCGATGTTCGCGAACTGGGTGTTCATCTCGGAGCGGATGTACTCGAATTCGATCGGATACACCGGTTCCCACGACTTGCCGTAGGCCTCGAAGACGATGTCGAGGATGCGCAGGATGATGCGCTGCTCGGTCTGGGTAAAGTCACGGCCCTCGACGCGGGTATGGAAGCGCCCGTCGCCGCCGAACAGGTTGTCCACCAACAGGAACACCAGGCCCGGATCGAAGACCATCAGCGCGGTGCCGCGCAGGGGTTTCATGTGGATCAGGTTCAGGTTGGTCGGGACCACCAGGTTGCGGATGAATTCGCTGTACTTCGAGACGCGCACCGAACCGACGGACACTTCGGCGCTGCGGCGCAGGAAGTTGAACAGGCCGATGCGCAGCAAGCGCGCGAAGCGCTCGTTGATGATCTCGAGCGTCGGCATGCGGCCGCGCACGATCCGCTCCTGGGTCGCCAGGTTGTAGGTGCGGACTCCCGAGGTGTCTTCAGGCGCGGAAACGTCGTCCTGATCGCCGTTGACCCCCTTGAGGAGGGCATCGACTTCTTCCTGTGAGAGGAAATTATCGGCCATGTTGTTTCTTTACTGGATGCTTACTGGATAATGAACGAGGTGAACAATACGTCCGAGATGTCTTGTTCGTCGCCGTCCTCGTCGAACGGCACCTGGACCGCGGCCTTGATTTCGCCCGCGAGCTGCTGCTTGCCTGCCACCGTATTGATTTCCGATGCCTTCTTGCCCGACAACAGGAGCAGGACGCGGCTGCGCACCTTGGCCATGTTGTCCTTGACGAGCGTGACCTGTTCGGGGCCGTCGACCTGCAGTGTAAACTGCACTTGCAGGTATTGGTCGCCATTCTCGGGCTGCAGGTTGACGGTGAAGGATTCGACCGGCACATATTCGGCCTTGACGGCCTCCTTGTCCTTCTTTTTCTTCTTCTTCGGCGTGTCTTCGGCATGCGCCGCCTCGGCATTGGCGCCGCCTTGCAGGAAGAACCAGCCGGCGCCGGCGCCACCGCCGAGCACAAGCACGCCCACGATCGCCATGATCATGAGCTTTTTCTTCGAGCCTGAGGCCGGTGCTGCCTCGGCCTTCGGGTCAGCCTTCATTTTCGGATTCGCTTTCAAGTTGCCTCTGGTGCTGATAGGGGTTGCGTGATGATGTCATTATCGAGAAAAAGTGCGCGGCGGCAAGCTTCGAAAAGAGAGGGGAAGGCAGGTCAGATTGGGGCTTGTGTTCTTTATGCGAAGGTATCGACCGCTCCGGCGCCGCCGAGGATGCTCGTGCGCTGGCGTGGCGTGACTTCGGCCACATCGCTGTCGCCACCGTTACCGCCCTTGCCCCGGCCCGAACGGCCTGAACCTTGTCCATCCTGCCCCTGGCGGCCTTCGGTGCCGGCGTTCACCGTCGCATTGCCGAGCGCGATGCCGCTTTCGTTCATCATTTCACGCAGGCGCGGCAGGGCGTTTTCCAGGGCCTGGCGAACTTCCAGCTGCTGCGACGTGAAGGTCACGCTGGCCATGTCGTTCGACACGTTGAGCACCACCTGCACGGGACCCAGGTCCGGCGGGTTCAGCTCCAGCGTGGCGCTCTGGTCCGCGCCGCCGACCATCCAGATCACTTTCTGGCCGACCTGGTTGTCCCAGGCCGGGGTGCCGACGCGCGCGCTCAGGCGGTCAGGCGGTGCGCTGCCGGCCGCTTGCGCGTTCTGCAGGGCGGTGGCCTGGGCGTTCAGGCTGGTCAATGCTTCGGTGCCGGGCGCCGTTTCCTTCATGCTGGCCGCCTGGGCAGCACTGTCGCGCAATGCGGCCGCGAAGTCGGCGCTATCGAGCGGCAGTTTGCCGGCGTCGCCAGCCTTGCCCGTCTCGAGCGCACGCAAGTCGATGCCGGGTGCCGCCTTGTCCTGCAAGGCATCGGTCGCCGCGCCGCGGACGGCGTCGGCGTCGAGTTTTACGAGCAGCTCGGTGCCGTCTGTTACCTTGCCCTGGGCACTGCCCGGCAAGGCATCTTCCTGGGCGGCTGCCTGCGCAGGGACCGCTACAGCCTGCTGCGCCTGGTTGAAGCTGGCGAGCAGCGCCAGCATGTCGACCACCGCGTCCGCCACTTTCGCATCGGCCGACGTCGTTTCCTCGCTCTTTTCGCCCGTGGTGGCGACCGTCTTGTCCGCGCCGCCCGCAGCCTGCCGGGCCTCGGCTTCCCGCGTCGCGGGGGGGTGTTCAGTTTCTTTGGCAGCCTGCCTGACTATCTCGCGCGACGCCGCTTTCGCTTCGTTCGCGGGGGGCTTGGGTGCCGGCTGCGGTTTTGGACCGGCGACGGCCTGCTGTGGCATGTTCGGTTGCGGCTGCGGCCGCGGTTGCGGCTGCGGCTGGACCAGCGCCTGGCGCCCCTCCATCTGGCGTTGCTCGGTCTGGCGCTGTTCGATCTGACGCGTCAGCGCCGCACCGAAGTTCACGCCGTCGAGCGTGCCCGGGGTGCTGGCGCGCGGGTTCGGCGTCGGGGAGGGGGCGTTCAGCTGGACTGGAAGGGAATTGGTTTGCATCGTCATAGTGGCTTTAGCGGTTGGCGCGGACGGTACGTGCCGCGTGGTCGTCCATCATTTTCTGGTCGCGCTTGTTTTCGATCTTCAAGGCTTCGGCGGCCGCGCGGTCGTTCAGGGTGCGGTAGGACAGGCGCTTGCGTTCGCTTTCCTGCCAGGTGGCCTTTTCCAGGTCACTCTTGTATTTCGCGTGTTTGAGTACTTCTTGCTGACCATTGATCGCGTTGTCGAGCTTGCCGACGAAGGCGACGAAATTGGCGTAGGCGAAGGGCGTGATGCCGGCCACCTGCGCCTGGTCGAGCCGGTTCGCGTAGTCGTCGCGGTAGCCCAGCAGCATCTGCAGTTTCTGCTCCGCTTCTTCGACCGCCTTCAGGGCCGCGCCGAGGCGCTTGGCGGCGTCGTCGGAATCGCGTTGGGCCAGTTCGATCAGGGTTTCAAGAGCGGAGGGATTTGCCATGGTGAACTAAAGTATACCGCTGGCAATACATAACCGATCAGCCGAACAGAGACGTCAATTGCCCCAAGCTCTGGCCCATATTCGTGTTTTCGTGGATTTCCTGGCACAGGAATTCTTCGATCTGCGTGTTCAGGGCGATCGCCTGGTCGAGCACTGGGTCGCTGCCGGGGGCATATGCGCCGACGCTGATCAGGTCGCGCGAGCGCTGGTAACGCGAATACAGTTGTTTCAGCTTGCGCGCGGCCAGCTGGTGCTCGTGCGAGGTGATGCCGTGCATGGCGCGGCTGATCGATTGTTCGATGTCGATCGCCGGGTAGTGGCCGGATTCGGCCAGGTGACGGTTCAGGACGATGTGGCCGTCGAGAATACCGCGCGCCGCGTCGGCGATCGGATCCTGCTGGTCGTCGCCCTCGGACAGCACGGTGTAGAAGGCCGTGATCGAACCACCGCCCTCCAGCCCGTTGCCGGCGCGTTCGACCAGCACCGGAAGTTTTGCGAACACCGAAGGCGGATAGCCTTTGGTGGCCGGCGGCTCGCCGATGGCGAGGGCGATCTCGCGCTGGGCCATCGCATAGCGGGTCAGCGAATCCATGATCAACAATACGCTCTTGCCCTGGTCGCGGAAGTGCTCGGCGATCGCCGTGGCATAGGCCGCGCCTTGCAGGCGCATCAGCGGTGGACTGTCGGCCGGCGCCGCCACCACGGCCGAGCGCGCCATGCCTTCCGGTCCCAGGATCTGCTCGATGAATTCCTTGACTTCGCGTCCGCGCTCCCCGATCAGGCCGACGACGATCACGTCCGCCGTCGTGTAGCGCGCGATCATCCCGAGCAAGACCGACTTGCCGACGCCGGTGCCGGCGAACAGGCCCAGGCGCTGGCCGCGGCCGACGGTGAGCATCGCATTGATGGCGCGTACGCCGACGTCGAGCGTATCCTTGATCGGGGCGCGGTCGAGCGGATTGACGGGACGGGCATTGATCGGCGCGACTTCATCGGTACCGAGCGGGCCCTTGCCGTCGAGCGGACGGCCAGCGCCGTCGACCACGCGGCCCAGCAGCGCCATGCCGACCGGCAGGTGGCGCGCGCGGTCGCTCGGGCGGCGGCGCGGATGCGTCACCGAACCGGGGCGCGGAATGGAGGGTTCGACCGGATGCACGCGCGAACCCGGCACCACGCCTTCAACGTCGGACTGTGGCATCAGGAACAGGCGCTCGCCCTCGAAACCGACGACTTCCGCCTCGATCCTGGCGCCGTTCGGCAGCGGGATGGTGCAGGCGCTGCCGACTGCCAGGCGCAGGCCGACGCATTCCATCACCAGGCCCGCCACGCGCGTGACGCGCCCCGACACCTGCATCGGCTCCACAAAACCGAGCAGCGAATCGCAGTCGGCCAGATAGGATTTCCAGCGCGCCGTGTGGCGGTCGGGCGTGGTGTTGGAAGGGGTGTCCACTAAGCGAGCCACTCGACGTTCTTGCCCAGCGCATGGGACAGGCGTGCCCAGCGCGCGCCGGCCTGGGCGTCGATCTGGTTGCTGGCGGTATCGACCTTGCAGCCGCCACGGCCGATCTGCGGGTCGGCCACGACGCGCCAGCCACCCTTGTCGAGTTCGTCGGACAGGGCGGTGCGCACGATCTCGATGTCCTCGGGATTCAATGCCAGGATCGCCGGCTGCTGCAGCACCGGCAGATAATCGATGGCTTCGCGCACGATCGGGATGATCAGTTCCGGACGCACCGTCAAGGTGGTGCGCACCATCGAGCGCGCCAGGTGCAGGGCGAGCTCGAGCACGTCGGAGGCAATCGTTTCGTCGGCGGCGGTCACGGCGCCGCTGAAGGTGGAGGCGATTGCGCGCAGGGTTTCCATCTCGACGGACACTTCCTGGCGCCCGGCTTCAAGCGCCTCGGCATGGCCCGCGGCGCGGCCTTCTTCCAGGCCCTCGGCATAGCCCTCGGCACGCGCATCTTCGCGCAGCGCTTCGAGTTCGGCCGCGGTCGGGAACTGTATCGCCGGCGCGGCGGGCGTGGCAGGGGTGTAGGCAGCAGCGGCCGCTGACGCCGCGATCGTGGCCGCGCGCTCTTGCTCCTGGATACGCGCCGCAAGCGAACTGGGGCGCTCGTCGCCGAAGGAGGTCATTTCCCAGCGCTTGAAGGCGCCCTGTGTGTCTTTGCTCATCTTTTACCGTCGAATTGTCGAATCAGACGAACGAATCGTCGCCCTTGCCACCCAGCACGATCTGCCCTTCGTCCGACAGGCGGCGCACGATTTGCAGAATCTGCTTCTGCTGCGCTTCCACTTCGGACAAGCGCACCGGACCCTTCGATTCAAGGTCTTCGCGCATCATTTCGCTGGCGCGCTGGCTCATGTTGCGGAAGATCTTGTCGCGCAGGTCTTGCGAGGCGCCTTTCAAAGCAATGATCAGCATATCCGACTGCACTTCGCGCAGCAGCAACTGGATGCCGCGGTCGTCGATGTCGATGATGTTGTCGAACACGAACATCTCGTCCATGATCTTCTGCGCCATGTCGTTGTCGTAGTTCTTGATGTTCTCCATCACCGAGCCTTCCTGTTCGCCGGTCATGAAGTTCAGGATCTCGGCCGCGGTGCGCACGCCGCCGAGCGACGATTTCTTGATGTGTTCGTTACCCGACAACAGTTTCGTCAACACGTCGTTCAGTTCGCGTAAAGCAGCAGGCTGCACGCCGTCGAGCGTGGCGATCCGCAGCACGACGTCGTTGCGCAGGCGGTCCGTGAAATGGCTCAGGATCTCGCAGGCCTGGTCGCGCTCGAGGTGCACGAGAATGGTCGCGATGATCTGCGGGTGCTCGTTGCGGATCAGTTCGGACACCGACTGCGAATCCATCCACTTCAGGCTTTCGATGCCCGAGGCATCCTTGCCGCCCAGGATGCGGTTCAGCAGCACGGCGGCCTTGTCGTCGCCAAGCGCCTTGGTCAGCACTTCGCGGATGTATTCGTCCGAATCGAGGCCGACGGTCGAGTGGGCATCGGCTTCGTCGCGGAAGGCCTCGAGCACGCTGACCACCTGCTCGTGCTGCACCGACTTCATGGCGGCCATGGCCCCACCCAGTTTCAGCACCTCGCGCGGGCCGAGGAATTTCATGACCTCGGACGCTTCCACCTCGCCCATGGCGAGCATTAAAATTGCGGCCTTGGTGATGCCGTCCTTGTCCTTGTCGCTCATTCCGAACCCACCCATGCCTTGATTACGTTTGCCACGATGCGCGGATCTTTCATCGCCATCTCTTTTGCCATCGCCAGGTTGGCGCGGTAACTGCGCTCCCGCGGTGCTTCTTCTTCCTCGAGCGGCATGCCGTCCGGTCCCAGCTGCGGCACCGGCTTGCCGTTGATGTCGACGATCGCGTCTTCGTCCTCGCCGTCTTCCTTCTTTTCCTCTTCCGGTACCGCGGTCGCTTCGTCGAACTTGCGCACTACGGGGCGCAGCAGCGGGCGCAGGATGCGGAAATACAGGAAGGCGAGGATGGCGGCGATCAACAGGTATTTGCCGATTTCCATGGCCAGCGGCAGGTTCGATGGATCCTTGTACCAGTCCGGGCCGTTCTCGTCCGGGCGGTCGACCCCGTCGAAGGGCGCATTCGCCACGTTCATGGTGTCGCCCCGCGCCTGCGAGTAACCCATCGCCTGCTTCACCAGCTCGTTGATCTGGGCCACTTCGGCCGCCGCCAGCGGTTTCACGGTGACCTTGCCGGTAGCCGGATCGACCGAGCGGCGGTAGTTCACCACCACGCCCACGGTCAGGCGCTTGATGCCGCCCATCGGACGCTGCTCGTAGCGGATCGTCTTGTCGAGTTCATAATTGGTCGTTGCGTTCTTGCTGCCCGGGCCGGTCGTGACCGGCGGGACGGCACCGGGTGCACCACCACCATCCAGGGGGGCGGTGGCCACGCCCGGCGGCTGGTTCGACAGCGCGCCCGGAATGCCGTTCGCCGGGCCGCTGCTCGCGCCGGTCTGCTCCGAGGTCTGCTGGCTGCGGATCGCCTGCGGCTCCGGCGGCGAATTCGGCTTGTACATCTCGGCGGCGGTGTCGACCTGGGCGAAATCGATGTCGGCGGTCGCTTCGGCGCGCACATTGCCCTTTCCGACAATCGGGGTGATGAGCGACTCGACCTGCTTGATGATGTTCTGCTGGACCAGTTCGACGTATTTCAACTGCGTCGCATCGAGCTGCTTGCCGAGCGCGTTCGCCTTCGGCTGCTCGGACAGCAGGTTGCCGTTCTGGTCGACGACGGTGACGTTGCCGGTGGTAAGTTCCGGAATGCTCGACGCCACCAGGTGCACGATGGCGCTGACTTGGCCCGGATCGAGCGCGCGGCCCGATTGCAGGTTCAGCAAGACCGACGCGGTCGGCTTTTGCTGGTCGCGCACGAACACGGACGGTTTCGGCAGCGCCAGGTGGACGCGCGCGCCGGCCACCGAGCCGAGCGACTGGATCGAACGGGCCAGCTCGCCTTCGAGCGAGCGCTGGTAATTGACTTGCTCGAGGAACTGCGAGACGCCCAGCTTCTGGTTTTCCATCAGCTCGAAGCCGACGTTGCCGCCTTTCGGCAAGCCCTGCGACGCGAGCTTCAGGCGCAGGTCCGGGACCTGCTCAGCCGGCACCAGGATGGCGGTGCCGCCTTCGGAGAATTTATACGGTACGCCCATCTGGTCAAGCGAGGCGGTGATCGCGCCGCCATCCTTGTCGCTGTAGTTGGCGTACAGCACCCGGTAATCCGGCGCCTGGCTCCACATCCAGATGGCGACCACCACCGCCAGCACGGCCGCCACGCCACCACCGATGAGCACGTTGCGGCCCATCGCGGTTTTCAGGAACGGTTGTGGAGCGGCAGGAGTGTCGATCAGGTCGTCGGCGGTTGCGGCCATGTTGTTGTCCAGGGGAAAAAGGAGATCAGGGTCGAATTATGAAGCCTTGTGGCAACATTCAAACGCGGGAATAGGGGCCGCTTTCCCCTCCTGCTCGACCCAGCAGCTTGCGCGGCGGCTGGTAACCTGCAAGCCTGACATCGCTCCCGTACACCTCGTGCCGGGGCAAGCACGGGATACAACAGGAGAACCCATGAACGTAGGCGGAATCGACAGCAACCGGATCGAGGCGATGATGGCCCAGCTCAAGGCTGCGGCCACGAAGCCGGCCGCCCCTTCGCTGGCCCCCGGTGCGTTGGGTGGCGTCGGCGGCGCGGGCGCCGTCAACGAAGGACCGTCGAAGGTCAGCTTCTCCGACACCCTCAAGAATTCGCTCCAGCAGGTCAGCAATTCACAAAAGCACGCCGAAAAGCTGGGCGAGCGTTTCGCCATGGGCGACAACAGCGTCAGCCTGTCGGACACGATGATCGCGATGCAAAAGTCGAGCATTGCCTTCCAGGCGACTGTGCAGGTGCGCAACAAGCTGGTGTCGGCGTATCAGGAGATGATGAATATGCAGGTGTGATCCGGACTGTCCGGATCATGCGAAACGGGCCGCTTCCTCGACAGGAACGCGGCCCGTTTTCATTGTTGGCTACACAGCGGCTAACTTAATCCCGCCAGGCGCGCATTGCGCTCACGTTCGAGCTTGGTGATATACCGCTGCACCGCCGCCATGTTCCCGCGCGAAATGTCGACGAACATGCAGCCGATCCGACGGGTGGGCTTGTTGTTGAGCATCGTCAGGTCCAGCGCATTGCGCACCTGGAGCGAGGTCGTGACCGGGCCGATCTCGGGCAGGTCGATGCGGCAATGGGACAAGGTCTGCCCGACCGTCGAGTTCAGCTGCAGCTTGTTGTCGAGCAGGGAGATGCCGCCGCAACTGATGTCGGCCAGCGGGAAGCTGGCCTTGCCACCGCCCAGGTCGAGCGGCAGCGCAATCAACACCGGCACCGGAGTCGTCAAGGGCGTCGGCATGCGGTAGGACTCGCGCCGCTGCAGGCGGATCAGCGAGGCCGGGAGCGCGGCCGCCAGCGCGCCTGAACCCTTGAACTCGACGTCCTGGAAGCCGCCGACGCTGAACAGGATGCGGATCTTGTCGAGATAGGTTTCGCACAGCACGCTGTTTGCCGCCACGATGCGCTCGTTCTGCTCGCGGTTGATCGAACGGTCGAGGATGAATATACCCTCGTCGGCGTCGACGTCGAGGATCGAGGTGACGCAGACATCGGCCTCGCCCTTGATCTTCATCCGGATCAGCTGCTTCTTCTCGCCGATCTGGCGCAGCAGCGCCACGATCTCGCGGGGCGACTGTACCTCGTAGTCGTGCCAGTTTTCCAGTTCTGCGTCATGCATTGTTTGCATCTTGTTCCGCCGATAGTACAGGTGAGTCGATCAGGAGAGCGCTGTCGGGCGGCGCCGGGAGCGGCCGGCCGAGTTGTTGCGCTGATTCAATATGATATAGCCATGCTAACAGTTCCGCAATTGCGCGGTACAAGGCAGGCGGAATCTGTCCGTCGAGGTCGATGTCCATCAGCAGCGACACCAGCTCTTTCGACTCGTGGACGAACACGCCGGCCTCCTTCGCGCGCTCGATGATCTGGTCGGCGACCAGGCCGCGGCCCTTGGCGACGACAGTCGGTGCACCCGACCCCTCGGCATAGGCCAGGGCCACCGCGCGCTGCTGGCGCCCGGGAGAACCGTCGTTCACGCGCCCTCCCGGTCGCCGATGCGCAAGGCGGCGAGATCGTTCCCGGCCGCGCCGAGCGCTTCCTGCAGGCGCGGGGCATCAAAGCGCAGCAGGGCGGCAGCGCCTGGTGCGGCCAGCAGTTCGATATGCAGGCGCGTGCCGCGCAGGCTGACGCTCGCTTCCACTTCGCCGAGCAGGGCAAAGCGCATGCGCAGGCCGCTGTGCCAGACGGCGCCGTCGGCGTCACGCCCGGGTCCGGATGCATCGTCTTCCTCGCGCGTGATTTCCCAGCGCATCGGCTGGTCTGGACCGAGCCGGCCCTGCCAGACCAGCTGGCCCGACTCCTGGGTCGCCAGCTGCTGGCTGATCAGCTGGGCGGTGGCAGGATCGGTCGGCGGCGTGCCGGGGCTTTTTTGCGCCTGCGGTTCGGCCATCAGCTCCCCCAGGGGACGCTTGCCTTCGGCCCATTGGGCCAGGTGCGATTCGTAGAACAGGCCGCTTTTCGCGACGGCCTGCTGCAGTTGATGCGCCAGCTGCGCCGCATCTGGCGCGCCTCCCGGCGCGAGCGGGGCGGTCGGATTCAGGGTGCCAAGGGGCGGCGCGCCGGCGGCGCTCTGCAGCACCTGGCTCAGCAGGCGCGCGGCCGGGCTGAGGTCGGCGGTTTGCGACTGGCCGTTCGAGTGCAGCAGGGGCGAACTGGCGGCGGCGACGCTGGCAGCGAGCGAAGCGGCGGTCGCCGAGAGCGGGATGGGGGTGCCGTGCAGGGTCGCGTCGCCCAGGCCGAAGGTCGGCTGCGGCGACGCCGCGAGGACGGTCAGGGTCAGCTGCGTACCGGGCTGCGTGCCGGGCGGGAGCGCCATGCGCACCGGCATATCGGCCACGCGCACCATGAAGCTGCCGTCTTTCATGAGCGCCAGCACCGAGACCGGTACCTGGCTGCCGAGCATGCTGGCGAGCGTGCGCTGGAATGCCTCGGTGCGGGCGTCCGCCGTGCGTTCGACCGGTGCCGCAGGCCGGACCGGCAGCGGGGCGCTGACGCCGGGACTGGGGATGCGCTCGACCATGGAGGACTATCGGGTCAGACGCTGCCGTAGGCGTTGGCGAGGCGGCGCTGGGTGCCGGAGTTGTTGATCATGGCGGACAGCTGGGCCATCCAGGGCATGGTCAGGTCGCGGATCTTGCGGTCGTCCGCGAGGATGCGCCGGATGCAGTCGATCTTCGCCTGGCGTCCCGAGGGATTCAGTTCGACCGCGCTTTCCGCACTTTTCAAGGTGTCGACGTGCGCCGTGCATTCCTGCTCGAGGACGACCATGTGGTCCCAGTCGCCGGCTTCGGCGGCAGCGAGCATCTTGCCGGTCAGGTCGGCGACCGCGGCGTATTCGGAGAGGACATCCTGGCCGGTCATCATGCGCTCGCCATCACGGGGTAGTGCGACATGGTGTTCTGCATCACCGGCTTTTCGCCGATCTGCGACCAGGCGTCGCGCAGGTCGACCAGCAGGGTTTGCACTTCTTCCAGCAGCGAGGTTTTGTTTTGCAGGCTGGCGGTGAGCAGGCGCTCGGTCATGTACACGTACAGGGCGTCCAGGTTGCGGGCGATCTCGCCGCCGGCCTTCTTGTCGAGGCTGGCGCGCAGGCCGTTGTTGATGATGTCGAGCGCTTTCGACACCGCGGCGCCTTTCTCGACGATGTTGCCAGCCGCCATATGACTGGCCGCGCTCTTGATCGCCGCGAGGGCGCCGTCGTACAGCAACACGATCAGTTTATGCGGCGACGCCGACATCACCGAGGTTTCCATTCCTACTTTGGCATAAGCATTCACGCCGCGCTGCATCGATCCAAACATCATGACCTCCATTGCTTCAATGTGGGAGGACCGCACCGATGGGCGTTCCTCCAAGTTCGTGCCGGAGCTGGTCGGGTGCGGCTGTCAAGGCCGGCCTGCCATTCTTCAGCGAGGGTAGTTTACTTGCTTAACGGCAGGTTCTAACCGGACTTGAGAGGCAGGAACACCCGGCTTTCTCAGGCTTTGTCATCTCGATAACGGATTTGGCAGGCCAGGCGGGCGATCGACAGAGGAGGGCGATGGTATTACGCGGCGCCAGCGAATGTGTGTGCGCCCCTTGAAAAAAATCAGAAAAAATCAGTCGTTGCGGGGATATTGACGGCGTTCATGGTGCCGTCGCAGTTCGGGCGACTGCAGTGCGCGTGTCAGGATCGTGCGCGAAACATTACATGAGTCGAGATACGTGAGGGCGAACGCGACCCCGCGAATGTCTACCAGGTAGAGAGCGTATTCGGCGGTCAGCGCCGTTTGCTCGTCGGTTCTTCGTTGGATCATCAAGCTACACCATGGACTGCACCGACAACCGGCCGGACGTGGCATACGTCCCCCCGTGTCGCGTTAGCACAATGATATCCATGTCGGGGGCGCGCACCGACTTCAATTGTTAAAAATTGTTTCTGTTGTAAAGACGATTCAGTGACGCCCGATCGCGGGCCCGGGCCCCAGGAAACTGCCGGCGTCGGCCGCATCGAGCGGGCGCGCATAATAATAACCCTGGGCCTGGTCGCAGCCGGTGTTGCGCAGTGCCAGGGCCTGGGCCTGCGACTCGACGCCTTCTGCCACCACGCGCAGGTGCATGCGGTGCGCCATGGCGACAATCGCCTGCACGATGGCGCGCGCGTCCGAGCTGTGCACCATGTCGTGCACGAAGGATTTGTCGATTTTCAGCTTGTCGATCGGCAAGCGCTTGAGGTGGCTGAAGCTCGAGAAACCGGTGCCGAAGTCGTCGATGCTGAGCGTGACGCCGAGCGTGCGCAGGCGGTGCATGATCGCCAGGCTGCGCTCGGGATCGGCCATCGACAGGCTTTCGGTCAGCTCCAGTTCGAGCAAGTGTGGCGCCATATTCGCTTCAAGCAGCAGTGCCTCGACCAGGGCCACCACATCGCCTTGCAGGAACTGGCGCGCCGACAGGTTGACCGCCACCGGAATTTCAGGCAATCCGGCGCCCTGCCAGGCCGCCATCTGCGCCACGGCCGTGCGCATGATCCAGTCGCCGATCGGGACGATCAGGCCGGTTTCCTCGGCGATCGGAATGAATTCATCCGGCGACACGACGCCATGCTCGGGATGGCGCCAGCGCAGCAGCGCCTCGAAGCCGACCAGGCTGCCCGTGAGCAGCTCGATCTTTGGCTGGTATTGCAGGAACAGTTCCCCGCGCTCGAGCGCCCGGTGCAGCTGGTGTTCGAGCGCCATGCGGCGCCCCGGCGCGCGGCGCTGCCCGGGGGCGAAGTGCTGCAGGCGCGCCCCGCCCGTTTCCTTGGCATGGCGCATCGCGGTATTTGCGTTGCTCAGCAGGGTATCGGCATCTTCGCCATCCTGCGGAAAGCAGGCGAACCCCAGGCTGCAGGTGATCGCAATGTCCTGGCCCGACCAGGGGACGCTGCCGTTGACGTTTTCCATCAGCAGGCGCAGGCGGGCCAGCTGCGCCGCTTCGCCGTCGGGGTGGGTCAGCAG
This sequence comes from Massilia sp. CMS3.1, assembly GCF_051262535.1. Classification (NCBI taxonomy): domain Bacteria; kingdom Pseudomonadati; phylum Pseudomonadota; class Betaproteobacteria; order Burkholderiales; family Oxalobacteraceae; genus Massilia; species Massilia sp. CMS3.1. Next base: position 180,438 of record NZ_JBIMES010000005.1, on the reverse strand, counting down.
CAGCACGAATTCGTCGCTGCCGGTGCGCGCCAGCACATCGTCGGCGTCCAGTCCCGCCTGCAGGCAGCGCGTGACGGCCACCAGCACTTCGTCGCCGGCGGCGTGCCCCAGCGCTTCGTTGATGCGCTTGAAGCGGTCGATGTTCAGGCAGGCGACGACCGCTGGCGTGGCGCGGCGGCGCCAGCCGGCCACGCTGTCATGGATCGTGCCCAGCAATGCCTGGCGATTCGCCAGCCCGGTGAGCGTGTCGTGCGTGAGCAGGAATTCGACCTGGCCGGCGGCGTCGGCCAGCCGGGTGCCGGACGCGTCCTGCTGCAGCTGGTCGTGCAGCCGCTGCGAGGCGATCGCCAGCTGGCGGTGGTAGATCAGTTCCTCGACCATGCGGGCCAGTTCGTGCAATTCGGTCAATTCGGCGGCGCTCAGTGCGCGCGGCTCGCTGTCGATGATGCACAAGGTGCCCAACTTGGCGCGCTCGACCGAGTACAACTGCACCCCGGCATAGAAGCGCACATGCGGTTCGCCGACGACGATCGGATTGCCGACAAAGCGCGGGTCGCGCATGGCATCGTTGATCACCATCGGCTGGTCGGTAAGGATCGCATGGCCGCAGAAGGAAACGTCGCGCGAGGTGCTCTGGATGGTAAAGCCGCAGCGCGACTTGAACCACTGGGTGTCGCTGCCGACCAGCGAGATCAGGGCGGTCGGCACCTTCAGCAGCTTGGCCGTCATGCGCGTGATCCGGTCGAACGCCTCCTCGGCGCCCGTGCCGAACAGCTTGGTTGCGTGCAGGGCGGCGAGGCGCCGCGCCTCGTCTACCGGAATCTGTGGTGTCATCATGTGCAGGTCGGACCGTATCGTGCCGATACGGTTGAGTTCGTGATCCAGCCTGCATTACGCCAGAACCTCTGAAATTTTGCAATTGCCACGTAAATGTAAAATCCTGTGTGTGGCTTATGCGTGCTGTTCAGGGGTGGGGCAGGGCGCCGAGGGCGCCCTTGACGGCGCCCATCACGCCCTCCCAGTCGCCGGCCGCGCCCTGGCGGAACAGGCGCGCGCTCGGATACCAGGGCACGTCAAGACGCTCGGTCAGCCAGCGCCAGTCGGCCACGTGAGGCAACAGCACCCACAAGGGTTTGCCGAGCGCGCCAGCCAGGTGGGCCACGCTGGTGTCGACTGAAATGACCAGGTCCATCAGTTCACACAGGGCTGCCGTATCCGAGAAATCGTTCAGGTGCGCATCCATGCGCAGGATGCCCGAGGCGTCGAGCGCCGCGCAGTCCTCTTCGCGGTGTTCCTTTTGCAGCGAGACGAACTGGCAGTCGAGCGCAAACAGGGGCGCCAGCTGCGCGAATGCGATGCTGCGATTGTGATCGTTCGCATGATGCGTGTTGCCGCTCCAGACCAGGCCCACGCGCGGGCGCACATGGGCGCCCAGGCGCGGCAGCCACTCGCCCAGGCGGGCGGCTTCGGCCGCCAGGTAGCGCGTCGGCGCGGGAATCGAGCGCAGGTCGGTGCCGAAGGCGAGCGGCAAGGTCATCAGGGGGGCCTGGAAGTCGAACGGCGGCAGCGGATCGCCGTGCGCCACAATCTGTTCGACGCCGTCGAGCTGTTTTATCAATCCGACCAGCGACCGCTGCACTTCGAGGATGACGCGCGCGCCGCGTGCCGCCACCAGGGGGGCGTAGCGGCAAAATTGCAAGGTGTCGCCCAGGCCCTGTTCGGCGAACAACAGGATGGTCTTGCCTTCGAGCGGCTCCTGGCCCAGCCACAATGGCTCGGTAAAATCGCGTTTCTGGCGGTAGACGGAGAGCGCCTCGTTCTTCCAGCGCCATTCGTAGCCGCGCCAGCCTTCATCGAGGCGGCCGTGCTGGAGGTTGAGCAGGGCGCGGTTCCAGTGGGCGATCGCATATTCCGGGCTGAGCGCGATGGCGCGCTCGAAGCAGGCCAGGGCGTCGTCGTACTGGCGCAGGGTCTCGTAGACATTGCCGCGGTTGTTCCAGAGCGGCGCCGTCTCGCCCTTGATGCGCAGGACCTCGTCGTAGCAGGCCAATGCCTGTTCTGTCAGGCGGAGGTCGCCCAGCACGTTGCCGCGATTGAGCATCGCGTCCATGTGATCGGGGTCGATCTCGAGCACCTTGTCGAAACTTGCCAGTGCATCGTCGAATCGGCCCAGGCGCTGCAGCACCAGGCCGCGGCCGTTGTGCAGGGCCGGGAGGCTGTCGTCGAGCGCCAGCGCGGCATCGAAGCATTCGAGTGCGCCATGGAAGCGCCGCTGTTCGTGCAGCATGCTGCCGAGGCTGGCGCGGAAGGGTGCCGAGTCGGGCTTCAGGATGACCGCGCGCTCGAAGTCGGCCAGCGCCTCGGCGCCGCGCTTGAACTGGCGCAGCGTGTCGGCGCGGCCGTGCCGGGCGTCGGCCGAGTCGGGGGCCTCGGCCAGCGCGGTGTCATAGGCCGCCAGCGAATCGTCGAGCCGCCCCAGTACGCGCAGTACCTGGCCCAGGTTGACGCGCGCTTCGGTGTATCCCGGGCGCAGCACGATGGCTTGCTCGAAACTGCCGATGGCTTCGTCGGCGCGGCCCAGCGCCACCAATATGTTGCCGCGGTTATTGAAAGCCTCGGCATGGCCTGGATTGAGCGTGATCGCGTGATTGCAGCTGCCGAGCGCCTCCTCGAAGCGCTTCAGCTGCTGCAAGACGACCGCGCAATTGTTCCAGGCTTCGACGTCGCCCGGCGCCAGCGCGATCGCGCGGTCGTAACTGGCCAGCGCTTCCTCGTAACGCTTCAGCGCCTGCAGCACATTGCCGCGGTTATACAGTGCGTCGACATTGTTGGCGTCCAGGGCAAGCGCCTGCTCATAGCTCTGCAAGGCCGCTTCCTGCTCGCCGATCGCCTTGAAAATATTGCCCAGGTTACTGTATACGGTCGAGACCTTGGGATTGACCTCGATGGCGGCCTGGATGAATTGCAGCGCCAGCTCGTAGTTGCCGATCTGGTAACCGAGGATGCCGAGGTGGTGCAAGGCGTCGAAGTGGCGCGGCGCACGCTGGAGAACGCCTTCATATGCGGTGAACGCATCGTCGAGACGGCCATCCTGGTGGGCGGCGAGGCCGGTGGCGAAGAGCCGGTTGGCCTCGTTCTGGGGCGTATTATGGTGGAGTCTGGTTTTCATTCGTGTGCGTTCGTCTCGGCCGTTGCCGGCAGCGTGCCCTGGTTCATGCCCCGTGTGGGCGCCCGTCCCGAGTGTAGCGCATCCGTCTGGCGGCGTGCACCACGGCAGCTTGCCCGTAGAAATTCCGTAACGTGCTCAAGGTTTCCGGCGCCGCGCCGTTGAAGCTGGTGTCGCGGTCGGGATGTCGCTTTCACCGGTCCGCTGCAGATGCAAAGTTGCCCGCAAACATTTTTTTTTAAAAAAATCCTCAAGGTTTTGCAGAGGGCTCCGTTAAAGAATACAAGCAAGCGGAAACGCGGCGCAAGAAACCAACCGAACCCTGATAGCAGCACCAAACTGAACTGCCCACTGGAGAATGACCATGACTTCGATCAACACCAACCTGTCCTCGCTGAACGCACAACGCAACATCACCAAGTCGGCCGGCGAGCTGTCGACCTCGATGCAGCGCCTCTCCTCCGGCCTGCGCGTCAACAGCGCCAAGGACGACGCAGCCGGCATGTCGATCGCGACGAAGATGGATGCTCAGGTGCGCGGCATGTCGCAAGCATCGCGTAACGCCAACGACGGCATCTCGATGATCCAGACCGCCGACGGCGCGCTGTCGAACATCTCGGACGCCCTGCAGCGTATGCGTGAACTGGCAGTCCAGGGCTCGAACGCCACCAACGGTTCGGAAGAATGGTCGAACATCGACACCGAAATCAAGGCGCTGAACACTGAAATCGGCCGTATTGCCTCGGACACCAAGTTCAACGGTACCGCACTGCTGACCGGTACGGCTGTCACCAAGGACATCCAGGTGGGCGCCGATTCGGGCCAGAAGATCACCGTCAGCTTTGGCTCGAACACCGCCTACGCTGGCTTGGCAGCGGCCAGTGTCGACGTCAGCGACGTTGCCAGTGCATCGGACGCCATCACTGCGATCGACGGCGCCCTGAAGGCCCTGAACACCGAGCGTTCGTCGCTGGGTACCGCCCAGAACCGCATGGGTTACGCCATCAGCAACCTGGCAACCTCGATCGAGAACCAGTCGGCAGCGAAGAGCCGCATCACCGACACCGACTACGCTTCGGAGACGAGCAAGCTGAGCCGCTCGCAGATCCTGCAGCAGGCAGGGACCGCGATGCTGGCCCAGGCCAACTCGGCCCCGAACAACGTGATGTCGCTGCTGCGTGGTTAATCAAGCAAAATAATCGATCGATTCGATAGTCGATTGATGAACTGACTTTGCGGGGCATGGCCCCGTAAAGTCGTTCTTACGGAGGTGTTCCGATGTTGCAATCGTTAAACGCTGGAAGCGCAATGGCCGTCGCCGGCAACGGCCAACGGCCATCTGTCGATGGGGCCGGCAAGATGGCCGCCTACGCTAGCGCTGCGCCTGCCGCGCCTGTCGACACCGGCAGGCCGCCGCAACGAGCTGAACTGAGCAACGCGGTCGCCGACCTCAACAAGGTGGCCCAGGCTGCTTCGCAGGGTGTACGTTTTTCGATCGACGAGGAGACCGGCCGCACCGTGGTCAAGGTGGTCGACACCCAGACCGACAAGGTGCTGCGCCAGATTCCGACGGTTGAGGCGCTCAAGCTGTGGCGCTCGATCGAGCAAATGCAAGGCGTGATGTTGCGCGACACGGCTTGAGGCGCGGCGCGCCCCCGGCCATATTGATGGGAGAATCACATGGCGATTAGTGGTGCAGGCATGTTGTCCGGACTGCCGGTGGACGATCTCGTCTCGTCCCTGATGAGGATCGAACAGCAACCGCTGGCGAATCTGCAATCGAAACAGACCAGCTTCAATTCCAAGCTCTCGGCCTTCGGCACCCTGAAAAGCGCCGTGTCGGCTTTCCAGACCGCGGTCAAGAACGTCTCGGGCGACGCGCTGGCGTCGCTGACGGCCACGTCCAGCAAGGCCGACACGATCGGCGTGTCCACCGTCAAGGGTAGCGGCGCCACCGCCGGAACGTATGCCATCGAAGTGAGCCAGCTCGCGCAGAGCGACAAGCTGGTGTCGGCCGGCGTCGTCGCCGGGACCAGTTTCACGGCAGCCGGCAGCTCGATGGCCATTTCCATCGGCGGCAAGACGACCAACCTGACGCTGACCGACATGACGCTTGCAGGCTTGTCCGGCGCCATCAACAAGGCCAATGCCGGCGTCACCGCGACCATCCTGAACGACGGCACGAGCGACCGCCTCGTCATCACCGGCAACGACACCGGCAGCGCCAATAACGTCTCGGTCGCCGCCAGCGGCAGCCTGGCGATGTTCGCCACGGGTACCGGCAGCACGATGACGAAATCGCAAACCGCGCAGAACGCCGAGATGAAGATCGACGGCATCCCTGTGTCGAAACCGTCGAATACCGTCAGCGACGCGATCAAGGGCGTGACCTTGAACCTGGCCCAGACCAATGTCGGCGCACCGGTCAAGGTCAGCCTGGCGAAAGACATGACCACGGTCACGAAAGACATCACCGCCTTTGTCGACGCCTACAATACGCTGGCCACGGCGGTGAACAAGCAGACCTCGTATAACGCCACCAGCAAGACCGCGGCCGTCCTGAATGGCGATGCTTCGGCGCGCTCGATCCTGACGAATATCCGTGCGGAACTGGGCAAAGCGGTGGGTGAGGCCGGTGGCCTGAAGACGCTGTCGGACATCGGCATCTCCTTCCAGCGCGACGGCACCCTCAAGCTGGAAAAGCCGGACAAGCTGAAAACCGCGCTGGAAACCAATTTCAGCAGCGTGTCGAGCCTGTTCTCGTCGAGCGACGGCTTCGGTACCCGCTTGGCCAAGGTGACTGAAGAAATGCTGGGTTCGAAAGGCGTGTTCAAGACCCGCACCGACGGCCTGAACGCCACCATCGACAGCCTCGGCGATAGCCGGGACCGGATGGAGCTGCAGCTGGCCCAGACCGAAAAGCGCTACCGCGCCCAGTTCAGCTCGCTCGACACGATGATGGTCAAGATGCAGAGCATGAACAGTTACCTGACCCAGCAGCTGTCGGCGCTGGCGGCGAATTCGGGATATTGAATCCGGTTGGTGCGTAACAAAAAAATGCCCGCGATGCGGGCATTTTTGTTGCGGTGGTCAATAACGGCGCATCACTGCGCGACGACGACCCGGTTCTTCCCCGTCTGCTTCGCCTGATACATCGCCCGGTCCACCCTCGCCGTCAAGCTCGCCTGGTCTTCGTTCGGCAGCCGCAAGGCCACCCCGGCCGAGAAGGTGATCAGGACCTTCTCGTTTTCGTGCAGGAAGAAATGCTTGGTCAGCTCGCGCTGCAGCCGCACCATGGTCTGCACCGCCGCCTCGACCGGGGTTTCCGGCAGCATGATCATGAATTCCTCGCCGCCGAAGCGGGCGATCACGTCGATCGAGCGCAGCGTCGCTTTTACCACTTTCGCCAGGTGGCGCAGGGCATTGTCGCCGGCCAGGTGGCCGTAGGTATCGTTCAGGCGCTTGAAATTGTCGAGGTCGAGCAGGGCGACGCACAGCGGCGTGTTGCGGCGGTCGGCACGGGCGCTTTCGCGCTCGAACACATCGTCCAGGCCGCGCCGGTTCAGCGTGCCGGTGAGCTGGTCCTCGCGCACCAGCTCGCTCATCTGGCGCAGCTGGGCTTCCAGGTCCTTGATCTTGCTTTCCGCTTCCTGCACTTCGCGGTGCGCGGCCAGCATGCGGTCGCGCGAGGCGAGCGCTTCTGCCTGCGCCTGCTTCGTTTCGCTCAGCACTTCGTCGAGCACCGCGTTCAGTTCCGTGATGTCGCCGGCATGGCGGATGCGGTCCGAAAAGCCGCCCAGCTTGTCGTGGTAGTCGCCGGTCGAGGCCGCCACCGAACCGAGACGTTCAATGAAGGTCATCATCATGTTCTTGACGGTCGACTTCACGTCCGACAGGGTGTGCTTGAGCTGGCCCTGCTTGTAGACCACGTCCTTCAGGCTGCGCGTCGCGTCTTCCAGCGCACGCACGTCGATCGGGCCGGCGATCAGTTCCTGCACGGCGTCGATCTGGCCGCGCATCCAGCTGTCGTCGTCCAGCAATTCGCTGACGTTTTCCAGCAGCAGTTTAAACAGGCGCAACAGCAATTCCTGCTGTTCGCCGGCGTCGCCGCTGTGCAGTTCGATCTGGAAACAGAGTTCCTTCAGGCGCGTCGCGATTTCCTGCAGCGCCGCTTCGCCATGGGCCACTTTCACCGCCGCGCCGAGCGACTCGGCCTCTTTCGAGAGCGTCGGACTGGCCGGGAGCAGCGCGGCCAGCGCGAATGCGAGCGTGCGGCTGAGCAGTTCGCGCAGCAATTTCGTGTCGTTGCTTTCCATGCCGTAGGTGACGCCCGGCGGAATGCCGCGCCGCAGGTGCTTTTCGACCAGTTGCGACAGCGCACGCGCATACCCATCCCAGTCGCGCCCCTTCACGGCGCGGTTCAGGCGGCGACCGTAGTCGGCCAGCTCGCCCGGGGTATCGGTCAGCTGCGTCGCGAAGTCGCCGAGAACAAGTTCTGCCGCGCCATTGGCCGGGGTCACGGGCGCTGCCACTGGTTTCGGGACGCCCGCGATTTCGTCGTAGATGTCGCGGTAGGCGTCCGGCGTTGGCGCGATGCGGCGCGTGGCCAGGCGGCGGAAGGCTTCGCGGGCGATATCGACGGGATTCTGGGGAGGTGGGGCGTGTGGGTTAGGCATGGTGCGAGACGATGTATTTACTATGCAGCCATCATAATCATCTTTTCTTTTCGTCATTGCCCGAAAAGAGACGGGAAAGGGTCTTACTTAGCGGCAATGCATAAGGCCTGCTTATTCGACCAGTTGATTTCTAATTGCGTAATGGGTCAGCTCGGCGCTGGTTTTCAGGTTCATCTTCGCCAGCAGGCGCGCCCGGTATTCGCTCACGGTCTTGACCGACAAGGACAGCTCGCGCGCGATCTCGCTCACCGTCTTGCCCGACGCGATCATAGTCAGCGTCTGGAACTCGCGGTCCGACAGGCCCGCGTGCGGCGGCCCGTCGTGGTCCGCGCCGACCTGGCTGGCCAGCGCCTGGGCCAGCGTGGCGCTGACGTATTTCTGGCCGTCCGCGACCTGGCGGATCGCCGTCACCAGCTCGCGCGGCGCGCTCTGCTTGGTCAGATAGCCGGCGGCGCCGGCCTTCAGTGCGCGGATCGCATACTGGTCTTCGCGGTGCATCGACAGCATCAGCACGGCCAGCTCGGGCCGCTCCTGCTTGATCTGTTTCAGCACCTCGATGCCGTTACGGTCGGGCATGGAGATATCGAGCAGCATCACGTGGCAGCGCGATTTACGGAACAGCTTGATGGCATCGAGCCCGTTCTCGGCTTCGCCGGCGACGACGATGTCGCGCTGCTCGGCCAGGATCTGCTTCAAACCCTCGCGCACGATGGCATGGTCGTCGGCGATGAATACGCGGATGGTGGCTTTGTCGGTCATTGTTCCCTGAAGATTTTCACTAAGCGCTACGGGAGGCCGCAAACGGGGCCAGCCTGATCTTGATCGTCACCATCGTGCCACCTCCCGGCGCCGCCGACAAGGTCAACGTGCCGCCCAGCGCGCGCGCCCGTTCGCTCATGCCGCGCAGGCCGAAGGAGGCCGGTTTCAGGCGGTCCGCGGGCGCGATGCCGCGGCCGTTGTCGCAGATCGCCAGGGTCAGGTGCTGGCGCTGGCGGCGCAGGGTGGCGGTGACGCGGGTCGCGCCGGCATGCTTGGCGACATTCGTCAGCGCTTCCTGGAAGATACGGAACAGCGCCGCAGCATGGTCCGGGTCGAGCTCGATCTCGCGCTCGGCGCTGCGGAAGATGCAGGCGATGTTCGATCCCTTCTCGAATTCGCGTGCCTGCCACTCCAGCGCGGCGACAATCCCGAGGTCGAGCGTCGAAGGCCGCAGGTCGAGCGAGATCCGGTGCACCGCCTCGATCGTGCGGTCGACCAGGTCGTCGAGATAGCTCGCCTTTTCCAGCAGCGCGGGTTGCTCGGACGGCACGCGTGCGGCCAGCATCGACAGCGCCATTTTGATGGCGGTGAGGTTGCCGCCCAGGTCGTCATGGATTTCGCGCGCGATGCGTGCCCGCTCCTGCTCCTTCACCTGCTCGATGTGGTCGGTCAGTTCGGCCAGCCGCGCGCGCGAACGCAACACGTCCTGCTGCTCGATCTTGCTGTCGGTGATGTTGGTCATGATGCCATCCCACTGGACCGCGTTACCGCTTGCAGCATGCGGCGTGGAGCGCAGGTTGATCCACTTGACGTCCTTCCAGGCGTCGATCCAGATCCGTCCTTCCCAGTTCCAGGCCGACAGGGATATTTTCGAGACCGCCATCGCTTCCAGGTAGCCCTTGCGGTCTTCCGGCAGGATCAGGCGCAGGAACAGGTCGGGATCAAGCTGGAGTTCGGCAGGCTGCACCCCGAGCAGCGGCGCGCAGCCTTCGCTCAAGTAGGGGTAGCTGTGGCGCCCGTCGGCGCCCAGCGTGAACTGGTAGACCAGGCCCGGCGTGTGGTTGACGATCGCGTTGAAGCGCGCCTGGTACTGGGCCAGTGCGTTCGACGCGGCCAGTTCCGGCGACAGGTCGTCGCCGACCGCGAGCAGGAGCGCGCGGCCGTCGCGCTGGATGCGCATGAAAGTCAGCTTGGCCGGATAGCTGCTGCCGTCGGCGCGGCGCAGCTCGGTACGCAGGCAGCGCTGCTCGCCGGCGTCCTCGCTCAGGCTCGCCAGCAGCGCGCCGAGCACAGCATCGTCCAGGCTGGGCGCGATATCGGATGCGCGCATGGTCGTCAGGGCGGCGGCGTCGTAGCCGAGGTTCGCGCGCGCGCTGGCGTTGACGTCGACCAGGGCCAGCGTGGCGGCGTCGATCAGGACGATCTCGGCCGGGGCGGCGTGCATCGGCGCGGCCAGCAGCGGTTCGAAGCTGGTCACGGTTATTCGTCCGCGGTCGGTTTGCGGCCGCGACGCCACAGTGACACGAAGCGGCGCAGGGCGCGGGCGCTGCGCGTCGCGTGGCGGCTGCCGAAGGGCACCGATGGCCGCAACTGGTAGCGCATGCGGCGCAACAGGCGCCGCATGCTTGCAAGCGAGCGGCGCAGGCCGGTATAGGCAGGGCTGGCGCGCAGGTAGACGATAAGCTGGTTCTTGAGCATGATGATCCGATTGTGCCACCGCGCGAACCAGACGAGCGCCAGCAAGGATGGCAGGGTCAACACATAAATACGGGCGACGATGACCGCACCCCCGACCTTGGCGAGGACGAACACGCTCCCGCCCCACAGCAGGTGGCCCTGGGCCATTGCCAGCAGCGCCAGCAGTTTGACCGGCATGAGCAACAGGCCGGGCAGGGCGAAGACCAGCAGCGCGGCATACGACGGCAGGCGCCGCACCGCGTCTTCGAGCGACTGCAGCGGCGGCCAGCTAGCCAGGAACGCGGCGAAGCGGCTGCCGAGGCGCCACAGCCATTCTTCGGCCAGCAGCACCAGCGCCGTCAGGTGCAGGAGCGGCGCGAGCAGGAGGCTGCGTGGAGAAGAAACGTTCGTCATCGCCCCCATGATACGGTAGTTGGGTTGCGCACCACCACCACATTCCTCCCGTCCGCAACGGTTTCTCGGCGCGCCCGATCTGGGGCTACAATAAGGCTTATGAACAAGGCATTTGTAAAAGAGTCAGACAACGACGACGATGACGAAGCGGTCGCGCTGGCGCAGGCGATTCCCTTAGGGGCCAAGAATTACATCACCCCTGCCGGCTATAAAGCCATCAAGGATGAACTGCTGCAGCTGATCGACGTCGACCGGCCGGAAGTGGTGCGCGTGGTGCACTGGGCCGCCTCGAACGGCGACCGCTCGGAGAACGGCGACTACATCTACGGCAAGCGCCGCCTGCGCGAGATCGACCGCCGCATCCGCTTTCTCACCAAGCGCATGGATTCGGCGTTCATCGTCGACCCGAGCGTGCATTACGGGAACGAGCAGGTCTTTTTCGGTGCCACCGTCCGCTATCTGAACAAGGCCGGCGAAGCGCATACGGTCACCATCGTCGGCATCGACGAACTCGATCCGCTGCGCGGGCGCATCAGCTGGGTGTCGCCGGTGGCGCGCGCGCTGACCAAGGCGCGCGAGGGCGATGTCGTCACGCTCGAGACGCCGCAGGGCAGCGAGGAACTCGAGATCGTCTCGGTCGACTATCCGGAGCCGATCGCGGACTAAGGCGCGTCCCCGCCCATCGCCGCTTTCCGCCTCACATGAACCGGTCCCCCAACACCGCATGCGCGCCCGACGTCCTGGCCGCGCTGCGGCATGCCACCGCCGCACGCCACGAGCGGCTCGACAGCGCGCTGCCCCTCTCGAGCGCCGACGCCACCCTGGCCGACTATGCGTCGCACCTGCATCTGCTGCGCGACTGGCTGGTCCCGCTCGACGACTGGCAGCGCGGCTACAGCGACGGTCCGCAAGGCCCGGCCGGCCTCGCGCCTGCGCCGCACCTGGCGCTGATCGAAGCCGACCTCGCCGAACCGACGCTGGCCGCCTGCGAAGCGATCGCGCATCCGGACACCACGCCATGGCCGCATGGCGCGAGCGCCGCCTATCGCTGGGGCGTGGCCTATGTCGTGGAGGGCTCGCAGCTGGGAGGCACGGTGCTGTACAAACGCCTGGCGGGGCAGCTGGCGCCGCACCCGCTGCGCTACCTGCGCGGTGCGAGCGAGGAGGGGCCGGGCCCGCGCTGGCGCGCCTTCATGCTCGCGTTGCGTGAACAGGTCAGTACGCCGGAGGGCAGCGGCGAGGCTTGCCGGGGCGCCTGCGACGCCTTCGACCGGATCCTGGCGCTCGCGTTCGGCGAGGACCCGACCACCCTGCGTCCGCGTACCGATTCATGAAAAAGCCCACTGAATTAGTGGGCTTTTTTAATGACAGCAACAACTGAATAAACTCAGGCGCGTTCGCGCTCCACCCGGTTCACACCCGCCACGCGCCGCAAGTTGCGGATCAGGTGCGCCAGGTGCACGCGGTCCTTCACCTGGATCGTGAAGCGCAGCTGGGTCATCATGTTCTCGTCGTCCTCGTCCATGCCGACATAGGTGATGTTGCCGTCCGACTCGCCGATCTCGGCCGCCACGCGCGCGAGGATGCCTTTTTCGTTGTTGATCAACAGGCGAATCCGGCAATCGAAGCGGCGGTTCAGTTCTTCTCCCCACTGCACGGCGATCCAGCGGTCCGGTTCCTTCACGCGCAGGCGTTTGGCCGGGAGACAGTCGCAGGTGTGCACCACCAGGCCCTGGTCGCGCCGCAATTGGCCCGTGATCTGGTCGCCCGGGATCGGCAGGCAGCATGGCGCCAGTTGCACCGAGACGCCTTCGCTGCCATAGATCGTGACCGGATCGATGTCGCCGCCCATTGGCAGGTTCGAAGGCACGGTCAAGGACTCGCCTTCGATCAGGCCGAAGATGTGGCGCGCCACCAATGCCGGCATGCGCTTGCCGATGCCGATGTCGGCGTACAGCTCATCCATCGATTTGGCCGAGGATTCGGCCAGCAGCCTGTCGACCGTGGAGGAGGAGAGGGTCGGCTCGATATTCCGGGCGGCCAGTGCCTGCGCCAGCAATTCCTGGCCCAGTTCCACCGACTCGTTGACGTTGATCGTGCGCAGGTGGTGGCGGATCGCGGAGCGCGCCTTGCCGGTGCGTACGTAGCTGAGCCAGGTCGGGCTCGGGCGCGACTCCGGGTCGGTGACGATCTCGACGATGTCGCCGTTGTGCAGCTCGCTGCGCAGCGGCTGGGTTTCGTTGTTGATCTTCACCGCCACCGTATGGTCGCCGATGCCGGTGTGGATCGAATAGGCAAAGTCGAGGGCGGTGGCGCCGCGCGGCAGGGCGATGATCTTCGACTTCGGCGTGAACACATAGACCGAATCGGGGAACAGGTCGACCTTCACGTGCTCGAGGAATTCGGCCGAGTCGCCGGTCTGCTGCTGGATGTCGAGCAGCGACTGCAGCCAGGCGTGGGTACGCTGCTGCAGGTCCGACATGTTCTGGTCGCCCGTCTTGTACAGCCAGTGCGCGGCCACGCCGCTTTCCGCGGTGCGGTGCATGTCCTGGGTGCGGATCTGGAATTCGACCGGCGTGCCGTAGGGGCCGATCAGGGTCGTGTGCAGCGACTGGTAGCCGTTGAGCTTGCGGATCGCGATGTAATCCTTGAACTTGCCCGGCATCGGCTTGTACAGGCCGTGCAGGGTGCCCAGCGTGACGTAACAGTTCGGCGCGGTGTCAACCACGACGCGAAAACCGTACACGTCGAGCACCTGCGAGAACGACAAATGTTTGTTCCGCATCTTCTTGTAGATGCCGAACAGGGTTTTTTCGCGGCCGTAGACTTCAGCCTGGATGCCGCTGACCGCCAGCGTGTTCTTCACCGACTCGAGGATCTTCTTGACCACTTCGCGCCGGTTGCCGCGCGCCGACTTGACCGCCTTCGAGAGCGTGCGATAGCGCAGCGGGTACAGGTGCGAGAAGGCCAGGTCCTGCAGCTCGCGGTAGATGTTGTTCAGGCCGAGGCGATGCGCGATCGGCACATACACTTCCATCGTCTCGCCGGCGATGCGGCGCTTTTTCGCCGGGGCCATCACGCCCAGCGTGCGCATGTTGTGCAGGCGGTCGGCCAGCTTGATGAGAATGACGCGCACGTCGGACGCCATGGCGAGCAGCATCTTGCGGAAGTTTTCCGCCTGCGCCTCGACCAGGCTCTGGAACTCGATTTTTTCCAGCTTCGACAGGCCGTCGACCAGGGTCGCCACGGGCGAGCCGAAGCGCTCGATCAGCTCTTCCTTCTTGACGTCCTGGTCTTCGATCACGTCGTGCAGCAAGGCGGCCATGATGGCCTGGGCGTCGAGCTTCCACTCGGCACAGATCTCGGCGACGGCGATCGGATGGGAAATGTACGGCTCGCCCGACTTGCGGACCTGGCCAAGATGCATCTCGTCGGAGAAGCGGTAGGCTTCCTTGACCTTCTTGAGTTCGACGGGAGTGAGGTAGTCCGAGAGCTTGTCGATCAAGTGGCTGACCGAGGCGACGCCGATGGCGGGGGGCTCAGGGACTTCTTGCGGCTTGCCCGGGCGCTTGGCCCGGGTGGTGGTGTTGCCTGATTGAGTCGAGTCCGGGGGGAACAGGTTCATACGTTATGTCGATCAGCCGCAGTGTTGTGGTGACAGAATAACAGAATTAGGGGTCGACACATTCAGGCGCACCGGCGATTACATCGGTACTTTTTTCAGCATCTCGACGCCGACTTTACCGGCGGCGATCTCGCGCAGGGCGACGACGGTCGGCTTGTCCTTGGCGTCGACTTTCGGGGTGTGACCTTGCAGCAGCTGGCGCGCGCGATAGGTCGCAGCCAGGGTCAGCTGGAAGCGGTTAGGGATATGCTTGAGGCAATCTTCGATGGTGATACGGGCCATGTGTAGCTCCTGAATAGACAATGTTGTCGACGCGTCCGAGGAAACGCGATGCTTACATTGGTTGGTGTACGTGGATTCCCAGCTGGGCAAACAGCGAGGCGTTGCGGGCGGCCTGTTGGGCGAAGCGGCAACGTGTCGCCTGGACAATCGCCCGCAGCTCGGACAGGGCGACGTTGAACTCTTCGTTGATGATAGCATATTCGAACTCGGGAGCGTGAGCGATCTCACCCCCGGCAGCGAGCAAACGACGCGTGATGATGTGCGGTTCGTCGGTGCCGCGCTTGTGCAGGCGTTCTTCCAGCGCCTCGATCGACGGCGGCAAAATGAAAATGCCGGACGCATCCGGAAACTGCTTCTTCACCTGACGCGCGCCTTGCCAGTCGATCTCCAGCAAAATATCGGTTCCGGACTTCATTTTCTCTTCGACGCTGGCGCGGCTGGTGCCGTAGTAATTGCCGTGCACTTCAGCCCATTCCAGGAACTCGCCCTTGTCGGCGCGCTTGACAAAATCCTCGGCGCTCGTGAAGTGGTACTGGACACCATCCTGCTCGCCCGGACGCGGCGCGCGCGTGGTGGTCGAGATCGACAGCTGGATGCCCGGCTCCTGCGCCAGCAGCGCATTGACCAGGGTCGATTTGCCGGCGCCGGATGGGGCGGCGACGACGAACAGGCTGCCGGAGAAAGCGGTGGTGATCATGGGGTGGTCCTTTGTTTCTGCGACATCATGTCGCGATTGTTCATGTGTATAAGTCCGCGTGGGCACAAGTGCCCACCCTACCACTTCCCGTAGGGTGGGCACTTGTGCCCACGCGGTACGACGTTTGCACGTCGTGCGGCCGAAAAATGCACGCGGCCGCTGGTTGTCGTGTATTTACTCCAGGTTCTGCACCTGCTCCCGCATCTGCTCGATCAGCAGCTTGAGCTCCATCGACGCATCCGCCAGCTCCTTGACCGAGGCCTTCGCGCCCAAGGTGTTCGCTTCGCGGTTGAGTTCCTGCATCATGAAGTCGAGGCGCTTGCCGACCTGGCCGCCTTTTTTCAGGATGTGGCGCGTCTCGTTCAGGTGCGCGGACAGGCGCGACAGCTCTTCCGAGACATCGATGCGGATGCCGTACAGCGTGACTTCCTGGCGAATCCGCTCGAACACTTCCTGGCGCGTCAAGGTCGACGGGTTGCCATGGCCGGCCAGGCCCAGCGCGTCCTGCATGCGCTCGACCGCCTTTTGCTGGAACTGCGAGATCACCTGCGGAATGAGCGGCGTGATGCGCTTGACGATCGCTTCCATCGAATCGATGCGCGACTGCAGCATCGTTTCCAGGGCCGCGCCTTCACGGCGGCGGCTGTCGACAAACGCGGCAATGGTTGTCGCGGTGAGGGCGGCGACGTCGGCCTGGAGCGATTCCTGGCCGATGTGCGCTTCCTCGACCACGCCTGGCCAGCGTAGCAGCTCGGCAACCGTCATCGGCTGGGCTTGCGTGAAGTGTTGCGTGACCTCGGCCTGCAAGCGCGCCAGGTCAGCCAGCAACTCCTGGTTCAGCGCCTGGGCGCCACCGGCGACCTTGCGCCCGAAGGACAAGCGCGCTTCGACCTTGCCGCGCGTGATGGCAGCCATGATGGCGGCGCGCAGGTCCGGTTCCAGCGCGCGCAATTCGTCGTTGATGCGAAACTGCAGATCGAGGAAGCGCGAATTGACGCTCTTGATTTCGATCGTGAGAGTGCCCGCAGCGCCTTCGCTGGTGGCAACTGCATAGCCTGTCATGCTTGAAATGCTCACTAAAGTCCCCGGTTTTTTTATTCTTTACAAAGCCGACATTTATCCACACAATCGCCGTGTTATGCAAGGGACTCTTCAGTATGGCCGCACAAAATAACGCACCCTTGCCGGAAGGGCTGGAGATCGCCGGATATCGTATTGTAAAGAAAATCGCGTCTGGCGGGTTCAGTATCGTCTATCTTGCCTATGATGCCGAGGGCAGCGCCGTCGCCATCAAGGAATACCTGCCGAGCGCACTGGCGCTGCGCCAGCCGGGCGAACTGGCGCCCAGTATCTCCCGCCCGAATCAACCGCTGTTCCGGATCGGCCTGAAGT
Organism: Massilia sp. CMS3.1; assembly: GCF_051262535.1. Lineage (NCBI taxonomy): Bacteria > Pseudomonadati > Pseudomonadota > Betaproteobacteria > Burkholderiales > Oxalobacteraceae > Massilia > Massilia sp. CMS3.1. Next base: position 163,750 of record NZ_JBIMES010000005.1, on the reverse strand, counting down.
GCTTTTTCGAAGAGGGGCGGGCGCTGGCGCGCATCAATCATCCGAACGTCGTGCGTATCGTGAATTTCTTCCGCGCCCACGACACCGTGTACATGGTCATGGCCTATGAATCGGGCCAGTCGCTGCAGGAACAGATCGCACGTGCACATGGCAAAGGCGGCAAAGGCGGCAAGGACAGCCGTCTCGGCGAAGGGTTCATTCGCAAGACCTTCGATGGCGTCTGCCGCGGCTTGCGCGAAACCCATGCGAACAAACTGCTGCACCTGGACCTGAAGCCTGCGAATATTTATCTGCGCAGCGACGGCTCGCCCATCCTGCTCGACTTCGGCGCGGCGCGCCAGGCGGTGGGCCTGGATGCGCCGATGCTCGCGCCCATGTACACGCCGGGCTTCGCGCCGCCCGACCTGTACACGAAGGGTGCGCCGCTCGGACCCTGGTCCGACATCTACAGCCTCGGCGCGGCCATGTACGCCTGCATGACGGGCGCGCCGCCGCAAGCGGCCGATGCGCGCAAGGTCGACGACAAGCTCGGCGCGCAGTTCGACAAGCTGCTTGGGGCCTATTCGCCCGAACTGATCACGATGGTGCGCGCCTGCCTCGCCCTCGACCCGATGGCGCGCCCGCAGAGCGTGTTCGCGGTGCAGAAGGTGCTGCAGGCGGTACCAAGCACACCGATCGCCGCCGAGCCCGCGGCAAGCGCGCCGCCCGCCGGCGGACTGCGCGGCCTGTTCGGCCGCATCGGTACGTTCGGCCGCAGCCGTAACGGCGGCCAGTAAGCCATCCCACACAGGCAACCAGGAGCCACGATGCAGTTTTCCGTCTACCAGCACAGCCATATCGGCGGACGCAAGGTCAACCAGGACCGCATGGGCTACTGCTTTACGCGCGACGCGCTGCTGCTGGTGCTGGCCGACGGCATGGGCGGCCACCAGCATGGCGAGATCGCCGCCACCATCGCGATGCAGACCCTGTCGATGATGTTTCAAATGCAGGCGCGCCCGTATATCAAGAAGCCCGAGCGCTTTCTGGAGGAAGCGCTGCTGCAGGCGCACCGCGACATCCTGGCCTATACCGCGCGCCACCAGCTGCCCGAAAGTCCGCGCACCACGGTCGTCGCCTGCCTGGTGCAGCACAACTGCGCCGTGTGGGCGCACTGCGGCGACTCGCGCCTGTATTGGGTGCGCGGCAACGGCGTGTTGGCGCAGACGCGCGACCACTCGCACCTCGAATACCTGATCGCCAAGGGCCTGGCCAGTCCCGCCGAGCGCAGCACCCACCCCGACCGCAACAAGCTCTATAACTGCATCGGGGCCACCACCGCGCCGCGCATCGAGCTGTCGCGCCAGGCCAGCCTGGAGATGGACGACGTGCTGCTGCTGTGTTCCGATGGCCTGTGGTCGATGGTGCCGGATGCCGAGATCGTGCAAAAGCTCGCCACGCAGACCGTGGTGCAGGCGGTGCCCGAGCTGGTGTCGATGGCGGTGGCCATCGGCGGCCCACGCGCCGACAACACGACTGCGCTCGCGATCAGCTGGCAGGGCGCCGATGATGCGGGAGGCGCCGGCCCGAACGTGATCTCGACCCAGATGCTGCCGGAAGACCAGGTCAGCAGCACGATCAGCAATGTGGCCGCTTCGCTCGACGCCGATCCCTTCGACGAGGACGAGATCGAAAGGGCGATTGCCGAAATCAACCAGGCGATCGAGAAGTCGTCCCACTTACTCAAATAATGAAAGCTCCCATGACCTTTGAAACCCGCCCGAGCGGCCGCGCCGTCGACCAGCTGCGCGCCATCCGCATCACCCGCCAGTACACGAAGCACGCCGAGGGTTCGGTGCTGATCGAGTGCGGCGACACCAAGGTGATCTGCACCGCCAGCATCGAAGACAAGGTGCCGGGCTTTTTGAAGGGCAAAGGGCAGGGCTGGCTGACGGCCGAATACGGCATGCTGCCGCGCTCGACCCATACGCGCATGGACCGCGAAGCCGCACGCGGCAAGCAGTCCGGCCGCACGCAGGAAATCCAGCGCCTGATCGGCCGCTCGCTGCGCGCCGCGTTCGATCTGGAAGCTTTTGGCGAACGCACCCTGCACCTCGACTGCGACGTGATCCAGGCCGACGGCGGCACCCGCACCGCCTCGATCACCGGCGCCATGGTCGCCGCTTACGACGCCTTCAACGCGTTGGTCGCGCGTGGTGTTTTAACTGCGGTGCCGGTCAGGCATTTCGTGGCCGCGATTTCGGTCGGCGTGGTTCAGGGCATGCCGGTGCTGGATCTCGATTACGTCGAGGATTCGGGCTGCGACACGGACATGAACGTCGTGATGACGGAAGCGGGGCATTTTATCGAAGTGCAGGGCACGGCCGAAGGTGCGGCGTTTGACCGCGACGGAATGAATCGCCTGCTCGACCTGGCGCAGGGAGGCATTGCAGACTTGGTGCGGATGCAGAAGGAAGCGCTGAACATTACCTGAGCTCACGGGTCTGTCGTCTTGCGTGCGAAGGGGTAAAATAACCCCCTTCCGCTCGATCCACACGCCCACCATGACCCAACGCCTCATCCTCGCCTCCAACAACGCCGGCAAGCTCAAGGAATTCCAGCAAATCCTCGGGCCCATCGGTTTCACCCTGCATCCGCAAGGCGAATTCGACGTCCCGGAAGCCGAGGAACCGCACGCGACCTTCGTGGAAAACGCGCTGGAAAAGGCCCGCCACGCCGCGCGCCTGACCGGCCTGCCGGCGCTGGCCGACGATTCGGGCGTGTGCGTGAATGCCCTCGGCGGCGCACCGGGCGTCTACTCGGCGCGCTTTGCGGGCGAGCCGAAATCGGATGCGCGCAACAACGAAAAACTGGTGGCGGACCTCGCCGATAAAGCCGACAAGTCAGCCTATTACTACTGCGTGCTGGTCTACGTGCGCCACGCCGACGACCCGCAACCGGTGATTGCCGACGGCCGCTGGGATGGCGAAATCATTGCCACGCCGCGCGGAGAAAACGGCTTCGGCTACGACCCGCACTTCCTGATTCCCGCACTCGGCAAGACCACCGCCGAGCTGACGCCCGCAGAAAAAAACGCGCAGTCGCACCGCGGCCAGGCCCTGCGCGCACTGGTCGAGAAACTGCGATGATCCCGATTAAAATCGCGGGCGCGCCGACCGGCGTTCCCCGTTCGGCGCAAGCCGCGCTGCAATACCTGCAGCCGGGCGCCCTGAACCTGACCGCCTTGCCGCCACTGTCGCTCTACATCCACTTCCCGTGGTGCGTGCGCAAATGCCCGTATTGCGACTTCAATTCGCACGAAGCCAAGGGCGAGCTGCCGGAACAGGAATACCTCGACGCCGTGCGCCTCGACCTGGAGCAGTCGCTGCCCCTGATCTGGGGCCGCAAGATCCACACGGTGTTCATCGGCGGCGGCACGCCGAGCCTGATGTCGGCGGCGGGCCTCGACCGGCTGCTGTCGGACGTGCGCACGCTGCTGCCGCTGGAGATCAATGCCGAGATCACGATGGAAGCCAACCCCGGCACCTTCGAGATCGAAAAATTCCGCCACTACCGCGACAGCGGCGTGAACCGCCTCTCGATCGGCATCCAGAGTTTTAATGGCGAGCACTTGAAGTCCCTGGGCCGCATCCACGACGAGCGCGAAGCACTGCGCGCGGTCGAGATTGCGCATTCCACGTTCGACAATTTCAATCTCGACCTGATGTACGCGCTACCAATGCAAACGCTGGCGCAGGCCGAGTTGGACGTGAAGACGGCGCTGTCGTTCGCGCCGCCGCACCTGTCGCTGTACCACCTGACGATGGAGCCGAACACTGTCTTCGCCAAGTATCCGCCAAGTTTGCCGGACGACGATGCCAGCGCAGACATGCAAGACATGATCGCCGAGACGATGAGCGCGGCCAATTTCGACCACTACGAAGTCTCGGCCTACGCCCAGCCCGGCCGGCGTGCGAACCACAATCTGAATTACTGGAATTTCGGCGATTACCTCGGCATCGGCGCCGGCGCCCATTCGAAGATCTCGTTTCCGCACCGGATCCTGCGCCAGGCGCGTTTCAAGCAGCCGGCGTCCTTCATGGAAGCGGCAAAGCGCGGCAACCCGGTGCAGGAAGAACACGAAATCGCACGCGCCGACATGGGCTTCGAATTCATGCTCAACACGCTGCGCCTGACGGGCGGGTTCGACCCGAACCTGTTCAACGAGCGCACCGGCATGAGCATCACGGCGATCGGTAAAGCACTCGACGCCGCCGAAGCGAAGGGTTTGCTCTACCGCGATTTCAAGCTGATTCGTCCGACGGAGCTGGGCCAGCGTTTCCTCAACGATCTACAGGAAATGTTCCTGGGCGAGACCAAATAAGACTCAGCCACGTGCGGCGCCTGCCAGCGCGGTAATGGTTTTTGCCAGGCCCCTCACCACCCGCGCCATGCTCTCGTAATCGAGTTGATCGGGCATGTCCTCGGCCATGTGGTAATACGGATAGCGCATGAAGGCCGTATCGGTAATCATCAGCGCCGGATACCCGTGGCGGTTATAAGAGCTATGGTCCGACAGCGTGACGCCGGTGGTATGCGCTGGCGCTGCCAGTCCGTGCGCCGGGAAGTCCGACGCTGAGCGGAAGGCCGCCAGCGCCTCGCGCACCAGCGCCGACGATTCGAGCGTGCCGACGAAGGCGATGAAATTTCCGGTACTCGGATACCGGCCCTCCAGGCCCGGCGGCAATTTCTGGCTGTTCAGCTTGTCGGTGTAGTAACCCATCGTTTCGAGCACCAGCGCGCCCGCGACATTGCGCTGCTGGTGCTTCATCTCGGCCGCGTGCACCATGCTGCCCATTTGCTCGCCCATGAACCAGGGCGGTTCCTCATTCACGAAAAACACGAAACGCACTTCGGTGCCGGCGCTTGGGCGCATGGTTTTCAGCAGGCGCGCCAGTTCCAGCACGGCCGCCGTGCCGCTGCCGTTGTCGTTGGCGCCGGGCGCACCCAGGGCCGAATCGTAATGCGCGCCCACGATGAAGATGCGCTCGGGCCGCTTGCCCTTGGCCACATTGCTGACCGCAACCTCGATGTTGCACACCCGTTGGCCGCCGGCCTCGTACTCCTTGCGCGAAGGCTGGTAGCCGGCACGCGCGAGCGCGGTTTCGATATGGACGGCGGCGCGTTCGAGCTGCCTGGGCTTGCGTGTGTTGTGCTCCTCGGACGCGACTGCGCGCACATGCTGACGCATGCGCTCGGCCAGGTCCGGCGCCGCGTCGGCGGTGTTGGGGCCTAGCGTCAAGGCAGCCACCAGGATGAGCAGGACGAGCGCAATGATGACTTTCCAGTGTGAGTGAAAAAAGTGTCGCATGGCGGTCTCTCGGCGTCGTGGATGACTTCATCTACTGATAGACCGGTTCAGTTTAGCCAAGTTCAGGAAAAGACGGGCACACGGGCAGGCAGCAGCGTGGCGTTTGTGCAGCGGTCGTAATGGACACGAGCGACGCAAATTAAAAAAAGGGAGATGCCCGTTTGTCCGGGCACAGCCGAATGGTGATTCAGTGGGCCGCTTGCGCTTGCGAAGCCAGTTCGCTCCAGCCACCCAGCACGCGGTGCGACCTTACCTGGCTCTGCAGGCACTGCGCGTTCGCCTGCACCCGTCGACTGCTGCAAGGGGAAATGGGCAGGGATGGCATAAAGGCAACTCTTGATAACGTGTTTTATCAAGAGTGAAAGTCTAGCTAGGGACGAGCTATACCCTAACCTGATGTCAGATTAGAATTCTCCATGCGTCAGAATAGGATAGTTTTTCTAATTTTTGACAGATGTGGGGGCGGAGAGTGGCCGGTCATGAAGGTTTCAGCCGTTTCTTAAACGGGGGGGGGGGGCGCCGATCTCTAGTCCGGATGCGGCGAGCCCTTCGGTAATAAATCGTATTATCGTCGTTGCATTTTTGAGACCCACTATCTGTGCGGTTTAGGCGGAGAAGCTCGGCGCGCCCATGCTCAGTCCCTCTTCAACGATAAGTGGTAATCAACGACAAACTGTCGGCAATCCTTACACTGGAACTTATGTGTACTTGTGAGACCGATATAAGTGGCTGATTCCAATAGGAAATAGTTAAGTGGCTCAATTTTTGCTTGTGTTCGTACTGAACTGCGGTGTACTGACAGTACTAAAACAACAAGCCATCCGGCTATCAACTAGGATACCCATGAAAAAGATCATCACCGCGCTCGCCAGCGCTGTCTGCCTACTGTCCGCAACAACTGCGCAAGCTGGTGTTTATAAACTCGACTTCACAGCAACGAATTTCCAGCCGGATCGATTTGCCAATTCGCCAGTTCCACAGAACCCGGTGTCGGGCTCGATCGTATTTAGCGCTGATTCCCTTGGATCGCCGGTGATTTCGATCGACGGGATCGATCTGACAATCGCTGGCCACGTGTACAAAGTAGATGAAATTGGAGCCTTTTCTTACTCAGAAAACGAGTATCTTTTGGGTGGCAACGCCGCCGGTGTCAATGGAATTGTATCGGGCACTAACGACTTCTATCTTTATGCGACAGGGGGAAATAACGGCATCATGAGCTATACGGTGCTTGGGGGCGTAGGGTTTTGGGACAGCTTCAACGTTACGAGTTCGATCGCCGAAGTTCCGGAGCCGGGAAGTCTGGCCTTGCTGCTAGCAGGTGTTGGCGGCTTGGGCGCGCTACGTCGCCGGCGCCGCACCTAACGGACCTGTCATGGGACCTAAGTGCTTAATAGCGGCCTGAAGGGTGGTAACGGCCTTCGGGCCGTTTTTTACGCCGGCGCCCTTCGATGATAAGTCGTATTGTCATCGTTGTGTTTATGGAGGCTTCACGATCCGCAGTACGCTTGCCCTCGAGATGCCGTAGGCCTTGGCCAACGCGCTAACTGATTCCTTTGCCTGGTAGCGATCGCATATCGCGGCGCGCTGCTCGTCGGTCGTCTTGGCCGGCCTGCCCAGTGTCTTTCCTGCGGCCTTGGCGCGTGCCAGTCCGAACTGCGTACGTTCCACCAGTAGATCCCGCTCCATCTCCGCTACGGCCGCAAGCATAGTCAGCATCAGCTTGCCCGCAGCGCTGGTTAGATCAAGCTTGCCCAGCTGGAGCACGATGACCTCGATGCGGCGCGCCGCTAGCTCTTGATCGTGGCGCCCACGTTTTGGGCATTTCGGCCTAGACGGTCGAGCTTCGTCACAACCAAGCGTTCTCCGTCCCTGATCTGGCTAAGCATCTTGGCGAACTGTGGCCGCTGCAGCGCTGGGACCTTGCCCGACACTCCGTCGTCGGCGTACCAGTAGTCGACCGCGTACCCAGAGGCCTCGAGCTCTAGGCGCTGATTCTCTGTGGTCTGTTCTTTCGTGCTGACCCTGCCATAGCCAAACGTCGCCATTTCACTCTCGCATATGTTCAAAAACCACCATGCTACATATGAACATGCACAAAAACAAATAGAGTATTTTATGGACAGTGAAACTTATCAGAATTGATAGGTGTTCATAAACGGTCGATTTTGAATAGGTGTCTTGATTTCATAGGTGCTACCACGTGACATATAATACGAAAGCGATTGTCCACGCTCTCAGACCGCAGGCTTACCACCATGGAGTTAGCAGAGCAAACATGTGATGCCCACTTGTATCATCACCTGCCAAGACGTTACACGCGCAGAGGGAATAACGAACACATCTTGCCTTACTCTGACCGAAGCGTCATCCATAAAAAACGGGGCCAGTTCAAGTTCAAGCGGCCCCGTTCGTCAAACCAGCAATGCACGCGATGTCAGCGCGCCGCCTGCGCCGGCGCCCCCGCCGGGACTTCACTCCACCCACCCCCCAGCACCCGATACAGCGTCACCTGATTCTGCAACCTCTGCAAATTCGCTTGCACCGCCAGCTGCTGCGCCTGGAACAGCGAACGCTGGGCGTCGAGCAGGTCGAGGTAGCTGGCCGCGCCGCTCTTGTAGCGCAGGTCGGACAGGTTGAAGCGGTCCTGCTCGGCGATGGCCACCGCGCGCTGGGCGCGCAGCTGTTCGCTGAAGGTGGCCTGGCCGGCCAGCGCGTCCGCCACTTCGCGGAATGCGGTCTGGATCGAGCGCTCGTACTGGGCCACTGCGATGTCGCGGCCGGCACGGGCCGAATCGACGCCGGCGCCGATGCGGCCCAGGTCGAACAGCGGCAGCACCGCCTGTGGCGCGAAGGTCCAGCCGAAGGAACCGCTCTTGAACAGGCCGGAGAGTTCCGTGCTGGCGCTGCCGACCGAACCGGTGAGCGAGATGCGCGGGAAGTAATTCGCGCGCGCCGCGCCGATGTTGGCGTTCGCCGCGATCAGCTGCTGCTCGGCCGCACGGATGTCGGGACGGGCAGCGAGCAGGTCGGACGGCATGCCGGCCGGCAGGTCGGGCAATTCCGTGCTTGCCAAGGTGGTGCCGGGCGCCAGGTTTTCCGGAATCGGCTGGCCCACCAGCAGGGTCAGCAAATTCGCGTCCTGCGCGCGTTGGCGCTGGAACTGGGCCAGGTTGGCGCGCGCCGTTTCGACCAGCGAGACCGATTGCTGCAGTTCGAGTTTGGAGACGACGCCGTTCTCGAAACGCAGGCGCGTCAGGCGGTCGGACTCTTCGCGCGTTTTGAGGGTCTGCTCGGTGATTGCCAGCAGTTCGTCGTCGGCCAGCATCGTCAGGTAGGTGTTGGCCACCGACGCGATCAGGCTGATCTGCGTCGTCTTGCGCGCGTCCTCGGTGGCGAGGAATTGCGCCAGCGCCGCTTCGCTCAGGTTGCGCACGCGGCCGAACAAATCGAGCTCAAAGTTCGATACGCCAAAGCCGGCCTGGTAGATGTTCTGGGTCGGCTGATCCTCGCCCGTCGCCTGGCGGCTGCCGGAAACGATGCCCGACACCGTCGGCACGCGGTCGGCGCGCGTGATGCGGTACTGGGCACGGGCCTGCTCGATGTTCAGGATCGCCAGGCGCAGGTCGCGGTTGTTCGCCAGCGACAGCTCGATCAGCTGGCGCAGGCGTGCATCGGCGAAGAAGCGCTGCCAGGACAGGTTGCTTGGCGCTTCGCTGGTGGCCGTCGGCAGCGTGGTGCCGCCGGCCTTCGGCAGTTCAGGGAAGCTTGCTGCGACGGGCGCCGCCGGACGCTCGTACTTCGGTGCCAGCGACAGGCAGCCGCTCAGGATCATCGCCAGTGCCAGGGGAGTTGCGAGTTTAAGTGTTCTCATTAAATTTTTTCCTCGATTGCCTTGCTGGTGTCTTCTTCATGGGCGTACTTCTTGCGCTGGCGCTCGCTGCCTTTGAAGAGCGAGCGGATCACGACGAAGAACACCGGCACGAAGATCACGCCGAGCACGGTTGCCGTAATCATACCGCCCATCACGCCGGTACCGATCGCGCGCTGCGAAGCCGACCCCGCGCCGCCGGCGATCACCAGCGGCAGCACGCCGAGGATGAAGGCCAGCGAGGTCATGATGATCGGGCGGAAGCGCAGGTGCGCCGCTTCGATTGCCGCTTCGATCGGGCTGCGGCCCTGCGCTTGCAGGTCTTTCGCGAACTCGATGATCAGGATCGCGTTCTTCGCCGCCAGGCCGATGATGGTGATCAGGCCGATCTTGAAGTACACGTCGTTCGGATAGCCGCGCATCATCGCCGCGGCGATGGCGCCCAGCACGCCGACCGGCACCACCAGCAGCACCGACACCGGAATCGACCAACTCTCGTACAAGGCAGCCAGCGCCAGGAACACCGCCAGCATCGCGAATGCGACCAGGATGCCCATGGTCGAACCGGACAGCTTCTCTTCACGCGACTGGCCGGTCCACTCGAAGGCGAAGCCGGGCGGCAGTTTCGCGGCCAGCGCTTCCATCTCCTCGAGGGCGGCGCCGGTCGAGTAGCCAGGGGCGGCATCGCCCGAAATGCTCATCGCAGAGTAGCCGTTGTAGCGCAACGTCTGCATCGGGCCGGTCACCCACTTGGTGCTGGCAAACGACGACAGCGGGACCGGCTGGCCCTGCGCGTTCATCGCGTTCAGGCGCAGCAGGTCGTCCGGCTGCATGCGGTCCTTCGCATCGGCTTGCACCACCACACGCTGCAGGCGGCCGGCGTTCGGGAAGTCGTTCACATAGCTCGAACCGAGCGAGGTCGAGATCGCCGTGTTGATCGCACCGAAGGACACGCCCAGGGCTTGCGCCTTGTCGCGGTCGATGTCGAGCATCACCTGCGGCGCGTCTTCCAGGCCTTCCGGACGCACGCCGGTCAGGATCTTGCTCTGCGACGCCATGCCCAGCAGCTGGTTACGGGCTTTCAGCAGCGCGTCGTGCCCGTTGCCGCCACGGTCCTGCAGGCGGAACGAGAAGCCCGTGCCGCGGCCCAGTTCCGGGATCGGCGGCGGGCTCAGTGCGAAGATGAAGGCGTCGCGCTGCGAGCCCATCATGGCGCCGGTGATGCGGCCGGCGAGCGAGCCTGCATCCTGGCCGTCGCCCTTGCGCTCATCCCAGTCCTTCAGTGGGATGAAGGCGAGCGCCATGTTCTGGCCCTGGCCCGAGAACGAGAAGCCCAGCACGCTGACCATGTTGGCCACTTCCGGCTGCTTCAGGATGAAGGCTTCGGCGTTGCGCATGACCTGGTTGGTGCGCTCGAGCGTGGCGCCCGGCGGCAACTGGATGTTGGCGATCACATAGCCCTGGTCTTCGTTCGGCAGGAACGAGCTCGGCATGCGCGTGAAGAGCAGGGCGACCACGCCGACGAGCAGGACGAAGACGACCATCGCACGGCCGGTACGGCGCAGCAGGCGCGCCACGAAGCCTTCGTAATTCTTGGCGGTACTGGAAAACTTGCGGTTGAACCAGCCGAAGAAACCCTTCTTCGTATGGTGATGACCAGCTTCCACGGGTTTGAGGAAGTGCGCGCACAGGGCCGGCGTCAGCGTCAATGCCATGAAGGCCGAGAAGGCGATCGCGGACACCATCACCGCCGAGAACTGGCGGTAGATGTTGCCGACGGCGCCGCCGAAGAAGGCCAGCGGCACGAACACCGACATCAGGACCACGGTCACGCCGATGATGGCGCCCGAAATCTGGCCCATCGCCTTGCGTGTCGCTTCCAGCGGCGGCAAGCCTTCCTCGCTCATGATGCGTTCGACGTTCTCGACGACCACGATCGCATCGTCGACGACGATACCGATCACCAGCACCATGCCGAACATGGTCAGCACGTTGATCGAGAAGCCCAGCGCCAATAATGTTGCCAGTGAACCCAGCAGGGCGATCGGGACCACGATGGTCGGAATGATCGTGTAGCGGAAGTTCTGCAGGAAGATGTACATCACGACGAACACCAGCAGGATCGCTTCGATCAGGGTGTGCACGACCTGCGTGATCGAGATGTCGATGAACTTCGAGCTGTCGAACGGAATGGTGTATTTCACGCCGGCCGGGAAGAACTTCGACAGTTCCGCCATGCGCTCGCGCACCAGGCGCGCCGTTTCCAGCGCGTTGCCGGAGGGCGCCAGCTGCACGCCGATACCGGTCGATGGTTTACCGTTCAGGCGCGCCGAGGTCTGGTAGCCCTGGCCACCGATTTCGATGCGGGCCACGTCTTTCAGGCGCACGGTCGAACCGTCAGGATTGGCGCGCAGGACGATGTTGCCGAACTGCTCGACGGTGCTGAGCTGGCCGGTCACGACGACGGTTGCGGTGATTTCCTGGCCGGCCGCCAGCGGCAGGTCGCCGATGGTGCCCGAGGCCACTTGCGCGTTCTGGGAAGCGATGGCGAGGTTGACGTCGGCCGGCGACAGGCGGAAACCCACCAGCTTGGCCGGGTCGAGCCAGATGCGCATCGCGCGCTCGGTACCGAACAGCTGCGCGGTACCGACGCCCTTGATACGCTGGATCTCCGGCAGCACCGTGCGCGAGGCGTAGTCGCCCAGCGCGATCGGGTCCCATTTCGGGTCGTCCGAAGACAGGATGGTAAACAGCAGGAAGTTGGCGCGGACCTTGTCCACGCGCACACCTTGCTGGTTCACGGCCTGCGGCAAGCGTGGAGACGCGCGCGACAGGCGGTTCTGGACGTCGACCTGGGCCAATTCCGGATTGGTGCCGGTTTCAAAGGTCAGGGTGAGCGAGCCGGTGCCGTTGGCCTGGCTGCTCGACTCCATGTAAATCAAGCCGGGCGAGCCGTTCATTTCGCGTTCGATGACGGAAATGACCGAGTCTTCCAGCGTCTGCGCCGACGCGCCTGGATAGGCGGCGTTGATCACGATCGACGGCGGTGCCACATTCGGGTACTGCGCGATCGGCAGCTGGGTAATCGCTACCCCGCCCATCACCATGATGAACAGTGCGATCACCCAGGCGAAAATAGGGCGGTCAATAAAAAAGCGTGCCATTGGAAAGTCCTGTTTCTATGCGTTGCGGCTTAGCGGGCGGCCGTTGCCGGCGCGGCGGCGGCCGGATCCACGATTTCGCTCTTCGGCGCGGTCCAGGGCACGGCTTTCACCGGCGTACCTGGTGGCATCATCTGCAGCTTCTGGAAGCCGTCGACGATGACGCGCTCGCCGGCCTTCAGGCCATCGAGCACGACCCAGTTCGAACCCTGCTGCGAGCCGATCTTGACGGTGCGCGGGGCAGGCTTGTTGTCGGCGCCGACGACCATCAGGGTGTCGCCATTCGCGCCGCCGCGGGTGACGGCTTGCTGCGGCACCAGGATGCCGTTCGGCAGCGAGGCCTGCGACAGGCGCACGCGCACGTACTGGCCCGGGAGCAGGGCATTGTCCGGATTGTTGACTTCGGCGCGCAGGGTGACCTGGCCGGTGGTTGGATCGACCGTCACGTCCGAGAACAGCAGGCGGCCTTTTGTTGGCAATTCCGTGCCGTCGTCGAGCATGACGCTGACCGGCGCGCTGCCGTTCTGGCCGCCGGCCTGCTTGCGCAGCCGCTGCAGGTCGGTCGCCGACTGGGTGATGTTCAAGAACATCTTGTCGGTCTGCTGGATGACGGCCAGTTCGGTCGCTTCGGCGCTCGATACGAGTGCGCCTTCGGTCACCAGCGCGCGGCCGATGCGGCCCGAGATCGGCGCCGTCACGTTCGCATAGCCGGCACTGATCTGGTTGATTCTCAGCTGGGCGCGTGCCGCGGCGACATCGGCTTCACCCGTTTTCTGGGCGGCGACGGCGTTGGTGTACTCCTGCTTGCTGATGGCGTTCGCCTCGACCAGGGGCTTGTAGCGCTCTGCCGTCGCCCTGGCCTGGTTCAGGTTTGCCTGCGCACGGCCGAGAGCCGCCTGGGCAGCGCTGACCTGGGCCTGATACGGTTCCGGGTCGATCTGATACAGCGACTGGCCCTGCTTGACCACGCTGCCCTCGGTGAAATTGCGCTTCAGGACCACGCCGTTGACACGGGCGCGCACTTGCGCCACACGGACCGGTTCGGCGCGCGCAGGCAGTTCGGTCTGCAATGCGACCGGCTGGGTGGTGGTGGTGATCACGCCGACTTCGGGCGGCGGCATCTTGGCGCCGGCGCCGGCAGCGGCTTGGGCGTCGTCTTTCTTGCCGCAGGCCGACAGCAGGGCCACGGCCATCAGCGTGCAGGCGGCGATCCGGGTCAGGGACAGGGGAGAGGAGTGGGCAGAGCGCATTACGTGCTTCCTTCTGGATTTTTTGGGAAAGACGCAACCGCCCTCAGGTATCCTCTCGGTCCTGCGCACGCTTGCATCACTGGCTTTTGCGGATTTTTTTATATACTATCACGAGTGTATGTTTAACGTGCAGGACCACTTAAAAACGGAGAAGAGACATGGCCCGCAGGACAAAAGAAGAAGCAGCGGCCACACGCGACAGCATTTTGGATGCTGCAGAGAAATTATTTGTTGAGCAAGGGGTCTCAAGAACGACCTTGCAGCATATCGCAACCGAAGCCGGTGTGACGCGCGGCGCGATTTATTGGCATTTTGACGACAAGGGCGCGTTATTCAACGCCATGATGGAGAGGGTGACACTGCCGTTCGAGTGCGCGCTGAGCTCACTGGGCAAGTCGGACGCGACGACCGTCCTGGCCGACGTACGCCAGTTCTTCGTCGAAATTTTTCGCGTCACGGAAACGAATCCGCAGGCACGCCGCGTGCTCGAGATCGCTTCATTGAAGGTGGAGTTCGTCAGCGAGATGGATGCGGTGCGCGTGCGCCGCCGCCAGAGCAAGGGCGACTTGATCGCCCAGGTGGTCGAACGCCTCAAGCTGGCCCAGGACGGCGGCCAGATCAAGCCGGATGTCGATCCCCAACTGCTGGCGACGGGCCTGTGGGCATTGATGGACGGCCTGATTCGCAACTGGATGTTCGAACCGACCTCGTTCAGCTTGATCGACCTCGGCGACAAGATGATCGGCACCATGCTGGAAGGAATTCGTACGAGGTAAGCGCGAGCATGTACAACAAAACGCCGGCATCGAGCCGGCGTCCATATCACCACGCAGCGCCAAACCGCCGCGCGCAGGCTGAAAGCATCAACGCATTTCTTCGATCATCTTCTTCAGCTTCTTCGAATCCACCACGAACGCGCGAATCCCTTCGGCCAGCTTCTCGGTCCCCATCGCATCTTCATTGAGCATGAAGCGGAAGCTTTTCTCGTCGAGCGCAATCTTCTCGATCGACGCATCGCCGTCATCGGTGAGCTTGCGCTCGACCGGGGCATCGCTGTCGGCCAGCTTCTGCAAGAGGTCCGGCGAAATGGTCAGCAGGTCGCAGCCCGCCAGTTCCAGGATCTGCGAGGTATTCCGGAAGCTCGCGCCCATGACTTCGGTCTGATAACCGAACTTGCGGTAGTACTGGTAAATCCCCTTGACCGACTGCACGCCCGGGTCGTCCGCACCCGTGTAGTCAGTACCGGTCGATTTCTTGTGCCAGTCATAGATGCGGCCGACGAAGGGCGAAATCAGCTTCACGCCCGCTTCGGCGCAAGCGACAGCCTGGCACAGCGAGAACAGCAGGGTCAGGTTGCAGTGGATGCCATCTTTCTCCAGGATCTCCGCGGCGCGGATGCCTTCCCAGGTTGACGCGATCTTGATCAGCACGCGTTCGCGCGACACGCCGGCTTCTTCATACAGCGCAATCAACTCGCGGCCTTTGGCGACGGTCGCTTCGGTATCGAACGACAAGGCCGCGTCGATCTCGGTCGACACGCGGCCCGGCACGAATTTCAGGATCTCGACGCCGAACGCGATCAAGAGGCGGTCGACGATTTCATCAAGCGAGCCGCCGTCCGATTCGGCCACGGCCTTTTGCAGCAGCGGCAGGTATTCCGGCTTCTGCACGGCTTTCAGGATCAGCGAAGGATTCGTCGTCGCATCCTGCGGCGCATACGCCTTGATCGACTGGAAATCGCCGGTATCGGCAACGACGGTGGTGTATTGCTTGAGTTGGTCGAGTTGGTTCATATAATTTGCCTAATCAGTATTTATTGCAAATATTATTTGCATTCGTGGGTGGGCACGCGTGCCCACGGGTACGGCTTCAGCACTCGGTCGCTTCAACAAACGCCGCCACCATCGCCTCTAGTCCCGCCCGATCCTGCTCCGAAAACCGATCCAGCACCGGACTATCAATATCGAACACCCCCACCAGCCTGCCATCCTTGAGCACCGGCAGCACGATCTCCGACGCCGACGCCGAATCGCAAGCGATATGCCCCGGAAACGCATGCACATCCGGCACCACGATCGTCTTGCGTTCAACGGCGCTCGTCCCGCACACCCCGCGTCCGAACGGAATGCGCGCGCACGCTGGTTTGCCCTGGAACGGCCCGACCAGCAAATCTTGGCCTTCGCCTTTTTTCGACGGCACGGTGAAGTAAAAACCGGCCCAGTTCAGGTCGGCAAGGGTGTCGTACACGAGCGCGGAAAACTGGGCCGCGTTCGCGGTCAGGTCGCGTTCGCCTTCGAGCACACTGACGACCTGGCGTACCAGCAGGTCGTAATCGGGACGGGTGCTGCGTTCTGGATTGATGTGCATGGATTGGGCCGAAAGCTGAGACGAAAAACGCTATTTTACAGCGCGCATGTTGATTCTGATCCCAGCTGGTTGATTCGACATGATGAATGCAAAGCAGTCATCAAAGCGTTGTGAATAGGCGACCTTTAGTTGTGCGTTGCACCACAGCACACCTATTTTTAACACACCGACGAATCATCGCGTTCTGTAGGAGTTATCTTACGTAAACTTTCCGCTAGTGTGTCCTTACAGGTCTGCATATAGCCCACGCTCATCCAGAACCTTTTGGTCCCATCCTTATGAAAATAGCGAATCTTAAAATCGGCACCCGTCTCAGCGGCGCTTTTGCGGTCCTTCTCCTGCTGCTCGGTGTCATGCTGTTGAGCGCCTTGTGGCAGCTCGGTCGCATCCATGAGGCCAAGACGGAGATGGCGGGAGCAAACCACAAGGCGAAACTCGCTGCTGCATGGCGCGAAGGGCTCGCAACGAATAGTGTACGGACACTGGCCAAGGCAAAAAGCACGGATCCGGCCGATGAGCAGGCGCTCGACAGCGAAATGAAAGCTGTCAGCGCGCAGGTCAGCAAGCTGCAGGAAGAACTCGAAGGCCTGGTCACGAGCGAGAAAGGCAAAGCCAACATGCAGGCCGTTGCCGCGCAGCGCAAGGTCTATGTCGCGGTGCGCAACGAGATCTTCAAGCGCAAGGCCGAGGGGGGCATCAACGAGGAACTCAAGGCTGCGGTCGCCGAAAAGCTGCTGCCCGAGATGAAAAAGTACCTTGCCTACGTCGAGGACGTCGCCGCTTTTCAGGATTCACTGTTCCAGGCTGCGAACCAGCGTATCGATGAGGTGTATGCCAGCTCGCGAACCTTCCTGATCGCGCTCGGCATCGTCGCTCTGGCGTGCGGAATTGGCTTGGGCCTGGTGCTCACCCGAAGCATCACGCGCCCGCTGGCGCGTGCGGTCGGCCTCGCGCAACAGGTCGCTTCCGGCGACCTGACCGCCGATATTCAGGTGTCGTCGAACGATGAAGTCGGCGTGCTGCTCTCGGCCTTGAAAGACATGAATGGAAGCTTGCTCAAGACCGTCTCCGAAGTGCGCTCCGGTACAGAGACCATCGTGACGGCGTCCCGGCAAATCGCTGCGGGCAACCTGGACCTGTCGGCCCGCACGGAACAGCAGGCAAGCTCGCTCGAAGAAACCGCTTCATCGATGGAGGAACTGACCAGTACCGTCAGGCAGAATGCAGACAATGCACGCCAGGCAAACACGCTGGCGCAGAACGCCTCGGGTATCGCAACACGCGGCGGCGAGGTCGTCTCCCAGGTTGTCGAGACGATGGCGTCGATTAACGCATCGTCGAAAAAAATTGCCGACATCATCGCGGTGATCGACGGCATCGCCTTCCAGACCAACATTCTTGCGCTCAATGCCGCAGTCGAGGCAGCACGCGCCGGCGAGCAGGGCCGGGGCTTTGCCGTTGTCGCGTCGGAGGTGCGCAACCTGGCGCAACGATCGGCGGCCGCAGCCAAGGAAATCCGCGGCCTGATCACCGACTCCGTCAGCAAGGTCGAAACTGGCGGGCATCTCGTCGAGCAGGCCGGCTCCACCATGCAGGAGATCGTTCAGGGCATTACCCGCGTTACCGTGATCATGTCCGACATCGCCAGCGCGAGCGCCGAACAGACACTGGGCATCGAGCAGGTCAATGCCGCTATCACGCAGATGGACGACGTCACCCAGCAGAATGCGGCGCTGGTCGAAGAGGCTGCGGCTGCGGCCACGTCGCTTCAGGATCAGGCGGCGTCCCTGGCCGAGTTGGTCAGCACCTTCAAGCTCGATACCGCCGGTGAGCACCCCGGCGCCGCGGCGCGCCACAGCCAGGCGAGGGCGTCGGGTTCAGCGTCACGACAACTGGCGCTGGGATAAGCGTTCCGACGCCTGAACGGATCAGTTCAGCCCGATCTCGAACATCGACGTCGTCCCGCTGATCTCGTTCGCCACCACCAGCATTGGCCTGCCCGTCGGGGATGTGGCCGCCGGGATCACGACCAGGCCTTCCGGACCGCGGTCGCCGCCGTTGACGATGCCATTGTCGCCGTTCGCGTTCTTCACCACGACGCCGGCGCCGGCGCGGGTGTTGATGTAGGTGACGAACTTCGGCGATGCAGCCACGCTCACGTCGTACACCATCACGCCGCCGACGCGTTCGAGTCCGATGAAGGCGAAGGTCTTCTTGCCGAAGCGCTGCAGCACGACGCTTTCCGGTTCCGGCCCCTTGTTCGGGCTGCGTGCGTCGAGCGCGTCGGCTTCGTCATGGCCCGTGTTGAACGGGAAGTCGAAGCCCGGCTTGCCCGCCAGTTCGGCCGTTTTGACCTCGAACGCATCGCCCGAATCGTACACGCGCTTGCCGCTTTGCGCATTCCAGATCGAGAACGAGCGCCCACCGAAGGCAAGCAGTTCGGTGCACTGGCCGGCGCTGTTCTTGCCGTTGCCGCCGCCGTTCGGCGTGGTGGTGATGCGCAGGCGCCCCAGGTTCGAGTCGCGCGTCAGGTTGGCGATGTCACCGCTGAAACGCGATGGATCCAGGCCCAGGGTGCCGCAATAGTCGCGCACCCGGGTTTCTTCGTTGAAGCCCGGCCAATCGGCCCGGGCGTCGCCTTCATTCGCGGTCACGAGATAGGTCACGCCGCCGACCGTGTAGTTGGCAATCCCGTCCGGCAGGTACATGCCCTTCACCGGCACTGGCGCAATCTTTACCAGTGGGGTGCCGCTGTTCGTGTTGGCGCCGCCGTCCTCATTGCTCACGTCCATGCCGAAGCCGGCCAGGTCATGGTCCTTGTAGCCGAGCGGGCGTATCGCATTGACCCTGGCGCCGGCGATGTCGACCACGGCGATCGCATTGTTTTCCTGCAGCGTCACGTAGGCCGTCTTGCTGTCGGCGCTCACCGTCACGTATTCCGGTTCCAGGTCCTGGGCCACGCTGGCGCCCGGACCGAAAATGCGCACGCCGCTGGCGCGCAAGGCCGCTGCCTGGTCGTTCAAGGCGGTAAACGTCGCCTTGCGCTCGACGGGATTGCGGATGTCGGCGATGTTGACGATGCTCACCGAACCTTCCGGGTCGACGGAATCGGCCAGTCCGTAGCTGTTCGGCTCGCCTTCATTGGCGACCACGACGTGCATGCCGTCGGGCGTGAAGGTGAGCATGTCGGGCAGGGCGCCGACCGCGACCTTCGACAAGGTACTCAGGTCCGATGCATTCACGAACACGACGCTGCCGTTTGCCGTCTTCGGCGTACCCTGGATCGCCAGCGCGACGATGCCATTGCGCACCGCGACGCTGTTCACGCCGCCGAGGCCGCTGCCGAACGCTTCGGTACGCAGGGTGCCCACCTGAACCGGGTTGCGCGGATCGGCGATGTTCCAGACCTCGACGTTGCCGGTGCCGGAACCGTTGACCACGAACAGGCGCCTGGTCAGCGGATCGTAGGCCGGGATTTCGTGCGTATCGACCAGCTTGCCGTCGACCAGGTCGCCACCGAAGCCGCCAATCCGGGCCAGGGTCAGCGTGACCGGCGTCGCTTCAATCACGGGCAGTTTGGCTGCTGCTTGCGCCAGCGCATCCGTCAAGCTGATGTCGTTCTCGGCCAGGATGCTCTGGAGCCTGACCAGCAGCTGGTCGACCTGGTTATCGCTACGCGCGGCAAACGCGGTCGCGACCGGGTCGAAGCCGGATGGCAGCGCGAGCGAAGCGGGCAGCTGTGCCGCCAGGCGGCCTGTGGCGCTGGCCGCCGCCGCGGTGTCGATCGTGCGCAGGCCGGTCGGATCGGTCTTGAGCCGTGCATACCAGGCGGCCGGCTCCTGGCCGGTCATGACAGCCGTCTGCAGGCTGCTCAAGGTGGTGACGTTCGCCACGCCCGGCGTGGTGGCCACCGCGTGCAGGCGTTGCGTGTTGTCGACGCCCGTGCTGCTGCCGACGCGCCCACCGCTCACTTCAATCGCACAGGGCAGGGTCAGCGTCACGGATGCCGGAATCGACCAGCTGCCGTCAGCGCCGGTCGTGGTAGCGGCCGGCGTGCCTGTAATGCAGTGCAGGGCGACGCTGGCGCCGACCAGCGGGGCGCCCACTGCAACGACGCCGTGCAATTCCAGCCCCTCCACGGCATCGGCGCCGCCGCCACACGCCTGCAACATCACCATCGTCGCGACCGCAGCCGCGATCGACGCCTTGCGCCCTCTGAATGCCTGCATGTCTGATCTCCTTGAATGGGCTTGCATTTTAGGAAAGGCAGATGACAGGATCGTGACGAAATGCAGACTTCGGAGTCGCCTCGGCCCCTCGCGACAGTGCGCGTCGAGGCTGTCCATCGACCATGCACATACCGGGGAATTCGTCGTTCATTCCTGGTCAAGGAGCGGCCCTTCGATGTCGGCGTCGACCCTTACAACAAGATGACCGACCGCGTGTCGCGCGATAACCGCAAGGAAGTGAGCATCGACTGAGCGCTGATGGGCGTGGCGAGTGAGGCTGCTCCCCGACGCGTGCGTCGGAAGCTCGCCTGGTCAGGTACCCTGACTTGCCAGGCTCAACTGTCCTGGCAATTCGAGACACTCCCATTTGCATAGGATCCAGTAAATTATGACAATTCCCAGCCTGCTCCCCTCCGCCCTGATTGGCGCCGTCGCCAGCGCGCGATCGATGACGCCCATGGCCACCATCGCCGCGGCACGCCTCGCCGACCGTCGTACGCCGGGCGAGGTATTCCTGCTCGATCGCCCGCTATTCAAATACGGTGCGATGGCGATGGGCGTCGGAGAACTCTTCGGTGACAAGATGAAGACTGCGCCCGACCGTACTGTCTTCCTGGG
The DNA here is from genome assembly GCF_051262535.1 of Massilia sp. CMS3.1. Lineage (NCBI taxonomy): Bacteria > Pseudomonadati > Pseudomonadota > Betaproteobacteria > Burkholderiales > Oxalobacteraceae > Massilia > Massilia sp. CMS3.1. The sequence continues at coordinate 142,904 of NZ_JBIMES010000005.1, read as the reverse complement.
GCTGCTGGCGCGCGTGATGAGCGCCGGAATCGCTGGTGCCGCCCTGGCGCCACGCGGGCGGGAGGGGGCCGGAGCGGCGGTCGCGGTGGCAACCGCCGTGCCGCTTGCCTACCTGACGCTTGCCGGGCGCAAGCAGGCCATGGCGCGTATCGGTCAGACGCGTAGCGGACTCATTGAAGACGCGCTGGTCATCGCCGCGGGTATGGCGGTGGTAGCGCTGTCAACGAGGTCGAATCACGATTAGCCGCGGCACATCAAGGCGAGGGTGCTAAAGCGAGCAGTTCGAAATGCAGGGTCACGAACTCGAACCCGTCGTGCAAGTCAAGGTGCGGCAAACAGCGAATATGGACTTCCCTGAATTGTTCGGCGCTTGAAAACGTCTCGCCGCGCCAGACGTCTTCCGGAATGTCGCCGAAGCGGATGACGCGCACTTCAAGTGCGCGGATCGTGCAGCGCGGACGTCCCTTCAGGTCATGTACGTCGATGATGTCGCCCACCAGGTAGCCGCCGTCCCCCAGCTCGCCATAGCCCCTGTGGTAATCCTCGACCGTGTCGGCTGTTACGGTCTTGCGTCCCGCGATGACGTCGCGCACGAGGCTGTCGTCGTTCTCGTCGACGCCATGGAAAGTCAATTTTTTTCGCTTCGTCATGCGCTCACTCCCACCACGCCCGATACGGCCCGTTCCAGGTCTTCGAGCGAGGCCGGCTTGGTGAGGTGCAGGTCAAACCCCGCTCCGGCGGCGCGCTCGACGTCCGACTTTTGCCCGTAACCGGTCAGCGCCACCAGCCGCGGCGCGGCGCCGCTGCGGCGGATCGCGGCGGCCAGCGCATAGCCGTCCATGTCGGGCAGGCCGATGTCGAGGATCGCGACCGACGGCCGGTAGCGTGCGACCGCTTCCAGCGCCGCCGCGGCGGTGTGGGCGACGCGCACTTCATGGCCGAACTGTTCCAGCACCAGCGCCGTCGTCATGGCGGCGTCGACGTTATCGTCCACGATCAGCACCTGCTTGCCGAGGCCAGGCTGGCGGGGCGCCAGTTCCGGCAGCGGCGCCTGCGCGGCAGCCAGCGGCAACGCGACGGTGAAACGGCTGCCGGTGCCGGGGCCGTCGCTGTGGGCCGAGACGCGTCCGCCATGCAGTTCGACGATCTTGCGCACGATCGCCAGGCCCAGTCCCAGGCCGCCGGTGCTGCGCGCGACTTGCTGCGGCGCCTGGTAAAACGGTTCGAACACACGCGCCAGCAGTTCCGGGTGCATGCCGATGCCGCCGTCGCTGACCTCCAGCTGCGCCATGCCCGCGCTGCTTGACAAGGTGATGCGGGTGGCGCCGTCGCCGAAGCGTTCGGCGTTCGAGAGCAGGTTATTGAGCACTTGCGCCAGCCGGCTTTCGTCGCCTTCGACCCAGAGCGCTTCCGGGGCGATGAGTGCGACCGGCGGACCGGGGCGGCTGGTCGCGGCATGGCGCACCACGTCGGCCAGATTCAGCGCGCGCAGTTCAAGCTGCATCTTGCCCGAGGTGATGCGCGAGACGTCGAGCAGGTCGTCGACCAGGCGTTTCAGATGATTCACCTGGCGCCGCATGATGGTGCGCTCGCGCTGGCTGGCGCTGTCGGCGCGCAGGTCCATCAGGTCGAGCGAGGCAACGATCGGGCTCAAGGGATTGCGCAGCTCGTGGCCGAGCACGGCCAGGAATTCGTCTTTCACCACGCTGGCGTCGCGGCTGGCCGCCAGCGCGTCTTCCAGCGAGGCGAGCAGGCGCGAACGTTCCTCCTCATGCGTGGCGTGCTGTTTCGCCGCCGCCGCCAACGCCTGGCCCATCAGCTTGAGCTCGCGGATGCGCGAGGGCGCGAGCCTGACTTTCTCCCCCGCGCCAAGCGCAGCCGCGCCCTGCTGCAGGTTGGCGACACTGCGCGCGATGCGGTTCGAGAGCAGCGAGGCCAGGCCGATACAGGCCAGCAGCGAAGCGGCCAGGCCCCAGGCATATTGCGCAATGCCCCTGAGTGACGCGGCGCCGATGGCCGGCTGCGGCACGCCGATGGCGACCGTCCAGCCGTAGCGTGAGACGCGCGTAAAGGCGCTTGCAAGGGTTTGGCCCTCGAGGTTGACAGTGCTGCCCACGCCTTCGGGCGCGGCTTCCAGCATCAGCTGCTCCAGCGACGGGCTGGGTGGACCGGCCACCCGGTTGGCGTGATCGCGCGAGCGGGCCACGATCGAACCGGAAGCGTCGAGGACGGTAATGACGGACCCTTCGGGCACGCGCTGGCGCTTGATGACGGCGAGAATCCGGTCGGGCTTGATCACCGCACTGAGCGTATACAAGCGGCCGGTCTCATCACGGATCGGCACGCGCACCGGGAATGCGATATTGCCCCGCAGCCCGCGCGCCACACGGCCAACCAGCGGCTTTTGCACCGCCAGCAACTTGCGCAGGCTTTCCGGATCGGTGAGGCGCCCGGCCGGTTCGCCGAACGGGGTCGTGGTGCGAAACAGGATCTTGCCCGAGGCGTCAGTCAGGATGATCGCCAGCCACTCCGGCTGGGCGGCGACCTGGTCGCGGGCGATAGCGTAGAAGGCGCGCAGGTCGCCGCCGTCCATGGCGGGCGCCCGTGCCAGGCTGGCCAGGGTCGCGATCGCACCGTCGAGCTCGGCATCGACGGCGCTCGACAGGGCACGCGCCTGGTCGAGCATGGCGCGGTTCTGTTCGCGTTGCTGGTACTGGCTGGCCGTGTGCAGCGACCATAGTCCCAGCAAAGCCAGGGGCAGCAGGCCGATCGCGCTGAGCAGGATGAGCAGTCGACGCAAGGAGAGGGTGAAGCCAGTGGGCGGCTGCATGGCGTGACTTTTTGGTAAAAAAGCATTATATGTTGAAACGCGCGCCGACTGATCGGCGACCTCACGGGACTGCACCATGACGAAAACCATCCTCATCACCGGCGGCGGACGCGGCATCGGTGCCGCCTGTGCGCTTTTGGCGGCCGAACAGGGCTATCGGGTCTGCATCAACTACCGCAGCGACGACGCGGCAGCCTCGCATGTCGTCCGCACCATCGAGGATGGGGGAGGGGAGGCATTCGCGATCCGCGCCGATGTCGCGCAAGAGGCCGAGGTGGAACGCCTGTTCGCGCTGCTGGACGCGCGCTTCGGCCGGTTGGATGCGCTCGTCAACAACGCCGGCGTGCTGGCGCCGCAGATGCGCGTGGAACAGATGGATGCGGCGCGCATCGGGCGCATCATGGCGACGAATGTCGTCGGCAGCTTTTTATGCGCACGCGAAGCGGTGCGGCGCATGTCGACGAAACAGGGCGGCAGCGGTGGCGCGATCGTCAACCTCTCCTCGCGCGCGGCCGTCCTGGGCTCGCCGGGAGAATACGTCGATTACGCAGCATCGAAGGCGGCGGTCGATGCCCTGACGATCGGGCTGTCGAAAGAGGTGGCAGGCGAGGGCATCCGCGTCAATGGTGTGCGTCCTGGCCTGATTCATACGCAGATGCATGCCGATGGCGGCGAACCGGGGCGGGTGGAGCGGCTTCAATCATCGGTGCCGATGGGACGCGGCGGCGCGCCCGACGAAGTCGCCCGCGCTGTCCTGTGGCTGCTGTCGGATGCGGCGTCATACACCACCGGCAGTTTCATCGAGGTGTCGGGTGGACGCTGAGTAAAAGTAGCTGGGGTCAGGGACCCCAGGTGTTCACACGTTTTTGTCAGCCGATGAACGAATCGAACTGCATATCGAATTCCTGCAGCGCCTTCTGTGCGTTCTGCATTTTTTTGCGGAACTCCGGCCCGCGTTGCAGCGCCAGGCCCACGGCCAGCACGTCGATCACGACCAGGTAGGCCAGGCGCGCCGAGATTGGCGTGTAGGGGTCGATGTTGAAGACGAGATCGATCGGAATCAGGACGCTTGCCATGTCGGCCAGCGGCGTGCCGGACGGCGCCAGTACGATGACGTCGGCGCCGCCGCGGCGCGCCAGTTTCGCGGAACGCACCAGCTGCGGGTTGTTTCCGCGCTGCGAGATCGCCACCACCGCATCGCCTTCGCGCAATAAGGCGGCCGCGATCGAGTGGATCGCCGGGTCGGCGTAGGCCACCGTCGGCACGCCCGAGCGGAAGAATTTATGTTGCGCGTCGGCCGCGACGATGCCGGACGTGCCCTGGCCGTAGAACTCGATCTTGTTGGCACGCGACAGGATGTCGAGCGCCTTCTGCACCGATTCCGCGTTTAAGTTGTTGCGCAGGTCGAGCAGGGTGTTGATCGAGCGGCTGCAGATCTTGTTGACCAGGTCCGCGGCCAGGTCGTCCTGCGCCGGCTGCTCGTTCGCGCTTGGCAGCGCCAGCGCCAGGCCTTGCGCCAGTTTCAGCTTGAACTCGTGCCAGCCGTCGTAGCCGAGCGTGCGGCAAAAGCGCACGACGGTGGGCTCGGACACGCCCGCATTTTTTGCCAGCGCCGTGATGTTCTGGCTGACGGTGGCGCCGGGGGCCTCCAGCACGGCCAGTGCCACCTTGCGCTCGGACTTCGAGAGCGAGTCGAGCTGGGTGCGGATCGAGTCGAGCAGCATAGTCAGCCTGTGATGAGTCAGTCTTCCGGCAAGGCTTCTTCGCGCCACTGCAGGCCGTCGCGCCCGATCAGGGCCGACGACGACGCCGGACCCCAGGTGCCCGATGCATAAGGCACCGGCGCCGTGTCGTCCTGCTCCCAGTGATTCAGGATCGGCTCGACCCACTCCCAGGCCGCTTCCAGTTCGTCGCCACGCATGAACAGGGTAAGCTGGCCGCGCAGCACATCGAGCAGCAGCCGTTCGTAGGCTTCCATGCGCGGCGCCTTGAACTGCTCGCGGAAGTCGAGTTCGAGTTCGGCCTGCTTCAGGCGCATGGAATCCCCTGGCGTTTTCGCCATCAGGTTCAGCGACAGGCCTTCGTCGGGCTGCAGGCGGATCACCAGGCTGTTCGGCTGGAAGCTCGACGTCGGCTGGTTGAAAATCGAATGCGGGATCTGCTTGAAGCGCACAACGATCTCGGCCAGGCGGTCCGCCATGCGCTTGCCGGTGCGCAGGTAGAAGGGTACGCCGGCCCAGCGCCAGGTGTCGATCTCCGCCTTCATGGCGACAAAGGTCTCGGTCTTCGACTGTTTCGGCGCATCCGGCTCCTCGCGGTAGCTCGGCACGGCCTGGCCGTCGACAAAGCCGGCGCGGTACTGGCCGCGCACGATGTTTTGCGAGAGCGTGGTCGGGGTAAAACGCTTCAGCGAACGCAGTACCTGCAGCTTGGCGTCGCGCACGGCGTCCGGGGAGATCGAGGTCGGCGGCTCCATCGCCACGATGCACAGCAGTTGCAGCAGATGGTTCTGCAGCATGTCGCGCAGCGCGCCCGAGGTGTCGTAGTAGCCGAGGCGGTTGCCCACGCCGATCTTTTCGGCGATGGTGATCTGGACGTCGGAAATCCACTCGCGCCGCCACAGCGGCTCGAACAGCACGTTACCGAAGCGCAGCGCCAGCAGGTTCTGCACGGTCTCCTTGCCGAGGTAGTGGTCGATCCGGTAAATCTGCGATTCGGCGAACACCTTGCCGACGTCCGCATTGATCTGCCTGGCCGAGGCGAGGTCGCGCCCGAGCGGCTTTTCCAGCACCACGCGCGAATGCGGCGTGGCCAGGCCGGTGGCTTTCAGGTTGTCGCAGATACGGGCGAACAGGTGTGGCGGCGTCGCCAGGTAGTACACGCGCGTGATCGCTTCGTCGTCGCGCAGGGCATCGACCAGCGGGCCGTAGCTCTTGACGTCGGTGGCGTCCTGGGCGACATACGTGATGCGCTTGAGGAACTGCTGCCACTTGCCCTCGTCGACGCTTTCCTGGTCCTTGATGTGCTGCTTCGAATGCGCGTCGACGAAATTCAGGAATTCTTCCTGCGAGCTCTCGTCGCGGCCGACGCAGATGATGCGGGCGGTCTGCGGCAGGTCACTGCAGACGTCGCGTGCGTACATCGCAGGCAACAGCTTGCGCATCGCAAGGTCGCCGCTGCCGCCAAAGAGAACGAGGTCGAAATCGGAAATTGCCATAGTTATTCGTGTCGCAAAGGGGAAGGGGAGCTGTTCATGTAAATTTACTACATGAATATGCGCTTAGCAAGAAATTCTACTACGTAAGGCGGTGCGTTCACGAATCGGTGACCGAAGGGACGTAACCGGTTCTGTCAATCAGCGCCGATACTCCGGCTGCACCAGGCCAGCCACATCCACCTTCATGCACAGCACCTTGCCCGTCAGCGGATACTGGGCGATTTCAGCCGCCGAGCGTCCATGGCTGGCGCTGGTGATATACAGCGTGCGCAGGCCGGTGCCGCCGAAAGCGAGCGCCGTCGGGCAGCGTAACGGCAACACGATTTCTCGCAGCAGTGCACCCGTCGGCGAGAGCTTCAGCAAGCGTCCTCCTTCGAACATCGCAATCCAGTAATTGCCGTCGGCATCGACCGCCCCGCCATCCGGACGCCCGCCATAATCGGCCGCCGTCTTGTCCGTCGAGAAGGTCATCAGCGTGCGCCCGTTCGCCACGGTGCCGGTCGCGGCATCGAAGTCGTAGCGGTCGATGCGGTGACTGGTGGTGTCGGCGTGGAACATGGCCTGCCCATCACGCGACCAGGCCAGCCCGTTCGAATTGGTCATGCCGCCCGACCAGGCCAGGCGCAACGCGTCGCGCTCGAGCACATACATCTCGGCGGCCGGCTTGTCGCGCGGCTCGTACATGGTGCCGACCCAGAAGCGCCCCTGTGGATCGACGCGGCCGTCGTTGAAGCGGGTGATCGCCGTGTCGTAGGGAGCCGCGCAGATATCGGTGATGTCGCCGCTGGTCGTGTTCAGGCGCACGAAGCCGGTGCGGGTGGCGACGACCAGGTTGTTGTCGCCGTCGGCAGCGATGGCGGACGGTTCCGAGCCCATTTTCCAGGACGAGAATTTGCCGCTGGCCGGATGCACGCGGTTCACGGTGCGCCCGTCGATGTCGACCCAGTACAGGGCAGATTCGACGTCGTGCCAGAGCGGGCATTCGCCCACCAGCATCGGTGCGTCGTGGAGGACGTCGATTTTGAAGTTCTTCATGCTGTGCTCAACGCTGTGATTCAACATTAAACGGCGGCCTTCGCGCGCGCGATCAGGCCATTCGTGGAACTGTCGTGCTGCGCGGGCTGCCGCTCGCCGGCCAGCTCGGCCTCGATCTTCTTCGCGAGGACCTTGCCCAGCTCGACGCCCCACTGGTCGAAACTGTTCAGGTCCCACAGCACGCCCTGCACGAAGGTCTTGTGTTCGTAGAGCGCGATCAGGGCGCCGAGCGTGGCGGGTGTCAGGTATTCCATCAGGATCGTGTTGCTCGGACGGTTGCCCGGGAAGGTTTTATGCGGCGCCAGGCGCTCGATCTCGGCCAGCGCCAGACCCTGTTCCTGCAAATCCTTGCGCACCTCGTCGATCGTCTTGCCCTTCATGAAGGCTTCCGATTGGGCGAAGCAGTTTGCGAGCAGGGCGGTGTGGTGGTTGTGCAGCTCGTGCGCCGGACGCAGCGCCGCGATGAAGTCGATCGGCGTCACGTCCGTGCCCTGGTGCAGCAGCTGGAAATAGGCGTGCTGGCCATTGGTGCCCGGCTCGCCCCAGATGGCAGGGCAGGTCGGCGTGTCGACCAGCTCACCGCCTTTTGTCACGCGCTTGCCGTTGCTCTCCATGTCGAGCTGCTGCAGATAGGCCGGGAAGCGGTTCAGGTCCTGGTGGTAGGGCGCGATCGAGACCGAGGTGCAGCCGATGAACTGGCGGTTCCAGAAACCGACCAGCCCCAGGAGCATCGGCATGTTTTCCTCGACGGGCGCGCTGCAGAAGTGCTGGTCCATGGCATGGGCGCCGGCCAGGAAATCCGTAAAGTAGCCGAAGCCGACGGCGAGGGCCACCGGCAGGCCGATCGCCGACCACACCGAATAACGCCCGCCGACCCAGTCCCAGAACGGGAACATGTTGGCCGGGTCGATGCCGAAGGTTTTAATCGCTTCCACGTTTGTCGACACCGCCACGAAATGCTTGGCGAGCGCCTCTTCCTGCGCGTGCGCCAGGAACCAGCGGCGCGCGGTCTGCGCGTTCATCATGGTCTCGGCCGTGGTGAACGTTTTCGAGGCGACGATGAAGAGCGTGGTTTCCGGGTTCACTTTCTCGAGCGCGGCGTCCATGTCGTGGCCGTCCACGTTCGACACGAAGTGCAGGGTCAGGCTCGGGTGGCTGTACTGGCGCAGTGCCAGGCAGACCATTTTCGGGCCGAGGTCGGAGCCGCCGATGCCGATGTTGACGATGTCGCTGATCGGTTTGCCGGTGTGGCCGCGCCAGTCGCCGCTGCGCACCGCGTCCGTAAAGGTCTTGATGCGGGCCAGCACGGCGTGCACGTCAGCCGGCACATCCTGGCCGTCGATGCTGAGCTGCGCGTCGCGCGGTGCGCGCAGGGCGGTGTGCAGGACGGCGCGGTTTTCGGTGTTGTTGATCTTTTCGCCAGCGAACATGGCGTCGCGCTGCGCTTCCACGCCGCGCTCGCGGGCAAGCGCCGCCAGCAGTTCAAGCGTGCGCCCGTCAAGACGGTTTTTTGAATAGTCTAGGAACAGGCCTGCGGCCTCGGTCGACATGCGCTCGAAGCGCTGCGGGTCGGCTGCGAACAGGTGCCGCATCTCCCAGTCTTCTGCCAGGGTGGCGTGGGTTTCGAGGGCCTGGAAGCTGGTCGTGCTGGTGAGTGGCGTGGTCATGAGAGCGTGCGCGATGTTGTTTTAAACAGATTATCGAATGATACAGGAATGGCGCGTAAATTCACTACATGATAAGGCGTGCGGGCGCTTGGTTTTGCGCGTGACCTTGACACTGATCGGTCTGTGCCCACGCGGTACATTGGCTCCAACGCCTCAAACTGAGAGGCTCGCCACAACCCCCATCCCCACTTTGTAGTAAAATTTCAGAAAACAATTTCGAAGGAACGATTATGGCGCTGCACCCCGTAGTTGAACAGGTAACGAACCGGATCATCGAGCGCAGCCGCGCCTCGCGCGCGGCCTACCTTGCGCACCTCGAGGCGGCGCGCATCGCAGGTGTGCAGCGCGGCGCGCTGTCGTGCACCAACCTGGCCCACGGTTTCGCCGCCTTTCCCGCCAACGACAAGCTGAAACTGCGCGAAACCAAGAAACCGTCGGTGGCAATCGTCTCGTCCTACAACGACATGCTGTCGGCACACCAGCCGTTCGAATACTTCCCGAAGGTGATCAAGGACGCCGTGCGCGAGATCGGCGCCGTGGCCCAGTTCGCGGGCGGCGTGCCGGCCATGTGCGACGGCGTCACGCAAGGCCAGCCGGGCATGGAGCTCTCCTTGTTCTCGCGCGACACCATCGCCATGTCGACCGCCGTCGCGCTGTCGCACAACATGTTCGACAGCGCGCTGTACCTCGGCATCTGCGACAAGATCGTCCCGGGCCTCCTGATCGGCGCGCTGCACTTCGGCCATATCCCGGCTGTGTTCGTGCCGGGTGGTCCAATGACGACCGGCCTGTCGAACAAGGAAAAGGCGCGCGTGCGCCAGCTCTACGCGCAAGGTAAAGCCACGCGTGAAGAACTGCTCGAGTGCGAATCGGCCTCCTACCACGGCGCCGGCACCTGCACCTTCTACGGCACCGCCAACAGCAACCAGATGCTGATGGAGATGATGGGCCTGCACATGCCGGGCGCCGCCTTCATCACCCCGGGCACGCCGCTGCGCGATGCGCTGACGCGCGCCTCGTCGCACCAGGCGGTGGCGATCTCCCAGCAGGGCGGCAACTACATGCCGGTCGGGCACATCGTCGACGAGAAGAGCATCGTCAATGCCATCGCCGCGCTGCACGCAACGGGCGGTTCGACCAATCACACGCTGCACCTGGTCGCCATCGCGCGCGCGGCCGGCATCGTCATCGACTGGAACGACTTCGACGAACTCTCGAAAGTCGTGCCGCTCCTGAGCCGCATCTACCCGAACGGCGACGCCGACATCAACCACTTCCAGGCCGCCGGCGGCCCGGGCTTCGTGATCCGCGAACTGCTCGATGCAGGCCTCGCCCACGACGACGTCAATACCATCCTCGGCCACGGCTTGCGCAAGCACTGCAAGGAACCGTTCCTCGATGATGCTGGCCAGGCCGTGTTCAAGGACGTGCCGCTGCAGTCAGGCGACGAATCGGTGCTGCGTCCGCACACCGACCCGTTTAGCAGCAATGGCGGCATGGTGCTGGTGAAGGGCAATCTCGGGCGCGCCGTGATGAAGGTCTCGGCCGTCAAGATCGAACACCAGACCGTGGAAGCGCCTGCGCTGACCTTCAATTCGCAGGAAGACTTCATGCACGCCTACAAAGCGGGCCACCTGAACCGCGATTTCGTGGCCGTGATCCGCTTCCAGGGCCCGCGCGCGAACGGCATGCCGGAGCTGCATGCGCTCACCCCTGCGCTGTCGAACCTGCAGGACGCCGGCCACCGCGTCGCGATGGTCACCGATGGCCGCATGTCGGGCGCTTCGGGCAAGGTGCCGGCGGCGATCCACGTGTCGCCGGAGATCCTGGCCGGCGGTCCGCTGGGGCGCGTGCGCGACGGCGACATCATCCGCGTCTGCGCCGCTACCGGCACGCTCGAAGCCCTGGTGCCGGCCGAGGTATGGGCCGCGCGCAAGCAGGTCACGGCCGACATTTCGTCGTCCCACATCGGCATGGGACGCGAGCTGTTCGCCATGTTCCGCAATTCCAGCAGCGCGGCGGAAGAGGGCGCGGCGACCTTCCCGCTGCCCTCGCCACGCCACACCACCGTGCCGTTGCATGAAGGCGCCGACAGCGGCGAAATCATGCCCGGCTCCGACGAAGACTTCCTGTTCAGGACCCCGAAGTGACTACTACCATGACCATGACCGTACTTGACATCATGCGCTCGGCGAGCGTGATTCCCGTGATCGCCATCGACGATCCAGCCCACGCCGTGCCGCTCGCGAAAGCCCTGGTTGCCGGCGGCATCCGCGTGCTCGAAGTAACACTGCGCACGGCGCACGGCCTGCAGGCAATCCGCGAGATGGCGCAGGTCGAAGGCGCCATCGTCGGCGTCGGCACCCTGACGCAAGGCGAGGAATTCGCCGCCGCGCGCGACGCCGGCGCCGTCTTCGGCGTCTCGCCCGGCCTGACGAACGCATTGATCGAAGCGGCGAAAAAAAGCGGCCTGCCGCTGCTGCCTGGCGTGATGACGCCCTCCGAAGTGATGGCCGCGCGCGAAGCGGGCTTTCGTGAGTTGAAACTGTTCCCGGCCGTGCCGGCGGGCGGCGTCGGCATGCTCAATGCGATCGCAGGCCCCTTGCCGGACGTGACCTTCTGCCCGACCGGCGGCATCTCGATCGACACCGCGCCCGCTTTCCTGGCCTGCAAGAACGTGGCCTGCGTCGGCGGCTCCTGGCTCACGCCAAAGGACGCGATCATGGCCGGCGACTGGGACCGCATCACCGCGCTGGCCCGCGCCGCGTCGGCGCTGCGCAGATAAGCTGCATGAAACAACGCTGGCGTCCTTTGAGCGCGGGCGAAATCGCGATGGCGTCCCTGCTGTTCCGGGATGCCGTCGACTATGCCCGCGTGCGCGTGTTCAGCCGGCGCTACCTGCCTTACCTGCAGCCGAAGAACTGCGCGATGACGCCGAACGGCAGTCTCTATTTCCACCATTCCTGCTTCCTCGACGACTACGCGCAGGCGAACCTCACCGGCCAGCACTGGTTCATGTACGAGATGGTCAAGTAGTGGCAGTTTACACACCGGAAATCGACGTGCACGCGACTGAGACGAACTGGTGCTGCGTCTAACTAGACTTGTTGCTTGTTGCTTGTGCTGTATGTAACATCGTCATACATTGAGGCATTCTAACCGTCCGGTATCGGTCTTCGCCGGTGCACGCGCCCGAATCCGAGGCTGGCAAGATCAAGCTCTTCGACAAATATATCGACGACGCGAACCGAATTGTCCTCACTCACCTAAGTACTCGCCCAGAAATAAATGTGTTTTTGGCTGCCAGAACCGGCGCGTTGCTGCGTTGCCTCGTGCTTGCAGTGCTCGCACTGCGGCGCACTCGCCGCCTTGCACCGCATCCGGTTCTGTTTGCCAAAATTCACATTTATTCCCGGTCAAGTACTTAGTCGTTCAGGTGCTCAGGCAGTAGCGTACCTTGTCCGCGTTCCTCGCCTTGAATAAAGCGCTTCATGGGGCACCCGTAGCGATGAGATACTGGCTCAACGTTTACCGATGTCGTTTCGTTTACATTACCCTACGTCTTGACACAGGATGGGCCAGGAGCAGACGTTCGGATCAGGGCGATAGTCTTCCGGTTTACGGACCGCTGCTTTTGGCAACTGCGCAATAACAAAAAGTAATTTGCCTGCGCCACGGATTTGACTTAGCCTTTTTAATATGAAACCTTCTACCCGCTTTTCACTTGTGGGAATTGCAGCACTTGCGGTTCTGAGCCTGGTCCATTTCGCGCGGCGGTTCGAGCATGATCCAGGAGTTGTTGCCTACCTACTGGGTGTGCTTCCAAACGTTACAGCCGCGATCGCGATCCCGTTTGTCGCCCTGAGCATATGGGCGGACCAGCGGCCCGCTGAGACCTACCTGGCGGCGCGGCAGGTGTTTATATGGCTCTTGCTCGCGACTGCGGCCGCCCTGATTGGTTGGGAAATGATGCAGCAAACGAGTCGCACATTGATTTATGATCCTCACGATATTGGCGGCACCTTCGTTGGCTTGGCCGTCGCGGTATTCTTGTTTAATTTGACAATGAAAACTCGCTCGCGCTGAGTAAAACGTGGCAGCGGTAGCGTGACATAGGCGCGCGTCATGTGCGTCTCAATCAGCAGGCGTAGCGCAAGTTTTTTCGGGGCGACGGCGGCGCCAAAGTGTCACACCTCATTGATCAGGCGTCATGCCCATTTTCCATATTGCTAATTTTGTTATGACTCGTGTTGAACGATTGTCGTTGAAAGCATTCCTGCTTAACACTTACAAAGTCCGGAAAATGCGATCTAAGTACTTATCCGGAATTAAATGTGAAATTTTGGCAAACAGAACCGGATGCGATGCAAGGCGGACGCTGCGCCGCAGTGCGAGCACTGCAAGCAGGGGCCAACACAGCAGCGCGCCGGTTATGGCCGCCAAAAATCACATTTATTTACGGGTAGGTACTTAGCAGAGGGGCGCCGAGCCCGGGGCGGGATTGCCGCCCCGGGCGTTCGGGCAGCGTATACGCTCGCCGCCAACGTCCGCCGCTTTAACGCGCAAGATCGGCGACGGTCCTGGCCAGCCTGGCCGGCGGCATCAAGGAAGGCATCATGGACCAGCGGTCCAATGCCTGGTTACCGATCCGGACCATCCCGCCGTGCTGCGCCAGGTCGGCATCGACCGCGGGATCCGGGTCGAAAAATCCCAGCTTGCGCCGTATCTCGTCGATGTCACGGCGCGTGCCGGTGAGGAAAGTCCAGCCTGCACCGATGCGAAAGCGCCGGACGTAGGCCTGCAGGTCGCGCGGGCGGTCGATCTCGGGCTGCAGCGTCAGCGAATAGAAATGAATATCCTTTCCCATCCGGTCGCCCAGCAGCCTGTGCATCTGGAGCAGGTTGGCCGTGTTTGGCGGACAGATGTTCCGGCAACTGGCATACATCATATTAAACAGCAGTGCCTTGTTTCCCTTGACCACGTCGTCATAGAAGCGGACACGCTGTCCCTCGTGTGTCAGCAGCAGGGGGTTGGGGAAATCGTCGACGCGTGCGCCCGCCGCCGCGCGTGCCGAGCTGCCCGATATGGCGGGCAACACGGCCCCGCCGATGCCGGCTGCGATGAAACCTCGTCTGGCATTCATTTCACGATCCTTCACGGTGAGCGGTTCAGGGAACGACATCGAAACGGATCATCATCGCGTGATCCTCATGCATGTGATGATGGCAGTGCATCATGTACTTGCCCGTAAAATCACGGAATTCGATCAGGATCTCGATTTCCTGCCCCTGCAACATGGACACCGTGTCCTTGCGCCCGCGCCACTCCGGCGGCGGTGCCTTGCCGTCGATGGACAGGATGCGGAAGTCATCCAGGTGCACGTGCACCGGGTGCGCCCAGCCGCCGCTCGTTTCGAACCGCCAGATTTCCGGTACGCCCAGCCTGGGGGCCGCATCGACGCGGTCGGGATTGAAAAAGCGGTCGTTGATCGTCCATTGCCCGTTCTTCCGCCCGAACTCGAACAGACGTCTGCGGGCAACCCGCGACCTGTCGATGGGAGGCAAGGGACGCAGGAATGCCGGGATCACACTGTTGTCCGGCGCGGTGCGTGCCACGACATCGAAACGGAGCATGCGGATGCCTGGCGAGAGCCGGTCGTCGTCGGGCTTGCGCGGGTCATCCTGGGCCATCCGGTTGACCAGGTAAAGCTTCGTACCCGGCGGATAGGAGGAGAAATCGACGATGATATCGGCACGCTCAGCCATACCAAGCAGGATTTTCTTGAGCTTCAGCGGACGCTCGAGCAAATTACCATCGCTGGCGATGAAGTGGAAGTCCTTGTAGCTGTTGGATTCGTCGGCAATCCACATCTCAAAGTAACGGGCCATGCTGGCGTTGAGCATGCGGAAACGGTACTTGCGCGCCTCGACCTTGAAATACGGCTGAACCTTGCCGTTGACCAGGAAATGATTGCCCAGGAAGCCTTCCTGGTCGAACTGGCCGTAGACGATCCGGCCTGACGAATCGAATTTCTTATCCTGCAGCAGGAGCGGAATATCGTACTTGCCCACGCCGCTGGGCAGGCGCAGTCCGGTCATCTCGTTTCCAGTGTCAAGCGGGTCGAATGCAATGTAGAAGCCGGCGAGGCCCCGGTACACATTCGGCGCCGTGTAATCCTCGCGGTGGTCGTGGTACCACAGGGTGTTCGTGGTGGCGTTCGGGTTCTGGCCGGGCGGGAAGTTCGGGAAATGGTGGTCGAAGAACGCGCCGGGGTAGGCCAGGCTCGACCCGCATTTCGTTCTGCTGTACCAGCTGTCGGCAAAGCCGTCGGATGCCGGACCGACATGACCGCTGTGCAGGTGGGTGCTGATTTCGGGCGTGCCATAACCGATATGGTCCGGCGGCAGCTCGTTGTGCACACGCACCACGATCGGGCTGCCGGCATTCACAACGAAAGTCGGCCCCGGAATCTGCCCGTCGTAGCCCCAGCAGGTTTCCTCGGGCAAGTGGGCGTGGTACTTGTGGCGAAAAGCCTTTACACGCAGCTCGTAGGTAAGCTTCGGAAGGAATTCCGCCCAACGCTGGTGCGGATCGCGGCCCGCCTCGCCGGGCACTGCCCGTTCGCCGGGCGCTGGCGTGAGGACGCTGGGCGTCTTTACCCGTGCGATGGGGAGCGGATCGACGAACGGTGCGAGATAAGGGATGGTGGTGGTTTGGGCCGCACCGGGATTCGGCCGAAACAAGCCATACGCTGCACCGAGGCCGCCGGCGACGGCGCTACCCTTCAAGAGCACCCTGCGGCCGGGCTGGGGCACGCCGCTGGTGGAAGAGACATCCATGACCACTCCTTCAGAAAAGTGCGTCCTGCTCGCTTCCCGTCCATGTCATGCAGTACGCGGTTCCGGGCCGGCGGTTGCCGGTGCCTGTTCAGCATCTCCATGCTAGGCTTTCGCGCAATGGGACAAACAGGTTTTGAGAATCTCATGTAGAAAATAGCCGGGACAAACCACAGACACTGCTGGCGCAGCGTGATTCAGCAGTCCTGGCTTTGCTTGCCGGCACTGCGAGCCGGCACGGACCTGATCGGGACAAATCCCGGACACTGCCGGCGCAACGTGAGTCAGCAGACCTGGCTTTGCTCGCCAATATCGCGGGAGGCGCGGAGCGGGCTGCTAAGTACCTACCCGTAAATAAATGTGCTTTTTGGCGGCCATAACCGGCGCGCTGCTGCGTTGGCCCCTACTTGCAGTGCTCGCACTGCCGCGCAGCGTCCGCCTTGCATCGCATCCGGTTCTGTTTGCCAAAATTTCACATTTAATTCCGGATAAGTACTTAGAAATTTGGTCGCAGCCCGAGTCTTAGTCCAGGTGCCGGCGATGAAATCGCTGTAGAGCATTTGGTTAGCAGTAATCCAAGGAATGGAGCGGCGTCGAAGCATTCGCTTTGCACACCGATGATCAGGTACCGGCAACCGAATCGGAACTGATGCCGCGTCTAACAAAATTTCTAGCTTGTCCCGAGAGTAACTCCGCCATAGACTGAGGGATGCTGACCGTCCGGTATCGGGCCAGAGGCAGACCTTCGAAAGCGCAGCAACTAAGAAAGGCAAGATGAAGAGTTTAATTCTCGCCATGGCGCTGGCATACGTTCATGCAGCTAACGCGACCCCGCCAGCGAAAGAGCATTTCCAGGACAGGGTGCATCCGGACACGACCGCGGCCAAACCGAACATGCCAGATAACATTGGTACCGCAACAATGCTAAAGGACCGGACGATCGTGCTCGCCCTGATTTTCTGGTTCCCGGGGGGAGGACATACAACACCTACCGACATGAGATACAAGCCGGGCCACCCCGAATACGAGGAAATTTTACGCCACCTCGGCGGAATGACACCAGGTGAGTCCAAGGGCGTTAAGCCATGGCCAATGACAAGTAATACTCCTCCTCCAGACTTCAATGCGCCGCTGGATCTCAAGAATCTCAAGGATTTTCAGTGGCCGGAAACAAGTCAGGCTCCAAATAAGTAGATTGCGTGATGTTGTACGGGCGGTTTCAGCAACCACAAACGGAAGCCCGTCGACAGCCCGTTGGTTCGGTCCCGTCGCGACGCTCTTTATGAAGGGTAGCTGTCAGGCTGTGTGCTCTCAAGACGCTGTGCAAAACGGTATCCGAGCAATCTAAGTTAAGCTTGGCAAGCCTCTCAACTTTGCAAAAGTCATCCGATGGATGCCGTACCTTTTCGCAGCCTGCAATCGCATCGCTGGCGCCCCCTCACCGAGGGCGAAATCGCCATGGCCTCGCTCCTCTTCCGCGATGCCGTCGACTATCGGCGCGTGCGCATCCATGCCCGCCGCTATATGCCCTTCCAGCCGAAGAATTGTGCGATGACGCCGAACGGCCATCTGTACTTCCACGCATCCTGCTTCCTCGACGACTACGCGCAGGCGTCCGTCACCAACCAGCACTGGTTCATCCACGAGATGGTCAACTTGTGGCAGTCTGCACACCGGTAATCGAAGTGCTTGCGACCGAAATGAACTACGCTGCGTTTGACAGCACTTCAGGCGTGTCCGGTGAGTGACATTGCCATACACTTAGGCATTCTGAGCGTTCAGTAGCTGGGCCAGAAGCAGTCATTCATGCGTTCCGCGTACGCGGTGTTACTTTGGAAACATTGCCATGGTAGGATAAGGTTCGCTTACCTTCACAAGAGCCTTGCAATGCCTGAGATACCGAAAAGACTTGCCCCAACACGTGAAACATTGAGAGAGCTCTATTTAAAGTCTGGTAATCGCTGCGCGTTTCCGGGATGCAAAAAGGCGCTATTTAATGCGAAGGGCATCTTTGCCGGACAGATCTGCCATATCGAGGCCGCTGAACCTGGCGGTCAACGTTTTAACAAGCATCAAACAAATGAGCAGCGGCGCCATCCTACTAACTTGGTGCTTATGTGTTATGACCATCACGTGGAAACGGACGATGTTCTGAAGTTCGACGTGGATCGCATGAAGCGAATCAAGGAAGAACACGAAAAATTATTTTCTGATGTCGTCGGTTCAATGCTGAAGACTGTAACGGACCACACGACACTGATAGAACCGCTCTTTGCGAAGAACCTGAGAAAGCTTGATCGAGTTCTTGGCTGGAAAAGTTCGGATGACGAACTTGCGGAAGCATTGAAAGAACTGCAGCCCCTGACCGCCAAGCTTGCGAAAATACCAATGCCGTCTAGGGAGCTATTCGTAATCCTCGTAAATCGAGGGGCGAAGGGACAGTTTTCAGCCGCTCTGGAGGTTTCAGTTCCTGAAGTGAAGCAGGCCACCAACCTCGCATCGAATGAATTACGGGAGTGTTTTTCCATCTTGGACAATCACGGATTCACGTATGATAACGGCACCAATGATTTCGGCGTCCAAATGGCTGGGATAGCATCGCCATCTTCTGGATGGCCTCTTTGGGCAGATATCAAGCGTTTCTGCAAAAAGGAAAAAACTGATCTGTCTCAAATCATCATCAATTTAGACTTTTCAGTCCTTGATGAAAGCTAACTTGAACGGTTGAGCGGCAGCCTACGGCAAATCACTACGTCTGCTTTGGGCTGAGAACGGGCGCTCATGGACCTAAATTTAAGGCAGAGAACAATAATGGTTCAAATTGCAAACGGCAGTGATCGTCAAGTCTGGGCGGCTCATCTCGGGCGAATTATTTTTTCATTGAATGAAATTGATTGGCTCTTCGAACTCATCTATACCAAAGTGCTGAAAGAAGAACTTCCGTCCAATTGGCATAAGAAGACCTTTTCCGAACATATTGATATAATTCTCGAAACAATAGGGCGGAAGCCTGGATCGCCCGCAATGGACGAGTTGAAAAATCTTGTCGCCCGCACTCTACCACTCAATGAAACTCGAAACCATGTTGCTCATGGAACCCTCGCGTTGGTGGGAGCACCTGATGACGCTCCGCGAGGCGCGTCGTTTGAAATGCTGCGCTACCACAAAAAATCGGGTGAGATGCGCACGGTTACATTCGCAATTTTAGTAGAGCAGACTGCTTGTGCCATGCAACTCAGTGACGATTACTCGCGATTCCTTGCGATGTGCGAATTACATGCTGAATTTATTGCACCTTATGATTGAAGCGATAACCCATGTGGAGAGACGAAACATTCCACAAAAAGCGTTCGAATAGGTGCCAAGACATAAAACGTGAGTGAGTCTTCGACTCCTAAAAGATTGACAATATTGAATCCGTCTCATAATTAAAGATAAAGTTACCTTGAATATGTTACGCTTGTTACCATAAAGAATTGATTTGCAGCCTTTCTCTCAAGGAAATAAAATCCTTTGAGTCTTTTTAGTGTGGCACCTAAAATTTTTGAGCCTACTCATGCCTACCACGTATAGAGATTTTGTCTGGGAATGTGATTACGGAGAGCATTCGTTTGTGTTGAATCGCTTAAAAGAGGTTCTTGCAACTCAGAACGCGTATCAGCTTGCTTACTGCTTTCTTTATGCCAACAACAATCCCTACAACTTAGAGTTTTACGTGGTCTTTGGTTATGAGACTCCGGTAGAAGGACAGATTGATGAGATGAAAAAGGCGATGGCGGCATGCGGAGCGAGATATCGTTCAGACCTCACTAACGACGATCTGTTTAGCGAACTGACAAACAGCCGATTCCAGCATGCCACGACAGCTGGCCCCGATAGCGTTGACATCGTGGCAACTCACCTTTTTTGGTATAAAGATCGATCAAAGGTTGCGTCTGCTATTTCCATGAAGCCGCTGGGTAAAACACTCCCCGTATTCTTAAGCCATTCGTCCCATAACAAACCGTTCGTAGAGGATTTGATCCCATACCTGAACAGCAAGGGACTACCCGTTTGGTATGATAAAGTGAATATTCAATATGGAGAAACAATTGTGGCTGCCATTCAAGATGGCATCGTTGAATCTGGGGCAGTGATTTTCTTTGTTACTCCTGAATTTTTGGCGTCGTCCTGGTGCAAGACCGAAATGGAAGGGTTCTTGAATCGCTATGGGAGCGGGCATAAGGTTTTGCTCTTATGCGTTGTTGCGAATGATGTGGCTCATGACCGATTGCCTCCATTCCTCCAAATGAAGAAATACCTCAGGCTAAGTGATAGTTTGACTGTTGAGCATGTTGCCAATGAGCTTACACCAGCACTGAAAATGCACTTTGGCCTCTAGCATTCCGCCTGACCGCCACAAAAAGTCGAGCAGGCCAAGTTGCTACACGTTGAACGTCCGCTTGGTGCGGGCCGAAAGGACGGCTTCGGGTCTTTACGAAGGGCGTCTGTGACGCGGTGATGTTATCGAGAAGCTGTTCAAAACGGTATCCGCGCAATTTGAGTTAAGCTTGCCAAGCCTTTCGACTTTGCAAAAGTAACCGATGGATGCCCTACCTTATCGTCGCCTGCATTCGCCTCGCTGGCGTCTCCTCACCGCTGGCGAAATCGCCATGGCCTCGCTGCTGTTCCGCGATGCCATCGACTACCAACGTGTGCGCATCCATGCCCGCCGCTACATGCCTTTCCAGCCGAAGAACTGCGCGATGACGCCCAACGGTCACTTGTACTTTCATGCGTCCTGCTTCCTTGACGACTACGCCCAGGCATCCGCTACTAACACGCATTGGTTCATTCACGAAATGACGCATGTATGGCAATTTCAGTTGGGATACGCGGTGCGCCTTCGGGGCGCGGTGCGCATCGGGCTGTCATACGCCTACGCTCTGGCACCGGGCAAGAAGCTAGCAGACTTCAACATGGAGGCGCAGGGTGATCTGCTGGCCGATTATTTTGTGCTCAGGCACTTGCGTTCTCCGGTAGCCATGCGCCAGCAACGCTACGCAAGCAGTCTGCCGCTGTACGAGGAAATACTGGCTGGCTTTCTTGACGATCCCGCCAGCGTGGCGAATCTGCCGGGCGGTTATGGTCGCTGCCTGCTGCCCCTAAGGCACCTAGCAAGACGTAAGGGCTAGCCCCGTAAACTGGAATTTTCGATCAGGGCTTCGGGGTGAATTCGATGCGGGAATCTGCCGAATATCCAGAGGGTCGGAAACCTAGCGGGATCGAACGCTTGGCTGAATGAGTTTGGGTGGGGTGTTGAAAAGGCTGGTCTGGCTGGCAAAATATACAAGAACGCTTTAGCGGGCCTGTGGCGCGTCTAGGATCGTTCTGGCTGGGTTGATATTGATGAGTTACCGTTCGACCCTTGGTGATCCTCTGGTGTCTTCCTAGCGGCACTCAGGCTGCCTGTTCTGCCTTTAGGATCGCGGCTTGCTTCGCTACCGTGCCACGGCTGCACCCTACCAGTTCCATAATTTCGGCCCAGCTTGATTGGCCTGCTTTCAGGTGGCGCTGAATCAGGGCATTGCGCTCGGTGTCTTCGATGCGGCCCTTGTACTTGCCTTCTGCCTTAGCCTTCTGCACGCCTTGAGCGGAGCGTTCGCGGCGAGTGGTGTAGTCCTTGCGAGCGATAGCGGCCAGCATATCAAGCATCATTTCGTTGATAGCGGAGAACATGCGGCTAGTAGTCTCGTCCGTGGTCGTCAGCATCCACGAAGTAGGCAGGTCGAGCGCAACAACCTTGATCTGCTTTTCTTTCAGTGCTGCTTTCAGTGCATCCCAGTCCGATTCATTCAGGCGCGACAGACGGTCTACCTGTTCAATCAGAAGGATGTCGCCTTTCGTGGCGTCTTCGATCAGTTCAAACAGCTTAGGGCGTTGCAGCGATGCGCCAGATTCGCTCTCGGTGTAGAACTTGGCGATGGTCAGGATGCGTTCAGCGGCGAATGCTTCAAGCTGGGCTTTGGCACGGTTGGCATCTTGGCCCTTGGTCGATGCTCGGAGATAAGCGCGTACAAACATGGTGTAATCCTTTCAGGTTGCTGTGTCGACAAGTCTATTATACACAGTCTATTAAGTATGGTCTATTTTAATTGGTGCATTTTGATTTCCGTACCGTGGAGCTATCGTCAGACTGCTGGTCTAGTTGAGCCATGGTCAAAATAAACCGATGCAGCAAAACAGTCGACTTTTGGTAATGATATTTCTTTACAACTAGAAACCGCTGTTGCTATAGTTAGAGAATCAGGTGGATACCTGAGGGTGTTCAAGGTGCAAACTACGAATCGAAGGATACGTGCCTCTGTTTTTAGGGGCGATCAAATCCTTTGGGAAGCGATCACGACCGGGAGCCGGGCGCTAAGCGAATGCTTGATGCCCTTGCTTACGGGAGCCGACCTAGGGTCTACCCCAGTTAGGCGTAATGACGTGAGAGGGAACTGCCGCGCCGGTTATTGCCTTCGATAGCAAATCTCAATGTTAGGCAAGTCCCACAATCCTGTGGGGCCTACATCAGAAATGGTGTCTACTTGAAAGAAAGCTATTATGGATAATCATAGTCCCGTAGTGAACATTGTTGTAAAGAACTTGGTTGTGGTGAATCGGGAGATTCCCATTAACGACAAACCCGCCGGCGCTGGCAAGTTTAAATCCGTACTCGTAAGCATTGTTATTGCTTGCGGGCCGTATTTAGTTAGCGAAGTACAAAAGTGGATGTCTTACCTTAATATCAGCTAACCCCTCTCACTGATTTTCCATCTGTGGTTATGGCAGGTTCTCATAAAATCTTCTATGTCGGCGCACCAATCGGCAGTATTTCCGCTCTTGCGCAAACGCTTAACGTTACCGAAAGACGCCTCACTACTTTGGCGAGTCGTGGTGAGAAAAACTATTTAATCTTTGACAAGCTGGTTAAAGGAAAAAATAGGGAGCTTTCCGAGCCGAACTTGGAACTCAAGGTTCTGCAAAAGCGTATTCTCAATCGGATTTTTTGCCACCTTCGATATCCGAGTTACCTGCACGGGGGGATCAAAGCGTCAACCCCGCGAGATTTCTACTCCAATGCGGACGCTCACAGCAACGCTGACGTGGCTGTCATGGTTGATATCAAAAGCTTCTTTCCATCTATCACAATAGAGTTGGTAGAGAAGACTTTTATGCTACTTTGCAAGTTTCCTCCGGACGTGGCAAAGGTGCTTGCCCTATTAACTACGCTCAACGGAAGACTGCCTCAAGGATCGCCTACCAGCTCCGTCATTTCGAATCTCGTCATGTTCGAAGAAGAGTACAAGCTTGCGTGTAGTTTCGAAGGTCAAGGTTTCGTCTATACACGACTCATTGATGATATAACAATCAGTAGCCAGAAGCCTGTCTCGACCGTTCGGTTAACGAAAATTATCAACCGGGTTTCGAAGATGGTTGCTTCTTACGGCTTTCATCTACATCCCAAGAAAACCCAGGTTCGATCAAAATCCAACCCAGAGGATCTTATGTTGATAACCGGGCTATGGGTGAATCGGGGGGCGCCGAAGTTAGAGCCGGAAAAGCGAGTTGCAATTGCGAGCGAGGTAATTAAACTAAGACGGAAAGCCCTGGCAGAGGGACGATTCGCCGATGACTACCATCAGCAGTACCTCTCTGTGTCAGGTAAGGTGGCTTTGTTGTTGCGGTTGAAGCATAAGAGAGCGATGCGATTGCGCCTTTTGTTAGACGACATCCAACCAATTTATGACGATCGTGGCGTAGCAAAAATCGCTAATTTAGTCGAAAAGTATTGCCGACGAGGTAAGGACAACGGCACCATAGGCTACGTAAAAAAATACTACAAACTTCAGCATCGCATTGCCATCGTTAAACGTACTCACGTGCAAGTTGCAACCAGACTACAACAAACGTTAAATAAAAAACGTCCTGTTAAAACCTTGAGATCATTCTATGAGTGAAATTCTTCGTGGTGTATTGAATGCTTACGACCCGATAAAAGGAGTGGGGTTCATTCGACGGGAACAAGGAAAGGACGTGTTTGTCCATTATAGTGATTTCATCGGAGACGACCGAGATGCGAAGGCAGCGTTGGGCTCAATGGTCGAGTTTCAACTGGAGCAACCTTCTAATCCTAAGGGGCCGCGTGCTCGGAACGTAAGCATCATTGGGTGACACTCAGTTTAATTGGAAGTGAGTGCGATTACGTTGACGCAGTCACACATTGAAAACGGTTGCGGGAAAAGTTATCTGGGTCAGCAGTATCCCCTGAGCGACTGATGTACTCTGAACGACCTAGCTGCGATGCAATCGGGATACGAGCATTAGGGATTATGACACGGCTACGCCATTGCTCATGCACTGGAAGGAGATACCCGTAGGTGTAGTACAACATGGCTACGCCATGGCTTTGTACTGGGTCGGGATTCCCGTAGGGTGTCGTAGGGAGATTTGTAGATTAAGAATACGCATGAAATGCTTCTGGGAAAAAGTAGTGGCAATAATTCTCAACGGCCTACCGGCTCGTGCTTCCAGCACTTCCTGCGCAACCATGAACAAACAGACATAACGTATTGCTGCCTCGCTTCCGCACGGCTTCTTATAGGTGTCGTTTAATCCGAGTCGTCGTCGAACGTTGACCAATTGTCCGTCGAGAAGGCGTCCAATGTTGTGTCGGTGTCGAATGCGACGTCCTCGACTGCAAACATGCTGGCACTGCCGTCTCCGGAATCATCCCGTTCAGCAGGCAGACTCCATGCTGAGGCTAGAGCTACGCCACTGCGACAAATCGTACAGGTGGCTTTGCCACACGGCGGGATTTGAGGCGCTGCGCTTCCGTCGTTTTCTTCGAACTGATCCGGCTTGGGCCATTGCGTTCGAGCCAGCTTCGCAGCCGCTTTCTCAATGACACGAAGGCATTGTGCAAGTCGTTGAGCGTGACGCAAAGTGCACTGCCTCAAGGAGCAATGCATGTAGGCTTGTACCTCGGCTGAAGAGATAACGTCGATTCGTCGTAGCAAAACCAAGACTAGCTTTTTGCTGAGCGGCCGTGTATTGCCGTAATAGTCAAGATTCACTGCGCCAGTTACGGCGTCGTCCAATCCTGGCAGTCTTGACAAAGCATGGCCGGGCGCACTAAAGCTGGCTAGATGCGCTTTTATTGAGTTTGTATAGAGTATTGCTGGTCTGCCCCTTGTCCGTTCCCTGGGCGTCGTCGATGAAGTCTTTAGCCAACGAGAAGGGGCCTTAACAACCACTGGAAGCGGTCGGTACTGAGCGTACTGTGGAGCCTCGTAGAAGTTCAGTGGCAGAAACGGGGGATAGTTACCACGTTGGAGGGGGGATGCAGTTTTGATCATATGTTTCCTTTCGGTTGGTGCCGCGAACGGCATTTGTTGACTTGTGCATGGGAGCTTTCAAGGCGAAAAAAAACCGAACTGTCCAATTAAGGAAGAAGTTCGGGGCTGTAGAGGATGGGCGGCCTTAGGGCGTTAGAGCTTACCTAGTGCGGTTGCCACCGGAAAACGGATTCTCGCATGTCAGATCTAAAAAGTCAAATAAATGCTTGACTTGACCGTAAATTCATGATTCAAAATTCTAGACGGACCGTTAGCGTTTTGACGGAAAATGCATCGCGAGCCTGCTGTCGCATATAGGCAGCTATGCTTTTCATAGAGAGAACGTTGCATAAAGATGCGGTATCACTGAGCAAATGTCGGTTCTTCTATAGGTTCGATAGAGTTTCGGCGTGCACTAGCAGCGCCAGAACCGACGACCCCCTCAGCGCTAGAGGCCAACTCAACTTACGCGATGGGACCGCTGAGAGCATGTTGAGAGCGTCTACACGCTTGATGCTGCTTTGCCATGTGCAACGCGAATACGCAGCGTGGCCGTGCCTTAAAACGCGTTTAAGCTGTCTCGTCAAGCCGGTTCGCGTTTTGCCAGGTCGTTGGTGAAGTACGTAGAGCGAGTAGCCGGGGGGCGGCCTAATAGTCTCGGCTGTCGTGGCCCTCGCTCTCGTAATCGGGTTCCTCGCCGTTGTCGTCGTCAGCAAGCATCGGGGTCCACGTGCCGTCCTGTCGCTGGATAATGCCGGATAGCTCGCTGTTAGCGGGATACGCCAGGAATTCTTCGCCCCTCTTGTGTACGAGGTCGAACACTGGCACGCCAGCTTTCCGTACGTGGAAGCGTCGCTGCGCCGGGTCGATCCTTACTTCTACCTGCAACCGTTTCAAGATGCTGTTAGCTCTCGATCGGCCGGTGAATGTGTGAAGGTCGAGGCGCGCGAAAAAGTCGGCCTTGTCTACGATCTGGTCGGCGGCTAGGCCGGCAAGGTGTTGCTGTTCCTGTGCTACCAGTAGGGCTATCCGATCTTCTGTTTCGTACATCAGGTCTCGGATCGTGTTGGATCGTCGGGCGGCGTAGTCGGCCTTGAAGTCTTCCAGCTTGGCACGCTCGGCTACAAGCTGGCCTGTTACTACTTCCAGCTTGGCATTAATCGCGCTGGCGCTACTCTGCACCAGTGCAAGGATGTTCAGCTTGGCGAGGATTTCCGCGAACACTGGTTCGATGCTCTGAACTGAGATGCTCCCGGCTTCGCACTTGGCCTTCTTCGCGTTGTAGCATCGCATCCAGCGTGGGGCGCTCTGGCCTTCTTCCTTGGCCTTTCTGCCGTTGCCGTAGGTGTGCAGCGGGCTTCCACAGTGGGCGCACTTGGCGATTCCCTGCCAGATCTGGAAGTCTGGTGTTTGCTTGCGGGCCTTGGTAGCGTCACGGCCTGCTGTAGCGGCTCTGGCAGCGTCAAACGTCGCACGGTCGATTATCGGCTCATAGAACATGAACGCTTCGCCGCGTGGCACTCGCTTGCCGTCATCGCCCGTGGTGTACGGCTGGTAAAAGCCCAGCACAGATTCATTGTTCAGAATTTGATGGATAGTGGATTGGCCCCAGCCGGTCTTCGTGCGGAAAGCTGGAATCTTGGCTTCGTTCAGCATACGGGCGATTGCGTTCCTGCCGCATCCGTCGCGTGTGTACTGGAAAATCTGCCGCACTACGGCTGCACGGTCAGCGTTCACCCTGAAACCTACGGCCTTGGCCTTCTCGTCGGGCTTCTCGGTCGATCCGTTAACATACACAAGGTCGAGCCATGCGGGCTTCGTTTTGCCAAGTGGGACGCCTGCCTTAGCCTGTTCCTGCTTCGCCTGCCACCTTGATTTGATGCGCTTGGACTTGATTTCTGATTCGGAGTGCGCACGCGACATTTCCATGATTGATTGGAACAAGTCGAACTGGTCGTAGTTGTCGGCGTGGTAGGTCTTGTTACCGTGCAGGGTATGTATCGTTATGCCAGCGTTCAGCAGGTCCATGAAGCGGGGCAGGGCTTGGCGTACGTGTTCCCGGCTCAGTCGGTCGAGGCTTTCGACTATGAGCGTAGAACCTGCTGGAATCTCTTTTGCCTGTACCAGTGCAAGGAACCGGGAAAGCTCGGTGTTGTCGTCGCGGAGCTTGCCGGAATAGGCTGATACGCCCCTGTCGAAAAACATGTAATCGCTGTCGCTGACCAGTTGTAGATTGTTTTTCTGGCAGTAGGCGAGTGTGTCGGCAAGCTGGCGGCGGTAGCTGTCGCCCTCGGCCTGTCGTGGGTCTGAAAACCTTATATAGCTATAGACTTTATTCATGGTGTGTAGTCTATCAGAAGTGAGTCCACGTCTGGCAGCACCAGCTGGGTTACCCGGTGCGCCTGCGCGGCGCCGTGCGCATCGGCCTGCCGTACCACTATGACCTGCGTGACGATGCGACGCTTGCCGACTACAACATGGAAGCGCAGGGCGACCTGCTGGCCGATTATTTTGTCTTGAAGTTTTTAGGGCGGCCGGAGGCGATGCGCCAGCGCCGCTATCAGAACGACCTGGCGTTGTACGAGCGGGTGCTGGCGGGATTTCTTGCCGATCCGTCCAGCCGCGACAATCTGCATCGTGGTTTTGCACGCAGGCTCGCAGGCTTACCGCTTAGTCGCCGGGCGAGATAAGGGCCGACAACCAGCCTTCGCGGACCACGCCATTGTCGAGCACCATTTCACCACACCGCAGCTCTGAGTTTGACATTCCTCAATGCTGCTGCATGGCAACATAATAGGCTTACTCCTCTTTCCCCTTCCCGTTTTCCGAACCTGTCATGAAGCTCTTTCTGACACTCTGCCTCGCCATTTTCCTCACACTTCCCGCAAGTGCCGCACGCCGCATTGGCGAAGCGCAGGTTCGCACTGGCAAAAACGACCTGCCATGCTTCACGCTCGCCGAGCGCGAAGAACAGCGCAACGGCATCCCGGAATTCCAGTCGGTGACCGTCAGGGACGGCGAGCGCATCGTATGGCATATGTCGATGCCGCCCGAGCGCACCTTCCCGCTCGCCTCCAGCATGTGCATCACCTATGGCGGCATGGTGCAGGCCCTGCCGCAAACACCGGCTGCGGTATTGGAAAGTGGAATCGTCTACACGGTGCAGCTCGAAACCCGTCCCGGCAAGAGTGCAGCGATACCCCTGCGCTATGTGGCGCGCTTCTGCCTGGCGCGCCAAACCGACGGCAAGACGCTTGTGCAGCACATTGGTGCGAGCGGGCGTCGGGAGCAGGATCTGCGTGGCTGCCACGAAGAAAAAGCCAGGCGCTGAACGCCGATAGCGGTTGCCGCCGTGTGACAAATGTCGTAAGCTTGCGTCATTAGTCACACGGCGGGAGCCCGATCATGTCCATTCCATCCGTTACAGAACTTACGCTGCTGAAGTGCTTATGGCGGCAGCACCCCTTGTCCGCCCGTGAACTGCACGAACAGGCCGAGCCGGAGCTGCACTGGTCGTACTCGTCCACCCGCAAGACGCTCGAACGGATGGTGGAAAAAAACATGGTCACGCTGCATGCCGTGCACGGCGTAAACGTGTACACGGCTGCGCTCGATAAAATCGAGACCCTGGCCGGCTTCGCACGCGATTTTGGTCGCCGGGTAATGGAAATGGATGAGCCGCTACCCGTGAATATGTTTACCGGGTCCAAGCTCGTGAATCACGCCGAACTGGCCGAGCTGGAACAGTTGCTGCACGACTGGCCCGACGGCAGGCAGTGAATATGACGTTCTCCCATTTTCCGCTCCTGTTCCTGCAGGCGAGCATCAGTGCCATGATCAGCTCCGGCGTCGCCTGGGCCCTGTTGCACCTGGCGCGGCGGCGCTGGCCCGGCCTGGATGCACGGCGTACTCCCTGGCTGCTCGCGCAACTGACAGCTGCCCTGACGCTGGTGTTGGCGATGCTGCCGGCGGCGTCGCAATGGAGCCTGTTTGCAGCAGCATCCGAGCCTGGCGTGGCAGGATGGGCATGGCATGTGCCCAGCGGCGAGGTAACGGATTTCCTGCAGGCGGAGGCCGGCGAACTGTCGGGCGTGGATCTGCTGCCGGCGCTCGCATGGCTTTGGCTGATGTCGTGCGTCTCCGGCGCCGTCTGGCATGCGCTGCGCTGGCGGCGCGTCGGGCGCGACCTGCGCGCGCTGCTGTTCGTCGCAGATCGCCTGGACGCTGCAGCCCTCCATGCTCACCCGGCGTTTGCGCGGCACCGAGGCGCCTTACCGCCGGTCCTGGAGATCGATGCGCCGGTCTCGCCGATGCTGGCCGGCTTGCTGCATCCTGTCCTGCTCCTGCCGCGCCATGTGCGCGATTTACCGCCGATGCAGCAGCAACTCATCGTGGCGCACGAGCTGATGCATCTGCGCCGCCGGGACCATCTGTGGCAGCATGCCGGCACCGTGTTGCAGGTGGTTCTGTGGTTTGTCCCGGCCATGCACAGCTTCCACGGGCGCCTGCAATGGGCCCTGGAGCTCGGCTGCGACCGTGCTGTGCTGGCGGGCCGCCCGCAGGGCGAACGCCGCAGCTATGCCGCCGCCTTGCTTGCGCAACTGGCCATGCAGGTGCGGGCGGGCAGTCCCGCCACGCCGGAGTTGGCGCCGGCCTCGCTGGCATTCGGTGTTCGCGGCGTACAGGCAGTAGCCGAGCGGATCCGCCTGATCCGTGACGCCCAGTCCATCGCGCATGTTCCGCTGGCGAGCAGCGCCGCCTTGCTGCTGTTGCCGGCCCTGTGCGGCGCCAGCGTGCTGCTGCAGCCGCAGTTCGCGTGGCAGGATGCCGGCCAGGGCGGGCTGGCCGCACCGGCATGGCAAGCCCCCCTGGAAAAGCTGCGCGTGACCAGCAGCTTCGGTTCCATCAACCGTCCCGGCGGCAAGCCGCACCAGGGCATGGATTTCGGCGCGCCGCGCGGAACGGCCGTGCTGGCGCCTGCCGATGGCAAGGTCGCCATCTCGACCGATCGCTACGACGGCGGCCTGCGTTACGGCAAGGTGGTCGTTATCGAGCATGCCAGCGGCACGCGTACCCTGTATGCCCACCTCGATCAACGCATGGTCGTGGCCGGCGAACGCGTGCGGGCCGGACAGCGAATCGCCTTGTCCGGCGCCACGGGCAAGGTCACGGGGCCCCATCTCCACTTCGAAGTGTCGCGCCAGGGCGCGCATATCGATCCGCAAGCCCTGCTGGGTGGCGCCCGATGACAGTGGCGCATCAGACGTCCCGCAATTTCGGTATCGACTGCATGCGCGGCCTGGCCATCCTGCTCGTGATCGTCCACCATCTCGCGCTGCCGTTTCGCTTGCCGCTGGGGCCCAGCCTGGCAGGCGACTGGCTGCCCGCACGCCTGCTCGACGCCATCAGCTTCAACGGCTACGAGGCCGTGTTCATCTTTTTCGTGATCTCGGGCTTTCTCATCACGACGCGCATCGCCGGGCAAGATGGCGACCTCAAGCGCGTCGACCTGCGCCGCTTCTATGCTGCCCGCGCGGCGCGCATCCTGCCGCTGCTTGGCCTGGTACTGGCGCTGTTGACGGCGCTCGCCCTGATGGGCGTGCCGGGATTCGCGCCTGAACCCGGACAGCAGAGCGTCGGCGGATTGCTCGGCGCCGCGCTGACGTTCACGTTCAACTGGTACGAGGGCCGCACCGGCTGGGCGCCCGCGGGCTGGGACGTGCTCTGGTCGCTCTCCATCGAAGAAGTCTTTTACCTCGGCTTCCCCTTGCTCTGCCTGGCGCTGCCGCGCCGGCTCCTGGTCGGCTCGCTGCTGGTGCTGGGCTGGCGCGCCGGGCACACGCGCATCGATGCCGAACAATCCGCCTTGCGCGCCGCGCAAGAGAACGCAACCACCAACCAATAACACCATGCGAACCATCCGAACCGGCAGCGCCAGTGCGCTGCTGCTGGCGGCGCACGCCTGCGCCTGCGCCCAGCCGACCGAGCCACCCATGCAGCAAGTCCTTGTCACGACCGGCGCCAACAACGGGCGCGCGCAATCGACGACAACCGCCATCGTCGTCGGACGCGACGAGATCCTGCGCCAGGGCGACGCCAGCCTGGCCGAGGTCCTGAAACGCCAGCCGGGCATCACGCTCGACGCCAGCCCGGGCAGGGCGCCCACGATCCGCATGCGCGGCATGGGCGGTGGCTACGTGGCGATTCTGCTCAACGGCCTGCCGGCCCCCAGCGGCTTCTCGCTCGAATCGATCAGTCCCGACCTGATCGAACGCATCGAGATCGGGCGCGCGCCCACCGCCGAGACCAGCAGCCAGGCCGTGGCCGGCACCATCAACGTGATCCTGCGCCGCGCCGGCCCGGGAAAGGGCGGTGACGCGAACGAGATCAAGGCAGGCAGCGCCTTCGTTCACGGTCATGTGGCGCCGCAGTTGGTGGCCCAGCACAGCGGCCGCAAGGGCGCGCTGGGGTACACGCTCACCGCAACGCTCAGGCGCCACGAAAAACCGGTCGCCGCCGTCACCACCGAGGAAGGCGCACAGCCGGCCCTGCTGCGCCGCACCGCATGGACCGACCAACAGGTCGAAGACGTGCTGGAACTGGCTCCGCGCCTGTCCTGGCAACCGACTGCGGACGACAGCATTACTTCGCAGAGCTATCTGCGCAAGCGCCACATCGACAACGCCAAGCGCGAAGACGAAACCACCGACATTGGGCGCCCGACCGCGTTTCCGCACGCCGACCAGCGCTTCGAAACGCGTCCCCTGCACGCCTATGCCGACCTGGCCTGGACGCGCAAGTTCGAGACCGGCGCGCGGCTGGCCGTCAAGCTGTCCGGCTTCACCATGAAACACGAGGCCGCTTTTGAATACCGCGGCCTGGACCTGCGCGACAAGCT
This sequence comes from Massilia sp. CMS3.1, assembly GCF_051262535.1. Taxonomy (NCBI): domain Bacteria; kingdom Pseudomonadati; phylum Pseudomonadota; class Betaproteobacteria; order Burkholderiales; family Oxalobacteraceae; genus Massilia; species Massilia sp. CMS3.1. The sequence continues at coordinate 111,062 of NZ_JBIMES010000005.1, read as the reverse complement.
GCTCGAATCGCACCTGGTCGCCTCCGGTCCCGTCGAGCGCGAATGGACGTTCAACGGCAGCTGGCGCCGCCCGCTGTGGGAAAGCCATACCCTGGCCGCCGGCTGGGAACTCGGCCGCAAGGGGCGCAGCGAATATCGCCGCGAGCAGCAGCGCAATGCCGCCGGCGCACTGCTGCTCGCCAGCGACGAGCATTACCGCGCCACGGTGGCGCGCCGCGCCTTCTTCATTCAGGACGAGTGGGATATCGGCCCTGCCTGGTCGGCCTATGTCGGCCTGCGCCGCGAAGACCTGCACACGACCGGGGAAGGGAACGCCGATGCGGCGATCGATGTCGACGCCGGCGCCTGGAGCCCGATCTTCCAGGCGCTGTTCAAGCCGCAACGGCCTGGCGCCGAAACTGGGCCGCGCGACCAGCTCCGCCTGGCCGTCAGCCGTACCTACAAGGCGCCGAACATCGTCCAGCTGATGCCGCGCCGCTACACGGTCGACAACAACAACAGCGCCACCAACCCCGACCAGCAAGGCAATCCGCTGCTGCGTCCCGAACTTGCCCTCGGCATCGACCTGGCCTGGGAACGCTACATCGGCAAGACAGACCTGGTCAGCGTCAGTGCTTTCCACAAGCGCATCCGCGACATCACGCTCTCGCGTATCAGTGAAAACAAGGGGGTGTGGACCGCCATGCCGGTCAACGGGGGCGACGCGACCGTGCAAGGCATCGAGGTCGAAGGCAAGGCGTCGCGCGGGCCGCTGTCGGCGCGCATCAACCTGGCGCGCAACTGGTCACGCGTCGACGGCGTGCGGGGTCCGGACAACCGCATCGAAGGCCAGGCGGCGTACAGCGGTAACCTCGGACTCGATGTCGTGGCGCCATCTGGCCGCGCCGACATGGGCGGTACGTTCACCTGGCGCGCGCCGCTAGCGAACCGGTCAAGCGCGCTGCTCTCGAGCGAAGGCAGCGCCAGGCGCCAGCTCGACCTGTATGCGGTGTGGAAGCGCGACGCGACATCGCGGCTGCGCCTGTCGGTAGCCGACCTCCTGCACCGGGATGTCCGCGAACGGCTCCTCTACGAAGGCCCCAGCCCGCACGCGCGCACGACCGTCTACCGTGTGCACCCGGTATGGCGGCTGATGTGGGAGCAATCGCTATAGGAACGCTGGCGTGCCTGAAAACGCACGCGCATGGCTTGTCAAGAGCCCGATCGACACCACGAGCCGCCTGTTCATTCGGGCTTTCCGAAGTCCGGCTTGTCATGCGGCGAGATCAACAAGCGGCGCGTGGGAAGGTCGAGCAGTACCCGGTAGCGCTGGAAAAATGGCGCACCGAGGATGCCGTCGAATGGCGCCCCGTTCAGGTCCATCCGTTCAGCGGCGAGGCTTCCCAACGGCCGGCCGTCACCTGCTTGCACCTGTCCCAGCTCGCGGGGATCACAAGCCTGACAGCGGGAGGCCGCACTGTCAGGCGCCAGGCTTGCCGCATTGACGATATTGACCTGTGCCCCGGTATCGAGAACAAACTTGAGCGCCTTGCCGTTCACGCTCAAGCTGATGTTCGGGCCTTCCTTGCCGTACGCCAGAGGCAGCGCTCGCCAATCCTGTTGGCCGGCTTGCGGACCTTCGCCGGGTTTGAATATCGACAGCGTGCCGCGACGGTAATCGAACATCAGCGGCCGCTTCCCGAAGGCCGCAAGTCCGATTGCCCCAGCCTCCCGTGCCCTCGTCAGTTCGGCTTGCGGCCCTTCCGGTGCGCCTCCCCACTGGACATGGACGCGTCCTTCGACCGGACCAAGTTCGGTCGTGCCGACCTTGACTTGTTGTGCGACGAGATTGCGAACCTCATACGCTTGACCATGCAGATCACTGAATTTGGTCGTTTGGTCGAGCAGCGTGACTGCGCCGGACGTGTGGACTGTTGTTTCCGGAATCGAGATGCCGAGCGCACCGCCTGAGTCGATCATCAGACGGGAAGAGACGGCGCCGACCGTGACCGTCACGAAGGGGAGCCCGTTGATGAAGGTGAGCGGGACGACATCGGCCGCCAGGGCGGCGCCATGCAGAACCGTCCCGGCGAGAAAGATCAGGACGCGGCTGTTGAGAGGGGGCTTTTTACTCATCCGTTAGCTTGCGTGCGCTTATTTGGTAGACAGAAAAGCTGCGGCCTCAGCCTGGAAGCGCTGCGGCTGGTCCCACATGATGAAGTGGGCGCTGTCCGGAATGCGTTTCAAGCTCAGCTGCTTGATCGGCGCATATGCGGCCTTGTAGACGCCATCGAACTGTTCCGGCGCCAGCGGCACGCTTTTCGGCTGGACGTACAGCACCGTGACCGGCACCGTGATCTTCGGCAGCTCGGGAATCAGGTTCGTCACGATCAGTTCGCGGAAGGCGCGAATGCCGACGTCGGGGTCGCTGGACATCGAATCATTGATGGCGACCGGACGCATCGCTTCGGTGTCGACCATGCCGGCAATGGTGTCGTTGGCGCGCTTGCCGCGCTGCTCGGGTGGGGTGGCACGCATGCCGGCGGCGATCTGGTCGCCGACTGCCTCGACCCGCGCCGGGGTGGCGCCGGGACCGGCGAAGAAGGTGCCCAGGAAGGGGAACATGTCGACCACCATCAGGCGCGACAGCGTGCCGGGATGGCGGCTCGCCAGCATCATGCCGATGGTGCCGCCCATCGAGTGGCCGATGACCGCCGGCCCCTTGAGGTTCGACTCCTTGATGTAGCGGGCGATTTCCTCGGCGACGGGCGCCGCCACTGCGCCGTCCTTGTTGCCGGCGGCCGGCTGGCCGGCAAAGCCGGAGATGTGCACCAGATGGTAACGGTAGCCAGGCAGTGCGTCGACCGTCGAGGCCCAGGTGCGCGGTGACGAATTCAAACCCGGGATCAATACGACGTCGGGGCCGGTGCCCTCGGTGCGCACGGTAATGCGCTCCGAGGAGAAGGGCGCGGCCAGCGCGCCTGTCAAGGGAAGGACTGCGAACAGTGCCATGGCGCCGGCCGTAAAGGCGCGGCGCGATAAGGTCTTCATATTCATTTTTGCTCCTGATTGGGATAACAAATGACTAGCCGAGCTGGCGTATATTACTCATGCCTTAAACAATCCACCGGCAGCAAGCGGGACGCGCGGCGCGCCGGATAAAAACCGAAGAACACCCCGACGGCCGTCGCAAATGCACACGCGACGATCACCGCGCTCAGGCCCACCTTCACATCGAATTCGGCAGCCGCCGTGATCGCCGCCGCGCCCGCCGCGGCAACCGCGATACCAACCGCCGCACCCGCCAGGCAGATCATCACCGCCTCGGTCAAAAACTGCAGCAGGATGTCGCGCGGCTTGGCGCCGATGGCCATGCGGATGCCGATTTCGCGCGTGCGCTCGGTGACCGAGACCAGCATGATGTTCATGATGCCGATGCCGCCGACCACCAGCGAGATCCCGCCGATCACGCCCAGCAGGGCGGCAATCCCCGCGCTGATCTTGCTGGCCGTGGCGGCGAAGGTCGCCATGTTCTGCATCTTGAAGTCGTCCGGGTCGTCGAGCTTGATGCGATGGCGGTCGCGCAAGGTTTCCTTCATGTCTTCCACGGCGTCCTCCAGTACGCCATCGCTTTTGCCCTGAGCCGCGATGTAATGCACGTTGTCGGGGAAGGGGCCGCGCACCATGTAGGCGCGCGCAGCGGTGATCGGCACCAGCACCATCTCGGACAAATCGTCGCCGTCGAGCTGGCGGCCTTCACCCTGCAGCACGCCGATCACCTGGAACGCGACGTTCTCGATGCGCAGGTAGCGCCCGAGCGGGTCCTGGCGGTAAAAGAACTGGTCCGCCACTTTCTGGCCGATCACCACCATGCGCGATGCGGCGCGCACGTCGTCGTCGGTGAACATGCTGCCCTGGTCGATCTTCCAGTTACGGATCTTGAACATGGCCGGCGTCACGCCGTGCACCATGCTGCCCGCGGTCTCGTTGCCGGCGGCGAGCTTGAAACTGCCCTGCAGCGCGGGCGCCGCACCGGCCAGGCTCGGCAAGCGGTTCAGGGCGTCGGCATCGGCCAGCGTCAGCGAAGGCACCGCGCCGCTGCGCATGCGCTGGGCCTGGGTACGGTCGCCGCCCGGGAACACGTAGACCATGTTCGTGCCGAGCATCTGCATCTCTTTCTTGATGAAGCGTTGCATGGTGTCGCCCAGCGCCAGCATCAGCACCACCGAGGCAATGCCGATCACGATGCCGAGCATGGTCAATGCGGTGCGCAGCTGGTTCGCGGCCATCGAGCGCAGCGCTTCCACTACCACTTGCAAGAGCTTCATGCCTGGCTCCCGGCGATGGCCAGCTCGTGGCTGGCCGCGAGCTGGCGCAGCCCCTCGGTCGCGGGGCCGTCGTAGAGCACGCGCCCATCCTTCAGGCGCACCAGGCGCCGGCTCCAGGCGGCGATGTCGGGTTCGTGCGTGACCAGCACGATGGTGATGCCACGCTCGCTATTCAATTTCTGCAGGCCGCGCATGATGTCGTCGCTGGTGTGCGTATCGAGATTCCCGGTCGGCTCGTCAGCCAGGATCAGCGGCGGGTCGCCGACCAGTGCGCGGGCGATCGCCACGCGCTGCTGCTGGCCGCCGGAGAGCTGGTTCGGCGTGCGTTTCCCCAGTTCCCCCAGACCGACGCGCTCGAGTTCCACCATGGCTTTGTCCAGCGCGCGTGCGCGCGATACGCCGGCATAGATCAAGGGCAGGGCCACGTTCTCCGCCACGCTCATGCGCTTGATGAGGTTAAAACTCTGGAACACGAAGCCGATCGTGCGGTTCCGGATCTCGGCCAGCTGTGCGCGCGAAAGGGAACGCGTGTCGGTGCCGCCCAGCAGGTAATCGCCGCCGCTGGCCTGGTCCAGGCAGCCGAGAATGTTCATCAGCGTCGATTTGCCCGAGCCCGACTGGCCCATCACCGCGATGAAGTCGCCCCGCTCGACCCGCAAGTCGATCCCGAACAGGACCGGCGTCTCGACGCTGCCCGAGACATAGCTCTTGGTGACGCTGCGGATGTCGATCAGTGCCGCCGTCATCACATGTCCTGGGCAGGCGCGAGGGAACGGGTCACCACGCGCTCGCCCGCTTTCAGGTCGCCGCTCACCACTTCCGTATAGCGGAAGTTCGACAGGCCGATGCGGATATCGACCGGCTTCGGTTCGTTCTTTGCGTCGAGTTTATATATCTTGAACATGCGCGCGGTTTCGCCAGTGTTCTGGAAAGCCAGGTCGTCCTCCAGCGGCGGCAGGGATGCCGTATTCGCGGGGTCCTTCGCTTTTTTGGCAGCGAGTGCCTTGCGCTCCTTTTCCTGCTCGTCTTCCGACAAACGGAAGCGCAGGGCCGCGGTCGGAATGCGCAAGGCTTTGGGCCGGTTGTCGACCACCAGCCGCACTTGCGCCGTCATGCCGGGTTTCAGCAGCTCGTCCTTGTTATCGACGTCGAGCACGACGTTATAGGTCACGACGTTCTGCACCACGTTCGGCGCCAGCCGGAACTGGCGCATGGTGGCATTGAATTCGCGGCTCGGGTAGGCGTCGACCACGAAGCGCGCCGGCAGGCCGTCTTTCATGGCGCCGACGTCGGCTTCCGAGACGCTGGTGTCGATCTGCATCTTGGTCAGGTCCTGCGCGATCTGGAACAGGTTCGGCGTGTTGAAGGACGCGGCCACGGTCTGGCCCAGGTCGATCGTGCGCTTGATGATGACGCCGTCGATCGGGCTGCGGATCACGCTGTTGTTCACATCCGCCAGCGCACGCTCGAGCTGGGCATTCGCCAGCTGCTGGTTCGCACGCGCCACGTCCAGCTCGCGGCGCGACTGGTCGAGCGCCAGGCTCGAGACGAAGTTCTGGGCCACTAACTGCTTGTTGCGCTCGAAGCTGGCCTGGGCCAGGCGGCTTGACGCCTGCGCCGAGGCCACGCTGGCGCGCGCCTGGCCGACCTGGGCATTGAATATGGTCGGGTCTAGCTTGAGCAGCACCTGGCCTTTTTTCACGCGGTCGTTGAAATCCGCCTTCAATTCGACCACGGTGCCCGACACCTGCGAGCCGACGTTCACCAGCGCCACCGGGTTGATGGTGCCGGTTGCGGTGACGGTATGCGTGATGGAGCCGGTGTCGACCGCACTGGCACGGTATTTCAGCGGCGGGGTCTTCGGCTCGCTGCCAAGTTTCGCGTACGCGACGGCGGCCGCGCCGGCGATCAGGAGGGCGCTGGCCGCCACCACGCGCTTTTTCGTGAAGATCTTCATGGTGTCACCCGTCAGTAATGATGCAAAATAGCAATTAACCAAGTGTCTGCGATTTTTGTGCATTCGGCAATGCAAAACGGATACATATGAGACGGAATTGGATATGCATGCGGCGATTCCGGCGCGACGGCGGCGGGGTAGGTGCGGCGATCCGTTAAAATGGCGGCATTCCTTCTTTACCATTGCAGACATCATGACTCAGGACGAACTCAAGCAAGCCGTGGCACGCGCCGCCATCGATTACGTGGTAGACGGCGAAATCATCGGCGTGGGCACCGGCTCGACAGCCAATTTCTTCATCGACGAACTGGCGGCCATCAAGGACCGCATCAAGGGCACCGTCGCGTCCTCGGAAGCCACCGCAGCGCGCTTGCGCAGCCACGGCATTCCCGTGTTCGACCTGAACGAGGTCGAGTCGATCGCCGTCTACATCGACGGTGCCGATGAGATCACCGAACAGGGTGCGATGATCAAGGGCGGCGGCGCGGCGCTCACGCGCGAAAAAATCGTCGCTTCGGTGGCGAAACAGTTTGTCTGCATCGCCGACGGCTCGAAGCTGGTGGCTTCGCTCGGCAAATTCCCGTTGCCGGTCGAGGTCATCCCGATGGCGCGCGCGGCCGTGATGCGCACACTCGCAGCGCTCGGCGGCCAGCCGCGCCTGCGCACGAAGGCGGGCAGCACCGATGCCTTCATTACCGACAACGGCGGGGAGATCATCGACGTGGCCGGCATGCAGATCGCGGACCCGGTGGCGCTGGAAGCCGAGATCAACGGCATCGTCGGCGTAATCGCGGTTGGGCTGTTCGCGCAGCGCGGCGCCAATATCTGCCTGCTGGGCACGGCCGACGGCGTCAAGAAACTGAGCTTCTGATCGGAGAGCGGCGATGAAAGCACTCCTGGCGCTGGTGGCCGCAAGCCTTCTTGGCGGTTGCGCGATGTTCAAGTCGACGCTGCCGGCCGCTCCAATGGCCGCGGCGCCTGCGCAGGCTGCGCCGCAGCTGGTCGACGCCAACGGCGTGCCGATCGAACGCGTACCTTACCGCGTCGGCGTGTCGACGGTGACGGTCGAGCAGCTGGCGCGGCAGCACGCCTGCACGGGGCAGGGCGCCGGCCTCATCACCGAGCCCGGTCCGGTCGAGGTATACCGCCTGCAGTGCAGCGACGGCAAGGTATTTATGGCGCGCTGCGAGTTGCGCCAGTGCCGGAAGATGTAAGCCCAGCTTTTATTCGCTGATCCTGCCGCGTAGCGCCTTGATCTGGCCGCTGCGCGTTTTTTCGTCCAGGCGGCGCCGTTGCGAGCCACGCGTCGGTTTCGTTGCCCGGCGCACCAGCTGCACCTCGGCCGCCTGCGCGACCAGCGCCTGCAGGCGCTGCAGGGCGTCTTCCTTGTTTTGCTCGAGGCTGCGCGACTGCTGGGCTTTCAGTACCAGCACGCCTTCGCGCGTGATGCGGGTGTCGCGCATGTCGAGCAGGCGTTCCTTGACGTAAGGCGGCAGCGATGAGGCGCCGATATCGAAGCGCGCGTGCACGGCGCACGAGACCTTGTTGACGTTCTGGCCGCCGGGGCCCTGGGCGCGGATGGCGATGAACTCGACTTCTGAGGGGCGTATGGTAGGTATCACTTTATTTCCATGCAATGTAGTCGCATCATGCCATGGACAGGGCGCCCGGCGCGCGGGTGACACCGCGCCGACCTCGTTGAAAAGACCAATGTACTTGTAACAACTGTAACGTGCGGCCTGTATTGATGGAAACGTGTAATCTAATGGCAACATTATACGAAGGAGCACACCATGAACAAGACCACCATTTCCGCCCTGATGCTTGCGGTTGCCGTTCTCGCCACCGGTTGCAAGAAAGCCGACAACGATCCATCGACCGGTCCTGCTCAGGAAGTGGGCGCGGCCATCGACAATACCGCCGCCAACGCCGCCCAGGAAACCCGTGAAGCCGGCGCTGCTGTTGGCGCGGCAACCGAGCGCGCCGCCGAGAACGTCGAAGCAGGCGCCGAGCGTGCCGCTGCGAACGTCGATGCAGCAACCGACCGCGCTGCCGCGAACATGAAGGAAGCCGGCGCCGAAGTGCGCCAGGAATCGCGTGAAGCCGCAGCCGAAGTCAAGCAAGGTGCAGCCAATGTCACCGACAAGGCTGGCAAGGGTCTTGAGCGCGCCGGCGAAAAGATGCAGGAAGCCTCGAAGTAATCAAGCGGACCATAATTCCGGCCAAGCCTGGTTTTCCAGGCTGCTGCCGGCTGTCCCGACAGCCCGCATACCGCAAGGTGTGTGGGCTTTGTTGCGTGGCGATTTCATGATCATGTCTCGGCGATGTGAATCTTGCTCTTGATGTGCTTGAGGCTGGCAACGATCGTGAAGGTCATGATCACCAGCAGCGACCATGAACTCCATTTGCTGATGTGAACGATCGACCAGGCGCCCAGCTGGTTCGGATAGCGCCACACGCCCCAAAAGGTGCCCATGTTCTCGGCCAGCCAGATGAAAAAGCCGATCAGTACTAAACCCAGCATCAGCGGCATCTGGCGGTCTCGGTCGAGCGGCCGGTAGATGACGACCGTGCGCGAATACAGTCCCAGCGCGCAGGCGGCCAGGTACCAGCGGTAGTCGCCAATATAATGGTGGGTGAAGAAGTTGGCGTAGATGAGGGTCGCGATCAGTGCTGCCATCCAATAGGGCGGATGATGGCGGATGCGCAGGTCGAACATGCGCCAGGCCTGCACGATGTAGCTGCCCACCGAGGCGTACATGAAGCCGGCAAACAGCGGCACCCCAAGGATTTTGGTGTACGCGAAGTCCGGATAGCTCCAGGACTCAATACTGCCCGACACCTTGAACGCCTCCAGCGCAAAGCCGACCACGTGGAACAGGCAGACGGCTTTCAGTTCGTCCCAGGTTTCAAGTTTTGCATAGACCATCGAGCACTGGATACCGAGGGCGACCAGCAGCAGCAGGTCGTAGCGCGGAATGCCGAACAGGCCCACGCGCGGCATCACCAGCACGGTGGCCATGAAAGTGAAGACGAACAGGCAGGAGCGCGCGTTCTTGAAACCGAAATACAGGAATTCGATCAGTCCGCGCCGCAGGCAGCCAAGCTCGCGCGGGCGCTTGTCCATCAGCAGGTTGTCGAACGCGGCAAGCTTGTTCATGTTGTTGGCGCCCCAAGTAGACGAGCGACGCGGCCGCAATGCCGGCGTCGGACTCTTCATTCTACGTTGGCAGCTCGGCGCCGGAATAGCCCCTGTTGGCGCGACAATACAAAGTCAGCCACCATGGGTAGGAGGAGGGATGAGCGGATGATGTATCCGCCCGAAGTCGAGGGCGAAGCGGATTGAAGGACGGGCAGGACGCCCGTCCGGGTGAACACATTACTGCGCCGGCGGCACGTAGCCCATCGCCTGGTCGGCGCCTTCGCCGAAGAAATGCTTTTCCAACTGCGTTGCCAGGTATTTGCGCGCGCGGTCGTCCGCCAGGTTCAGGCGGTTTTCATTGATCAGCATGGTCTGGTGCTTGAGCCATGCCTGCCAGGCTTCTTTCGATACCGACAGGTACAGCTTTTTTCCCATCTCGCCAGGGACAGGCGGGAAGTCCAGGCCTTCGGCTTCCTTGTTCAGTTTGATGCAGTGGACGGTACGGGCCATATGTGCTCCAGATTCGCGGTAAAAGAGTGATTATAAAGTCTTGATGAAAACCTGTGACTTGCGCTGCCAGTTATACATGTGCTGGCGGTCCTTCGGCAGGTCGTCGACAGTGGCCGGCAGGAAGCCGCGCTTCTTGAACCAGTGCGCCGTGCGCGTGGTCAGCACGAACAGTTTGGTCAGACCCGCGGCGCGCGCGCGGTTTTCCATGTGTTTCAAAATGCGCTCGCCGTCGCCCTGGGCCTGCACGTCCGGGTTCACGGTCAGGCAGGCCATCTCGCCCATCTTCGCGTCCGGGAACGGATACAGCGCGGCGCAGCCGAAGATCACGCCATCGTGCTCGATGACCGAGAACAGCTCGATCTCGCGCTCGATCAGTTCGCGCCCGCGGTACACCAGCGTGCCGTCCGCCTCCAGGGGCTCGATCAGCTTGATAATTCCGCCAACGTCCTCAATTGTGGCGGTACGCAGGCTTTCCAGGTTCTCGTGGCTGATCATCGTGCCCACGCCGTCGTGGGTGAACAGCTCGAGCAGGGCCGAGCCATCCATCTCGAAGGGCACGATGTGGGCGCGGTCGACGCCGCTGTTGCAAGCCTTGATCGCATGCTCCAGATAAAAGGCGGCGTCCGGCGGCAGGAAGTTCGCCTGCAGGACGGCTTCGGCCTGGTGCGAGGACAGTTCGCGGATTTCCTCGCCCGCCAGATCGAGCATCATCGGGGTTTCGGTGATGTAGATGAGCTTATCGGCGTGCAGGGCGATGGCGGCGGCGGCGGCCACGTCTTCCATCGTCAGGTTGAACACTTCGCCGGTGGGCGAAAAACCCAGCGGAGAGAGCAACACCAGGTTGTCCTCGAACTGCAGGATCGGGGCGATCTTCTCGGCCGAGATCTTGCGCGTGACGCCGGTGAGTTCGAAGTCGACGCCGTCGATCACGCCGAGCGGGCGGGCGACGACGAAGTTGCCGGAGACGATGCTGATCTGCGCGTGCGACATCGGCGTGTTGGGCAGGCCCTGGCTGAACGCGGCTTCGATATCGAGGCGCAGTTCGCCGGCCGCTTCCTTGGCGCATTCCATCGCAGCGGGGTCGGTGATGCGTACGCCGTTGTGGAAGCGGCCCTCGACGTTACGCAGGCCAAGCTGCTCGGCCACCTGGGGCCGCGAACCGTGCACCAGCACGATGCGGATGCCGAGTGCGACGAGCAGGGACAGGTCTTGTGCGAGTACCGGCAGGGCGCCGGCGGAGACCAGTTCACCGGGAAATGCAACGACAAATGTCTTGCCGCCAAAGGCATGAATATACGGCGCGACAGAGCGCAGCCACTGGACGAATTGGGTAGGGTTTTCCATTTGCCGCATTATAATTCGCTGCGCGACTTGCGCACCAAATACCTCGTAAAAATCAATGTCTGAACAGAGTAACAAGCCTACGCCGGTCACGGCGCGCGCAGTAGTCCCTGAAAGCAATACCGAGCAGCCGCGCGCGCGGGGCGCTGGCACGCCGCGTGCGGCACCGGGCGAGCGTGCACCGCGCGCACCGCGGCCGCAAGGCGAGGGCAATGGTGCACGCCAGCTGCAAGGCGAGCGCGCACCGCGCGAACCCAAGCCGCAGGGCGAATCGAAAGCGCCGCGTACAGCGCGCGCGCCACGCGTGCAAACCCCGCTGCCGCCGATCACCTATCCGGAAGATTTACCGGTCTCCGGCCGGCGCGAGGAAATCGCCAAGGCGCTGGTCGAGAACCAGGTCGTTATCGTCTCGGGCGAGACGGGTTCCGGCAAGACGACCCAGCTCCCGAAAATCTGCCTGCAGCTCGGGCGCGGCGAGAAGGGCATGATCGGCCATACGCAGCCGCGCCGCATCGCCGCGTCCTCGACCGCGAAACGCATCGCGCAGGAGATCGGCACGCCGCTGGGCGAACACGTCGGCTACAAGGTGCGCTTCAACGACACGCTGCAGCCGGGCGCCTCGATCAAGCTGATGACCGACGGTATCCTGCTGGCCGAAACCCAGACCGATCCGCTGCTGAAGGCCTATGACACGATCATCATCGACGAGGCCCATGAACGCAGCCTGAACATCGACTTCCTGCTCGGCTACCTGAAGCAGCTGCTGCCGCGTCGTCCCGACCTGAAGCTGATCATCACCTCGGCCACGATCGACGCCGAACGCTTCGCACGCCACTTCGCTCATAACGGCAAGCCGGCGCCGGTGATCGAGGTCTCGGGCCGCCTGTACAAGGTCGAGGTGCGCTATCGCCCAGTCGACCGCGACCCCGTCGTAGCTGGCGGCGGCGTCGACGGCAAGCCTGCCCCGAAGGCCCAGCAAGCACGCGAAAAACGCGACCTGATGGACGCCGTGGTCGAAGGCGTCGATGAACTGTGCCGCCTCGGCCAGGGCGACGTGCTGGTGTTCCTGCCGGGCGAGCGCGAAATTCGCGACTGCGCCGAAGCGCTGCGCAAGCACCATCCGCCGCATGTCGAAATCCTGCCGCTGTTTGCCCGCCTCTCGGTCGAGGAGCAGGACAAGGTGTTCCGCACCACGAATGCGCGCCGCATCGTGCTGGCGACGAACGTGGCCGAGACGTCGCTGACCGTGCCGGGCATCCGCTACGTGGTCGATGCGGGCCTGGCGCGCATCAAGCGCTACAGCTTCCGCAACAAGGTCGAGCAGCTGCAGGTCGAGCCGATCGCACAGTCGGCGGCGAACCAGCGCGCCGGCCGTTGCGGGCGCGTGGCCGACGGTGTCTGCATCCGCCTGTACGAAGAAGAAGATTTCCTGCAGCGCCCGAAATTCACGGAGCCGGAAATTCTGCGCTCGTCGCTGGCGGCCGTCATCCTGCGCATGAAGTCGCTGCACCTGGCGGACGTCGAGACCTTCCCCTTCATCGAGCCGCCGCAGGGCCGCGCGATCGCCGACGGCTATCAGTTGCTGCAGGAAGTAGGCGCCGTCGACGAGACCAATGAACTGACGCCGCTGGGCCGTAAACTCGCGCGCTTGCCGCTCGACCCGCGCGTGGGACGCATGATCCTGGCGTCGCTGGATAACGCCTGCCTGTCCGAGATGCTGGTCATCGCTGCCGCCTTGTCGGTGCAGGACCCGCGCGACCGGCCGATGGAATACCAGCAGCAGGCCGACGAGAAGCATAAAAAATTCGCCGACGAGAAGTCCGAATTCCTCAGCTACCTGAAGATCTGGAACTGGTTCGAGGACGCGATCGCGCACAAGAAGACCAACCGCCTGCTGCAGGAAAACTGCCGCGCCAACTTCCTGTCGCAGGTGCGCCTGCGCGAGTGGCGCGACGTGCACTCGCAGCTGCTCACCATCGTGCGCGAGCAGGGCTGGCGCCTGAACGAGGCGCCCGCCACTTACGACCAGCTGCACCTGGCGCTGTTGACAGGTCTTCTCGGGAACATCGGCTTCAAGGCCGAGGACGAACCGGGTGCGGGTTATCTGGGCGCGCGCGGCATCAAGTTCCATATCTGGCCGGGGTCCTCGCTGACCAAGAAGCCGGGCAAGTGGATCATGGCGGCCGAACTGGTCGAGACCACGCGCTTGTATGCGCGTTGCGTGGCGCAGATCCAGCCCGAGTGGGTGGAGAAGGTCGGCGCGCACTTGTTGAAGAAGTCGTGGGGCGAGCCGCGCTGGGAAAAGAAACCGGCGCAGGTGTCCTCGCTCGAACGCGCAACGCTGTACGGCATCGTCGTCTACAGCGGCCGCCGCATCAACCATGCGCTCTACAACCCGTTCGAGGCGCGCGAGATTTTCATTCGCGACGCGCTGGTGGCCGGCGACTACGAAACGCGCTCGCCGTTTTACGCGCACAACCACAAGCTGGTCAAGGAAATCGAGAACCTCGAGCACAAGTCGCGCCGCCAGGACGTGCTGGTCGACGACCAGCTGATCGCGGCGTTCTACGATGCCGAGATTCCGAAAGACGTGGTCAACGGCGCCGGCTTCGAGAAGTGGTACAAGGACGCCTCGCGCGAGAACCCGAAGCTGCTCTTCCTGAACCGCGAAGAGCTGATGCGCCACGAGGCGGCCGGCGTGACGACGGAGCTGTTCCCGAAGACGATGAACGTCACCGGCATCGAGATGGGGCTGTCCTACCACTTCGAGCCGGGCAGCCTGCGCGACGGCGTGACCTTGTCCGTGCCGCTGTTCGCGTTGAACCAGATTCCGCAGGAGCGCGCGGCCTGGCTGGTGCCGGGCATGCTCAAGGAACGCGTCCACCTGATGCTCAAGTCCTTGCCGCAAAAGCTGCGCCGCCACTGCGTGCCGCTGCCGGACTACGCGGCGCGCTTTGTCGAGCGCATCTACGCGGCGAATGCGTTCGGCCGCGGTGACCTGGTCGATGTTCTGATCCTCGATGTGCGTGCGGAGACGGGCGTAAACGTGCTGACGGGCGACTTCAAGCTCGAGACGCTGCCGACCCACTTGTTCATGAACTTTAAAATCGTCGACGAACACGGGCGCCAGCTCGAGATGGGACGCAACCTGGCGAGCTTGCAGGCCGAGCTGGGCAGCCAGGCGCGCGAGAGCTTCCAGAAGATGGCCGAAGCGACGCCGGCCGCGGTGGGGTCAGTGCGCGCAGGCGTGGCCACGCCTGTGTCCTGGGGCGGTGGCAAGGGTGCGCCAATCACGCCGGCGCCGCAGGGCAAGGGGAAGGGCGGTGCAGCGCCGGCGAATGCGCCCGCGCAGGCCGCGCCGGCCGTCAGCCAGCACACCAATCTGACCAGCTGGACCTTCGGCGAGTTGCCGGAACTGTTGGAAATCAACCAGGGCAAGCTGACCCTGATCGGCTTCCCGGCGCTGGTCGACAAGATCACGCATTGCGACCTGGAGGTGTTCGACGACCCGAACGTGGCGGCGCGCACCCACCGCATTGGACTGCGCCGCCTGTTCGCATTGCAGTTGAAGGACCAGCTAAAGTTCGCCGAGAAGAATATCCCCGGCTTGCAGGGCATGGGCATGCAGTTCATGACGGTCGGCTCGCAGGAAGAGCTGCGCGACCAGATCGTGCAAAAGGCGATCGACATCGCTTGCCTGCAGGACCCGCTGCCGAGCGACGCGGCCTCGTTCAACAAGCGCAAGGACGAAGGCAAGGGGCGTATTGGCCTCTTGATCAACGAGATCGCGCGCCTGGTGGGGGCGATCCTGGCCGAATTCCATGGCATGCCGAAGCGCCTGAACGGCCTGGCGCCGGCGGTGGCCGCCGACATGGGGTCGCAACTGGCGGGCCTGGTGCACAAGCGTTTTGTTGCCGACAACGAGTACAGCCAGCTGGCGCACTTCCCGCGTTATTTGAAAGCAATGAACGTGCGCCTGGAAAAGCTGCGCGGCAATCCGGCGCGTGACGCGCAGCTGATGCTGGAATGGCAGAACGCCGCCAGCCAGTACCAGCGCATCTCTAAGCAGCCCGGCAAGGTCAACGACCCGCGCATGACGGAGTACCGCTGGATGCTGGAAGAGCTGCGGGTCTCGCTGTTCGCCCAGGAACTGCGCACGCCGATGCCGGTGTCGGCCAAGCGCTTGCAGAAGGTGTGGGAGTCGATGATCCGTTAAGGAGCGCGTGCGGTCCGGGAATGGAGTTGAATTACTCCATTTCCGGACCGTGAGCAGTGTGCTCCGTTTGCCTAACCGATGTTGCTTCCGCGAATACGGCTGATGTCCTTGTCGTCGCCCAGGTTGCCGGGGCGGGGGTCGATGCTTGAGCCTGCCCCGTGCACTGCGGCCTCGGTGTTACCCATGCCGCCTCGCGCCGCGCCCGGTCCTGCGCCGATCGTCGGGGCGCCGCCCTGGTTCGGATCGGTGCCGTAGAAGCTGTGGATCTCGTTGGCCCAGTCGATGTCGGCCATATCGGGCCAGGATTCCTTGTTGAAGCCGGGCGCCGCTTTCAGGCGCGCCTTTTCGACGTTCAGCACGAAGCGGTGGTTGACGGTATCGAGGTGCAGTGCCTGCCAGGGCACGGCAAAGAGTTTCTCGTGCATGCCGAGGAAGCCGCCAAAGGCCAGCACGGCGTAGGCCACCTGGCCGGTCGTCATGTCGAGCATGATTTCCTTGATGTCGCCCAGGTCTTCTTCGGCGCCATTCACGACGCCGTCGCCGATCAGCGTGTCGGCGCCCATCAGCGACGGCCCCGGACCAGCGTGGCCCCGGCCCTTGTACATCCCGTATTTGTCACGATCTGCGTAGCCCATGTCGTTCTCCCGGTTTGTCTTTGGGTGCAAAGCCCCTTCCAACGATAGGCCGAGGCCTCCCGATACCCATGATATGTCTCAAACGGACAGGGGTGCGCGCGCTTGTCACGCGCCCGTCATCGCGGCATGAAACGATTAGCTCAGCTATGCGAAATAGCGCACAGAGCGAGCCCAGCTTTGTGATTAATCTGGCAATCAATGTTTCGGAGACCATAACATGACCATCACCTCGCGCTGCAACCATCCTGGCCCGCTGGCCAAGCTGATCCCGACCGTGTCGATCACCTCGCTGTTCGCGCGCCTGCTGCGCAAGCGGTAAGGCCCGGTTTGCCGTTCCCGTAGCGCCCCGCTGCGGCCGCGCCTGTACCTCTGTGCAGTGTGCACCAGTTGCCGATCCGTCCTTATCGGATGAGGTCGCGCCCATTGCATTTCCGGCCGTGGTTGGGCCTGCTTTCCCATTCCTTCCTTCCTCCCGCGTGCGCGGCTGACCGATCGGTTAGACTTGCGGTTTGCTCCATCACGGATACCGGCAGTGAACCGAACAACAAAGATCGCGTCCCTGGCAGGCGCCGGCGTAGTGGCGGCCGCCCTGGCTGGTTATTTCATCGCGCAGCAGCGCGAACCGGCCGCGCCCGGCCAGGCAGCGGTTTTACTGGCGGCGCCGGCGCCCACCAACCCGTTCTGGGCTGCGCGCGTGGCGCCGCTGGCGGGCGACGGCCAGGATGGCGTACTTGATGGTGCCCCCGCGCAGAGCCGCTTCAGCGACCCCTTCGGCGTGGCCGTCGATGCGCAGGGCGTGACCTATGTCGCCGACGGCGGCGACAGCAACCGCATCCGCCGGATCGACAATGGCGGCCTGGTCTCGACCTTCGCCGGCGGACGCGAAGGCTTTGCCGACGGCGTGGCCGCCGCTGCCGCCTTCCACACGCCATCGGCGCTGGCGATCGACCGTTTAGGCAACCTGTACGTGGCCGATACCGGCAACCACGCGATCCGCAAAATCACCCCAAGCGGCAGCGTCACCACGCTGGCCGGCGACGGCCAGCCGGGCGATGCCGACGGCGCCGGGCGCGCGGCGCGCTTTCACGCGCCCGTCGGGGTGGCGGTGGACGCGGGCGGCAACGTCTATGTCGCCGATACCTATAACGACCGCATCCGCCGCATCGCACCCGATGGCGTGGTCACCACCCTGGCCGGTGCCGCCCAGCCGGGCAAGGCCGATGGCCCCGCCGCCACGGCCGCCTTCGACACGCCGAGCGCGATCGCGGTCGGCAAGGACGGCGCGCTGTTCGTGGCCGACACCGGCAACAACGCGATCCGCCGCCTTGGCCCTGACGGCATGGTGAGCACGCTCGTCGCGCCCCTCGAGGGCGAGCGCCGCCCGCTGTTGCGGCGTCCAACCGGCCTGGCGATCACGCACGACGGCTACCTGTACATCGCGGGCGGCGGCGGGCGCGTCCTGCAGCTGGCGCCGGGGGGCGAGCTCCGCGCCCTGGATGACGCCGACCGTCCGCCGCAGTCGACCTTTGGCGCCGACGGCAAGGTGCACCTGTACGCGCCGCACGGCATTGCCGTCGAGCGCAGCGGCAGCCTGGTCGTGGCCGACGCACTGGCGCTGCGCGTGCTGCGCCTGGCGCCTCCAACTGCGGGCGAGGCGGCACCGACGATCGCGCCGCCACGGCAGGCGCCGCGCACGGCTCCCATGCCCTGGCCGGTAGGACCGCAGGACATGTCGCACGAAGTCGTGGGCCTGATGGGCGAAGTGCGCGGCAGCTACGATGGCGAGAGCCGCGACCACTTCCACGCCGGCCTGGATGTACGCGCCGACATCGGCTCGCGCGTGCTGGCCATCATGTCGACCAAGGTGAGCGATCCGTTCGCGAACTGGGGTTTTGGGTCGCTGAGCGAAGGCATCGCCATCGGGCCGCTGTCGTACATCCACATGCGGGTCGGACGCGATCAATCCGACAAGCCGTTCGACGCGCGCTTTCAGATCCTGAAGGACCCACGCGGCAAGCCGGCGCGCGTGCGCGTGCCGCGCGGAACGCGCTTTGCGGTGGGCGATGCGCTCGGCAGCATCAACAGCATGTCGCACGTGCACCTCGACTACTATCCGGGTGGCTCGCTCGTCAATCCCTTGACGCTGCCCTTCCCCGGCGTGCGCGATACCATCGCGCCGCGGCTGCAGGGCGTGGCGCTGTACGACAGCACCGGCCGGCGCCTGGGCGCGAAGAAGGGCCAACCGGTGCGCGTCGAACGCCTGCTGGGCGAGGTGTCGATCGTGGCCGACGGCTACGACCAGATGGATGGCAACCTGGCGCGCCGCCGGCTCGGCCTGTACAAGCTCGGTTACCAGCTGCTGCGTCCCGATGGCAGCGCGCTGCCGGGCTTCGAGCAGCCCCTGATCACGCAAGTCTACGACCGCCTGCCGCGCGAGCGCGAAGCCGTCAAGCTGCTGTACGCGGAGAACAGCGGCATCACGGTCTATGGCAGCAAGGCGACGCGCTTTGCCTACGCGGTCAACAACACGCTGCAGGGCGGACGGGTCGCGCCGGGGACCTGGAAGGTGGGGGCATTGGCGCCCGGGGATTACATCCTGCGCATCTATGCGGCCGATTATGCGGGACATGTGGCGCTCGAAGGGCGTGACCTGGCGATCAAGGTCGAGTGATACGGCTTTTTGGCTCCAACAGGCGTATGACCGACGCGAACTGTACCTAGGCTTGCTGGGCATGGGCGGACGAGGCGAACAGGACGGCGGTGAGGGCGAGGGACTTGGACATGGTGCTTTCCTTGGGTTGTTGGAGTCCAGATTCTAGGAAAGCAGGGGGATTGGCGCATGTGCCATCGGTCATGCATACGCTTGGCGGCGCGAGCCCGCCTAACGCAGCAGCTTCAACCCCGGCGGCAAGGCCTCCCCCAGCATCCGCGTCTCGCTCGCCTGGTCCAGCTCCACCACTTCGCGCACCATCGCCGTCCAGGCAGTCGGTGCGCCAATCGAGGCCAGGCGCCGCAGCACCTCGGCGCGTACCGGCGCGCCGATGTCGCGCGAGCGGTCGCCCGTCATGCGCGCGATGTGAGTCGCGGCAAAGCCCGCCGGCTCGATCTTCTTCCAGTCCAGCAGCAGGAGCTTGCCCAGCCACTCCTGCGCCACTTCGCTTGGCGCCACTTCATGCGCGCTGGCGTGGAAGGACTGGCGCGCGCCGACGCGCCCCAGCGCCCACAGGTAGCGCGCGTAGGCCGCCGCCGTTTTCGCGTCCAGCTTGACGCTACCCGACGGAATGGCGATGATTCTCTCCATCATCCAGTTCCCGATCTCCGCCTTGTAGGCCGATGGAATGCGTTCCAGCGAAGCGCCCAGGCGCAGCATGTCCTCCTCGCTGGCGTCGACCAGGGTGATGGGCCGCCTGCCGCGCTCGGAGGCGTCCGCCTGCAAATTGAAGGCGAAGTCGTCGAGCAGGCGCAGCTGCGCTTCGGTGTCGAGGCCTCCGGCCACGCGCCGCCACAGCGTCCACCATTCGGCGCGCACCTGCGTGTCCTTGTGGTACTGCACCCCAAGCTCGAACATGCCCCACAGCTGTTCGATGCGCCAGCCGTCGAGCGGGTGGCCGAAGCCGGGGCGCAGGCAAAAGCCCGCCAGATTCAGCCAGGCGCGTTCGTGCTCGCTTGACCTGCGGCGGCCTTTCGAGCGCTCCATCAGGGCATCGAACAGGCGCCGCAAGAGCGGCGTGGCCCATCCTTCGCGCCTTCCCAACAGGTGCTCGAGGCTGGCGCGCAGCTGGCGCACTTCCTTTGTGTCGACCGCTTTGGAACGGGTGCCGAAGACGCGTTCGATCTTCTCGAACGCGGCGTCGATCTGCGGCGGCAGGATGTCGGTCTCGACTGCTTCGTTTTCACTGTCCGCTTCGCGCAGCTGGAAGGCCAGCTGCCAGCGCCCGCTGCCGTCTTCGGCCACGCAATGCACTTCCAGCGAACCGACTTCGCTCAGCGAGGCTACCAGCTGCACCGCGATCTCGCTGCGCGGCGCGGCGCCCGGTGCGGCGCGCAGCACGGTGGCAATCGGCGGCAGGCGTACGACGTCGAGCGGTTCCAAGTCGGCGAGCGCGCCCGGCTGCGGTACCTGGCCGGCGTCGGCCACGGTCGAAACGAGGTGGAAGCGCACCGGACGCCCGAGGCGCAGCGCGAAGCTGCGGTCGAGCAGGCGCACTTCCGTGGCGGCCGGCGTGCCGCGCGGGAGCAGGCAGACGGCGCGCAGGCCGGCAGTCGCGCGTTCGCCTTCGAGCAGCAGGTAGTAGCTGCGCGCGGCACCGCTTTCGATGGCCGGCGCCTGGCCCTGGCGCGCCAGCAAATAGGCCACGCCGCCGCGCGCCACGGCGACATCCGGGTCAAGGTTGTGCAGGATGCGCAGCGGCTGCCCGCGCCAGCGCGCCAGCGTGTCGGCCAGGCGCTGCGCCAGCGCGGCGCCGCGGAACACGCCGCCGTTGAGCAGCAGGGTATCCGGCACCGGCAGGGTCTGGTCGTCGTCCGCAAGACCGAGCGCTTCGCGCGCCGCCGCCGCGTGCTGGCGCAGGAAGCTGGCCAGGTGGCGTGTGACGGCAGGATCACTCGCATACGGCAGGCCGAATTCGACGATGCCGGCGCGGGCACGGCGCGCCGGTTCCTGGGCATCGTTGAGCGGGAAGAAGCCGTCCAGCACCACGCGTTCGATGTCCTCGCGGCGCAGGTCGGCCTTGCGGCTGGCGCCGATCAGGCGCGAGCCGGCGCCCAGCAGCGTGACCGCCACCCCGCCTGGCGCGTCCGTCGCCAGCAGCTGTTCCTTGGCCGCGCGGCAGCGCTGCGTCAGCTGGGCCAGGCGCGCTGCCGACAGGCGCGCGCGCGGTGCTTCAAGACCATCCTGTTCGGCCATGCGCGCCTCGACCAGGTGAGCGAGCGCCAGGTCCATGTTGTCGCCGCCGAGGATCAGGTGGTTGCCGACGCCGATACGGGTCAGCTGCGGCTCGCCATCGACGAGTTCGACTTTTACCAGACTGAAATCGGTGGTGCCGCCGCCGACGTCGGCCACCAGCACGAGGCGCGTGTCAGTGAGATCCTCGGCCAGCGTGGCGCGGTGGCGGTACAGCCAGTCGTAGAGGGCAGCTTGCGGTTCTTCCAGCAGGCGCAGGTGGGGCAGGCCCGCCATCCTTGCCGCCTCCAGGGTCAGCGCACGCGCGCCTTCGTCGAACGAGGCCGGCACGGTGAGCACGACCTGCTGCTGTTCGAGCGGATGCGCCGGATAGCGGATGTTCCAGTTGGCGCGCAGGTGGGACAGGTAGCTGGCGCTGGCGGCCACTGGCGACACCTTCGGCACGTCAGGCTCGGCGCCCCAGGGCAGGATAGCGGCCATGCGGTCGACGCCCGGGTGCGAGAGCCAGCTCTTGGCGCTGGCCACCAGCCGGCCCGGCGTCGCCCCGCCAAGGCTGCGCGCCAGGCGCCCGACGGCGACACGTTCGACGCCGGCGACGTCAGGCAACTGCCACGGCAGCTGCAACTGGCCCGGCTTGAACTCTTCCTCAGCCGGGTGGTAACGGTTCGAGGGCAGCAGCGGTGCCCCGGCCACTTCGCCGGGCGCCACCAGCTGGTCGATCGAAAACAGTTCTACATCCGCGGCGCCCGGGGCCGCGTAGGCCAGCACCGTGTTCGTGGTGCCGAGGTCGATGCTGACCAGCCAGGAGGTCACGGCGTGGTACGAACGTCGAATTCGACTTTCCAGCGCTGGCCGTCACGTGCGACCGCCGCCAGTTCGAGGGTACCCGCTTCGGTCGCCAGCGCGTGCAATGTGACTTGCACCACATCGCCCGGGGTGCGGCCATCGGCCGGCAGCGTTGCCTGGATTTCGTTCTGCTCCTGCAGCTCGTCCGGCCCCCAGAAGTCGAGCACCTCGCCGATGGCATCCTGACGGCGCGTGGTCGAACCGAAGAAGCGGAAGTGAACAGGTTCGCCCACGACAAGGCCAAACTCCTGGCCCGGCAGTTCGAGTTCGTTGCCTTCTTCCATGCCGAAGGGCGCCACGCACAGGGCCTGGATCGGCGGCTCCATGCCGGGAATGGCCGGCATCGACGACTCGACGCCGACGTAATACGAACGGGCCGTGCCGCCGCGGATGCGCACGCCGCCGCCTCGGCGCGCATAGCTGTAATAGGCCGCGCCGCGGGCGACCGCCAGGTCGAGGTCCGCCCCTTCGAGCATGCGCGCGCCTTGCGCGCCTTCCATGTAGAGCCAGTCGTTGATGGTGTCCATCACGCGCTGGGCCAGGATCCCGGATTTGAAGACGCCCCCGTTGAACAGCACCGCGCTCGGATGCAGGAACGCGTGCTCGGCGCTCACGCGGCCGTCGAAACCTTCCAGTTCCGCCGTCGCGCCGGCCTGGCGTGCCAGGAAA
The DNA here is from genome assembly GCF_051262535.1 of Massilia sp. CMS3.1. Lineage (NCBI taxonomy): Bacteria > Pseudomonadati > Pseudomonadota > Betaproteobacteria > Burkholderiales > Oxalobacteraceae > Massilia > Massilia sp. CMS3.1. The sequence goes on along the minus strand of NZ_JBIMES010000005.1, from coordinate 88,536 downwards.
GCGGCCAGGTGGCGGGTGACGGCCGCGTCCTGCGCATACGGCAGGCCGAGTTGCGTCAGGCCGGCGCGGGCGCGCGTGGCGGGACGGGCGGCGGCTTCCACACGCGGGAAGAAGCCATCAAGGATGAAGGTTGTCACTTCCTCGCGCGTGAGTTCGGTGCGAATCGAGCCGCCGATCAGTTTCGAGCCACGGCTCGGGACGACGATCGGCCAGGTGGTGGCCTTGGCGTCGGCCAGCAGGTGTTCCTTGGCGCCGCGGCAGCCGTAGGTGAGGGCGCGCATCTGCCAGGCATCCAACTGGGTGCCGTTGCTTGCCAGCTTGCGTGCGACCAGATGGGCCAGGGCGAGATCCATGTTGTCGCCCCCTAACAGGATGTGGTCGCCCACGGCCACGCGGTGCGGCTCGAGCTTGCCGTCGCGTTCGAGGATGGCGATCAAGGAAAAGTCGCTGGTGCCCCCGCCGACATCCACCACCAGCACGATGTCGCCGGCCTTGACTTGCTTGCGCCAGGCGCCGCCGCTGCCCTGGATCCAGCTGTACAGGGCCGCTTGCGGCTCTTCCAGCAGGGTGGCGGAGGTGTAGCCCGCGTTGCGTGCCGCTTCCGCGGTCAGTTCGCGCGCGCCCGGGTCGAACGAGGCGGGAATCGTGACGGTGACTTGCTGCTGGTCGAAGGGCGCATCCGGATGCGCGCTGTCCCAGGCGCGGCGCAGGTGCGCCAGGTAGCGCGTCGACGCGTCCAGCGGCGAGATGCGCGTAACTTCTTCCGGCGCGTCCGATGGGAGGATGGCGGCGCGGCGGTCCACGCCCGGATGGCACAGCCAGCTCTTGGCGGAAGAGACGAGGCGGATCGGCGTGGTGGCGCCGCGCGAGCGCGCCATCTCGCCGGCGACGGCTGTTTCGCCATCGGTATTCCACGGCAGCGTGAGCTCGCCCGGCGCCAGTTCGTCGGGATGCGGCAGGTAGAGGAAAGAGGGCAGCAGCGGCAGCGCCTCGACGGTGCCGGGCGCGGTCAGTTGCGGCACGTCGAGTACGCCGTGCGCGGTCTTCTCGCCTTCGCTCGCTTCCAGGTCGACATACGACAGCGCGCTGTGCGTGGTGCCGAGATCGATGCCGATGGCGTAGCGCGCGCTCACAGTTCCACCTCGGCCGGAGCGAGCACGGTGGCGTCATGTTCTTTCGCCAGCTGCGGCAGGCGCACGTCGAGGGCGCGCCAGCCGCGGTGCGACAGCGTGCCCGTGAATGGGGCCTTGCCGACCACATTGCCGGTCAGGCGTACGCTCGATGCATCGAAACCTTCTTCGAGCGTGACGCGCGATCCTTCGGCTTCACCCCGCACCGGAGCGATCGTGAAGTGGTCCTTCAGCACACGTGCGCAGCCCTCGTGCACGACGCGCGCAGCCGCGCCGATGTCGGCATCGGCATAGGCGGCCAGGTTCTCGTGGGCGAAGTCGATCAGGCGCGCTTCGCGCTGGAGCAGGGTCAGCAGTTGCAGCGCGGCTTCCGGGGTCGTTTCGCGCAGCTGGACCGGGACCGGGGCCGGTGCCGCGGCAGGAGCTGGAGCGGGAGCAGGCGTCGGCACGGGGGCGGGCGGCGCCGCTACCGGGCCGACCTGGTCGTCGCGCACGCGCGCGGCGAATTCGGCATCGCCGACGGTCTTGAAAAAGGTGCCGAAGGCCAGGGAGAGCCGGCTCCAGAAAGAGGGCAGTTGGGTCGGTGTGCTCATTCTTGTGTTCTGTAGGGTAAGGGGCGCTGTCAGGCCAGGTCGGGGCTGGACAAACGCGAATGATACCAGTTCGACCACAAGTGGCGCACGCGGGCATCAGTAGCAAAGATGCTGCCGATGTCCGCCAATTGCAAGGGGCCGGCTACCCCATGCCCGATTCCGGAATCCGGGCAATGACCTTGATCTCGAACTGGAAACCGTACAACCAGGTGACACCGACGGCGGTGACGGTCGGATGCGGCGCCTCGCCCCAGTATTCCTGCACGACGCTCCAGATGCGTTCGAAATGCGATTCCGGATCCACCATGAAGACCGTCACATCGACCACATCGTCGAAACTGCAGTGCGCCGCTGACAGGATGGCGTTCAGATTGTCGAATGCGCGCCGGACCTGTGCGCCCAATTCCGGTTCGGGCGAGCCATCCTCGCGGCTGCCCACCTGACCCGATACGAACAGGAAGCCGTCCGAACGCACCGCAGGCGAATAGCGGTTCTTTTCATACAGCGCCTGGCGCCCCGGTGGAAAAACTACGTCGCGAACAGTCATGGATATCTCCTCAAGTAAGCCCGCATGTGCAGGCGGTCGAATGCACTTTAGCGATTCAGGTCATGAAGATAAACAGGCAAGGTCGATCAGGACTGTTTGTATAATCCAAACAATCGTACCGAGGAGGATGCATGGACAGATTGGACGCGATGAAGGCCTTCGTTCGTGTGGTCGAGGCAGGCAGTTTCACGAAGGCGGCCCGGACACTGCACATGAGCCGCACCACCGTCACCCATCTGGTGCAGCAACTCGAGGCGCACTTGCGCATCAAGCTGCTCAACCGCACCACGCGCAAGGTCAATGTCACTGCCGACGGCGCGCTCTACTACGAGCGCATCCTGCGGGTACTGGCCGAGCTCGAGGATGTCGAAGCCAGCCTGCCGGGCGCATCGGCGGCGCCGCGCGGGCTGCTGCGCGTCGATGTGCCAAGCCCCTTCGCCACGCTGATCCTGATGCCCGCATTGCCGCAGTTTCACGCCAGGTATCCCGATATCGCCTTCGACATGGGCGCCAGCGACCGGAGGGTGGACCTGGTGGGGGAGAATGTCGATTGCGTGGTGCGCGGCGGAGAGATCCTCGATCAGTCGCTGGTGGCGCGTCGCGTGGGCGAGCTGCGGCTTGGCGTATATGCCGCGCCGTCCTATCTGGCGCGCCTCGGCGTGCCGGAACATCCCCGGGCGCTGGTAGATTCGGATCACCGCATGGTCCGGTTCCTCTGGTCGCGTGGCGGCAACGGCTTTCCGTATGCCATGCACCGTGGCGAGGAGAGCGTGAAGCTGCACGGCAAACATATTCTCTCCATCGATGACGGCAACGCCTATCTTGCGGCCGGCATCGCTGGCCTGGGCGTGTTGTGGCTGCCCGATTACATGGCCAGGATGCACCTTGAAAAAGGCGCGCTGGTGCAGCTGTTCGACGACTGGCGCATCGACCCGATGCCGATGTATATCGCCTATCCGCCGAACCGGCATGTGAGCAAGAAGCTGCGCGTCTTCATCGACTGGATTGTCGAGCTGATGGCGCAGCATGCGCCGCTCCCGGCCCGCGTGCCTGGTCAAGGCTAGCCGAGACGACGTCCCAGAAACTCCAGCATTGCCGCGGCAATGTCCGGCCCATGGGTTTCAATGGCAAGTGGCCGGTGTCACTGCACCTCAGCCGCGCCGCGCCTGCTCGATCGCGGCAATGTCGATCTTCCTCATCGTCATCATCGCTTCGAAAACCCGCTTGGCGACCACGGGGTCGGGACCGCTGACGGCTTCGGTGAGAACGCGCGGCGAGATCTGCCAGGACAGGCCCCATTTATCCTTGCACCAGCCGCAGGCGCTTTCCTGGCCGCCGTTGCCGACGATGGCATTCCACAAACGGTCGGTTTCCTCCTGGTCCTCGGTCGCCACCTGGAAGGAGAACGCCTCGGTGTGCGTGAATGCCGGGCCGCCGTTCAGGCCGAGGCAGGGGAGGCCGAGCACCGTGAACTCGACCGTCAGGACGTCACCCTCCTTGCCAGCAGGATAATCGCCTGGTGCGCGATGGACCGCTTTCACTGCACTGTCCGGAAACGTTTCGGCGTAGAACTGCGCGGCGTCGAGTGCGGTGCCGTTGAACCAGAGGCAAATCGTGTTTTTGCTGACCATGTTGTTTCTCCTGTTATTGAAATGGTTCAGTCCTTGATTTCGGCCTCGACCAATTGTGCCAGCAATACGAGCGACTCCTGCCAGCCGAGATAACAGGCCTCGGCCGGAATCATCGCAGGAATGCCTTCCTGCTTCACCTCGATTTCCACGCCGCAGAACACCTCGCGCAAGCTTACCGTGGTGTGCATTCGTCCCGGCAGGTTCGGGTCGTCGAACTCGGCGGTATAGCGTGCACGGTGCCGAAGAAGCCGTGCGGCGGCAGCCATTTTGCAAAAGCGCCTGGCGTCGTAAAGGCGCGGTACACGCGCTCCGAGGTGGACTTGAGCACGCGGTGCAGCTCGACGGTATTCGTGGACATGATCGGTTTCCTTGTATCAAGGCAGAGGACGTCCCTCTGGTAGTACGAGTACGACGAATACAGTGTCGGGTATTCGACATCATGGTGCAGATTTTTTTTCGCTCACCACGTTCGTCATGCGAACCGTCGCCACAGCGCGCTTGTGCGAAGGCTGCAGCAGCATCACCAGCGTCAGGACGATACCGCATGCAATGCAGACCGACCACAAAGTGTGCGTCAGGAAGTGAGCGCCGCGCATCTGCTGCATCCAGCCAACCGCCAGGCCGAGCGCCAGCGCGGCGGCGGCGGCGCGGCTCGCCTTGCGCTCCTGTCCGGGCAGCCACAAGACCGCCAATGAGATCAGCCAGAGCGCGCTCGATGCATGGCCGGCCGGCAGACAATGGCCGGGCAGAACATCAGGTGGCAGCGTGTCGAACAGCCTGACATAGGGCTGGGAGCCGCCGTAGCGCGCCAGGTCCCACGGACAGTGGGCGTCGCTGTTCTGTTTGAGCAGACTGATCACGAGCGGGACCAGCGCCGCGGACCATGCGATCACGCGCAAGCGCAGCCTGGAAAGTAAACGGCCCCCCAATACTTGTGGCCAGATGGCGTCGCCAATGGCGGTGGCGATGCACGCTGCCGCGAGTACGGTCAGCGCCGCTTTCAGGATGCGGTGGCTGAATGTATCGGTCAACCATGCGTCGCGCCAGGGAAAGGCGCCGGCGGCGCGGTCGTACAAGGCGTCGGCCAGGTACAGGTCGATGTCGGTCAAGCGGGCCACGGCAAAGATCGACAAGGCCGCAAGACACAGCAGGGCGGCGCCCAGGAGCGCTGTCCTGGTTGTCAGCATGACCGGGGCGCAAACAGGCGATTCACGGATATCAGCCATTGCGCACGCAAGCATGGAACAGATCGAGTTTCGGGTTCAGGACGGCGGTGTCGATATCGAGCATTCCGAGCACCGAGTGAAACACGTTGTCATGCGACAGCACCTGATCGCGACGCGCCTGCAGGCATGCGGGGTCGATGCGGAAACGATCGGCGAATCCGTCCGACATCCACAGCATCATCGGTACATGGGTCTGCTCGTCGGGCGCAAAGAAATACGGCGCGCCGTGCAGGTACATGTTGCCCTCGCCGAGCGACTCGCCGTGGTCCGAGAAGTACAGCATCGTGGTGTCGATGCCGTCGTCGCGCGCCATCTCGCGCAGCATGTCGATCGTCTGTGCAAGGAAATAATCGGTGTAAAGGATCGTGTTGTCGTAGGCCGCCACGATCGCCTCGCGCGAGCAATGCTCCAGGTTTCCGGTGTCGCAGACGGGGCCGAAGCGCCCGAAGCCGGCCGGGTAGCGCTTCGCGTAAGCCGGCCCATGGCTGCCTTTCTGGTGCAGCACAATCACCAGGTCCTTGCTGGAACGCCGGATCAGTTCCGGCAGGCCGTCGAGCAGGCCTTCGTCGTAGCATTCTTCGTCCCTGCAATGGGTGTTGCCGCTCGCTGGGGCCGACAGATCCGTAAATGTCACCCTGTCGCACACACCTTTGCAACCTGAATTATTGTCGCGCCAGACGACCTCGAAGCCGGCATGCGAGAGCACGTCGAGCAGGCCTTCCTGTGTTCTGGCCTTGGCGTCGTCGTAACGGGTGCGGCCGAGTACCGAGAAAACACAGGGCACCGACACCGCCGTGGCGGTGCCGCACGACTGCACTTTGGTGAAATTGATGAGGCCCGCTTCGCGCGCCAGCCGCGGGTTCGTCTCCCGCGCATAGCCATTCATCGAAAAGTTCGCGGCGCGGGCCGTCTCGCCGACCACGATCACGCTCACCGTGCGGCGCCTCTGGCCGGTCCAGCGGCTGCCCCTGACGGCGTCGCGCCCCAGCGCCGCGATCGCCACAGGCGTGCTCCAGCTGGTGCGCGCATAGCTGCTCGTGGCCTGTATCACGTTGGTCGGCGTCAGCAGGTAACGCAGCTCGCGGTGTTCGCGCACCGTTGGCGCCAGGCTCTTGAACAGCATAAGCAGCAGCAGGGCGGCGAGCGTGAGCGAGGCGGCAACGATGCCGGCGCGGTGCGCGAGACCGCGCGCCCCCGCCGGGAAGCGGATCTCCATCCGGGCGATCAGCAGGGAGGGCAGGCCGCCGCTGAGCGCGACGAACAGGACCAGGCGCCAGTTCAGCAGCTCGGCCGCTTCGTGGATATCGGTTTCAAAAACGCTCTGGATGAGTGTCCGGTCAATGACGATGCCATATTCGGTAATGAACCAGGATGCGGCGGACGCCGTCAGCACGGCCGCGATCAGCGCCGGCTTGACCGTCCGGCGAAAGCTCGCGAGCGTGAGGAGCGCGTGAAAGAACAGCGCCACGATCGCGAAGCTGCCCGCCAACAGCGGCAAGCGTGCGACCGACAGGCCGCCGGCGGCCTGCACGAACACGGACCAGAAACGCAGGTTGCCGGCGCTGGCCAGCGCCAGCGCCACAAGAAATACAAGGGTGTTGACGCCGATGCGCCGGGACAGGATGGTGTGCACTTCGTTCCACTTCAACGCGGGCAGCCAGGGGTGGCTGCACCATGCGGGAACGATAGCGGCCGGGGTGTGAGCACCCCGTCAGCGCGACGTTAAGGCGGGGTGAACGCGTGGTTGAAGGTAATCGTGAAGCGGCTGCCCCCGCTCGCGCGCGCTTCGTACGCGAAACCGGCATCGAGGAAATCGCAGATGCGGCGTGCGAGCGCGAGGCCAAGCCCGGTCCCGGAGGATCCGCTGGAGGGGCCGCCGGTGCTGCTCCCGAGCGTGGCAATGACGGCGGCCGGCAGGCCGGGACCGGTATCCTCGACCACGACCCGGCCGTGCAGGAGCGAGACCCGCACTTCACCCTGCTCGGTGTACTGGCAGGCATTGCGCACCAGGTTGCCGATCGCCGCGGCGCACAGTTCGCGCGGCGCACGCACCGCCAGGGCGGGGCCATCAAGGAATGCGATGGCGACCGGTTTGCCGTCGAGCAGCGGGCGGTATTTGTCGACTTCCTCGCGCGCGATCGCGCCGACCGCGACAGGCGGCAAGTTGCCGAGTTCAGGCGAGCGGGCAAGCAGCAGCAGCACGGTGATGCATTCGGCTGCTTCCTGGGCGGCGCGATAGATCCTCTCGGCGGGTGCGCGCAGGCTTGGGGAGGCAGCTTCGTGCATCAGGATTTCGGCCGCGCCCATGATGACGCTGAGCGGGGTGCGCAGCTCGTGGCTGACGTCGCCCGTAAAGTAGCGCTCGCGGTCGAGGAAGGCGCGCAGCTCGCCCGTGTGCTCCTCGAGCGCGCGCGCCAGCACGCCCAGCTCGTCCTTGCGGGCGGTGAGTTCAGGGGGCGCCGTGGCGTTACCGACGGCCTGGGCCAGCGCGCGGATCGGCGTGACCACGCGGGTGCCCAGGAAGCGCCCGAGCAAGGCGGCCAGCAGCAGGAAGCCGGCGAAGACGATGGCGAACATCGAGTAGACGACCAGTTCGATCTTGTCGTAGTCGCTCTCGTGGTCGACCATGACCCACCGCCCGCGCGCATCGTGCCCGGCGAGCACATGCAGGCGGGTGTCGCCCACATCGACCTTGTGCACGCCTTCGGCCATTCCCTGCAAGGGAGCGGGAATGGTCTCGTTGCGGTGGAAGCGCAAGCCGGCAGGCATGTTCACGTCGAGGCCCGCCGCCTGGCGCGGCGCGGCCCAGGCAACGGCAGCCTCCAGGCGCTTGTCGACCAGTTCCACCTCGATGCCTTCGACCGCGATTGCAGCGACGGCAGCAAAGAAGACCGACGCCCCAATGCCAAAGAGCAGGAACGCGACCAGAATGCGCCGTTTCAGGGAATCAGCGCTGCGCATCAGGGCGCGCCATCGCTACACGACATCGCGTGGCAGGTCGCGCTGCGCGTCAGGCTGAACCAGCTTGAAGCCGACGCCGGCGACCGTCTGCAGCATCGGTACCGGAAAAGGCTTGTCGATCGCCTGGCGCAGGGCGTGGATATGGGTGCGCAGTGCGTCGCTGTCCGGGCGGTCGTCGCCCCAGACTGCCTGCTCGAGCGTCTCGCGCGAGACGATGCGCGGCGCGGCCGCCAGCAGGCAGCGCAGCAGCGTGTAGCCCGTCCTGGTGAGCGAGACAGGCACCCCGCCACGCGATGCTTCCTGCGTATCGGGATCAAAAGCGAGCTCGCCGAAGCGCATCGTGGCGTTGACTGCGTGCCCGGCGCCCGAGCGCCGTACCAGCGCCTTGAGGCGCGCTTCCAGCTCGACCAGCGAGAAAGGCTTGACCAGGTAGTCGTCGGCGCCACTGTCGAAACCGGACACCTTGTCGGGCAAGCTGTCACGCGCGGTCAGCATCAGCACCGGCGTGGTCTTGCCGAGTTCCGTGCGCAATTTCCGGCACAGCTCCAGGCCATTCAGGCCGGGCAGCATGATGTCGAGGACAATCACATCGTAATCATGTTCGGACGCCAGCGCGAGTCCGCCATAGCCGTTACGGGCAGAATCGAGCTGGTGGCCCTTCGGTTCCAGGAAACCGTAGAGGTTGGCCAGGATGTCCGGGTGGTCTTCGACGATGAGGATGCGCATGTGCATATTCTAAACCTATGCGCTTAACGCGGCAGCCGGTAGCGTTGCTCGCGGTAGAGCAGGGAAGGGAGCATCACATGGGCCATCGCCCTGGCAACCTGCTCCTGGTTCGGAATGCCCGCATTCGTATCGAGTTCGCCGCTGGCGGCAGCGTAGCGTGCCGCCAGAGGTGGCTTCCCGGGGCGCAGGATCGTGGCCGATGAACCCTCGAGCCACGCATAATAATTTTCGAACTGCATCAGGGCGCGGCCCGGCGTCGTACTGTCGCGCGCAAAATCGCGGCCAATCATCGGATGCTCGCTCGAGACCCCCAGCAGCGACAGCAGGGTCGGGGCGAGATCGATCTGGCTGGCGATGGCGGTGACGCGCTTGGGCTGGATATCCGCGCCCAGGATCAGTCCCGGGATATGGAATTTCTTGATCGGCACCAGGCTGTTGCCATACACCCGGTTGTCGTGGTCGGCCACGATCAGGAACACCGTGTCTTTCCAGTAGGCCTGCTTCTTCGCTTCGCGGATGAATTTTCCGAGCGCGAAATCGGCGTATTTGACGGCGTTATTGACCGTCTGCTTGGCCGGGTCATGGAGTTTGATTTTCCCGTCCGGGAATTCGAAAGGTTCGTGGTTGGACGAGGTAAAAATCAGGCTGAAGAACGGCTTGTTCCGGGCATGCAGGTGCGCCAGGCGTTCCAAGGACTTGTCGAACAGGTCTTCATCGGACGCACCCCAGCTTCCGGTAAAGGCCGGCCGCATGTCCGTATGGTCGACGATCTTCTGGAACCCGTTTCCGGTGAAGAAGCTGCGCATGTTGTCGAAATGGGCTTCCCCGCCATACACGAACTCGGTGTGATAGCCCTGCCGCCCAAGACCTGCCGCCAGCGTGTAGAAATTCTGCTGGGCCAGCGACAGCTTGACGACGCTGCGTGCCGGCGTGGGCGCATATCCCGCGACCACCGCCTCGATGCCCCGCACCGAGCGCGTACCGGTGGCATACAGCTGCTCGAACCACCATCCTTCGTGCTTGAGCTTCTCGAGCTCGGGCGTGACCGGCAAGCCGCCGAGCGATTCCACGAAGGTCGCTCCCAGGCTTTCCTGCAGGACGATGACCAGGTTGAGGGGGCGTGCGCGCGTGATCGCGGCTTCCTGCCGGTGCAGCGTGGGGAGCTCCGGGGTGTCGAAGCGTGCGCCCTGCAGCCAGGGTGCCGCTCTCACTTGCGCCAGCACCTGGGCGCGCGGGAGTGTGCCGTAGATCTCGGATGAGACCGCCTCATTGCGCATCGAGCCCAGCGCGGTCAGGACCGACCATCCTGAGTTGATGATCAAGGAATTGACCATGGCGTCACCCGTGAGGGCGAACATGGCTGGATTGGCCGGGCGATGTCCCGTGGTCGAGCGGATCTGCACGAACACGGCCAGGCACACCAGGGGCCAGACCAGCAGCAGCTTGCGCGCGGGCCACATGACCGTATCGGCCGCAGCGCGCCGCAGCAGCTGGAAGATCGCCGCACCGAGGAGGCAGGTGAAACCGATACCGGCAATGACGGCTGCACGAAAGCCGTTCCACAAGGTGGCGAACACCTCGCGCGGGTAAGCCAGATACTCGATGAACAGCCGGTTCGGACGAATGTCGTACTGCATGATGAACTGCGGCGACGCCAGTTCCATGAACAGGATGAAGACCAGGGCAAACGTCCCCCAGTACACGATGGCGGTTTTCCAGAATCGGCTGGAGATCCGGTGCGCGATGAAGGGCGCCAGCAGTAGGGGAATGGCCGCGAAATAGCCCAGCAGAATCAGGTCGGCACGGATGCCCTGAAAGAAAATCGAAGCGGACAGGCCGGTCGCCTGCACCCTGTCCCACTGCCAGGCGACCAGGGCAATACGCGACATGGACAGGAGCACGAGCCCGATGAGCAGCATCTGCAGGATGCCGGCATAGGGCCCGGCCCACATGGTGACGCGTGCGAAGCGGGCCGCACATGATTGCGGTTTGATGCTGAAAGCTGGGCTGCTGGCGACCATATGTACCGTTTGAGAGACTTGAATTGCGGGACCCGATGCTAAACGGAGACGCATTCCCGTGACGTTAGTTGCCTGTTAAGAAAGCGTTAAATCGCGTACTCCAGTGCGCCCGCCTGTCGGAATTCTTTACATTTTTTTAACTGTAGAGTTAGTAATATTTTGCAAGTGATTGATTATTAAGGATGTCAATACGCTGGTACGTTGGTTGCTTGTAGTGGCGTGTCGTCCCTTCGCTGATCAACCACGTAACGAGAGGATTTGGGTCATGAAACTTTTGAAAAAACTCGCCTGTGCTGCCGCCATTGCCATGTCGATGGGTACTGTCCACGCTCAGTCGGTTATCAACGACTGGCAATTCAGTCCAAACGGCACCGGCTTCGCGGGCTCTCAGCAAATCAATGAATACCTGGACGTGAACGGGAATGCCTTCATCCAGCTCACCCCAACCGGACCCAACAGCTTCTCGTTCACCGAGCACGCGGTGTTCAACATCGTCCAGGCTGACAGCAGAGGCCAGCTGTTCCCAGTGAACTACCCAGGCGGTAACATCACCGCCACCTTCGAAGCGACGGGCACCGGTACCTTCAACGGCAGCTTCACCTTCAGCAGCGGCACCATCCGCATGTACCAGAATCCGGCCAACGGCCAGTACGCCAGCGCCGCGGGCTTCTATGGCGCCAACCTGGGCAACCAGATCTCCGTGTTCGATGTGATACCAGGCGGCGGCGGCCTGGTCGATGCGAGCGGTTCGCCAACCGGCAACGGCCAGGTTACCGTGTTTGCACGCGCCGAAGCAGGCGCGCTGGACGCTGGTTACTTCTTCCGCGAGAACGGTCAAGACCTGTCGCTCGAATCGATCCTGGGCTTCGCCTTTACCAACGCGAACCCGCTCCTGGATCCAACCGCCCTGCAGGTGCAGGAAATCGCTTGCCAGTACGCTGGGTTCACCGGCCCCGGCTGCCCTACCGGCACCTACGCAAACGCGCCAGGTCAGTACTTCTTCATCGGCGGCAACGGCCAGTTCAAGCTTGGCGAAGTTCCAGAGCCAGGTTCGCTGGCATTGTTCGGCATCGCCATGCTGGGCGCGGGCATTGTCAGCCGCAAGCGCGCCATGAAGGCTTGATCGTTTCAGGCCCGGTTGCCTGGCAAAGAAAAGAGCGGCTTGCCCGCTCTTTTTCTTTGGCCCCGGCTTCCTGCTATTTGGCCCAGTAGTCCACCACCAGCGAACGCGCCAGGCAGTCTTTCAATGTGCCGACGAAGGCCGTGTGCGCCGAATGGTCCAGGTAGACGTCGCGGTCTTCGTTGCGCGCGAAGCTGAGCGTAAAGCAGTGGGTGAAACCGTCGTTCAGGCCTTCCGGGCTGACGTTGGTGCCGCATTCATAGGACAGGATGCCTGGCACGACGCGCGCGAGGGCGGCGAAATCGCGCACGACGGTATCGATCTGTTCGGAAGTGGCGTCGTCCTTGAATGCAAACAGGACGACGTGGCGCAGGGAAGCGGGCGAATTGGCAGTCATGGCGGGCTGACGAAAAGGGGATAAGCGATCTTACACGGCCCTCGTCCCGGCCCGCGCACACGCTCTTTTCGTGCCCTCGATAGCGCCGCATTCCGCTATCATGTCGCCCACAATCGAGCACAAGAAAATCTTATGGACAGCCACGTCGACAGAAAACAGATTCGCTGGAATCCGCGTCCGCGCACGCGTGCGGGCCTGCATTTAAAAACCGAAAAACTGCCCTACCAACGCCCGGTCATCTCCCAGCCCCAGTTTACCGCGAGCGCCATCATGGTGGCCGAGCGCATGGACCTGCGTTCCTTGTCCGGCTTCGAGATCATCGCGAAGTCGCCCTACATGGTGAAACTGGGCGGGGGCGGTATCGCCGCGCTGTTCCGCTACGGCGCAGTGGTCCTGTTCAACGCATCGAGCGACGAAAAGACGCGCCTGCTCAATACGCTCGCCGCCCATTCGTCCGGCCCGGGCGATATCGGCGCCGAAGAAGTGGCCATGATCCACGTTGGCCCGGACGACGAGGAAGGCCCCTCGGGCCAGTACATCAAGATCAAGAACGCCGACCGCCTGCGCCTGCAACTGATTGCCGAGGTCATGGCGAAGGCGACCATGCTGTCGTTCCAGGAACGGCGCGCCTCGCGCGACTTCGACCGCAGCGAGCCGCTGGCGCGCGACCTGGCCGAGGATGGACGCTTCTCGGCAAAGCCGGCTGAACTCCTGAAGGCGGTCGGCAACATGCTGCTGGCGGAAAACCGGCTGAACGGCCGCGCCGGCGTGCTCGATCGTCCCGACCTGCTCTGGGACAACCCGGGCTTGTCGGGCCTGTACGCCAGGCTGGAGGGCGACTATGAATTGCACGACCGTGCCGCCGCCCTCGACCGCAAGCTCACCACCTTGTCGCATACCTCGGAAACGCTGGTCGAAACCATGCGCTACCACAGCTCGCACCGGCTGGAGACGGCGATTTTCCTGCTGATTTTTGTCGAGCTGTGCCTGGGCTTGTACGGGCACTTCGGGCATTGAGGACGGGTATCGCCAGAGACGCTCCGGGCCTTGGTGCCCGGCTGCCTCACGTCGATGTCGTCATCACTACAAAGCCGTGCATCAGGCTGACGTAGGCTTGCTCATCGCTAATGACCGAATTTCATAACCCAGCTCTTCGTACAGGCGGATAGCTGATGCATTGAATTTCCAGACTTCAAGCCGAATGTCTTTTGCGCCGCATGCGATTGCCCATTGCTCCGCATGCTCCATCAGTGTTCGGCCGATGCCTTGTCCACGCATTCGGTTTACCACGCATAGAGTGCCAACCCGTGCGAAGCATAATGGCTCAAGCAAACAATGATTCTCCTCGAGGATCTGCACCGTGACAAAACCAACGATGGCTTCATGGTCGTCGTAAGCCAGAAACGTCGCTGCAGCGTCGCCTTGGAGGCTTTTCAACCAATGTGCCTCCTCTTCAGCCTGGCCGGGCATCGATGCAAAGACTTGGGGCCATGCCTCATGGTGCAATCGGTTAACGACTTGCCCAAGGTCGCAGATCGACGAAAGGTCTTCAACGGTCGCACGGCGGTAAGACGGAATTTTCTGGAGCATAAAAATATTCATGGAGGACATGTTGCGATGCAGCCTTGCGGAGCGTGTCGATTGAGATCGTCCAATAACAGCTTCCGGCCCTGATTGCAGACGCTCACGGCCAGCTCGTTCCTGGATCAGGCACACGAGCGCAGCTGCCCGGTTGCCGTCACAATCGCGCCGCGCACCCCATTGCGCCCGTCGCGCTTGACTGCATAGAGTTGTTCATCGGCGGCGCTGATCAGCGCTTCGAACGTTGCCGGTGGATGGGGATGCTGTGCAGGCACGGAAGCGACGCCAAAGCTGGCGGTTGCGGAGACGAAGCTGCCGCCGCCTGCCGAGGTGGACGCGTTGGCAAAGGCCTCGCGGATCCTGTCGGCCAGTGCATGCGCCCCAGCCAGTTCCGTCTGGGGCAGCACAATCAGGAATTCCTCGCCGCCATAGCGGATGACGCTGTCGACCGCCGCGCGCGCCATCGACCGGAGCAAGCCGGCGAATTCGACCAGTACCTGGTCGCCAACCGCGTGGCCGTGGGTGTCGTTGATGCGTTTGAAGTGGTCGATATCGCACAGGATCACCGACAGGGCGCTGCCGTAGCGGTGCGCGCGCGCCAGCTCGGCGTCGAGCAGCCCTCCTTGCAATACCCGGCGATTGTGGCAGCCGGTCAAGGGATCCCGGTCGGCCACCTCTTGCAGCAGGATGGTGGAGCGAAATTGCTCGCGCTGGGCAAGGTGGAAACGGCGCGCCGCGATCGTGCCGAGGGCATTGCCGAGAATAAGCATCAAGACGAGCGCGACGAGATCGTCCGTGCGCAGGGAACCTTGGATCAACAGCATGATCCCGAATCCCATGCTGGCGCCGACGCCGATTGCCGCCGCATAGATGAAACGGTTCGGGAAGATGACATACACCGCCATCAGGATCAGCGCAAAGGACATCAGGTTCCACGCCATGGCGTCGGGCTGGTACCAGCACAGCACCGGGAAGGCGCCGAGTCCGACCACCAGTACGCAGCAGGTGGCCCGAATGGACACCGGCACCGAATCCGGATAACGGGAAATGGCGGCGCAGGCGCCCAGTGCAACCAGCGCGACGGCTACGCGCAGGGCAACCAGGGCCCAGGCGGTGACGGTGGAACCGAGCGTCGCGATATCGGTGAGGCCGAACACGACGTAAAAAACGGCTGAAAACAGCAGGCTTGTTTTTAGTTGAGCATTACGTTCCGGCAAAAAATGACGGATGAAGCGGTCTTCGGATTCCCGATCCGCAAACTCGGCGCGTTGGCGGTCGATGCTCAGGCAGTGCGTGGACAGGTAGTGGATGGACACGACAACTCCTGGCAGTTGAACTCGATCAAGCGGCCGCGCCGCGCGTCAGTTGCCATTTTAACTCAAGAGCTTATTGGAATTGCCATTTTGAAATTAATGACCTGCCGGTCGATTCAGGAGTAAATCAATGGGCAGGCTCGAGATTCTCTCCTAAACCTTGCTCTTCGGCGAAATGCAAGGCGACGTCGAGTGCATCCATGAATTCGACAATCTGGATCGGCTTGGTCAGGTAGCGGAAGAAACCCGCCTCGATTCCGCGTTCGATGTCGCGCGGCACCGCATTGGCGGACAGCGCGATGATGGGGATGTGGGCGGTGGCGGGGTCTTTCTGCAATATCTTCAATGCGCCATGTCCGCTCAATCCCGGCAAGTTAATGTCCATCAAAATGAGGTCGGGCTGGCAGGCGCGTGCCAGAACAATGCCGAGGTGTGCATCAATGGCGCTCAGCAGCTTGAGGTCTCCACGGCGCGCAATCAGTTCCTCGACCAGGGCGAGGTTGGCCGGGTTGTCTTCCACATACAAGACAGTGCGCTGCACGTGCGCGGACCCGGGGCCAGGCTTCACCCGGCTGACGGCAGGCATGTCGTCGATACCAGCGAGTTGCGGGCGTTGCGAGGCGGGGAACTCCACCCAGAATTCGGTGCCCACGCCAAGCGCACTCTCCACGCCTATCTGGCCAGCCATCAGTTCGACCAGCTGTTTGGTGACCACCAGCCCGATACCGGTGCCTTCCTCGGTGCTTTGTTCCTGTCCCAGGCGGTTGAATGGCTGGAAAAGCTGAGCGATCTGTTCTTCAGACAGGCCGATGCCCGTATCCTTGACGTACAGGCGCACGCGCTGGTCGCCGTGGCGCTCGCAGCGCACCGTCACCGACCCTCCCGGGCGGTTGTACTTGATCGCATTCGACAACAGGTTGATCATCACCTGCTTCACCCGCGTGAGATCGGCATGGATATAACATGGCTGGTCGAAATCGGGCAGCCTGAGTTCGACCGAACGGCTTGCGGCTTGCGGGCCGATCAGCACGCCACAGTCGAGCAGCACCTCGGCCATGCACATCGGCTCGGCCGACACCGTGACCTTGCCCGACTCGATCATCGCCAGGTCGAGGATCTCGTTGATCAGTCGCAGCAGGTACCAGCCGCCCTTGAGGATCTGCTGGATCGAACGTTGCTGGGAAGGCGAGGGCGGAGGCGTTGCCGATTCCATCAACTGGGCAAAGCCGAGCACGCCGTTCAGTGGCGTGCGCAATTCGTGGCTCATGCTCGACAAAAAGTCGGACTTGGCCAGGTTGGCTTTTTCCGCCGCGCCCTTGGCGCTTTCCAGTTCGATGTTATTTTCCTGAAGCTTATGCTCGAATTGCTTGCGGTCGGTGACGTCGCGCGCCGCCGCGAACACGCCCTTCAGGTTGCGGCCCCGATCATAAAAAGTCGTGGCGTTATACGACACGACGGTTTCCTTGCCATCGCGTGCCAGCACGGTCAGTTCGTAGTTGGTGACCTTACCTTCGCGCAGCACGCGTTTGATGCCTGCTTCGGCGCGTTTCGGGTCGGTAAAGTAGTTTTTGAACGGTGCGCCGATCAGTTCATCGCGGGTGCAGCCGGTCAGCGATTCCATTTGATGATTGACATCGCTGATGATGCCGCGCGGGTCCGTCGTCATCAGGGCATCGATATTCGATTCGATCAGCGAGCGGGTGTAGAACTGCTGATCGCGCAGGCTCTGGTCGAGCAGCTCCTGCTCTTCCTCGACCTGCTTGCGGGCGGTATTATCGGTGCCGATCAACAGATAGCCGATAATCCCATCCTGCACGTCGCGCAGCGCGGTGACAGAAACGATCGCCGGAAAACGACTGCCATCCTTGCGGATGTAGGTCAGTTCGTAGATATCCTCGATCTCGCGTGACGCCTTGAACACCAGGGCCTCGAAACCGGGCGAGATCGCGGCATCGAATTCCAGGCTGAGCGACCCGGCCCGCTCGATCACTTCGTCAGGATCGGAGATATCGGCGGGGGTGATCTTGTTGACGACGTCGGCGGCGGCGTAGCCAAGCATGCGCTCCGCGCCGACATTGAAGATCTGGATCACACCCTGGGCATCGGTGGCGATGCTTGAAAAATTTGCGCTGTTGAAGATCGCCATTTGAAGGGCGCCGGCGCGCACCAATGCGTCCTCGGCTTGCTTGCGCGCCGTGTTGTCGGTCCCGATCAGCAAGTAGCCGATGATGGTTCCCGCCGCATCGCGCAGGGCCGTGACCGATACGACTGCCGGGAAGCGGCTGCCATCCTTGCGGATATAGGTCAGTTCATAGATGTCCTCGATGCCGCGCGATGCCTTGAACACCAGCGCCTCGAAGCCCGGCGAAATCGGCGTATCGAGTTCTGCCGTCAGCGTCCGCGCGCGCGCGATGACTTCCTGGGGATCGGAGATATCGGCCGGCGTGATCCGGTCGACCACGTCCGCGGCCGAATAGCCGAGCATGCGTTCGGCGCCGACATTGAAAATCTGGATGACACCCTGGGCGTCAGTAGCGATGCTCGAAAAATTGGCGCTGTTGAAGATCGCATTCTGCAAGGCGCCCGCCTTCAGCAAGGGCAACGCGCTGTCGAGAGCACGTGAACTGTCGGCGTGCCGCTTCAACTTGAAGGCAAACAGCGCTGCCACGATGGCGAACATCACGGCGCCCCCTGCCAGGATCCGCGCTCCGGGCGAACCGAGTGCGGCAATCAGGCCGAAGGGAACAAGGGCAGCAGTTGACACCGTCAAACCGGCGAGCGACAGCCAGTCGATCGACCTGGTGGTACGTTTTTGCATGAGGGAACTTGAGGCAGTTAAAGACTGAGCGCCAGCCTCGGCTCAAAGAAGGGACGGCGGAGCCGCGCAGTACAAGAACAGGATGCATGGCGCATCCCTGGCATGCAGGTTAGCACATCCCTCCGGCGACAACTTTTCCATACGGAAAAATCAGCCCGGATTGCACGTTCCTCCGTTCCGGAACGCCCTTAGCTCATCCGTGCCGCAACACGCAAACGCCTTGCATCCGCGCTTTGCACGTTTCATCACGCCTTTCGTGCAGTTCGTCGCAGTCCGTTGGATTGCGTTGAAGGCCATTGCTAAAGTCCTCCCATCGAAAGCCCGAACGCAGGAGCGCCAGGGCAAACCAAACCACCAAAGGGAGCCTGAAATGAACGTCCTCAAACACATGGAATCGCTGTTCCTGATCGCCGCCCTCGCCGTCGGCGTGAGCACCTACGCCAGCGCCGAGAGCTACAAAGCCCAGGTCCGCGCCGACGCCATGGTTTCGGTCGGCAGCGAAAAAATGGCGGTCGTGAAGGTCATTGGCAAGCGTCTGGCGCCTGCCGCCAGGTTCGGCTGAACCCTCTCGTCCGAGAGCTGGGGTCAGGTCTGACATTCAGACACGATCTCGACAAGAATCAAGAACTAAAGCAGAGCTTGTGTCCGGATGTCAGACCTGACCCCGGCCGTGACCCCGGCCGGTAAAACTTCATGAAAGCGCAGTGTACGAGGCCCATTGCCACATGGCAAGCCAGGTTTTGTCACGCATACTCAGCCTGCCAGATCGTTTCGCCGATGAGGGGAACGTCGTGGGCGCCGTGAACATAGCTCAGGTTCTGGTGCATATGGGCTCCGTGTCCTTGTTATGATCAGGTGCTATTTATAGCGCAAGTGCCGGATATTGCCTGCGCACCTGACCCGAAAGGAAGAATGCCCTGATGATCACCCTCTACCATTGCATGAGCGCGCGCTCGTTCCGCCCTGTATGGATGTTGGAAGAACTGGGCACGCCCTACGAATTGAAGATGCTGCCATTCCCGCCGCGCGCGTTCGATAAACAGTATTTGGCGATCAATCTGCTCGGCACGGTTCCGGCACTGTTCGACGGTGACATCCAGATGACCGAGTCGGCGGCGATCTGCCAGTATCTCGCCGCGCGCGCCGGATCACCCATGGACGTGGGAGTGCACGAACAGGACTATCCGGCCTACTTGAATTTCCTTCACTTTGGCGAAGCGACGCTGACGTTTCCGCAGACGCTGGTCCTGCGCTACACCCACTTCGAATCCGGGGAGCGCCGTTCGCCGCAGGTGGCGGAGGATTATGCCAAGTGGTTCCTGGCGCGGCTGCGCACCCTGGAGCCTCGCCTCGGGCAGCATGCATTCCTGGCAGCAGACCGTTTCACCGCCGCCGACGTCTCGGTCGGCTACGCGCTGTTGTTGGCGCAGCACCTGGGCTTGCACGAAAGGTTCACGCCGGAAGTGGCGCGCTATTGGGAGCGTTTGCGGCTGCGCGACGGTTACCAGCGTGCGCTGGCCTCCGAGCAGCGTGCGGCACTGGCGCAAGGGATATCGACAGTGCCGGCGCCGGCCATGCGGCCTGTCGGCTAGACGTATTCCAGTGCGCGCAAGGCGGCAATCGGCACCGGTCGGCCCAGCAGATAGCCATGCGCGATTGCAATTACGGCACTGGCGAGCATGGGGCTGTTGGAGAGGCAGGATCGGACGGCTGGCAGTCCTTGACGGCCTTGATCGGCACGACTGGCCGCTTGCGTTTCACCATCGATTCTTCATGTTCTGCGAGCGAAGCGCCCCAGAAACTGCGCAGGGTGAGCGCGCTGTCTGTCGTGCGTTTGCTGAAGATAAATTCGACGATTTCGTGCAGCCAGACCCGGCGCCCCATCCGGGTATACCAGCGCATGCCATGCCGCACGTGCCGGTCCTTGCCGAAGACGACCCGCATGATCGCCCTGGGCCGCATCTGCATGATGACTTCGATCGATTTTACCCACAGCAGAATACGCCACGGCGGCACGCGCGCCGTAGCCAGCACCTGGTGTTTATAGTCCCATTTCGCCGAATTTGGTTCGATGACTTTACGCTCGTGTACCGTTTCAAAATACGGGGTCCAGCGGTGCGGTGTTACATACAGCATCTGGATCTGGTCCGGGTCGTAGCGCAGCAAATGCTTGAGCGAGCGCCAGTAATCGGCGTCGGTCTCTTCTTCGAAACCAACCACATAGGTCGCCATCGAAATGATGCCGTGCTGGCGCATCAATTGGATGGCCTGTTGATCCTCGCCCGTGCTGCCGCCTTTCTTGATCGTCCTGAGCAGGGCCTCGTCATAGCTCTCGATTCCCAGTAAAAAGCGCACGACGCCGGCCTGTTTATACAGATGCAAAATATCGGCATCGCGCACGATATCGCCGGTGCGGGTCGAACCGACCAGGGTGAGGTTCACGTCTTCGGCAATCAGCGCTTCCAGGAAGGCTTTCCATGCCTTGCGCGATCCCGTGGGCAGCTCGTCGGCAAAATTGATCAGCTCCACGCCATGTTCGCGGTGCAGGCGCGCCAGTTCTTTTGCAAATTTCACCGGGTCGCGATGGCGCCATTGGGTCCAGAAACCGCGTTGGCCGCAATAACTGCACAGGTACGGGCAGCCACGCGAAAACTGCACGACGACCGCGCGCATGCCGCCCCAATACGAATAGCGGCTGTGGTCGATCAATTCCCAGCCGACGCGATAGTCGTCGAGGTGCCGAATCATTTCAGCCGGTGCTGTGCCAAGCGCGATGCCATTCACGCGCAGCGCGATGCCGTCCACGGCCGTGAGGTCGCCTCCACGCGACCATGCCTCCACCAGCCGAGTCGCCGTGCGTTCGCCTTCGCCGCGCACGATGTAATCGACCTGAGGATGGTCGCGCAGCACGTCTTCCCAGTGGTAGGTCGGATACACGCCGCCATACACGATCGGCAGGTCGGTCCTGGCGGCTTTCAAGGCTGCGGCAATGCGCATGATGGTGTCGTGGGCCGAGGTGGACCCGGAATGGCCCAGCATGACTAGGTCCGGCCTTGTCGCCAGGGCCTGCTGGATGATGGCGTCGAACGGCATGGGGCCGAATTCGGCATCGAGCAGTTCGACGCTGAAACCGGCATCGATCAAAGGACCGCCAATGCTGAGCAAACCCAGGGGCGGCAGCTGTTCGCGTGGAATGCGGCTGCCGATTGCGGTATGTGGAGGATTGACGAGCAGGATCTTCTTGCCGGGACTTTGCATGTGGGTTTAATCAGCCTTTTCTGGAGCGGTCAGTCCGGCAGCGTCGCCGCCCTGGACAGCAGGGCCTGGCTGTAGGCCCCGAAATCGTCGAGTCCGCGCTTGATGATCGTCACCAGGGCCGGCAGCGGCGCGGCCTGGTGGTCCCATTCGGCGCGGCAGAATTCGCCGGTGCGCTTCAGGTCTTCGGCCAGGGTGGCGTCGATCCAGCCGTTGTCGGCCAGGATGCTGATGACTTCGCGCTCATTGAACGGTTCGCCCAGGTCGGCCATGGCGATCACGTAGTCGCCCATTTCGACCGCCGCTTCCCAGGCACGGATCACGTTCAATGTGGCTGCATCCTGGCGCGTGAGGTCGCCGACAAAGGTTGTCGGATCCTTTTCATACTCTTCGCGGGCGCGGCGGCAGCAGCGCTCGATGATGCCGGTCTTGCCGATCAATACGGTGTCGTCCATATTCGCTTCCTTCACATTAAAAACAAGATTGCGGCAACGATCGTCGGCCCCAGGGCACCTGCCAGCAGGCCCAGGGCGCCGATCGATTCGTCGTTGAAGCCGCGCCGCAGCAAGGCGGCGCCGGCCGGGTTCGGGGCGTTGGCGATCACGGTCAGGCCGCCACCGGCGACCGCGCCGGCCACCAGCATGTATTTGGCGTGCTCGGACAGCCCGGAGATCAAGGAACCGAGATAGGTCAGTGCCGCATTGTCGGTGATTGCGGTCAGGCCAAGCGCACCGAAGAACAGGGCGGTCGGGCTCAAGCTGGAGATAATTGGCTGCAGCCACCATTGCTGCATCCCGCCCAGCACGACGAGTCCGGCCAGGAAAAATCCGACCAACAAGCCTTCCTTCAGGATCAAGGGATCCTGGTGACGCTGGTAAGCCTGGGTAAAGCCCAGGAACAGCAGGAACAGGCCGAGGAACAGCACCGGGTGGTGCGCCAGCAGCACGACCGCGGCCAGGAAGGCCAGGTGGATCGCGGAGACTTTGAGCGGTACCGGCAGGGCAGCCTCGGCGGTGGCCGGCGCCAGGTGCTTGCGCAGCAGAAAAATGACGACGCTGGCGTTGATGAGCACGGCCACGGCGGCGCGCCAGCCGAAGTGGGTCAGCATGTAGGCGCTGTCCCAGCCCCAGGTACCCGCCACCATCAGCACCGGCGGCGCGGCATAGGAGCTCAAGGTGCCGCCGATCGAGACGTTCACGAACAGCACGCCGAGCGCGCCGTATTTCAGCGGTTCCGGAATCCCGGGCCGGAACACCTGGGGCGCGAGCATCATGGCAGCGAGCGTCATCGCGGCCGGCTCCGTGATCAGCGAGCCGGTCAAGGGCACCAGGCCCAGGCCCAGCCAGGCGAGCGCGACTTCGGTGCGGATCGGCACCAGCCGTGCAACCGTGCCCAGCAGTGCACGCACCGCGTCGAGCACCGGGCGCGATGCGGCGATGACCATGACCACGAACACGAACAGGGGTTCGGTGTACTGGCGCGATTCGGCGTAGTCGACGGCGGCGCCCGGTCCGACAATGAGCGCCATTGCCACGAGCAGGACGAAGGCCCAGAAGCCGAACACGACCTCGACTTCACCGAGCAGGTGGAACAATCCTTCATGGCGCGGATGGCGCTCCGCCAGGACCTCGAAGCCCTTGGCGGCGAACGTGTGGACGAGGGCGCAGGCGAAGAGGATGGCGCCGACCAGCTGGATCGTGGTCATGGGCGGCGTCCGGAGAAGAGGGAAGCGGTCATTGTCATGCGGATAATGAATGGACGCCCATTATTTCATCTTTTGATGCAGGCCGGATGCTGGGTCGGACGCACTTACTCTTCAAGACAGTTTTTGCGCGTACACAAGGATAAAGTTAAATCGCGCGTTTTCAAACTATACACATCTTGCCAAAAGCTGAACGACCGAGTACTGTACATCCATCCAGTACTTTTGCATTTCCCCAATTATGTCTTGTTCACCGCACATTGCCACGCCAGAAGAATTGCACCCTTCGCTGTGGCGCGCCTCGCAGTTGGCCCACGCGCATGCACGCTGCGTCGACACTGGCCATCCTGCCTTGTCGAAGCAATTGCCGGGCGGTGGCTGGCCGACGGGCACGCTCATCGATTTGCTGCTGCAGCAGCCCGGCATCGGTGAAATGCGCTTGCTGCGTCCGGCACTGGCGGCAGCTGCATCGCGCCGCATCGTGCTGCTGCAGCCGCCCCATCCGCCGCAGGCGCTGGCGCTGGCCGCGCTCGGCGTGCCGCCTTCCCAGCTGATCTGGCTGCGCGCCACCCGCGGGGCCGATGCGCTGTGGGCGGCCGAGCAGGTACTGCGCAGCGGCAGTTGCGGGGCGCTGCTGTTCTGGACCAACCATGCGCGCGGTGAAAGCCTGCGCCGCCTGCACCTGGCGGCGCAATGCGGCGAGACCCTGTTCTTCATGATGCGCCCGCTGGCCAGCGCCCAGGATTCATCTCCGGCGCCGCTGCGCCTGTCCTTGCGGCCTGCCGCAGGCGGGCTCGACATCGGCTTCATCAAACGCCGGGGACCGCAGCGCGATGCGCCGCTGTTCCTGCCCCTCACTCCTTCTTTGCTCCAACGCCATGCGACTGTGGATCGGCCTGTATTTACCCCAGTTACCGCTCGAGGTGTTCAGCCCGAACTGGTCAACTGACCGTGGGGTCGTCGTGCTCGAGGGGGAACGGGTGCTGGCAGCCTCGCCCCTCGCGCACGCCGCCGGCGTCCAGATCGGCATGCGCCGCGGCGGCGTGCTGATGCTCATGCCCGAGGCGCGCATCGTCGAGCGTTCGCCCGAGCGCGAGGCCGAGGCCCTGCACGCGGTGGCAATGGCGCTGTTGCAGTACACGCCGCAGGTGGCGCAGGCCGAAGAGTCGACCTTGTTGATCGACATCGGCGCCAGCCTGCGCCTGTTCGGCGGCATCCGCGCCCTGTGTGCTCGCGTGCGCGCCAGCCTGCGCGCGCTCGGTTTCTCGGGCTGTCTCAGCTGCGCCCCGACCGCGCGCGGCACCTGGATGCTGGCGCGCCGGCGCGCCGGCCGCGTCCTCACGGTCGCTTCGCTCACGCGCCGGCTCGACCGCCTGCCGAGCACCTTGCCGCCGCCGGCCAGGCCGTTCGCCGCCTGGTTCGAGGGCATCGGCTGCTTCGACATCGGCGCCATGCGGCGCCTGCCGCGTCCCGGCCTGCAGCGCCGCTGCGGCCGCGCGCTGCTCGATATGCTCGATGCCGCCTACGGCATGGCGCCCGAGCTGTTCGAATGGATCGAGGCGCCCACCGTCTTTCACGCAAGGATCGAACTGTTCGACCGTATCGAGAACGCCGAACAATGCCTGCAAGGCGCCCAGCGCCTGGTGCAGCAACTCACAGGCTGGCTGTGCGCGCACCAGCTCGCGACCCTGCGCATCACGCTGCTGCTCGAACACGAGCGGGGCAAGGTAGCGCGCCCGCCCACCGCGGTCGAGATCGCGCTGGGCGAACCGACCTGGCGCGACGAGCACCTGGTGCGCTTGCTGAAGGAACGCCTGGCGCAGGTGGTGCTGGAAGCCCCCGTCATCGGCCTCGCGCTCGACGCCCCGCAACTGCAGCCGATGGCGCCTTTGACCGAGTCGCTGTTTCCCGAACCCGGCGGCAGCGAAGAAGACCGGGTGCGCATGCTCGAGCTGCTGATCGCGCGCCTGGGACCGGACAATGTTTTACAGGCGCTGCCCCAGGCCGATTACCGGCCCGAGGTGGCGAATGCCTGGGTGCCCTTGCACCAAAAGGTGCGCGAGTCGGTACGCTCTTCGCAGATGCCATCGGACGTGCAAAGCCTGCCGCGCCCCACCTGGATTTTGGCCAAACCGATCGCGCTCCTGATGCGCAACCACCGGCCGTTTTATGGCTCGCCTTTAAAAATGGCGTCGACCCCGGAGCGCATCGAGGCGGGCTGGTGGAACGAGCCGCAGACGCGCGATTATTTTATCGCCGAGGGGCAGGATCACACGCTGTACTGGGTGTATCGCGAGCGGATCGTGGGGGCGTCGGAGGATGCGCATCCACGGTGGTTCCTGCATGGCTTGTTTGGATGAACGTCCCTTCCTTGCACGCCCGCCCAATCCGGTGCAGAGTAGCGTCTTCTTCAAACAGGGAACGTCATGCCGACCGAACGCGTTGAGTTTCAGGGCCCGCACGGCAAGCTGGCGGCCAAGCTGGATTTGCCCGACGGAATACCGCGCGCCTATGGCGTCTTCGCCCACTGCTTTACTTGCAGCAAGGACGTACTGGCGGCGAACCGCATTGCGCAAGGCCTGGCCGCGCACGGCGTCGGCATGCTGCGCTTCGATTTCGCCGGTCTCGGTGCCAGCGCAGGCAATTTTGGCGACACCAATTTTTCATCGACCGTGGAAGACATCGTGGCCGCCGCCGGTTTTCTGCGCGAAAAGTTCACGGCGCCGCGTTTGCTGGTTGGCCACAGCATGGGCGGCACCGCCGTGCTGGCCGCGGCCCATCTCATTCCCGAGTCCACCGCCGTGGTGACGATCGCCTCGCCCAGCGATCCGCACTATGTGGTGAACGCCTTGTTGTCCGAGCACCTCGACACGCTTGCCCAGTTGGGCGAGGCGCGCGTCAAGCTCGCCGGGCGCGATTTTCACATCCGCCAGCAGTTTGTCGAGGACGCGACCCGGCATCGATTGGCCGACAGGATCGCGCACCTGGGCCGTGCACTGCTGGTCATGCATGCACCAAGCGACGATACGGTGGAGATTGCGAACGCAGTGAAGATTTTCGAGATGGCGCAGTATCCGAAGAGCTTCGTGTCGCTCGACGGGATCGATCATCTGGTGACGGGCAGGGAGGATGCGGCGCAGGTGGCCGCGATGATTGCGGCGTGGAGCACGCGGTATATCGACGGCGCTTGAAACGGCCGGTCATGTCGGAAAATCGTCGGATGGGCGGCGCCCAACCGACGAACAAGGCGCTATTCCTCGTCGAACTCTTCGGCGAGGTTCTTCCACCCACGGCTCTTGGCAAACGGCGCAAATTCCTCAGGCGCTTCGAGCACGATCAGCTGGCGGTCCTGCAGGCCAGGGTCGCTATGCTCAAAGTCGGGGCCGTTGTAGCCGAGCGCGCGCAGGCGGTCGATGATCTGCTTGACGAGGACGGTGTCCTTGTACAAGCCGCCGTCGACGGGGTTCGCGAAATCCACGTACACATCAATAATCCCGTAGCCCTCGTCGAAAATGCGGATCGCCTTGACGTCGTGGGAACGGCCGGTGCTGTCAACGGCCTTGAACGGGCCGGACAGTTCAATGTCGGTATCGGTAGTCATGGTATGAGCATACCACCGACCCGACATACGCGAAGTCCCGGAACACGCGTCAAGCGATCACGCCTTACTTGAGCGCCTTGTAAATCGCCTCCAGCCGGTCCGGCGTGCCGGGAATGCGTTCGAGGCGCGGATAGCGCAAGCCGCCATGGTAGTCGAGCGAAATCGTGCGCAGGTTATTGCCCTTTTTCACCAGCAGCTCGATCGGCGCCTTGCCGGTCTTCGACGCCTTGACGGCCGCCTTCAGTACCTCCGGCTTGAACACCTTGTTGTTCACGGCGACGATCGTCGTATTACCGGCCAGGCCGGCGCGGAAACCGGCGCCATCCCACTGCACGTTGCTCACGCCGCCATCGGCGCGCACGGCGAAGCCGAGCGAATAACTGAAGTCGGTCGACTTGCTGCGTTCCTCGCCGCCCTTGATGTAATCGGTGGGGGTGTCGGTGTAGACCAGCTTCCAGCCGGCGCGCGTCAAGCCGTCGAGCGGGGCGCCGGGGCCGTTGCCATCGAGGCGCGAACGCAGGAAGGGCACCCAGTCGAATTTCTGCACGCGGGTCAGCGTCGCGACGACATCGTCGAAGGTGTAGAAGGCGGGCAGGTAACTGCCGTTGTTGATGCCGTAGAAGGCGCGCGCGAAATCGTCGAGCGAACGCTTGTCGCCGGACAGCTCGCGGATCTTGGTGTCGACGTCGAGCCAGATCAGGGCGCCTTCCGAATAATAATCTTCGCTGCGCTGGTAGTTGCTCCAGGCGAGACCGCGGCGGCCGGCCACGATCGGGTCGTTCACCGTGTCCTGCACCGGGCGCCAGCTGCGTCCACCCGTGTTGTCATAGCGGGCGGCCGTGCTTGCCAGCGCATCGCGTGCGCCGGCTTGCGAGACCATGCCCGAGCGCGCGCCGAGTACGCTGCCCCAGTACTGGGTCTGGCCCTCGTACACCCACAGCAGGTTGTTTTGCAGCGGCGTGTTGAAGTTCGGGACGTCCTGTCCGCTTGGCCTGCGGAACTTGCCGTTCCACGAATGGGTGTACTCGTGCGGCAGCAGGTCGCGTCCCGCTTCGGTACGTGCCCAGTCCGTGAAGTAGCCCGGCTTGACGCCGTTCTCGCTCGACTGGTGGTGTTCGCGTCCGACGCCGCCGAATTCATCCGACAGCGCCAGCAGGAAATCGTAGTGGTCGTAGTGGTGCGAGCCGAAGAGTTTCAAGGATTGCTGCACCATCGCGCGGTGCGCCGCGATCTGCTCGGGTTTCGCTTCCAGGCTCTCGGCATTGTCGGCCACGACGTTCAGCGAGACACGCACCTTGGCGCCCGGATCGAGGTCGAACTTTTTAAAATGGCGGCCCGCGAACAGCGGCGAATCGATCAGCGTCTCGAGGTCGTGCGCCTTGAACTGGACTTCGTCGCCCGTGCGCTGCGCCGTCTCGAGTGCGGTGCCGTACTGCCAGCCCGCCGGCAGGGTGAGCGACGGCTGCACCGTGATGCGGCGCGCCACGTAACCGGCCGGGTACAAGGTCACCGATGGCCACTGCAGGCCGAGGATGTCGTCGGTCATGACGATGCGGCCCTGGGCCGGGTCGAGCGGCGACAGGAACTGGTATTCCGCTTCCAGGGTCGTCGCGCCTTCCGGCACGGTCACGTGGAAGGCGAACACCTCGACCGGGTCGCGCGTCCACGCGACCGGCTTGCCGTTGGCCGTGAATTTGAGTCCCGCAAGTTGCGTCAGCGGGCCGCTCGGGCCGTGGTTCGCCGGCAGCCATTGCGGATACAGGAAGGTCATCGGGCCAGGCTTTACGGGCACCGTCATGCGCATGCGGAAAATCTGCTGCGACAAATTGGTCGCATCGACTTTCAGGACGATGGTGCCGGGGTAGGGCTGGTCGACCGGAGCAGGGACGGCGGCTTGCGCCGGAAAGCTGAGGGCCAGGGCGAGGGCGAGGCTGGAAGCCGTCCTGGTGGCGAAGAGGAAGGGAGCGTGTGCGGTCATCTCGTAGGCAGTGTGGGGTCCAAAACCGGACGAGTGTAGCACGCAGAAAATCACTTAATACTCTGAAACACCGTTGCAAATAAAATTTGCAAAAAGTATAAAAAATCCGTATTTTGTATGCCTTGAAAAACGGTTGGGGTGGCATTAGATTGGTTCCAACGGATGCTCACGATGAGGTCCGTCAACTTATCGCTTAACTTTTAAAGGATATTTATCATGCGTACTTTTGACCTCGCTCCCCTGTACCGTTCCGCCATCGGCTTCGACCGCCTGGCCAGCCTGCTCGAGCAGCGCGCCGAAACGCAGCCGAGCTACCCACCGTACAACGTCGAGCTGCTCGCCGAAGACAAATACCGCATCGTGATGGCCCTCGCAGGCTTCTCGCGCGATGAAGTGGAAATCGTCGCCGAGCGCGACACCCTGCACGTGACTGGCCGCAAGCAGAAGGACGATACCCAGCGCACCTTCCTGCACCGCGGTATCGCCGCCCGCGACTTCGAACAGCGCTTCCAGCTGGCGAACCACGTAAAGGTCACCACCGCCTCGTTCGACAACGGCATGCTGACCATCGACCTGGTGCGCGAAGTGCCTGAGGCACTCAAGCCGCGCAAGATCCAGATCGCAGACGCGCACGTTGGCGATGCCAACGGGTCCATCGACAATGTTCAGCAGATCGAACAGCGTCAGGCCGCTTAAAGCGGAACGCGTGGCATAAGCGGTACAGGCAGTAAGGAAGAGGGTGCCCGCGGTCAGGGCGCCCTTTTTTACGCCTTGGGGCAGGCGGACAGTTTTGTCCAAACGCCCCAAGGCTGAGCTTTAAGCACCGTCTAAGCTAGACCAGCCACACTAACCAACATCGACACACGTGATCGACCAACCCTTTTGATCCAGGAGCACGTCCATGCAAAACGAAGGTGCAGTCAACGCCATCACCGCAAAACGTCTCACGCTGGCGCTATGCGCGGCGGGCGTAATCGGCGGCGCGGTCGGAGCGATTACCGTCAACCATAACAACGCCACCGCCCAGAGCGCCCCGGTTGCCGTGGCGCCTGCGCCTGTGCCGGTCACCCCTCCTGCGCTTGCTGCGGGCGCACCTGCCGCCACCGTGACGCTGCCCGATTTCACCCGCATCGCCGCCCAGAACGGCAAGGCGGTCGTGAACATCCGCGTCGTCGGCAGCACCAAGACCAGCGCGCGTGGTGGCCCGCAAATGGATCCGAACGATCCGCTCTATGAATTCTTCCGTCGCTTCGGGGGCCCGCAGCAGCGCGGCCCGCAAAACGACGCTCCCGTTTTCGGCGCCGGATCGGGCTTCATCGTAAGCCCGGACGGCGTCATCCTGACAAATGCCCACGTGGTGCAGGGCGCCAGCGAAGTCACGGTCAAGTTGCACGACCGGCGCGAATACCGTGCCAAGGTGCTCGGCTCCGATCCGGCGACCGACGTGGCGGTACTCAAAATCGACGCCAAGAACCTGCCGGTCGTCCCGATGGGTAATTCGCGCTCGCTGCTGGTCGGCGAGTGGGTGCTGGCGATCGGTTCGCCGTATGGCCTCGAGTCGACCGTGACGGCCGGCGTTGTCAGCGCCACCGGCCGTAACCTGCAAAACGACAGCAACGTGCCGTTCATCCAGACCGACGTGGCCGTGAACCCCGGTAACTCGGGCGGGCCGCTGTTCAATACGCGTGGTGAAGTCGTCGGCATCAACTCGCAGATCTACAGCCAGACCGGCGGCTACCAGGGCCTGTCGTTCGCGATTCCGATCAACCTCGCGGTGCGCGTCAAGGACCAGATCGTCGCCACCGGCAAGGCGCAACATGTCAAGCTCGGCGTCTCGATCCAGGACGTGAACCAGGGCTTTGCCGATTCCTTCAACCTGGCCTCGCCGGAAGGCGCGCTGGTTGCCAATGTCGAACGCGGCAGTGCAGCCGAACGGGCCGGCCTGAAGTCGGGCGACGTGGTGCGCACGGTGAACGGCCAGCCGATCATCGGCTCGGGCGATTTGCCGGGCATGCTGGCGATGTCGAAACCGGGCGACAAGGTCGCGCTCGACGTCTGGCGCGACGGCAAAACCGTGCGCCTGAACGCGACGCTGGCCGACGCCAGCGAGAAGCCGGCACGCGCTCCTCGCGAAGAAATGGCGGCGCTCCAGCAGGGCGCCAAGCTGGGCCTGTCGCTGCGTCCCCTCGAACCCATCGAACGGCGCGAGACCGGCATCTCGTCCGGTCTCGTGATCGAGGACGCGGGCGGGCCGGCGATTGCCGCCGGGGTGATGCCGGGCGACGTGCTGTTGTCGGTGAACGGCAAGCCGGTGTCCACGGTCGAGCAGGTGCGCGAGATGGTCAGCAAATCCACGAAATCGGTGGCCTTGCTGATCCAGCGTGGGAGTGACAGAATCTTCATTCCGGTGCGGATTGGCTAAAGACGTTTTCGCCAGCGCAGCCGGACCATACGAATCGAGGTAATTATGCGGCTGCTGCTGGTGGAAGACGATACGATGATCGGCGAAGTGGTGCTCGACCTGCTGCGGGCCGAGCACTACGCCGTCGATTGGGTGAAGGACGGCGAAATGGCCGACACGGCGCTCGTGCAGAACCAGAACTACGACCTGGTGCTGCTCGACCTGGGCCTGCCGAGGAAAGACGGCCTCGAGGTGCTGCGCGCCATGCGCAACCGCAAGGACCGCACCCCGGTGCTGGTCGCCACCGCGCGCGACTCGGTCGCCCAGCGCATCGCCGGGCTGGATGCCGGCGCCGACGACTACGTACTCAAACCCTATGATCTCGACGAGCTGCTGGCACGCATCCGCGCGCTGCTGCGGCGCGCCGCCGGGCGTGCCGAACCCATCTTCGAATACAAGAACATTTCCATCAACCCCGCCACCCGCGAAACCCTGATCGACGGCGAGCCGGTCTCGCTGTCGGCGCGCGAATGGGCCGTGCTGGAGGCGCTGGTCGCGCGACCGGGCGCCGTGCTGTCGCGCTCCCAGCTCGAGGAAAAGCTCTACAGCTGGCGCGATGAAGTCTCCAGCAACGCGGTCGAAGTGTATATCCACGGCCTGCGCAAGAAGCTGGGGAGCGACCTCATTCAAAACGTGCGCGGCGTCGGCTATATGGTCCCGAAAATATGAAGGTGACGCACTCGCTGCGCGGGCGCCTGCTCTGGTTCCTGCTGGCGGCCATTACCCTGGCGGCGCTGGCCCAGGCCTCGATCGCCTACCGCACCGCCCTCGATGACGCCGACCAGATCTTCGACTACCACATGCAGCAGATGGCGCTGTCGCTGCGTTCCAGCACGCCGCTGTCGAACACCGAGGCGACTGAACGCCTCGAGGCGGCGCCCGGCAACGACGACCTGGTGGTGCAGATGTGGTCCCCGGACGGCGTGCAGGTTTTCCATAGCGTCTCGCGTGCGCGCCTGCCGCAGCGCGCGGTGCTCGGCTTTTCCAACCTGAAGGCGAACGGCACGACCTACCGCGTGTTCTCGATCCAGACCAACAACCAGACCGTGCAGGTCGCGCAGGACCTGGCCGTACGGCGCAACATGGCCGGCAACCTGGCACTGCGTACGCTGGGACCGATCGCGGTCATGATGCCGATCCTGATGCTGGTCGTGTGGTGGGTGGTCAGCGGTTCGCTCGAGCCGGTGGCGCGCGTGCGCTCGCAGGTCGCCTCGCGCCAGGCCGACGATCTGTCGCCGGTGTCCGAAGCCGGCCTGCCGGACGAAGTGCGTCCGCTGGTGCACGAACTCAATTTGCTGTTCGGGCGCGTGCGCACGGCCTTCGACGCCCAGCAGAATTTCGTCGCCGACGCCGCCCACGAGTTGCGCACCCCGCTCGCCGCGCTGCGCCTGCAGGCGCAAAGCCTGGACCGCGCTCCCGATCCGGAAGCGCGCAAGGTCGCCGTCGGCCGCCTGACCGCCGGCATCGACCGCGCCACGCGCCTGGTAGAGCAACTGCTGGTGCTGGCGCGCCAGGAAGCGTCGGCCGCGAACGGCGTCGCCACCCGTCCGGTCGACCTGGCCGAACTGGCGCGCCGTACGGTGGGCGACCTGGTCGGTCTTGCGCAGGCGAAGGAAGTGGACCTCGGCCTGCAGCACGCGGATGCCGCCATGATCGACGGCCAGCCCGATGCCCTACACATCCTGCTGCGCAACCTGGTCGAGAACGCGATCAAGTACACCCCAGGCGGCGGCACGGTCGACATCGCCGTGCGCGCCGACAAAGCGGCGGTCGACGTCATGGTCGAAGACAGCGGCCCGGGCATCCCGCCTGAAGAACGCGAGCGCGTGTTCGACCGCTTCTACCGCGTCGCCGGCAGCGACGCCGCCGGCAGCGGCCTGGGCCTGGCGATCATCAAGGCGATCGCCGAGCGGCATGGGGCCACGCTCACGCTCGACAAGTCCGAGCGCCTCGGTGGCCTGGCGGCCACGGTGCGCTTTCCGCTGGCGAAGACCTAGGGTATCAATAAAAAAAGGGACTGAAGTGATCCAGTCCCTTTTTTACGTCCAGCATGCGAAAGTTTAATCCACCGTCGCGCCGCTATCCTTCGCCACCTTCGACCATTTGGCCGATTCGGCCTGGACGAACTTGGTGAAGTTTTCAGGCGTGTCGACCAGCAGGTCCGAACCGGTTTCGGCGCGGATCTTTTCGAATTCAGGCGACTTCATGAACTTGATCGTCTCGGCATTGATCTTGTTGATCACGGCCTTTGGCGTCTTGGCCGGTGCGAACAGGCCGTACCAGGCGTACGACTCGATTTGCGGAATGCCGGCTTCGGCGAAGGTCGGTACGTCCGGCAGCAGCGGCGAGCGCTTCGAGCCCGAGATGGCGATCGGGCGCACCTTGCCGCTCTTAATGTGCGGCATGATCGCGATGGTGCTGTCGAACATGATCGGGATATGGCCGCCCAGCAGGTCGGAAATCGCCGGCGCCGAACCCTTGTACGGTACGTGCACCATCTCGAGTTTCTGGACGCTGTTGAACAGTTCGCCGGTCAGGTGCTGTGGCGTGCCGTTGCCCGAGGACGCGAACGAGAACGAACCTTTCTTCGACTGGATGTGGGCGATCAGTTCCTTCAGGTTCTTTGCCGGGACCGACGGATTGGCCACCAGCACCAGCGGCACGCGCAGCAGGTTGCTGACCGGGGCCAGGTCCTTCAGCGGGTCGAAGGTCATGCCCTTGTAGACGCTCGGATTGATGACGATCGGCGCGCTCGAGGTGATCAGGAGCGTGTTGCCGTCCGCTGGGGAACGCACGACCGCCGCGGTACCGATATTGCCGCCGCCGCCGGCGCGGTTATCGATGACGAAGGTCTTGCCCAGCGTCTGGGTCAGGTGCTTGGCCCATGGGCGCGCCGCGATGTCGGACGGACCGCCCGGTGGCCATGGCACGACGACGTTCACATTCTTCTCGGGCCAGTTTTGAGCAACGGCGCTCAGCGATACGACTGACGCGGCGAAAGCGAGCGCGAACGATTTGGAGAGTAGCTTCATATCCGACATCCTTTGGTTGATTGTCCATCTGACGACGGGGATTTTACACGAAGGCACATGCGCGCAGTTCCCCGGCTGGGCGTCAATACGGGCCGTTCAGGAAACGCTGCTCAACAATACGTTGGCCGTCCGGCCCGGCTTCGGGTATCTTTCTCTTTTTGCCTGTCAGACAATGTTATCCGGCGACAGTTGAACAACCAGACCGACAGCCATGCCGCTTCGGCTTACCCACGGAAGATGTAGATGAACGATTTGGTCAGCACCATCAACGGCATTATCTGGAGTCCCGCCCTGATCGCCCTGTGCCTGGGCGTGGGCTTGTATTTCTCGATCCGCTCGCGTTTCCTGCAAGTGCGCCACGTACGTGAAATGATCCGCCTGATGTTCGAGGGTAAAAGCTCGGAGCAGGGCGTGTCCTCGTTCCAGGCCCTCTCCATGACGCTCGCCGGGCGTGTCGGCACCGGCAACATCGCCGGCGTCGCCACCGCGATCACCTTCGGCGGTCCGGGCGCGGTGTTCTGGATGTGGGCCGTCGCTTTTCTGGGCGCCAGCTCGGCCTTCGTCGAGTCCACGCTGGGCCAGGTCTACAAGGAGCAGATCAATAACCAGTACCGCGGCGGTCCGGCCTTCTACATCGAGAAGGGCCTGGGCATGAAATGGTATGCGCTGACCTTCGCCTTTGCCACCGTCTTCGCCACCGGCCTGCTGCTGCCGGGCGTGCAGGCCAATTCCATCGCCGAAGGCCTGCAGACGGCCATCGGCCTGGACCGCAACGTCACCGCCGCCTGCCTCGCGGTCATGCTGGCCTTTATCATCTTCGGTGGCGTGAAGCGCATCGCCACCTTCGCCGAAGTCGTGGTGCCGTTCATGGCGCTCGGTTACATCCTGGTTGCCCTGGTCATCATCCTGATGAACCTCGAGCGCCTGCCCGAGGTCATGGCACTGATCTTCCGTTCGGCCTTCGGCATGGATGCCGGCTTCGGCGCGATCCTGGGTCTGGCGATCCAGTGGGGCGTCAAGCGCGGCGTGTATTCGAACGAAGCGGGGCAGGGCACCGGCCCGCACGCGTCGAGCGCGGCCGAGGTCAGCCATCCCGCCAAGCAGGGCCTCGTGCAAGGCTTCTCGGTCTACATCGACACCCTGTTCGTCTGCTCCGCGACCGCCTTCATGCTGCTCATCACCGGGCAGTACAACGTCGAGGGACCCGATGGCAAGGCCATGTTCACAGGCGTGCAGGGCGTGGCCAGCGGTCCCGGCTACGTGCAGACGGCGCTGGAAAACGTGATGCCGGGCTTCGGCGCGATCTTCGTGGCGATTGCCTTGCTGTTCTTCGCCTTCACCACCATCGTGGCCTACTACTACATCGCCGAGACCAACATCTCCTACATCGACCGCCATGCGAAGTATCCATGGCTGAAGTTCCTGCTCAAGGCGGCGATCATCGCCGCCACCGTGTACGGCACCATCAAGACGGCGGATCTGGCCTGGGCGCTGGGCGACATCGGCGTGGGCCTGATGGCCTGGCTGAACCTGATCGCCATCCTCTTGCTGCGCAACGTGGCCTTCAAATGCCTGCGCGACTATGAGGCGCAAAAAGCGCAGGGCAAGGATCCGCAGTTCGATCCGCTGGCGCTGGGGATCAAGAATGCCGATTACTGGGAGCGGCGTGTGATCGAGGAGGGCCGCAGGAAGGCAGGCAAGGTCGAGAAAGTGGTGGGCTAACACGACAAACAGCAGCTTCGGCTGCTGTTTTCGTATCCGGCACAGGCGTCGATGCGAACTTCGCCTGACTGTTTGGCTGGACCTTGCGTCGAGGTCATCAAAAGGTAACTTGCCTTGCTTACGATAGGCCGTCGCCCACTCTCGCCAACGGCCTGCCATGACCCAATCCCATTCGCGTCGCAAGTTCATCCGCAATTTCTCCCTCGGCACCGTGGCCGTCTCTACCATGCCGCTGACCGCTTGCGGCGGCGACCCGGACCAGCGTGCGGTCAGCTTCGCGCACGGGGTGGCCAGCGGCGATCCGCTCGCCGATCGCGTCATCCTGTGGACGCGCATCACGGCCGCCGGCACGGGTGACCTGGACGTGGCGTGGGAGATCGCGCAGGACAGCCAATTCACGATCACCGCCGCTTCCGGCAGCACCCGCACGGGCGCCGCCAGCGACTTCACGGTGAAAGTGGATGCCACCGGCCTGGCGGCCAACCAAACCTATTACTACCGCTTTGCCTGCCAGGGGATGACCTCGCCGGTCGGCCGCACCAGGACGCTGCCAACCGGCGCCGTCTCGCGCGTGCGCTTTGCCGTGTTCAGCTGTTCGAATTATCCCGCCGGCTACTTCAATGTCTACGGCGATGCGGCGAAATTCGACGACATCGACGTCGGCCTGCACCTGGGCGACTACATTTACGAGTATGCGGCCGGCGGTTATGCATCCCAAAACGCCGCCAGCATGAACCGGGTGTCGCAGCCGGCCACCGAAATCATCACGCTGACCGATTACCGCCTGCGCTATCAGCAATACCGTACCGATCCGGACCTGCAGGCCGTGCATGCGCGCATTCCTTTCATCGCCGTCTGGGACGACCACGAACTGACCAACGACACCTGGAGCGGAGGTGCGGAAAACCACAATCCCGCAACCGAGGGCCTGTGGGCGGGGCGGCGCCAAATGGCGATCCAGGCGTACCACGAATGGATGCCCATCCGCCTGCCGGACGCGGCGCGGCCGGAACGCATCTACCGCTCGTTCGACTTCGGCAACCTGCTGTCGCTGCACATGCTCGACACCCGCGTCATCGGCCGCGACAAACAGCTGGCCTATGCCGCTTATGTGGGAGCCGACCGCAGCTTCGATGGCGCCGCCTTCACGGCCGACGTGTCGAACCCCGCGCGTCAGCTGATGGGTGCGCAGCAGACTGCGTGGCTGCAGGGCCAGATGAGCAAATCGACCGCTACCT
Organism: Massilia sp. CMS3.1; assembly: GCF_051262535.1. Classification (NCBI taxonomy): domain Bacteria; kingdom Pseudomonadati; phylum Pseudomonadota; class Betaproteobacteria; order Burkholderiales; family Oxalobacteraceae; genus Massilia; species Massilia sp. CMS3.1. The sequence goes on along the minus strand of NZ_JBIMES010000005.1, from coordinate 51,483 downwards.
GGCAAATCCTGGGGCAGCAGGTATTGATGGCGAGGATGCTGCTGCCGGCGCCGATGGTGCTCGGCACCACAGGCTACATGGCCTACTTCGCCATCGCCGCCAAGGTTCAGGCCGGGGTCCCCTTGAGCGCCGCGGAACAGCAGCAACTGGCCGCAACGCCGGTGCCGTACAACCTCGACGCCTGGGATGGGTACCAGGCCGCGCGTGAAACCGTGCTCGACATGGCGCGCACGCTCGACAAGAACCTGGTGGTCCTGGCAGGCGACACGCACAACGCCTGGGCAAGCGACCTGGCCGACACGAACGGCAAATCGATCGGCGTCGAATTTGGCGTGCCGTCCGTCACCTCGCCGGGATTCGAAGGCTACTTTCCGACCGCCGCGCCGGCCACTGTTGGCGCCGGTATGGAACAGCTGATCGGGCCGCTGCAGTATGCCGAGACAGCATCGCGCGGCTTCGTGGTGTTGACCGTCACGCCAACCGAGACGCGCGCCGAGTACCGCTACGTCAGCACGGTCACGTCGAAAACCTATACTGCCGCCGTCGGCAAGACGCTGCGCACCTTGCCGGGGGCGATGAACAGGAAGATCGTGGCGGCTTAAATGAGCAGGACAACAGGCGAGCGGCGATCCGCATGGCGTATCGGTTGTGATGGACTCAAGTACGATGCTCACACCGTCGAGTGTGCGCTTAAAGTCCAGCAAAGCACGAATACCTCGAGCGCGGTCGAGTACCTGAAACTAAGGGGCGTCGAAGGCAATGTCATATGCCGGGTCCTGTCGAGCAATGGACGACGAATGGAGTGCTGACGCGACCTCTTCATCCAATTAATCTGGCTGCTGCGGCGACTGTGGAAAGTGAGGAATCGCCTGATCAAGGCACACCCATTGCTGCGCGCTGGCGGTATAGATGTCATGCGTTTTTATATGTGCGCTAACGCTCCGCTCTTCGCCGATAGTTGCCTGTCGAGATGGGCCGCTCCCGACCCATAGCAGTCGAGCAGGGACAAGCTTACCGGGACCAGTACCGACAGATCGCCAGCTATGCCTGTGCCTGGACGAAACTGGTTCGCGATAGTCATGCCAATACCCCAGCTGTTTTTTTCCAGGTGCCGAAACATGGTCTTTGCCTGAACCACCCAGCGCGCTCGTCAACGACCATTGGACTGGTCGCTTGTGCGGAACCACAAGCTAACAAGGCAACCACTGGCCAAAAATTTGTCGGAAGATAAACAAAAATAGCGCTTTGCAAGGTTTGAACATGAAGCTTGCGGTAGGCGACCTCTGAGGCTGGCCAGGAATGCTGACGTCTGCTTCCGGCCGGCCGAAAGCGCTCGCTTCTGGCCGATTACAGACCTGCCTCGACTGTATCAACCCAGCCCGCACCAGCATGTCAATTACGGTTTCGCATCCTCAAGCGACTTTCCAGACGCAAGCAAGGCCTTGATCCATGCCGGCTGGCGTCCCCGGCCACTCCATTGCTGTTTGGGATCCGCAGGGTTGCGGTACTTGACCTCGACCTTGCCCGGCTTCGGCGTTTTAGGGACCTTGATGGCGAGAAGCTGTTTGTCAGACAAACCCGCGCTGCGAGCGATGTGAAGGATTTGCTCGCGCGCCTGGCTGATGCTGAGGAAGTGTTGAGTTTTTAACGCGTCGATGACTTGGACTTCCAGAGCGCGAAGCTGCGTGATCGAATATTTGGATAGGTCTTGCATGTTGATCTGGTGTTTTCCGTGAACGAAGTCACCACCCTATCATGACAGCAGGTCCGGTGTAGAAACGTGCAACGAAAAAAGGGGCACTTGCGTGCCCCTCTTTTCATTCATCCATGTTCACAAGGCGCCTCGCGGCGCCCGCTGCATCAGAACTTGTGCCACAGGCGCGCGAAGTAGGCCGCGCCGTTCAGGCCGAACTGCACGCTCTCGTACTTGAAACCGTTGTCGGTTTCGTTCGCATCCTGCGCGGTCGGTTTGACGTTGAAGATGTTGGTGCCGCCCACGGTCAGCCTGGTGCGCTCGCTGAACGACCAGCTGAAGGACAGGTCGGCCGAAGTCTTCGGTTCGTAGTACGCGTTCGGCACCGGTGGGCCGGAGAAGGTGCCGAGCGTCTGCGGGCCGAAGTGGATGATGCGGAAGTCCGAGCCGAATTTGCCTTGCGTGTATTCGAAGCCGAGCGTGGCCTTGCGGCGCGGGCCGCCCTGTTCGATGAACAGGCGCTCGCGCTCGGACAGGAGCACGTCCTCGAAACCTTGCAGCGCGCTTGGGGCATGCACGCCGGTCACTTCGGTCTTGCTGAAGTTCAGCGCGAGGAAGGTGTTCAGGCGCCCGGCAGCCAAGGGCATGCGGTGCGAAGCCGTGATGTCCAGGCCTTCGGTCTGGGTGTCGACCGAGTTCACGAAGAACTGGGCCTGGCCCACGCCCAGGTTCTGCAGCGTCGCGCCGAGCGCCGGGTAGTTCTCGGCGTCGAAGCGGCCCGACAGGACGATGCGGTCGTCGATGTCGATGCGGTACAGGTCGGCGGTCAGCGAGGTCGATGGGGTCGGCGACCAGGTCGCGCCGAAGGTGATGCTCTTCGACTTCTCTTCCTTCAGTGCCGGGATGCCGGCGGCATTTGCCACCGCGCCGCCGTTTGGCGCCAGCACGACGTCGAGCGGCTGGCCGTTGACGAAGTCGGTGAAGGTCGAGGAGAAGTACACTTGCTGCAGCGACGGCGCGCGGAAGCCCGTGCTGGCCGAACCGCGTACGAGAACGCCGCCACCGAGTTTATACGCGGCGGCGATCTTGCCGTCGGTGGTCGCGCCGAAGTCCGAGAAGCGCTCGTGACGCAGCGCGCCCTGCACCTTCAGGCGGTCCGTGAGGTCCGCCTCGAGGTCGATGTAGGCGGCCGTGCTGTGACGATCCCGGTCGGTGGCATCGCCCGGCTGGAAGCCCGGGAAGCCCTGGCTGCCGGCGTTGCCGCCGATGCCCACGCCGTCGGCGTCGATGTACGAACCCGACTCGCCAGGGAAGATCTTGTAGTTCTCGCGGCGGTGCTCGAAGCCGAAGGCCGCGTTCAAGCCCTGGAAGATGCCGCCGTAGAAGCGGCTGAAGTCGGCATTCGACGTCGCCTGGCGGAAAGCGAAGCCGCCCGCGCCGAAGGAAGCCGCGCTGATGCCGCGGCCGCCGCGTTCGAGGTCGAGATTGGCGATCGAGGCGTTCAGGGTGTTGGCGATCGTGTAGTCGAGGCGGTTGTAGCCGTAGGTCTGCGAGAAGTCCGCATTCCACTCGCCGAACTTCTGGCGGTAGCCGAGCGTGGCGTAGCGGTCGTCGACGTCGGCGCCGATGAAGGGCACGAAACCGTTCGGGTACATGGCGGCCGAATTGCGCGACGGGATGTCGTCGGAACCGACGCCGCCGCGCGCGAACGCAGCCGAGGAGGCGTCGCGGCGCTGCACGCCAAGCGTCGTGTACAGGCGGCCCTCGCCGAGCGGGATCTCGCCGTTGATATACACGGTCTGGTTTTCCGAGCGGCTGTCGCCGATGATGCGCGGGTTGCCTTCTTCGGCGCGGTTCGAGCGGTCGCGGAACAGATATTCGCCGGTCACGCCGAAGGTGCCGCCTGCAAGGGCGATGCCGCAATACGCCGAGGCCAGGTAGTTCTCGCCATCGCCTTCGGTGTATTCGCCGAAGCCGGTGACGGCTTCGCAGCCCAGGCTTTTCTTGAGTTCGATGTTCATCACACCGGCGATCGCGTCCGAGCCGTACTGGGCGGCCGCGCCATCGCGCAGCACCTGCACGTTGCGGATCGCCAGCAGCGGGATCGCATTCATGTCGGTGCCGGTGTTGCCGCGGTTGCGCGCGCCGAACAGGTTGACCAGGGCCGTCGTGTGGCGGCGCTTGCCGTTCACCAGCACCAGGGTCTGGTCCGAACCGAGACCGCGCAGCGCGGCCGAATCAACCAGGTCGGCGCCGTCCGCACCGGTCTGGCGGGTCGAATTGAACGAGGGCGAGATATTCGTCAGCGTCTGCGCCAGGTCGAACTGGCTACCCTGTTCGGCCAGGCGCGTCATCGGAATGATGTCGACCGGGACCGGGGTGTCGGTCGAGGAGGCGGCGCCGGTGCGGCGGGTGCCGACCACGTGCACGCTCTGCACGGCGCCGGCCTGGGCTGCGTCGGGGGTTGCGGTCTGGGCCACAGCCCACGGGGCGAGGGCAAGGGCGGCGCTGCCGTACAAGGCCAGCAGCACGGCGCGGCGCAATTGATTCTGTTTGAACACGCAACATCTCCAAAGGTGAAAATTGCATGCTAAACAATATTGACGGACTCAACCAGTCGATGTGTCTGAAACACAACGGTTGCACCGAAATGGAGCTGGTTGCGGCCTTAACCCGGCTGGCGCAGCAGCCGCGCCGCCTCCACCATGTTCGCCAGCGCCGCCCGGGTTTCGGGCCAGGCCCGCGTTTTGAGGCCGCAATCGGGGTTGACCCATAGCTGCCCGGCCGGGATCACGTCGGCCGCCTTGCGCATCAGGCGCAGGATGTCGCCGGCCGATGGCACACGCGGCGAGTGGATGTCGTAGACGCCCGGCCCGATCGCGTTCGGATAGGCGAAGGTGCCGAAGCCGCGCAGCAGTTCCATGTCCGAACGGCTGGTCTCGATGGTGATGACATCGGCGTCGAGCGCGGCGATCTGCGGCAGGATGTCGTTGAACTCGGCGTAGCACATGTGGGTGTGGACCTGGGTGGCATCGCCGACGCCGCAGGCGGCGACCCGGAATGCGTGGGTGGCCCAGTCCAGGTAGCCGGCCCAGGCCGCGCGCCGCAGGGGCAGGCCTTCGCGCAGCGCCGGTTCGTCGATCTGGATGATGCCGATGCCGGCCGCTTCCAGGTCGGCTGCCTCGTCGCGGATCGCCAGGGCGATTTGCAGCGCGGTGAGGGAGCGTGGCTGGTCGTCGCGCACGAACGACCATTGGAGAATCGTCACCGGTCCGGTCAGCATGCCTTTCATCGGGCGCGCGGTCAGGCTTTGGGCATGCGTGCTCCATGCCACGGTCATCGGTGCCGGGCGCGCCACGTCGCCGAACAGCACGGGCGGCTTGACGCAGCGCGAGCCATACGATTGCACCCAGCCGTTGGCGCTGAAGGCGAAGCCGTCGAGCTGTTCGCCGAAATACTCGACCATGTCGTTGCGCTCGGCCTCGCCATGCACCAGGACGTCGAGTCCCAGCGCTTCCTGTTCGCGTACCGCCCCTTCGATCTCGCACCGCATCGCCGCCTCGTAGTCGGGCCGCGCCAGTTCGCCGCGTTTGAAGGCGGCGCGCGCGGCCCGGATCGCCGCCGTCTGCGGGAACGAGCCGATGGTCGTGGTCGGGTAGGGCGGGAGATGGAAGCGTTCTTGCTGCGCCGCCTGGCGTACGGAATAGGGACTTGCGCGGCGGTCGGCACCGACCGCCAGCGCCGCCACGCGCGCGGCCACGGCCGGCCGGCGTACGCGCTCGCTCGTGCGGCGCGCCTCGAGTGCGGCACGGGCCTCGCGCAGTTCGAGATAGACGCTGCCTTCGCCCTCGATCAGCGCGCGGCGCAGCACCTGCAGTTCGCCCAGTTTCTCGCGTGCGCCGGCCAGCCAGGCGCGCAGTTCGGGGTCGATGGCGGGGTCCTCGCGCAGGTTCAAGGGCACATGCAGCAGCGAGCAGGAAGGCGCCAGCCAGAGTTCTCCACGGCGGCGCATGGCCAGCGGCAGCAGGCGCGCCAGCGCCGTGTCGAGGTCGGCGCGCCAGATGTTGCGGCCGTCGACAATGCCGACCGACAGCACCTTGGTCTCCGGCAGCCAGTCGGCGATCGATTGCAGCTCGTGGGGGGCGCGCACCGCGTCGACGTGCAGGCCGGCGACCGGCAGCTTGCAGGCCATGCTCAGGTTTTCTTCGAGCGGCGAAAAATAGGTGGACAGCAGCAAGGGCAGCTGCGCCGTGGCGAGCGTGCGGTAGGCGCGCTCGAAAGCGAGGATCCAGGCGCCCGGCAAATCCAGGCCAAGAATCGGTTCGTCGAGCTGCACCCACTCGGCGCCGGCATCGTTCAATTGCGCCAGCAGCGCGCAGTAGGGCGCCAGCAGGTCGTCGAGCAGGTCGAGTTTGTCGATATCGGCTTCCCGCGTCTTGCCCAGCCAGAGGAAGCTCAAGGGCCCGATCAGCGCCACTTTCACCCGGTGGCCGAGTGCGCGCGCCTGCGCCACTTCGGCCAACAGGCGCCCGGGTGCCAGATTGAAGCGGGTGGCGGCATCGAATTCGGGGACCAGGTAATGGTAGTTGGTGTCGAACCACTTGGTCATTTCGAGTGCCGCCGTGCCACCTGCGGCCGCGCCGCAACACAGGCCCTGCGCATGCTCGTGCGCCACGCCGCGCGCCAGGGTGAAATAGCGCGCCAGCGCCGTTTCGCTGCCGTCGAAACCGAAGCGGGCCGGCTCGCAGCCGAACAGCCCGATATGGTTCGCCACATGGTCGTAGAGGGCGAAGTCGCCGACGGTGACGAAGTCGAGCCCGGCATCCCTTTGCTCAGCCCAGTGGCGTGCACGCAGTTCGGCGCCGACCGCTTCCAGCGCGCCTTCATCGGTCTCGCCGCGCCAATGGCGTTCGAGGGCGAACTTCAGTTCACGTTGCAGGCCGATGCGGGGATAGCCCAGCGTATGAATTTTGATCATGATTTTCGATAGGTGTATGAAGAATGCTATCGATTATCGGCAGAGCTGATGCATAATTCAAACGACAAATTTTTCTGATCATGTGAAAAAAACTAATGGGAACATCGATCCTCGAGCTGCGTCACCTGCGCACCTTGCTCGCCTTGAGGGAGGCCGGCACCATCTCGCGCGCGGCGCAGCTGCTCAACGTGACGCAATCGGCCCTGTCGCACCAAGTGCTGGCGCTGGAACGCCAGTACGACGCTGTTTTATTCGAGCGCAAGTCGGCGCCGGTGGCTTTTACGGCGGCGGGCCAGCGCCTGCTCGACCTGGCGGTCCATGTGCTGCCGCTGGTCGGCTCGGCCGAACGTGACCTGGCGCGCATGGCCAGCACTGCTGCCGGCAAGCTGCGCATCGCGGTCGAGTGCCACACCTGCTTCGACTGGCTGATGCCGTCGATGGACGCACTACGCGAGCGCTGGCCGGAAGTCGAGCAGGATATCGTGTCCGGCTTCCAGGCCGACCCTGTGGGCCTCTTGCACCAGGACCGCGCGGAGCTGGCGATCGTCTCCGAACTGGACGAGACCGAAACCGACATGGTGTTTCATCCGCTGTTCGAATTCGAGATGGTCGCGATTCTGCCGCTGGGCCATCCTTACCTGGCCAAACCGCACCTGGTGGCCGGGGATTTCGCGGGCCAGGCCCTGATCACCTATCCGGTGCCGGACGACATGCTCGACCTGGTGCGTCAGGTGCTGCGCCCGGCCGGCGTGGAGCCGCCGCGCAGGACGACCGAACTGACGGTGGGCATGCTGCAACTGGTGGCCAGCGGGCGCGGTTTCGCGGCCTTGCCGCTATGGGCGGTGAACGGGTATCTGGAGCGCGGCTACGTGGCGCGCCAGCGCATCGGCCCCGATGGTTTGACCGCGCGCCTGTACGCGGTGGTGCCGAAGCGGCTGGCGGGCAATGCTTACCTGGCGGACTTCGTGCAGGTGATGCGCGAGACCTCGTTGCTGGCGCTGCCCGGGATCCGCTTGCTGTAGCGCCGGTCAGTCCAGCCTGATCGCCTTCGCCTTGATGACCTTCCCCCATTTTTCGCGCTCGGTTTTGGCATAAGCAGTCATGTCGTTCGGACTGCCCGGAGTAGCTTCCAGCCCAAGCGCCTCGAAACGCGTTTTGACGGCTTGCGTATCGATCGCCTTGAGCAGGGTGCGGTTCAATGTCTCGACAGTCGCCGCCGGCGTCTTTGCCGGCGCCACCATGCCCTGCCATGCATAGGCTTCAAAGCCGGCCAGTCCCTGCTCGCTCAGTGTCGGGATGGTCTCGAAATGGGCGACCCGCTTCAGGCTGGCGACGCCGATGGCGCGCAGTTTGCCGGCGCGGATGTGCGATCCACCCGCAGCGGTGTCTATGAACATGAACGGAATCTGCCCGCCGATGACGTCCTGTACCGCGGGCGCCGCGCCTTTGTAGGGCGCGTGCAGCAGCTTCAATCCGGACACATCGGAAAACAGCTCGATGGCGAGATGATGCGGGCTGCCGGCGCCCGGGCTGCCGTAAGCCACCGGCTTGTTTTGCGCCTTCGCCCAGGCCATGAATTCCTGCAGGTTTTTTGCCGGTACGTCGGCGTGGACGACCAGGATCATCGGGAAGCGGGCGATGAGGCCGACCGGCACGAAATCCTGCTCGGCGTTGTAACCCGGCTTCGTATACAGGAACTGGTTGGTCGCCAGGGTGGCGGTATCTGCCGTCAGCACGACATGTCCGTCCGCTTTCGCCTTGGCGGCATACGCGGCGCCGATATTGGTGCCCGCGCCCGGCTTGTTGTTGGTGACAATCGGCTGGCCAAGTGTCCTCGTCATTTCCGACGCAATCACTCGCGCCACGACGTCGGAACCGCCGCCTGCCGCGTAGGGGACGACCCATTCGACAGGGCCGGTCGGGAATGCCAGCACCGAGGCCGGTGCGGCGAATGCGATGGCGGCCATGCAGCGCCGGGTGATGGTCGAGAAGATCATGAGGTCTCGATTGGTCTTGGTTGGCAATAATTTAACATGCGCTCATCGACCTGCGCACCGACCGGTACCACACGCCGGAAAACTGGCTGGCAGAATAACTGATATACTCGATTCGTCCCGTCCAACGACCTCCTTATGCGACGAGCATTCGTCATTTTCCTGATCCTGCTGTTTCCCTTGAATGTATTTGCGCTGTCGACGTCTGTATCGTCGGTGCAGCAAGCGGCTATGACGCAATACGGTGGGGTGTCGGCAGGCGATCTCATTGCCGATACCGAAGTCGCGCCCGAGATGCAGTCGATGGGTGATCCCGATGCGGACGAACCGCCTTCCGGTATGGATTTTCATGACACGGTCAATGAGGAAGGTCACTGGCAATCGACCATTCTGCCTGGCCGTTCGCTTGCTTCGCAGCTGCCATCCCGGCGCGGTCTGGCGCCATTCCCACCGGTAAAACCTCCACCCCTGCGTTGATGCGCAGTCCCTGCCGTCGTTGGCATGGACTGTGCCGTGCGCACGCCGCTCACACAGCGCATCTGCTGGCGGCATCCCCTTGATCCCTGATTCCGAGCATGCCGCTCGTCGAGCCGGCGCCGTATGGGGCATCACATTGTAAAAAAATTGAAGAGGTAATACATGGAATGGCTATTCGACCCGACAATATGGGCGGGTCTGCTTACACTTGTCGTCCTGGAAATCGTCCTGGGTATCGACAACCTGATTTTCATCGCGATCCTGGCGGACAAACTGCCGCCCCACCAGCGCGACAAGGCGCGGCTCATTGGTTTGTCGCTGGCAATGGTGATGCGACTGGGCTTAATGACGATCGTGTCTTGGCTGGTGACGCTGACGGAACCCTTGTTTTCGGTTGGAACGCAGAGTTTTTCCGGCCGCGACCTGATCCTGCTTGGCGGCGGCCTGTTCCTGCTGTTCAAGGCAACCACCGAACTGCATGAACGCCTGGAAGGCATTACCCATGCGCACACTGGCCCGAAGGTATATGCGGGTTTTGGCGTCGTCGTGGCGCAGATCGTCGTGCTCGACGCCGTGTTCTCGCTCGACGCCGTCATCACCGCGGTCGGCATGGTCGACGAACTGGGCGTGATGATGGCGGCCGTGATCATTTCCATCGGCGTCATGATCCTGGCCTCGAAGGCGCTCACGCGCTTCGTGAATGCGCATCCGACAGTCGTCGTCCTGTGCCTGAGCTTCCTGCTGATGATCGGCCTGTCCCTGGTGGCCGAGGGTTTGGGCTTCCATATCCCGAAAGGATACCTGTACGCGGCCATCGGTTTCTCGATCCTGATCGAAGCCTTGAACCAGTTCGCGCGCCGCAATTTCCTTAAGAACGAAGCACGCGTACCGCTGCGCGAGCGTACGGCCGACAGGGTGCTGAGTCTGATGGGCAGCCGCAACCGCATGGATCCGGTGAACGAAGCACCCAATGCGCAGGTGGTGGAAGAAGAAACATTCGCCGCTGAGGAACGCAATATGGTCAGTGGAGTCCTGATGCTGGCGGACCGCTCGATCCGCTCGATCATGACGCCGCGCTCGGAAATGTCCTGGGTCAATCTCGAGGACAGTGTCGAAGAGATCGTGCGCCAGTTGCAAGATTCGCCGCACAGCCTGATGCCGGTGTGCCGGGGGCAGCTCGACGAGGTCGTTGGCATCGGCCGCACCAAGGACCTGATGGCTGACCTGCTGCTGCGCGGACGGATCGACGAATGCGGCGAGGGCAGTCCAATGCGCCAGGCGATCATCCTGCCAGATACCGTTGGCGTTCTGAAGGCCATGGATACGCTCAAGCGTTCGCATGGGCAGCTGCTGCTGGTGACGGACGAATACGGCATTGTCCAGGGCCTCTTGAGCCCGGTCGATATCCTCGAGGCGATCGCCGGTGAGTTTCCAGACGAAGACGAACAGCTGGCCATCCAGACGCGCGCTCCGGGCGAATGGGAAGTGGACGGTGCAGCCGACCTGCGCCTGCTTGAACAGGTGCTGGAAACGGATGGCCTGGTCAGTGACGACGCCGACTATACGTCGCTGGCGGGCTTCCTGCTGGCGCGCTTCGGGCGTTTCCCGGAGGTCGGGCAAAGTGTCGAACTGGATGGCTTGCGTTATGAGATCCTGGCCGTCGAAGAGCGGCGCATTCTCAAGGTATCGATCCGCCGGATCGCCATGGTGTCGCCTCACGAGGCACAATCCCACGAGAATGTGAAGGAGAATTGATGAAAGAACTGGCCGGTGGTCCGGCCTTGTCAGAGGTCTTGCAGCAGCTGGCCGACGACGAGGGGCGCGAACGCGTCTCGGTCGGCGACCTGCTGACGGCGCTGTCCGACCGGGCGCTCGGCGCCTTGCTGTTCGTGTTCGCCTGCCCGAACGCGCTGCCGGCCTTGCCCGGCACCTCGGTCATCCTCGGCGCGCCGCTGGTGCTGTTGGCCGCGCAGCTGGCGTTCAACCGGCAGCCCTGGCTCCCCGGCTTCATCGCCAGGCGTTCGATGTCGCGCGCTGACTTCCAAAGGCTGATCGGGCGCATCTGCCCCTGGCTGCAGCGTGCCGAAAGGATGCTGCGTCCGCGCGCGAGCGTCTGGGCACTGCCGCCCATGGAGTACCTGGTGGGCGTGGTCTGCCTGCTGCTGGCGATTGTGGTACTGCTCCCTATCCCGCTGGGAAATATGCTGCCGGCGCTGGCGATCAGCATGCTGGCGCTCGGGATTCTGGAGCGCGACGGCTACTGGATCGTTGGAGGACTCGTCACGGCGGTAGTCGCGGCTGTGGTGGTGTCCGGGGTGCTGTTTGCCGCGCTGCAGGCGACCCTGTTCGTCGTCATGAAATTTTTCGCATGACTGTGTGAATTCGCTGCGGTGACTTTTCGTATCCGCACGGAAATTATTGTCAGTTGACCTCGTTGGGTATACTGTGTTTTTATACAGTATTTTGTGAACTCACAATATCCCAGCGTGCCGATGCCATCACACCCCCCGCCGCCGACCCAGGGCCTGCCCGCTCAGCTGCCAGCTCATCTTCCAGATTATGCCGAGCTGTTCTGCCTGTCGAACTTCTCCTTCCTGCAAGGCGCCTCGCATGCGGAGGAGCTGGTGGAGCGTGCGGTGCGCCTCGGCTATTCGGCGCTGGCGCTGACCGACGAGTGTTCGCTGGCCGGCGTGGTGCGGGCGCACGCCGAAGCGAAGGAAGCGGCGCTGCCCTTCATTGTCGGCGCCCATTTTCACTTGCGGCAAGCGGGCGGCGATCCGGCGCTGTCGCTGATCCTGCTGGCGCAGAACCGCAATGGTTACGGCAACCTGTCCGAATTCATCACGCTGGGACGCACGCGTAGCGAGAAGGGGACCTACTTTCTCACGCCCGACGATATCGCCGATCCGCCCACGCAGCTCGCCCATTTAAAGGGCATGCCCGACTGCCTGGCGATCCTGCTGCCACACTATCCCGGTCACGAAGCACAGGATGTCGACCGCCTGCACGCGCAGGCGACGTGGGTGGCGGCGCAATTTCCAGGGCGCGCCTGGCTTGGCCTGGTGCTGCTGCACCGCGCCTTCGACGAGGCGCACCGGGTCACGGTCGAGGAAGTCGGCTGGCAGCACCGGCTGCCCATTGTCGCCCTCGGCCACGTCGTGATGCATGTCCGCTCGCGCAAACCCCTGCAGGACACGCTCACGGCGACGCGCATGAACAAACCGGTGGCCGAATGCGGCTACGGCCTGGCGCAAAACGCCGAGCAGCACCTGCGCGCGCGCCTGCGCCTGGCGAACATCTACTCGAACGAGGCATTAAACGAGACACTCCGTGTCGCTTCGCTGTGCACCTTCTCGCTCGACGAACTGTGTTACGAATACCCGAACGAAGTGGTGCCAAAGGGACAGACGGCGAGCAGCTTCCTGCGGGCCGAAACCTATATCGGCGCGCACCGGCGTTTTCGGGAAGGGATCCCGGCGAAAGTGCAAGCCCAGATCGAGCATGAACTGAGCCTGATCACCGAGATGAAGTACGAACACTACTTCCTCACCGTCTACGACATCGTGCACTTCGCGCGCTCGAACAACATCCTGTGCCAGGGGCGCGGGTCGGCCGCCAATTCGGCGGTGTGCTACTGCCTCGGCATCACCGAGGTCGATCCGGCGCGCGCGAATTTGCTGTTCGAGCGTTTTATTTCGAAGGAGCGCAACGAGCCGCCCGACATCGACGTCGACTTCGAGCACCAGCGTCGCGAAGAAGTCATCCAGTACATCTACAACAAGTACGGCCGCACCCGCGCCGCGCTGGCGGCGGTCGTCATCAGCTACCGGCCCAAGAGCGCGCTGCGCGACAGCGGCCGCGCGCTCGGCGTCGATCTCGGCATCATCGAAAAGGTCTGCAAGACCCACCGCTGGTTCGACAGCAAGGCCGACCTGCTGAACCGCCTCGCCGAGAGCGGCCTCGATCCGGAAGCACCGCTGTCGCGCCAGTGGGCGACCCTGGCGCAGCAGCTGCTGAACTTCCCGCGCCACCTGTCGCAGCACCCGGGGGGCTTCGTCATCGCCCAGGGCAAGCTGTCGCGCCTGGTGCCGATTGAGAACGCGGCGATGGCCGATCGCAGCGTCATCCAGTGGGACAAGAACGACCTAGAGGAACTCGGCCTGATGAAGGTCGACGTGCTGGCGCTGGGCATGCTGTCGATGCTGCGCCGCGCGCTGGAACTGGTCAGCCTGCGCCACGGCAGCCTGTTCGAGATGCAGGACATCCCGCCCGACGACAAGGCGACTTACGACATGATCTGCGCGGCCGACACCGTGGGGGTGTTCCAGATCGAGTCGCGCGCCCAAATGAGCATGCTGCCGCGAATGAAGCCGCGCGTCTTTTACGACCTCGTGATCGAAGTGGCGGTGGTGCGTCCGGGCCCGATCCAGGGCGGCATGGTCCATCCCTACCTGCGCAGGCGCCAGGGCCTGGAACCGGTGCGCTATCCGAGCGAGGAAATGCGCGCCGCGCTCGGGCGCACGCTGGGCGTGCCGATCTTCCAGGAGCAGGTGATGCAGGTCGCGATCCTCGGCGCCGGTTTTACGCCCGGCGAGGCCGACCAGCTGCGCCGCGCGATGGCGGCCTGGAAGAGAAAGGGGGGACTCGAACACTATTACGACCGCATCGTGCGCGGCATGTTAGAGCGCGGCTACGAGCTCGAATTTGCGGAAGCCATCTTCAGCCAGATCCAGGGCTTCGGCGAATACGGCTTTCCCGAGTCGCATGCGGCCAGCTTTGCACTGCTGGCCTATGCCAGCTCCTGGATGAAGTGCCACGAACCGGCGGCCTTCCTGTGCGCGCTGCTCAACAGCCAGCCCATGGGGTTCTATTCGCCCTCGCAACTGGTGCAGGACGCCCAGCGCCACGGCATCGAAGTGCGGCCGGTCGATATCGCGATCAGCGGCTGGGAATCGACACTGGAAGAATTGGATGATTCCTCGCGCCAGCCGGCGGTGCGCCTCGGTCTCTCGCTCCAGCGCGGCATGAGCCGTGAGGCGGCGGTGCGCATCGAGGACGCGCGTGCGATCCGGCCGTTCGAGAACGTGGCCGACCTGGCGCGGCGGGCAGGGCTCGACCGTGGCGACTTGCAGGTACTGGCCGGCGCCAACGCCTTGCGTTCGCTGGCCGGCCACCGGCGCGAAGCCTTGTGGCAGGCCGTCGGCGGTGTGCCCGACAAGGACCTGCTGCGCCCGACGACGATTGACGAAGAAATGCCGCTTCTCGCGGCGCCCTCGGAAGGCGACGAGATCGTCAGCGACTACCGCGCGCAAGGCCTCACATTGGGACGCCACCCGGTGGCGCTGCTGAGGAAGCAATTGCTGGCGCAGCGCTTCATGCCGGCATCGGTACTGGGCGAATACGCCGACGGCCAGCTCGCGCGCGGCTGCGGCCTGGTCACCGTGCGCCAGCGTCCCGGCACCGCGAATGGCGTACTGTTCCTGACGCTGGAAGACGAGACGGGCAACGTCAACGTGATCGTCTGGCCGGACCTGGTGGAGTACCAGCGGCGCGAAGTGCTGGGCGCGAACCTGCTCGGCGTCTACGGCATCTGGCAGAGCCAGGGGCAGGTGAAACACCTGGTCGCCAAGCGGCTGGTGGACATGTCGCATTTGCTGGGCAGGCTGGCGACGGGGAGCCGGGATTTTTGCTGAGCTTCCAGACAATTACAAGACCCTGGCTTTAGGGGGCCTGAACAACTTCTTTTATCGATTCGGCAGCTGTCAACCGCTTGATGAGTTCAACCAAAGGCATTGGCCGGCAGAACAGAAACCCTTGCATGAATGGTGCCCCATTCTCTTTCAAGAATTGCGCCTGCTCCCCGTTCTCGATGCCTTCAGCGACAACGCGCAGATCCAGATGGCCGGCCATCGACAGGATCGATTGCACGATCGCCATGCCGTTGATGTCATGTGGCATATCCCGCATGAAGCTTTTGTCGATTTTTAATTCGAACAAGGGCATCTTTCTCAAATAAGCCAGATTCGAGTAACCAGTGCCAAAATCGTCAATCGAAAAGCGGATGCCGAATTGCGCCAGCTCAGACATGCGCGCTACAATTTCATCCGAATCATCCATCATCAAACCTTCGGTCACTTCAAAGATCAGCTGCTGCGGCGGTACGCCCGTGTCGAGAACCACCCTGCGGACAACTGCGACGAAATCTGGCTGCCGAAATTGTCGCGGACTCACGTTGATCGACAGGGGCAATGTCACCCCGGCTTGCTCAAGTTCGAGCCACGCCAGGCAGGACTGACGAAGCACCCATGTACCGAGCGACACAATCAGGCCCGTTGCTTCGGCGACCGGGATGAACACGTCGGGGGGCACGAGCGTGCCGTCAGCACGGCGCCAGCGCAGCAGTACTTCCGCGCCGATGGCCTTGCCGTCATGGTCGACCTGCAGTTGAAAATGCAGGGCCAGTTCACCGTTATTCAACGCATTGAGCAAGTCACGCTCGAGCGACAACGTATTCTCTGCGTCCGCAAGCATGATGGTTTCGAAGAGTGCCACGCCGTTGCGACCGCTTCCCTTGGCCTGGTACATGGCTGTGTCAGCCTCCCGCAGGAGATCGTGCACGGTATGATCCGGCCTTGTAGGGATGGCAATGCCGATGCTGCCCGATGAGTGGTACATCTGGCCGTCGATATCGGCCCCCTGCGTGAGCGCGCCGCGGACCCGCTCGGCCGCAGACTGCGCCGCTGCGATCGCAATGCTGCTGTCCCGCCCCAGATTCTCCAGCAAGACGACGAATTCGTCTCCGCCCAATCTTGCTACGGTATCGTGTTCATGCACTGCACGGACCAGGCACGCAGCGATATGCTTGAGCAGCGCATCGCCAGTGGCGTGTCCGCGCGCGTCGTTAACGTGCTTAAAATTATCAAGGTCGATGTATAACACTGCGCCCAGTTCTTTTCCGGCATTGACTCCAGCTACCATGATCTCCAGGCGCTCCATCAGAAGGCGCCGGTTGGGAAGGCCGGTCAGCACATCGAAGAATGCCAGCTGGTGAATGGCGTCGGCCGAGCGGCGGCGCTCGGTAATATCGCGCCCCACCGTCACCCAGTGCGTGATGTTCTTGCCCTTACTGGCGAATGGCACGATATCCATTTCGATCCAGCACGGTTCACCGGACTTGGTATAAAGAACTAGTTCTCCCGACACAGACTCACGTCGTGCCATGGCTTGCGCTATCCTGGCAATGACCACCGGATCCGTATTCGACCCATGTAACATACGCATACTGCGACCGATGACCTCATCGGCGCGGTATCCACTGCAGCGTTCAAAAGTGGAATTCGCAAAAATGATTGGCTGAATGGCGCTTTCCCGTTCGGCTACCTTGGTGATGAGGACCATCTCATTGAGCCCGGCGAGCGCTGCCGAGGTAAGGCGCAATTCGTCGTTGAGCGTATGCAGCGATTCCTGCCTCTCCTCCAACGACGTGGCGAACGTGCGCACGTTTTTCAACGAGCTCGACAAACCTTTGATCAGTGTGTCGCAGGTGAGCGTGATGAACGTGCCGACGCAAGCAAACGTCAGCGCGAAGAGGGCTGCTGCCCAGAACGAGCCGCTTTCAAGATTGTCAACAGGAAGCTGACAATACCCTCCCATGCCGAGGCCGAGCATGCAGCTCGCGCCAAGTGCAAGCAGGATCAAGGCTGGCTGCAGACCCAGCAGTATGACGCCCATGACCGGTACTGCCATCAGATAGCATAGGCCTAATGGACCGATCAGGATCATCGCACCGATGGCAACCACGAACACCATGGCAAGAAAATTCAATACCTGCACGTCATAAGTAGCATTGCTTAGTCGACCGATCACCAGGATCCAGACCAGGGCGACCGTCGCCAGCAACGCCAGTTCAGGGATGCCATGGACAATACCAAAGGCTGCACTCGGTATGGCTACCACCAGCGCCACTACGCGTACGATCGACATCAAGGTCGTAAAACTGCGATTTCGCCACTCGGCGATATCATTCAGGCAATTCATAAGCACTTTCTGGCCACCACCCAAATTTCTTCTGGGAACTTACAAATAGTATGGTGCAATATTTCGTTACATTGCATGACTAGGGCGTATTTATCGCTGATCGTTGTATTCCGGCCTTGCCGACTTATTACGAGCAACAACGGCTGGGGTCAGGTCTGACATCTGGACACGGCCTCTGCCTTCACTCCTCAGCCAGCGTTGAGGTCGTGTCCGATTGTCAGACCGGACCCTAGGACTTGTAATAAAGAAATATTTCTATGGGTCACTATACTGTCATATATCGATGCTATGCTTCCGTCCTGACAGGAGCCTGTCCTCGATAAGTGCCGCCGATGGACATGCCCGCCCGTTGCGCCTTGATGCCGGGGACGTATCAGCGCACGATGAAACCAGCCAGTTCTTCACTCTCTCGCACCAATTATTATCTGGCCATCCTGTGGCCCTTGCTGGCGATCTTTTGTTGTTTGGCCTACTGGGCAGTGACGGTGTCGCGCGCGAATACCGAAGCCGAGCAGGCCGATGCCGACTTGTTGAAGGAAGCGGACTCGTATGCGCAGGCGTATGAGCAATACGTGACTCGCTCCATCGCGCAGATGGACCAGATTACGATGCAACTCAAGTATGGATGGGAGCGTGCGCCGAGCCTGACCGTGATCGAAGACATGCGCGCCGACGGCATGTTCACCGATCAGGCTTTTGTGTTCGTCGGTATCGTCGGCGCGGACGGTCGCGTGCGCTCCTCGTCCAAAGGCGGTGGCTTGCCGCATTCCGTGGCACAGATGCCGTTTTTCCTTCAGCACAAGAACAATAACTCGACCGCATTGCGGGTCGACCTGGCCCCGCGCGGACTCGAAGGTGGCGGTGAGCGGGTACTGTTCACCCGCAGACTCGATAGTGCCGACGAAGAGTTCGACGGTATTGTCGTGATGGCGGTCGATGGCGACTATTTCACGTCCTTTGTCGGCGCCTCGACCCTCGGCCACGATGGCCTGCTCACGCTGGTCGATACCGAAGGCAAGTCGTGGATCGAACAGGGCGCCCGTACGTTTACTGCAGACGGCCGGATTCTGCGCCTGCGGGCCACCGGCGGCCCCACCGGCGGATCGCGGCCAATCGGCGCCGATGGATTCCGGGATGGTGTTGCACGTGCACTTGGATGGCGCGATTCGCCAGTCTATCCGGTGGTCGCCATGGTTGCGCTGTCGCGGCACGAAGGTCAGGCCGCGGCGCTGATGTCCTGGAAAGCGGGCCGCGACCGTGTTTTCGCTGTCAGCGCCTGCCTCCTGCTGCTGTCAGGCCTGGCGAGCGTGCTGTCGCTGCGCGCGGCTGCCCGCGAACGCGACCAGGAGGCAGTGCGCCTGGCCTACCGGACCGCGACCGAAAGCGCGGACGAGGGGTTCTACATGGCTGCCCCGCTGCGCGACCGCAAGGGCCAGATCGTCGACTTCATGGTCGTCGACTGCAACGAACGTGGCGCCTCTTTCTACGGCATGCGCCGTGCCGAGCTGGTCGGACGCGCCGTGTCGACGATCGATCACGGCATCGGGGGCGCCGAGGTCATCGCGACCTATCAGCTGGCGATGTCGAACGGTTTTTATGAAGAAGACCGGCGCATGCCGGCCAACGACAAGGTCACCATCACCTGGGGCCGGCGGCGGGTGGTGCGCGTCGGCGACGGCCTTGCCGTGACCTTGCAGGATATCAGCGAGCGAAAGCGGCACGAGACCGAGCTCGAGCGCCTGGCGAATGAGGACCCGCTCACCGGGCTTCGCAACCGCAGCTGGCTGCTGAACTTCATCCCGGCGTTGCTGGACGGGACAGCGAGGGACGGCGCGGGCCTGGCCTTGCTGTTCATCGACCTGGACGAATTCAAGCACGTGAACGATTCGCACGGCCATGCCGTTGGCGACCAGTTGCTGACGGTGGCAGCGCGCCGCCTCGGTACGCTGCTGCGGCCTGGCGACCAGGTCGTGCGCTTTGGCGGCGACGAGTTCGTGGTGCTGCTGCATCCCGGGCAGGATGAACGCGCGATCGCCGCCGTGGCCGAGCGCATCGTGGCGGCATTCAAGACGCCGTTCGTCCTGGACGAAGGAATCCAGGCGGTCATCGGGGCTTCCGTCGGCATCAGCCTGTTCCCGCGCGACGGCGCCGACGCCAGAACCCTGATCCGTCATGCGGACATCGCCATGTATGCCGCCAAGGATGAAGGCAAAGGGCAATACCGTTTCTTCGACCCACGCCTGGCAGGGGAAGTCAGCCGACGCGTCCTGCTCAAGGAACAATTGACGGGCGCAATCGAGCGCGACCAGTTCTTCCTGCATTACCAGCCGCGGGTCGATCCGGCCTCCGGCACACTGCTGAGCATGGAAGCGCTGGTGCGCTGGCGCCACCCCGATGCAGGCATGGTGTCTCCGGGCGACTTCATTCCACTGGCCGAGTCGAGCGGATTGATCCTGCAGATCGGTGCGCTCGTGATCGAGAAAGCCTGCGCCCAACTGGCGGCCTGGCGCGAAGGCGGCATGCTCCTGGTGCCGGTGTCGATCAACGTATCGCCCATGCAGTTTGGTGGCCGGGGCGTCGTGCGCCAGCTCGAATCGGCGCTGCGGCGCCACGGCTTGCCGGCGGCGCTGGTGGAAGTGGAAATCACGGAGTCCGCCATGATGGGCGACCATGCCGAGATCGCGGCCGAACTGGCGCAGCTGCGCGCCCTCGGGATCAAGCTGCATCTGGATGATTTCGGCACCGGTTACTCGTCCTTGTCCCAGTTGCGGGCGCTTAAGATGGACGTGCTGAAGGTGGACCGGACCTTTACGGCAGAGCTGGAGCAGGCTGATGGCAAGGTATTTTTCGAGGCGATCGTCTCGATGGCGCACGCGCTCGGCATGACGGTGGTGGCCGAAGGCGTGGAAACGGCGGCGCAGCTGCGCATCCTGCGCGAACTCGGCTGCGACGAGGTCCAGGGCTTCTACATTGCGCGGCCGCTGCCCGCGCATGAGATCGAAGCCCGTTTTCTCGCCGCGCCGATCGACGCCTGCGCCTGACTAGCGTGGCAGGCGCAGCTTGGCCACCGCCTTCAGGGACGCGGCCAGCTCACGGGTGTCGGCCTCCGACGCGGCGACCAGATAGCCGCGTGCGTAGGCCGCATGGCGCGCAAGTTCGCCGTTGCCTTTCTGTAGCTCGGGTAACAGTTGATCGGCGACAGCGAAATCGTTCAGCATTCCCAGGTGATCCTGCAGTTCGGACAGCTGCGCAACATACTGCTTGACCTGCTTTGCCGGCAGCAGGTCACGGAAGAATTCAGCGCCATAGCGGGCTTTCTTGGCGGCGATCCGGATCCGGTGGCGGTGCTGCGGCTCCTTGCCGTCGAAATCGGCGATCCGCTTGCTCAGGCGCTTCTCGGCCTTGCGCAGCAGTGGCAGGCACGCCTTCGATGCGCGCTCGGCGAGCGGCGAGCGCTTTGGCAGGATTCCGTCAAGGCGCCACTGGCGGGCGTGCAACCAGCCGTTGACACTGAGCAGAACGTGCGTGAATCGGGCTGAATGCAAGGTCTGCAGCAATTGACTGTGCAACTTGCCGGCCCTGGCCCGCGCTGCGAGGCGCAAGGCGCCCGGATCGATGCCTTTCACCTGCTCCAGCGTCGAGTCGGCCAAAACGTCCCAGTCGCGCGTGGCGCCGAGCGCCCCGGCCAGCCAGTCGAGCCCTTCTCCGATGTCGGCCGGCGCCGGGGCCAGCTCCCCGAACATGTCGACCAGGGCGCGCAGGCGCCGCAGTCCGACACGCATCTGGTGCAGGCTTTCGACATCCTGTTGCAGCACGCCCGGCACGTTCGACTCCATCTGCTGAACGCAGTTCAGGCCAATGCGCTGGAAGGTATCTTCCAGCGTCGCGTGCCGTCCGAGCTTGACCCGCGTTGCCTTGACCGCTTGTGTGGGCACGGCCTCGAGCATGGCGAAGCCGCGCGCCGCCTTGCTGTCGTTCGACATGCGCAGCGGAATGTCTGCGTGCAGTGCGAGTGCCAGTTCGAACAAGTGGGTGGAAGAGCCGCGCTTGATTTCCAGTTCGAGTTCCGCGATTTCGGTGTTGTTGCCGCCCGATTCGATGCGCCCGGCGTCGAGTGCGCATTCCACTTCGTCGCCGTCCGGCCAGCGCAGGGACCAGGTCGTCCGGCGCGTGACGTTGCGGAAGATGGGCACGAGTTGTTTAGCCTCGGCAGCGGCAAGCAACTGCGCCAGCGCCGACGGCTTGATCTGGCGCGCCAGCAGGTCCGGTTGTGGCGTAGCATCGGGCAGCGCGCATTCCCATTCACCACGTTCGTGCAATCCAGGCGAGGTGGCGGCGGCCGTCTTGACGGTCTGGACCCACGTGCCGCCGGCTTCCCTGACGCGCAGTGTCAGGCCCTGTTTCCACAGGTCGTGCGCCGCGGTATCGTAATAGGTGTCGATCAACTGGTGTTCGTGCGCGCCGTCGGCGGCGAATTCTGCCAGCATGGGGTGTTGTCGCATCCGGTCGAGCTGTGCAGGCGGTACTTGCAACTTCAGTTCGGTTTCCATGTTGTTCCTTTCGAGGTGTTCAGACGGCGTGAACAGTGTGCGCCGGTTCGATACAATCCTGCCATCGTTTCTTCATCCTACCCCATCCGCGTATCGGACGGGAGCAGTGGTTGTATACTGCGTCAATCATCTCTTGAAAGTTGTGCGTATGTTCGCAGCAGTCGACCTCGGGTCAAACAGTTTTCGTCTTCACATCGGGGAACCCGCCGGCGGCGAGATGCGCATCGTTCGCAGTGCGCGTAATCCCGTGCGCCTGGCGGCCGGGCTAGGTCCTGACTGCAACCTGACTGCCGAGGCGATCGACACCGCGCTGCGCTGCCTGTCCGGGTTCGCCCAGATCCTGGCCGAATACCGCCTCGACGCGGTCCGTGTGGTCGGCACCAATACCTTGCGCGTGGCGAGAAACGCGCCCGAATTCCTGCCGCTGGCCGAGAAGGCGCTCGGCTATCCCATCGAAGTCATTTCTGGCGAAGAAGAAGGCAGGCTGGTCTACATGGGCGTAGCGCGCGCGGTGACGGATGCCGGCGAACGGCGGCTGGTGATCGATATCGGCGGCGGCTCGACCGAGGTGATCGCCGGTTGCGGCGACGCGATCGCGCTGGTCGAGTCGTTCAGCATCGGCACCCAGCCCCAGGCCTCGCGCTTCTTTCCCGATGGGCGGATCGAGCATGCCAGCTTCGACGAGGCCATCACGATGGCGCGGGCAATGTTCGAAGACGTGGCCGGCGCCTATCGTACGCATGGCTGGAGCGCCGCCTACGGCTCTTCCGGCACGATGCGCGCGATGGCTGAGGCGATCGCACGCGGGGGACTGGGCGACGGCACGCTCTCGCTTGACGGCCTGAACGCGCTACGCGCCGCGCTGGTCGAGTGCGGCCACATCGACCGCGTCGAATTGCCGGGACTCAAGCCCGAACGCGTGGTCGCCGTGCTGGGCGGCGTTGGCATCCTGATTGGCGCGATGCAGGAACTGGGAATCGAGCGGGTCAGCGCGATCAATGCCGGCCTGCGCCTGGGCGCCTTGTCCGACCTGGAAATGCGCGCGCAACAGTTTGATCGGCGCGAGCTGGCGATCGTCGCCTGCATGGCGCGCTTCGGCGTGGACGCAGTGCGTGCGCAGCGTACCGCGACGATCGCCCTGCACTTGTATGGCCAGCTCGGCGCGGGCGACGAGAGCTGCCTGCATTACCTGAGCTGGGCCTGCATGCTGCACGAGATCGGCCTGGCCGTATCGCACACGGGGGCGCACAAGCACGGCGCCTATCTGGTCGAACATGTCGATTTGCCGGGTTTTACGGAACGCGAAAAGCGCCTGATGGCCACACTCGTGCTTGGCCACAAGGGCAACCTGCGCAAGATCCGGGATGCGTTGGCCGAACCGGCGCTGGCGCGCATGGTGCTCGCGTTGCGCCTGGCGGTAGCGTGCATGCACGCGCGTGTCGACGATGAGCTCGGTGGCTTTCGGCTGCGCATGAAGCCCCGGATCGAGGCCGAACTGGCGCCAGGCTGGCTCAAGACGCATCCTACAATGCGTTTCTGGCTCGAGCGCGAACGGACGGCCTGGGAAGAGGCCGGCGTCGGTTTCCAGTTCAGGGAAGCGTAAGGGTCAGCGCAGCGTGCCGATCAGCTCAGGCCCGACCGCCAGCCGGATGAACGGCAGATTGTCGTCGGCGTCCGATCCCTTGATCCAGAACACGCCCGCCTTGCGGATTTTCCAGGGCTGCTTCGCCCCGGCCAGGATCAGTGCCGCGAGTTCTCCGAGCAGGGGCTGATGCCCGATCAGGAGTGCCGGAAAGCGGTTGCCCGGCCACCCGCAGGCCTCCAGCATCCGTTCGGCGGTCGATTCGGTATCCAGGGCGTCGTGTACCGTGTAACGGCGCCCCAGGCCCGCCGCAGTTTGCAGGCAGCGTACCGCCGGGCTGACCAGGATGCGGCACTGTTCCGGCAACTGCTGGTCGAGCCAGGCACCGACGCGCGCCGCGTGGCGCTTGCCTTTCGATGTCAGGGCGCGTTTGGCGTCGGGTTCGCCGTCTTGTGCTTCAGCATGGCGCCACAGGATCAGGTCCACGTCTGGTCTCCTTTTACAGGTTCGCCCTGCGCGCTGGCGCCGAGCGTGTCCATCAGCATTTGTTGTGCGTTGCAGATCTTTTGGCCGGAGCGCAGCTTGCGACGCCGGTACTGGCCGTCGCTGCCCAGTTCCCAGGCGTTGACATTGTCGCTCAGGTAAGGTTGCAAGCATTCGCGCAGCAGTCGCTTCTTCAAGGCGGGGGAGCGGATCGGAAACGCCACTTCGATGCGGCGCATCAGGTTTCGGTTCATCCAGTCGGCACTACTGAGGTAAATGTCGTGCTTCAGGTTGTTGCGGAAGTAGAAGATGCGGGTGTGTTCGAGGAAGCGCCCGACAATCGAGCGCACCTTGATGTTTTCGGACATGCCGGGCAGGCCCGGGCGCAGGGAGCATGCGCCGCGCACGATCAGGTCGATGCGCACGCCGTCAGAGGATGCGTCGTACAGGGCCCGGATCACGGTTTCGTCGGTCAGCGAATTCATCTTGGCGATGATGCGCCCCGGTTTGCCTTCGCGCGCGATTGCCCCTTCCTGGCGGATCATGCGCACCAGTTCCTTTTGCATCGAAAACGGCGCCAGCCACATGCAGCTGAGCTGCTTGGGCCTGGTCATGCTGGTCAGGTGGATGAAGACCTCGTTGACGTCGGCGGTCAGGCTGGCATCGGAGGTCAACAGGCCGATATCGGAGTAATTGCGCGCCGTGGTCGGATTGTAGTTGCCGGTGCCAAGATGGGCGTAGCGCCGCAATCCGGACGCTTCCCGGCGCAGCACCAGCGCCATCTTCGCATGGGTCTTGAGACCGACGACACCGTAGACGACCTGGGCACCGGCTTCTTCCAGGCGTTCGGCCCAGTTGATATTCGCCTCTTCGTCGAAGCGCGCCATCAGTTCGACAATGACCGTCACTTCCTTGCCGTTCTGGGCCGCGCTGATCAGGGCTTCCATCAGTTCGGAATTCATGCCGGCACGGTAGATGGTTTGTTTGATTGCCACCACGGCCGGGTCGCTGGCGGCAGTCTGGATGAAGTCGATCACCGGCTGGAACGACTGGAATGGGTGGTGCAGCAATACATCCTGGCGCGCCAGGATGCCGAACATGTCGTTGCGGTTGAATTTGGGCGGAAAACCGGGCGCGAAGGGCGGGAACTTCAATTCCGGGCGGGCATGGCTGTTGACGATTTCGAGCAGGCGGCTCATGTTCACGGGACCGTCGACGGCGAATACACGGCTGTCGTCGATGCCGAACTGGTCGCGCAGGAAGCTCGAGAGATGCGGCGGGCAGCCGTGGCCGACTTCGAGACGGACCGCAAAGCCGTACTGCCGGCTATGCAACTCGCTCTGTAGCGCCTGGCGCAAATTTTTGACTTCTTCTTCGTCCACCCAGAGATCGCTGTTGCGTGTCACGCGGAACTGCGAGCAAGAGACCACTTCGCGACCGGTGAACAGATCCGGCAGGTGCGCCTGGATGACCGAAGAGAGCAGGCAATAGCAGGCGCCCGGCCTGTCCGACAGCTCGTCGGGCAGGCGGATGACCCGCGGCAGCACCCGTGGCGCCTTCATGATTGCAATGGCCGTACCGCGCCCGAATGCATCCTTGCCGGAGAGCTCGACAATGAAGTTCAGGCTCTTGTTCATTACGCGCGGGAAGGGGTGGGCAGGATCGAGGCCGATCGGCGTCAGCAGGAGGCGTACTTCCTTGTCAAAATATTCCTTCACCCACGCGCGCTGGGCCGCGTTACGGTCGCTGCGGTGCAGAATGTGGATGCCGTTTTGCGACAGGCGCGGCAGGATTTCCTCGTTCAGGAGCCCATATTGGCGCGCGATCAGGCGGCGGCACTCTTCGCTGGCGCGGGCGAGCGTGGCGGCCAGGGTTTCCGGCATGCCGTCCATGCTGCGTTCGAGGGTGTGCTGCGCAAGCAGGCTGGCGACCCGCACCTCGAAAAATTCGTCGAGATTACTGCTGACGATGCACAGGAAGCGCAGGCGCTCGAGGAGCGGCAGGCGGTCGTCCTCGGCCTGGGCCAGGACACGGCGGTTAAATTCAAGCAGGGACAGCTCGCGATTGAGGAACTGGGCGGCGCCATCGGGCGGCGACCCGTCCTGCGCATCCTGGTGTTTCCCCTTCTTTTCTACTGTCAATGGCTGGTCGGCACTATCTGGCGTGGACGCAGAAGGCGCCTCATCGTGTTTCACCTTCTTTTCCATTTTTGGGCGCGGAGTCATGCAAGAACGTCAGTATGGTGGCCCGATATGACAGGCGTGTTACAGCATGTAGCCGTGCGGCTAGGCTGGCGGAGCGACACCTCGGGGTAGTGGGGTTGTGGATTAGTCATTGATGTCAAGATTAGCGCATTCTGACGAGGACGGCTATTCATGCATATACTGATCTATGGCCCGTCCAAATCGTTCCGCATCGTTTGTTGAGAGAGTCGATCTCCTGCTCAGTCATGATGTTGTCATAATCCCGGGTCAGGCTGGCACATGGCAATGACTGTCATGTTCTTTCAACCAATTGAGGCAATCCGAAATGAATGCGACACTGAACGAACGGCGATCCCCTTCGCATATTGGGCGCGCAGGCGTCAGTTACGATGCCTGCACGATTGCGCAGGCTCTCACCGTCCAAAAAACATCGAACCTCCTGAGTGCGGTCGAGTACCTGCAAGCCCGGGGTGTCGACGGCACCGTCATCCGCCGGGTCCTGTCGGGCGACGCCGTGCGGGATCTGCCCTGAAGAAGGCGCGCCCCGCCAGGTCAACAATAGCGGTATGCTGCTGTTGCCAACCATCGGAGAACGCATGCATCCTGCACATATCGTCCTGCTCGAATTTCATCCTGAACACGACAACCTGACGCACGAAAAGGAATTGCGTGACGGCCTTTCTGTCGCCCTGCGCATGGGCCGCACGCTCTGGCTCGCGAACGACGAGTCGGTCAGCCTTGAGCGCCTGACCATGTCGGAAACCGACAGCACCGGACGGAGCAGCTTCGCGCGCGAGCACAAGCAGTTCGCGCTCCACGACTTCCTGCCGCTCCCGCTGCCCGCGCACGGCGACACGCCCGACGATATCAACGAAGCCGACATCGAAGGTCTGGCCTACGACAACAAGTACCTGTGGCTGACCGGCTCGCATAGCCTGCGGCGCAAGCAGCCGCGGCCGGATGACGGCGCGAAAAAGGCACACAAGCGCCTGTCGTCCGTGAGCGCGGACGGCAACCGTTATCTGCTGGCGCGTATTCCCGTGGTCGAACAGGATGGCGAGTACACGCTGCTCAAGGACACCGGACAGAAGGGCAAGCAACGTACTGCCGCCATGCTGCGCAGCGGTGAACACGGCAACGAGCTGACCGCGCTGCTGAAACAGGACGAGCATTTCGGTCCTTTCCTGGCGCTGCCTGGCAAGGACAATGGTTTCGACATCGAGGGCATCGCCGTTGCGGGCAAACACCTGCTGCTGGGATTGCGTGGTCCGGTCCTGCGCGGTTGGGCGGCCATCATCGAGGTCGCGCTGGTCGACGACGAGGAAGCGGGATGGATGCGCCTGGCGCCCGTTGACGCCGACGGCACCATGCTGCGCAAGCATTTCCTCGACCTGGGCGGGTTGGGCATCCGCGATCTGTGCGTCCAGGACAAGGATCTCCTGATCCTTGCCGGCCCGACCATGGATCTGGACGGCCCGGTCTACGTGCTTCGCTGGGCCGGCGGGATACTGGCCGGCCGCGACACGGTCGTGGCGGCAGACCGGCTGGAACGCGTGCTGACCCTTCCGTATGGGCAGGGCGTCGACCATCCCGAAGGCATGACCCTGTTTCCTGGCAAGAAAGACAGCGAGGACGCACTGATGGTGGTGTACGACTCAGCCTCGCCGAGCCGGCAAATTGGCGACAGCACGGTCATTGCCGACGTATTTCCCCTGGCGCGGCGCGCGAAGCGAAAGAGCGATTGAGGCCGTGGCTTGCAAGCCACGCAGCACACGCGTCGTAACCATCCGTCCATGCACAGCCTATACTGAAGCTTCACTGTCATTCAGGAGTTTGCCATGAAAGCGATCCACCCTGTACTCGCAGCATTGACTACTGCATTGGTGTTTTCAAGCGGCGCCGCGCTGGCGCAGTCGGGCTTCAAGAAAGCCGGTGGCGTGCTGGCCGACGCTGCCGGGATGACGGTCTACACCTTCGACAAGGACACGGCCGGCTCGGGCAAGAGCGCCTGCAGCGCAGGCTGCGCGAAGATGTGGCCGCCGGTGCCTGCGACAGACGAGCGCGTCGCCTCGCCTTATTCGACCGTCACGCGCGACGACGGCACCAAACAGCTGGCCTACAAGGGCAAGCCGCTGTACCTGTTCGCCAACGATACCAAGCCGGGGGAGCGCAAGGGCGACAAACTCAAGGACGTGTGGCACGTGGTGGCTGACTGAGGACTTGCGCAGGGCCGCGCTTTGCTCGTGCATCTGAAAAACGCCGGTCAGCGCCCGCATCCGGTCCTGGACGCGCGCATATGCCGTCAATGCGCCGGCCGGGACCTGGGCGCGGCCTGTGGCTCGCTCGCGTTTGCGCAGTTCGGCGATAAATTCGTATCCATCCATGCCTGGCATGCCGATATCGCTGACGACCAGGTCGGGCCGAACACCCTCTGCTCGGCAGCAGGTTCATATAGACGCAACACTGTCGCTCGTCCATGACGAAGAGCGCAACAGTGGCGTTTTCGCATACGTCCTGCAAATGCGGAAGCAAACTCTGGTGTGGTGGAGAGCCACGAAATTGAAGAAAAGTTAATTTCGTCAATAATACCTAGAGCGTATTGCGCTTCGGGTTTGGATTGAATGCGTCACAGAATCACCAAATTCGTCAAATAACACTCGACAATTAGATGCATTGAGGTAATAATAGTTGTTTTAAGGAAATAATAGAAGATGCAAACAGGGCGCTCCTTCCTCGATGACGCACAAGGAAGAACAAGTTTGCCGGAACGCCGACGCGAAGTGCGTCGCGTATGCCGGGTCGGTGCAGTCGTGCGCATGGAGGGTTTGCCGCCAATGAAAGGGCGGACAGTCGACATCAGTCCCGCCGGCGTTGCGCTCCTGCTGCCCCGTCCATTCAGGCCGGGAACCATCTGCCATGTCAGCTTTACGCTGTACGTGAACGGCGCGCTGAGGAAGATCGAAGCCGGCGCCGAGGTAACGAATTGTGTTTTTTTGAGCGCAGATGTCCGCATCGGACTGCGTTTCGTCTCGTTGGACGAGCGGACGCAGAGCATATTGTCGGGATTTTCCCTGTAAGCCAGTCCTAATCCGTCGCCGGATTGAGCAGATACTCCCTGCCACTCGCATGCCCCGACGACATGATGATGCCGTACGAGGGCACCTGGCCGTCACCGCTCATGCTGAGCTTGTCGCGAATTGCCGGCAGCATTGCCATGAAACGTGCGATGTTCGGCAGCCAGCCGCGCGTCACGCTTGCGACCGCTGGGGATCTGCACTAGATTCCATCTGACCCGCGTCCCGGCGACGCTCATCCTGACAAGACTATGAAACCATCGAACCGCATGCTGAAACACCTCCTGCTGGCTGGCCTTTTCGGCGCCGGCGCCGTCCATGCCGCCGCGCTGCCGCCTGAATTCACGGCCCAGATGGACAAGGATTTCCCTGCCATCGAGGCCCTGTACCAGGACCTGCACCGCACGCCGGAACTGGCCTTCAACGAGCACCAGACCGCAAAGAAACTGGCGGAGCGCGTGAAAGCGCTGGGCTATGAAGTGACCACCGGCGTCGGCGGCACCGGCATCGTCGCGATCCTGAAGAACGGTCCCGGCTTGACCGCCATGCTGCGTACCGAACTCGATGCCCTGCCGGTGCAGGAAAAGACCGGCCTGCCGTTCGCCAGCACGGCGACGGCCAAGAACGCGGCCGGCGAGACCGTGCCGGTCATGCACGCCTGCGGCCACGACGTCCACATGGCGGCCTGGTATGCCACTGCAAAGCTGATGGCGGAAAACCGCAAGGCCTGGAGCGGCACGCTGATGCTGGTCGGCCAGCCGGCCGAAGAGCCGCTGACGGGTTCGGCCGCAATGCTCAAGGATGGCCTGTTCAAGCGCTTCCCGAAGCCTGACTACGCGCTCTCGATGCACGATGAAGGCACGCTGCCGGCAGGCCAGGTCGGCTGGCGCGCCGGCCACTTCCGTGCCTCCGCCGATACGATCACCATCACCATCCACGGCCAGGGCGGCCATGGCGCCACGCCACACGAAACGCGTGACCCGATCGTCATGTCGGCGCGCGTCGTGATGGCGCTGCAGACCCTGATCTCGCGCGAGAACAACCCGGCCGATCCGGTCGTCATCACCGTGGGCAGCATCCACGGCGGCACCCAGGCCAACATCGTGCCGGACCAGGTCAAGCTGCTGCTGACGGTGCGCACCTTCAAGCCGGAAGTGCGCCAGCGCGTTCTGGCCAGCATCGTGCGTGAAGTCGAAGGCGAAGCACAGGCCGCGGGCGCACCGAAGAAGCCGCAAATCGACATCGTGCCGGGCGCCGACTCGGTCTACAACGATCCGGAGCTGACCGCACGCGCCGTCACCGCGATCCAGGGCGCGCTCGGCACCCAGAACGTGGTCGAGATGCCGGCCAAGATGACGTCGGAAGACTTTGCGAATTACGGCCAGGCTGGCGTCAAGGCCGTGCTGCTGCACGTCGGCGCGGTCGAGCCGAAGAAGCTGGCGGACGCGCGCAAGGCCGGCAAGTACCCGCCGGGCACCCACTCGCCGCAGTGGGCGCCGGAATTCAAGCCCACGGTGCGCTCGTTCATCATGGCGGAGACGGCGGTGTTGCTGGATCTGCTCAAGCCGGGGCAGAAGAAATAAGGTAGTGAGGTCAGGAGTGAAGACGCCGGCGTGATGCCGGCGTTTTTGTTCGCGGATGCGTTTCGATGTGTTGGCGATGTCTGACGCGATGTGCATCGGCGCCATCGAACGCCACAAAAAAAAAGCCGCCCGGCATGCGGGCGGCTCGGTCGATCGCGCTACACGGCGATCAGAACTCTTCCCACTCGTCGGCGCCTGCCGTCGCGCCTGCACGCGCCGCCGGCTTGGCGGTCGACTTGGCCGCCTTCGTCGCGACCGGCGCCTTCGCCGCACGCGGGGCCGGCTTCGGACGCACGGCGATCGCGCGCGTTGGCGCGGCTTGTCGCGCTGCCGGCGCGGCAATCGACGCACCCGCATCGAGCTTGAACACACCGACTACCTGCGCCAGTTTCGCCGCCTGTTCCTGCATCGCACCGGCTGCTGCTGCCGATTCCTCGACCAGGGCCGCGTTCTGCTGGGTCGCTTCGTCCATCAAGCCGATCGACCGGTTCACCTGCTCGATGCCGCCGGTCTGCTCCTGGGTCGCGTGGGTGATTTCGGCCATGATGTCGGTGACGCGGCGAATCGATTCGACCACTTGCTCCATCGTCGCGCCGGCTTGGTCGACCAGCTTGGCCCCCAGGTCGACCTTGTCGACCGAGTCGCCGATCAGGACCTTGATTTCTTTCGCTGCCGCCGCCGAACGTTGCGCCAGGTTGCGCACCTCCGAGGCCACAACCGCGAAGCCGCGGCCCTGTTCGCCGGCACGTGCCGCTTCCACGGCGGCGTTCAATGCCAGGATGTTGGTCTGGAACGCGATGCCGTCGATGACGCCGATGATGTCGACGATCTTGCGCGAAGATTCGTTAATCGATCCCATGGTCGTGATGACCTGGCCGACGACGGAGCCGCCCTCGATGGCGACGTTCGAAGCCGTGATCGCGAGCTGGTTTGCCTGGCGCGCGTTGTCGGCGTTCTGGCGCACGGTGCCGGTCAGCTGCTCCATCGAGGCGGCCGTTTCTTCAAGCGAGGCGGCTTGTTGCTCGGTGCGGCTCGAGAGATCCATGTTGCCTGCGGCGATTTCGCCGGATGCGCCGGCGATGGTGTCGGTACCGCCCCGTACTTCGGTGACGATCTGCACCAGGCTGTCGTTCATGTGGCGCAGCGCGCGCAGCAGGGCGCCGGTTTCGTCGCGCGATGTGGCGTCGATGCGGCGCGTCAGGTCGCCGCTGGCGACCGTCTCGGCCAGGGCCACCGCTTCGCGGATCGGACGCACGATGCTGCGCGCGAGCAGCCACGCCAGTCCCGCACCCAGCAGCACCGAGATGATGGCCAGCGTCGCCAGCAGGGTTTCGCTGCCGTCGGCGCGCTCGTCGATAGTGCGTGCCGTGGTGGCGATCTGCGCGGCCTGCAGGGCGACCAGCTGCTGCATCGATTCCTGGTAAGCCTTCGCGGTTGGCGTGAATTTTTCGTCCAGAATCCTGGTCGCCAGTTCCTGGTCGCCGTCAGCCTTGGCCTTGACGGCCAGGTCGCGCGCGCTCGAATAGGCCTTGCGCTGTTCGGTGATACGGTCGAACAGGGCTTTTTCTTCGCCGTCGACGATCAGTGGCTCGATCTGCTTCATCAGTTCGGCCGAACGCTTGCCGGTCTGGGCAGCATCTTCCTTGAAGAAGGGACCGAGCGCGGGATCGCTGCTCTTGACGATCGCGGCCGTGCGGCGCACCGCAGCGAAGACCTGCATGTACCACTCGCTGATCATGCGCTCCTTGGCCAGCGGCTCGGCCAGGACCTGGGCGGTGCTGGCGGCGCCGCTGTTGACGCGTGCGATGCCGACCGCGGCGATCAGGACGGCCATGGCCAGGGTCAGCGCAAAGCCGATCGCGAGGCGCTTGCCAATATTGAGGTTGTTGAAAAAGCCCATGGTGCACCTGCCTATACAGATAAGAGAACGTCAACTGTAACCTTGACGCACGGCAATTGCAATTGCACATGGACATCAATGTGCGGTTCCAGACAATTGAGGGCAAAAGCTGTTGTCATTGCGAAACAGTCAAGGCGAGTGAACGGCGTGACCGGGCGTGCAAAGGGCAGCGATAGCCCGGCGGGAGGCTGTTGGTGAAGATGCAGGCGCCGGTTTAAGGTATAATTTCTATTTCCCGCGTGTGCCGTTCGGCACCTTCAGCACAATGACCAAATTTGTATTCGTCACTGGCGGCGTCGTCTCTTCCCTGGGCAAGGGAATCGCGGCCGCTTCTCTCGCTGCGATCCTCGAATCGCGCGGTCTCAAAGTCACGATGCTCAAGCTCGATCCCTACATCAACGTGGATCCCGGCACGATGAGCCCGATGCAGCACGGCGAAGTCTTCGTTACCGACGACGGCGCCGAGACCGATCTCGATCTCGGCCACTACGAGCGCTTCATCAGCACCCGCATGAAAAAGGTGAACAACTTCACCACCGGCCAGATCTACGAATCGGTGATCCGCAAGGAACGCCGTGGCGAGTACCTTGGCAAGACCGTGCAGGTGATCCCGCACATCACCAACGAAATCCAGGACTACATCCGCCGTGGCGCCGAAGGTGTCGATATCGCGCTGGTCGAAATCGGCGGCACCGTCGGCGACATCGAGTCGCTGCCCTTCCTCGAGGCCGCACGCCAGCTGTCGCTGCGCGCCGGCCGCAAGTCGACCGCGTTCGTGCACCTGACCCTGGTGCCCTACATCGCATCGGCCGGCGAACTGAAAACCAAGCCGACCCAGCACAGCGTGCAGAAGCTGCGCGAGATCGGCATTTCGCCCAACGCGCTGCTGTGCCGTGCCGACCGCCCGATTCCCGACGACGAACGCGCCAAGATTTCGCTGTTCGCCAACGTCGAAGAGCAGGCCGTCATTTCGGTCTGGGACGTCGACACCATTTACAAGGTGCCGCAAGTGCTGCACGATCAGGGCCTGGACGACATCATCCTGGAAGCGCTCGGCATCGAGGCACCGCCGGCCGACCTGTCGATGTGGACGAAGCTGATCTACACGCTGGAAAATCCGAAGCACGAAGTTACCATCGGCATGGTCGGCAAGTATGTCGACCTGACCGAGTCGTACAAGTCGCTGACCGAAGCGCTGCGCCACGCCGGCATCCACACCGAGAGCCGCGTCAACATCGAATACCTCGACTCGGAAGAGATCGAAAGTACAGGCTGTGAGCGTTTGGCCAAGTACGACGCGGTTCTGGTCCCGGGCGGCTTCGGCAAGCGCGGCGTGGAAGGCAAGATCATGGCCGCGCGTTATGCGCGCGAAAACAAGATCCCTTACCTGGGTATTTGCCTGGGCATGCAGGTCGCGCTGATCGAATACGCGCGCCACATGGCGGGCCTGCCGAACGCGAATTCCACCGAATTCGATCTCGAGACCGATCAGCCGGTCGTCGCCCTGATCAACGAGTGGCAGAACCACGACGGCAAAGTCGAACAGCGCGACGCGAACTCGGACCTGGGCGGCACCATGCGCCTGGGCGCCCAGACCTGCGCGGTGAACCCGGGCACGCTGGCCGCCGAGATCTACGGCAGCGTCGTCACCGAGCGCCATCGTCACCGCTACGAAGCGAACAACCATTACCTGCCGAAGGTCGAAGCGGCCGGCCTGGTCGTCGCGGCCCGTACCCCCAACGAAGACCTGTGCGAAATCATGGAACTGCCGCGCACCGGCGAGAACGCGCACCCGTGGTACATGGGCGTGCAGTTCCACCCTGAATTCAAGTCGACCCCGCGCAGCGGCCATCCGCTGTTCACGTCGTTCATCCAGGCGGCGCTCGCGCACCAGTCGGCGAACGCACCGGCGGCGGCCAATTCACCGGCCGTCGCCACGGCATCGGCTTTACAAGGAGATGCAGCATGAAACTTTGCGGCTTTGAAGCAGGCCAGGACCAGCCGATCTTCCTGATCGCCGGCACCTGCGTGATCGAATCGCGCCAGATGGCGCTCGACGTCGCCGGTACCTTGAAAGAGATCACCTCGGCGCTCGGCATCCCGTTCATCTATAAATCGTCCTTCGACAAGGCGAACCGCTCGTCGGGCACCTCGTTCCGTGGCCCGGGTCGCGAAAAGGGCCTCGAGATCCTCGCCGACGTGAAACGCACGATCGGCGTACCGGTGCTGACCGACGTCCACACCGAGGAAGAGATTCCGGAAGTGTCGAGTATCGTCGATGTCCTGCAGACCCCGGCCTTCCTGTGCCGCCAGACCGATTTCATCAACGCCTGTGCCCGTTCGGGCCTGCCGGTGAACATCAAGAAGGGCCAGTTCCTGGCACCTGGCGACATGAAGAACGTGATCGATAAAGCGCGTGCGGCCGCGGGCGCTGCTGGCTTAAATCAAGACAACTTCATGGCCTGCGAACGCGGGGTCTCGTTCGGCTACAACAACCTGGTCTCCGACATGCGTTCGCTCGCCATCATGCGCGAATCGAATTGCCCGGTGGTGTTCGATGCGACCCACTCGGTACAGCTGCCGGGCGGGCAGGGCACGTCCTCGGGCGGCCAGCGCGAACACATCCCGGTGCTCTCGCGCGCCGCGGTGGCAGCCGGCATTGCCGGCCTGTTCATGGAAACCCATCCGGACCCGGCGAATGCCATGTCGGACGGCCCGAATGCCGTGCCCTTGAACCGCATGAAGGAACTGCTCTCCACCCTGGTCGACCTCGACCGCGTGGTGAAGCGGGCAGGCTTCCTCGAAAACAGCTTCAAGATCTGACGTAAGCATATAGCCAGCAAGTCGAGGCGCCCATCGGGCGCCTCGACTTGCATCTACGAGATGATTTTTTACCCTTCTGGAGATGCAAACATGAGTGCTATCGTTGATATTATCGGCCGCGAGATCATTGACTCGCGCGGCAATCCGACCGTCGAATGCGACGTCCTGCTCGAATCGGGCGTGATGGGCCGTGCGGCTGTGCCGTCGGGCGCATCGACCGGTTCGCGCGAAGCGATCGAGCTGCGCGACGGCGATCCGAAGCGTTATTTCGGCAAGGGCGTGCTGCAGGCCTGCGAGAACATCAACACCGAAATCAGCGAAGCCATCATGGGCCTGGACGCCAACGAACAGGCCTTCCTCGACCGCACCCTGATCGACCTGGACGGCACCGAGAACAAGAGCCGCCTGGGCGCCAATGCCATGCTGGCCGTCTCGATGGCCGTGGCCAAAGCCGCCGCTGAAGAAGCGGGCCTGCCGCTGTACCGCTACTTCGGCGGTTCGGGCGCGATGCAGATGCCGGTGCCGATGATGAACGTCATCAACGGTGGCGCCCACGCCGATAACAACCTGGACATCCAGGAATTCATGATCATCCCGATCGGCGCTCCGTCGTTCAAGGAAGCGATCCGCTACGGCGCCGAGGTGTTCCATACCCTGAAAAAGATCCTGCACGCGAAGGGTCTCTCCACGGCGGTCGGCGACGAAGGCGGTTTCGCGCCATCGGTCGAGAACCATGAAGAAGCGATCAAGCTGATCATGCAGGCGATCGAGCAGGCAGGCTACGAAGCAGGCAAGGACATCGCCCTCGGCCTCGATTGCGCCGCCAGCGAATTCTACAAGGACGGCAAGTACGTGCTCGAAGGCGAAGGCCTCAGCTTGTCCGCTACCGACTTCACCAACATGCTCTCGACCTGGTGCGACAAGTACCCGATCATCTCGATCGAAGACGCGATGCATGAAGGCGACTGGGAAGGCTGGGCCACGCTGACCGCCGCATTGGGCAAGCGTGTCCAGCTGGTCGGCGACGACCTGTTCGTCACCAACACCAAGATCCTGAAAGAGGGCATCCAGAAGGGCATTGCCAACTCGATCCTCATCAAGATCAACCAGATCGGCACCCTGACCGAGACCTTCGCCGCCATCGAAATGGCCAAGCGCGCCGGCTACACCGCCGTTATCTCGCACCGTTCGGGCGAGACCGAGGACTCGACCATTGCCGACATCGCGGTGGGCCTGAACGCCCTGCAGATCAAGACCGGCTCGATGTCGCGTTCGGACCGTATGGCCAAGTACAACCAGCTGCTGCGCATCGAGGAAGACCTCGGCGATGTCGCCAGCTACCCTGGCCGTGACGCGTTCTATAATTTGAAGTAATTTGTCGTACCTGCGGGCCGGCCATGCCTGGCGCGGCCCGCGTTCCTGATTTCCTCCATGCGCATTATTACGCTCGTTCTCGCCGCCCTGCTGCTCTTGATCCAGTACCCTTTGTGGCTCGGGAAGGGCGGCATGCTGGCTGTCGCCGACCTGAAGGACCAGGTCGCACTGGCGCAGGTCAAATCCGACGGGCTCAAGGCGCGCAACGCCAAGCTCGAATCGGAAGTGCGCGACCTGCGCGAAGGCACCGGCGCCGTCGAGGAGCGCGCGCGCCTGGAACTGGGCATGATCAAGCAGAACGAAATCTTCGTGCAGGTGCTGAGGAAAGACGAGCAGCCGACCGAATCGATGACGGTGCCGCCGCCTCCGCCGCCACCCAAGCCGGGCAAGGACGGCAAACCCGCCGCCGCCAACCCGACGCATTGATCCCATGAATACCGACCACCACGACAACCCGGCAGCTTCGCTGGCAACGCTCGAGGCCTTGTCCGCGTGGCTGGCCGCAGCCTTCGAGAGCGGCGACGCCGCCATCCTCACCGACGCCTTTGCCCACGCCGCGCGCGCCGAAGGCACGACGCAGCTGGCCGCCGCCGCCGGCATCCCCCAGGCCGAGCTGCGCCATGCATTCGCTACCGGCGAGATGAGCATGGCCACGACGCTGGCGATCATGAAGGTGATCGATTTGCATATGCCGGGCGCGGCGCACTGAACCGGCTGGGGTCTGACATTCGGACACGACCTCTACCTTGGCCCGTGACGTCGAGGGCGATTGGTGTGTCGCGGCGAGCTTCGCGCCAGCGCCCGCCGGCGACACCGGTCACTTGCCGGGACGATGAACGCAAGGGCGCCGGATTGTCCTAGAATGTTCGATATCTCTTCAACCACAAGGAAGCCGACCATGAGCCAGCAACATGTCGCAGGACCGTTCGATGTGACCGTCACTCCGCAAGGCCAGCCCGAGGTACGCGACGGCGTGACCACCGGCCGCATGGCGATCGACAAACGCTACCACGGTGAGTTCGAAGGAACGGGCGTCGGCGAGATGCTCTCCGCCCTGACCGCCACCGAAGGCTCGGCCGGCTATGTGGCCATCGAGCGCGTGACCGGCACGCTGCAGGGCAGGCGCGGCAGCTTCGTCGTCCAGCACAGCGGGACGATGGCGCGCGGCGCCCAGGCACTGTCGATCAGCGTGGTGCCGGATTCAGGGACCGGCGAACTGGCCGGGATTGCCGGCACGATGCGTATCCGGATCGAGGAGCGGGCGCACTTCTACGAGTTTGATTACATCCTGCCTGCGTCGTAGGCATCGTTTGCCTACGACGCCCTTGCTGGTGGCGGATCTGTATCAGAACTTCAGCACGTCGCCGTCGGCAGGAATGCGCACACGTTGTTCGATACCATGTTGCCGGACGTGTTCCTTCAATTCCTTGCGGCTCAGCGTCATGTGGTTGATCGCGTCCATATGGGAAGCGATGATCGTCGCGTTGGGTGCGCTGCGCACCGCGTGCAGGACATCGTCCTTTCCCATGATGATGGATCCGGCAAAACCGACCATGCGGGCATCGCCAGTATTCATGATGATCACCTCAGGCTTGAATCTGGCGAGGGTCTGGTCGACGTCCGACTGCCATACCGTGTCACCGACAACATAGACGGTCTTGGCGCCGGACGCCTGGAAGACGATGCCCATCGCCTCGCCGAGTCCCGCCGCCAGTTGCGGCACGGCATACATCTCGGCGGTCCCATGCTTTCCGCCCGTCTTGCTCAACAAAACACCTTGAAACGGGGTGTTCTGGCCCAGGATGCGCACATCGGTAAATCCTTGCGCGCGAATCATTTTGGCATCGGCTTCATCCTGAACGAAAAGCGGAATGCTTCTGGGGATGAACCGGTTGTTGCCGCCGTCCCAGTGGTCGAGGTGGGTATGGCTGACGACGACGGCGTCGACACCTTTCATGATCTCCGGGACAGACATGGGGAGCTCGATCATGGGATTACGCAGTTGGCTGCGGAAAGTACCGGCGAAGCCGGGATAGGCTCCCTTTTTTGCCAGCAGCGGATCGAGCAGGAAGGTTGTACCCGCGTAGCTGATTTTTGCCGTGGCATTGCGGATCTGCTGGACCTGGACCGTCGGCTTGCCCGGCGTGGCTGCGGCGATAGCAGTGGCCGCCGGTTGCGCCGCTACGGCGGCCGTGCCAAGCAGGAGCGCGACTGCGACAGTCAGGAGGGAATTCGTTGCATGCATGTTCTTCTCGAATATCGTGGATGGGAAGCAGCATTGTGCGCGTGTCTCGCGCAGGATAAAATTGACCCAAACGTCATTTATCGATACTTTCGGGCCACGCTCCAAAGGCATTCATGTCTGCACACATACCTGTGGTCGCCCTGTTTGCGTACGCCGACTTCAGTCCGTTTCACTTTGCCGTGCCGTATATGGTGTTCAACCTGGAACTGCCTGGCCGGCGCCTGTTCGAACTGCGGATCGTCGCCTCCGGCATCCCGCCGCAGAGCGCCGAGCGTGCGATGACGGTTCAGCCGGATGGCGGCCTGGAACTGGCGGAAACAGCCGACATTCTCATCATCCCCGGTTGGTCCGATCTGGGGACGGCGCCGCAACCGGAGCTGATGACCGCCTTGACGCGTGCGCATGCACGCGGAGCGCACGTCGTAGGCTTGTGTTACGGCGCCTATGCACTGGCTTACGCCGGACTACTCGACGGCAAGCGCGCGGCGACCCACTGGATGGCCGAACGGGACTTTCAGGACCGCTTTCCGTGCGTAAAGCTGGACATGAACGCCTTGTATGTCGAAGAGGACCGGCTGATCACGTCGGCAGGCACCGGCGCCGGCCTCGACTGCTGCCTGTATCTGGTGCGGGCGTATCACGGTCCTGCAATCGCCAACAAGGTTGCGCGCATGATGGTCATACCGCCGCACAGGGAAGGAGGGCAGGCCCAATTCATCGAGCAACCGATGGCGGTCTCGACCCAGGATGCACACGTCAACAGGCTACTCGACTTCATGCGCGAACATCTCGGCAGCCAACATTCGATCGATGAACTGGCGACAAGAGCAGCCATGAGCCGACGGACTTTCACGCGCCATTTCTACAAAGCGACGGGCATGACGGTGGTGGAATGGCTGGTCAACGAACGCCTGCGGCGCACCCGCGAGTTGCTGGAAACCACATCGATGTCGGTCGAAAAAATTTCTGAACTTACAGGATTTCGGACGGCACTATCCTTGCGGCAGCATTTCAAGAAACGTTTTCAGGTCAGTCCACGAGACTGGCGCAGGACATTTGGACGGAAATCGGCGCCTACGGAAGAGCAGCCTGCGCACGAAGCGTAGCTCGTCGGGCAAGCAAGCGCTCGCGGACAGTCGAGGTCGTGTCCAGTTGTCAGACCTGACCCCAGTCGTATGGGTTATGCTGGTTGCTTCATGCACCGCCGCAGTGACCTTTCGAGCCATGAACCTGTCAACATTTATTACCCGTAACAAAGAGCAGATCCTGGTCGAATGGGAAGCATTTGCCACGACATTCGGGGCTGTGACGGATGACATGTCCGGCGAAGAGCTGCGCGACCATGCGGGGGAAATACTCGAGTTCGTTGCCAAGGACATCGAGCAGGAAGAGAGTACTGCAGAAACGGAAGCAAAATCGAAGGGGCAAAATAATGATCCCGATGACAGTGCTTCCTCGACGCACGGCAAACTGCGTTATGCGAGCGGGTTTACCCTCCTGCAGCTCATTGCCGAGTACCGCGCGCTACGCGCCAGCGTACTCAAGCTCTGGCAGCTGGACGATGCAGCCGTATCGGCCGACAATGCCGATGACGTCATGCGATTCAATGAAGCGATCGATCAGTCGCTGGCGGACGCTGCCGTCGCGTACAACGACAAAGTGAACGAAACCAGGGACCTGTTCCTGGCGATCCTGGGACATGACCTGCGTAGTCCTTTGGCCGCCACGGCGCTCGTCGGCACCTATCTGTCGCAGGCTGGCGAGCCGGACGACAAGATCCGGCAGATTGGCGTACGCCTGAAACGCAGTGCGGCAACGATGGCCGGCATGGTGAACGACCTGTTGGGACTGGCACGCACCCAGCTGGGCGATGGCATCCCCATCGAACGCCAGGAATGCGACCTGCTCCAGATCTGCAACTGGGCGATCGAAGACGCGAATGCCGCGCATCCCCGCGCCCATTTCGAGCTCAACGCCAGCGGGGAATTAATCGGGATGTTCGACGGCGCGCGGCTCCAGCAACTGCTGACCAATCTTGCCAACAATGCCGCGCAATACGGTGTGCCCGGCAAGCCGATCATCGTCGACATCGCAGGCGAGGCGAGCCGCGTGCTGCTGAAGGTGCGTAACCGGGGTGCCGTGATTCCCAAAAACGTGTTGCCGACCTTGTTCACTTCGCTAGTTCAATTGCCCGAGGAAGAGGGCAACGAGCGGCCACGCAGCAGCCTCGGCCTGGGCTTGTTCATTGCCAAGCAAATTGCCCTTGCCCATGGCGGCGATATCGATGTCGTTTCGAATGAAGCGAACGGTACGGTTTTTACGGTAGAAGTGCCCCGGCAATAACCGGCAGCGTCATGCGAGTGTTTGCAGCACCGCGCGTACGCGCTCTGGAATCGGCACCGACTTGCCGGTAGGCCGGTCCACATACACATGCACGAAATGCCCGGCTGCCGATGGCAGGGGATCGTCGTTGCGGTACAAAGCCAGTTCATAGCGCACGCTCGAATTGCCGAGCCTGGCGACGCGCACGCCGACGTGGATCGTGTCGGGGAAAGAAATCGAACTGAAGTAGGAGCACGTGGTTTCGACCACGAAGCCGACGATGTCATCAAGGTGGATGTCGAGCACGCCGCGGTCGATCAGGAAGCGATTGACCGCGGTGTCGAAGAAGCTGTAGTAGTTGACGTTGTTGACATGCCCGTAGCTGTCGTTGTCCATCCAGCGCGTAGGTAGCGCGAGGAAGTGGGGGAAGGCAGAGCGGGGCGTGTCGCGCATCGTCAACGGGTCAAGTCAGTGAATTGGATTAGTCCGACGAAGCCTCGCCCTGCGTCGAACCGGCACCCTGCTCGAGGAAGGAGCGCAGCATCCATGCGTTCTTTTCGTGGACGTCCATGCGAGTGGTCAGCATGTCGGCGGTCGGGAAGTCGTCGAGTTCGTCGGCGACCTTCACGCCCGCGCGCAGAGTGCGGGTCAGGATTTCGTTGCCGTCGACCAGCTGGCGGATCATGTCCTTGGCCGAGAGTACATTCGCCTCTTCGGTGATGCTCGACAGCTCGGCATAGCGCTTGTAGGTGGCTGGTGCGAAATGGCCCAGCGAGCGGATGCGCTCGGCGATGTCGTCCAGCGCGGTCCACTGCTCGGTGTACTGTTCCTCGAACATCACGTGCAAGGCCGAGAACATCGGGCCGGTGACGTTCCAGTGGAAATTGTGCGTCTTCAGATACAGCATGTACGCGTCCGCCAGTACGGTCGAGAGCGACTCGACGATCTTGGCGCGGTCTTCGGTGTTAATTCCGGTATCCATATGCATTGCGATTCTCCTGTTGGTGACCTGGCAGTGTTTATAAAAAATGAAACACTGCAAACAAGGCAATAGCTTAGCACCGGCGGAAAAATCATGCGGCACGATGGCCCGTTTCAAATCCGGGACATCATGGGAGCACAGCTTTAGTTGATGCTGCCGCTTGCCGGAATCAAGGTTTCTACCGGGACATCGCTGGCGAACAGTTGCGTGCAATCGACCTTGTCGAAGGCGTAGTGCTTGCCGCAGAAGTCGCAGTTGACGCCCAGTTCGCCCAGGTCCGCGAGGGCCGATTCGACTTCCGGCTGGCCCAGCATTTTCAGCATGTTGCCGACTTTTTCGCGGGTGCAGCTGCAGTGGAATTGCGGGTGCTGCGGATCGAAGACGCGGATCGTCTCTTCCCAGAACAGGCGGTTGAGCAGGGTTTCGATGCCGGTGCTGAGCAATTCCTCCTGCTTGAGGGTGCTGCCGAGCATGACCGCGCGGTGCCAGGTTTCGAGGTCTTCCTCTGCGCTGGCCTGCTGGATCTGGTCTTCCTTGCCGCTGTGGCGCGGCAGCTTTTGCAGCAGCAGGCCGCGCGAGACCTTGTCGTCGGCCGCCAGCCACAGGCGCGTGTCCATCTGCTCGGAACGCAGCATGTAGTTTTCGATGACGGTCGCCACGCTCTCGCCGTCGAGCGGCACGATGCCCTGGTAAGGCTGCTGCCCCGGCATCTTTTCAAGTGGGTCGAGCGTGATCACGAAACGCCCGCGGCGGTTGACGTTGAGCAGGTCGCTCAAGCCGGCGTCGTCCGCGATGGTCGCGTCGGGCGCCAGTTTTGCCGTGGCGCGGATGCGCAGGTCGGCGTCGCACTCGACCACCAACAGGCGCACGGGACCGTCGCCGTGGATCTGCATCACGATCGAGCCGTTGAATTTCAGGTTGGCCGACAGCAGCGCGCTTGCTGCCACCATCTCGCCGAGCATGGAGCGCACGGCCTTGGGGTAGCCGTGGCGGGCCTGGATCTCACGCCAGGTGTCGGAAATCTCGACCAGCTCGCCGCGCACGGCGGCGTTGTCGAAGATAAATTTTTGGAGGGTGTCCTTGGTATCTGGTGTCGTCATTGTCTATCCGATGTGCTTGAGCTGCGCCTTGAATAACTGGCCACGCGCCACGTAACTGGCGGCGTTGCCTTGCAGGCGCAGCAGGTCTTCTTCCGTGAGGGTCCGCACCACTTTCGCGGGCGAACCGAGTATCAGCGAGTTATCCGGGAATGCTTTGCCTTCGGTGACCAGGGCGCCGGCGCCAACCAGGCAGCCTTTGCCGATCGTGGCGCCGTTCAGGATGACGGCCTGGAT
Organism: Massilia sp. CMS3.1; assembly: GCF_051262535.1. NCBI lineage: Bacteria > Pseudomonadati > Pseudomonadota > Betaproteobacteria > Burkholderiales > Oxalobacteraceae > Massilia > Massilia sp. CMS3.1. Next base: position 7,848 of record NZ_JBIMES010000005.1, on the reverse strand, counting down.
GCCGATGAGCGAACCGTCGCCCACTGTGCAGCCATGCAGCATGGCCTGGTGGCCGATCGAGACGCCCTTGCCGATGACGAGCGGATAGCCCATGTCGGTGTGCATCACAGTGCCTTCCTGGACGTTGCTGTTTTCGCCGATCGTGATGCGCTCGTTGTCGCCGCGAATCGTGACCCCGAACCACACCGAGGCGTTCGCCTCCAGGGTCACCTTGCCGATCAGGGTGGCCGAATCGGCCACGAAGGCCGATGCATCGATCTCGGGCGCATGCTCGCCCAGCTGGTAAATCGCCATGGATGTGCTCGCAGAAGATTGAAAGGACCTTATTTTACGCCCTCGCGTCCCCTGTCGTTGCACACCGTCGATGGCGGGCAAATGGGGGTGACCGGCAGGAATTCAACGGCATGCGTATAATCCGAACGATCGTACTTTTTTAGCCAGACATGACACCTTCCCGTTCCGAATTCCTCACCATCCGCGGCCTGCGCACCCATGTGCGCCACTGGGGCCGCGCAGGCGCGCCCATCCTGTTCATGTCGCATGGCTGGATGGACATGTCGGCCTCGTTCCAGTTCGTGGTCGATCACATGGAGGGCGAGTGGCACGTGATCGCCAACGACTGGCGCGGTTTCGGCTTGTCCGAGCGCACGCATTCGGATACCTACTGGTTTCCGGATTACGTGGCCGATCTCGACGCCTTGCTTGCGCATTATTCGCCGCATGAACCTGTGAATTTGCTGGGGCACAGCATGGGCGGGAATGTCGTGAGCATGTATGCCGGCGTGCGGCCCGAGCGCGTCAAGAAGCTGATCAACCTGGAAGGCATTGGCCTGATGGGGGCAAAGCCGGAGCAGGCGCCCAAGCGCATGGCGAAATGGCTCGACGAGCTGCGCACGCCTCCCGTCATGCGCGGCTATGCCAGCCTGGACGAGGTAGCGGGGCGCTTGCAGAAGACCAATCCGCGGTTGCCGGGGGCGCGTGCGGCCTTCCTCGCGGAGCATTGGTCGGCGCGCAGCGATTCAGGTGAATACGCCATCCTGGGCGATCCGGCGCACAAGATGTCGGGGCCGCTGTTGTATCACCTCGACGAGATGATCGCGATGTGGAAGCGCATCAGCGCGCCGGTGCTGTGGATCGAGGCGGCGCAAACCGAGATGTGGCGCTGGATGGGGCCGCAGGAAGAGATGCGGGCGGAGGTGGACCGGCGCCTGGCGCACATGGCGAGCGTCGAACAACATACCGTGGCGGAGGCGGGGCATATGGTGCACCACGATCAGCCAAAGGTGTTGGCAGAGTTGATTGAAGGGTTTTTGGAAAAGTAATGTGCGGGCGCAGGGGTGCAAAGAAAATTTGCATCCTGGCCTTCAATTGCAAAGAATATTTGCCATTCTATCAATGCCGGGTTTCTGGCGGCGGTATTTCCCACGCATCGTTACGCCCATCGACGTAGCGCACCGGCGCGGCCAGTAAATCTTCCACAGGCAGATCATCCAGGCTCGCCACCGTCACGGCGTGAAATGCACCGAGGCGCGGCGAATGTCCGGTCGAGAAAACCTTGATGCCGCAATGCCGGAAAAAATAATGGCCGTCGCGTTTCGACTGGAAGCGGTATTCGCCGAGCGCAGCCTCGCCCGCCAGCAGTTGGAACGCGCTGCTCGGCACTTGCACCGCCCAGAAACGCATCTTCTTGCAGATCGAGCAATCGCATTTGATGGTGCCGGCGGTGATGTCGATGTCGGCCTCGTAGCGCACCGCGCCGCAGTGGCAGCTGCCGTGGTAAGTCTTCATCGTTCATCCTGAAAATGAAACAGACACTCTAGCATTGCCGGCCCGGCAGTCGGACACTGCGTACCGGGCCGTTCAATGCGGCGTACAATGTTTGCTCGTCCAGAAAAGCGGTTTGCATATGCTGAAAGTCGATCTCCACTGCCATTCCAATGTCTCCGACGGCGTGCTCGCACCCGCGCCGCTGGCCGCCTATGCGCGCAAGGGCGGGGTCGAGGTCTGGGCCCTGACCGACCACGACGAAGTGAGCGGCATCAAGCCCGCCCGCGCGGCAGCCGTCGAGCAGGGCATGCGCTTCGTGCCGGGCGTTGAAATCTCGATTACCTGGGCCAACCAGACCGTGCACCTGGTCGGCCTGCAGATCGACGAGGACAACCCGGAGCTGCTCGCGGGCCTGGCCAAGACCCGCCTCGGGCGCGACGCGCGCGGGCGCGAGATCGCCGCCCAGCTGGAAGAAGCCGGCATCCCGCACGCCTATGAAGGCGCGCTGAGCTATGTCGGCAACCCGGACCTGCTCTCGCGTACCCACTTCGCGCGCTACCTGGTCGAATGCGGCAAGTGCGACACCACATCGGAAGTGTTCCGCCGCTTTCTCACCGAAGGCAAGCCTGGGTATGTGCCGCACCGCTGGGCCGCCCTGTCAGAGGCGATGGGCTGGATCCACAGCGCCGGCGGCATTCCCGTGATCGCGCACCCGGGGCGCTACAAGTTCTCGCAAACGGCCGAAGGCGCGCTGTTCGACGAATTTCGCGAGCTCGGCGGAAATGCGATCGAGGTGGTCACGGGCAGCCATACGCCGGACCAGTATGCGATCTATGCCGAGGTGGCGCGGCGTTACGGTTTCCTCGCTTCGCGTGGGACCGATTTCCATGCACCGGGGGAGGCGCGGGTGGAGTTCGATGCCTTGCCGCCCTTGCCGGGCAGTGTGACGCCGGTGTGGCACGACTGGTTTTAAGTTGGCCCACCCTGCTTAAGTCGGCCATAAGCCTCTTACCCTTGAATTTTCCCTCTGGCACCCTTATCTTGGCAGCCTGTTAACGTCATTCTGCCCCGGAGGCACTCCATGAAGCGCATTGTATTATTCCTCGCCACCAACCTTGCGGTTGTGCTGGTGCTGACGGTCGTCCTGAACCTGCTCGGGGTCGGACGTGCGGTGAGCGCACAGGGGATCGATGTCGGCGCGCTGGCCGTGTTCTCGCTGGTGGTGGGCTTTACCGGCTCGATCATCTCGCTCCTGATGAGCAAACCGATGGCCAAGTGGTCGACCGGCGCGCGCGTCATCGAGCAGCCGGCCAACTCGACCGAACTGTGGCTCGTCGACACTGTCCGTCAACTGTCGGAACGCGCAGGCATCGGCATGCCGGAAGTGGCCGTGTACGACGGCGAGCCAAACGCGTTCGCCACCGGCGCGTTTAAAAATTCGGCCCTGGTCGCCGTCTCGACGGGCCTGTTGCAAGGCATGAACCGCGATGAAGTCGAAGCCGTGCTCGGCCATGAAGTCGCGCACATCGCCAACGGCGACATGATCACGCTGACCCTGATCCAGGGCGTGGTAAACACCTTCGTCGTCTTCTTCGCGCGCGTGGTCGGCTACTTTGTCGACAAGATCCTGCTGCGTAACGAGGGCGGCCGCGGCATCGGCTACATGGCGGCCGTGTTCGTCTGCGAAATCCTGTTCGGCCTGCTCGCCTCGATCATCGTCGCCTGGTTCTCGCGCAAACGGGAATTTCGCGCCGATGAAGGCTCCGCGAAACTGCTGGGCAGCACCGTGCCGATGCAGAACGCGCTCGCCCGTCTCGGCGGCTTCCAGCCGGGCGTCTTGCCTTCGTCGATGAGCGCCTCGGGCATTTCCGGCAGTGGCGGCGGCTGGGGTGCGCTGTTCTCGACCCACCCGCCGATGGAAGAACGGATCGTGGCCTTGCAGGCACTGCGCCAGGCGGGTGCCCAATGAGCCAATTCTTCCAGATCCATCCCGAAAATCCCCAGAAGCGCCTGATCGCGCAGGCGGCGCAGATCATCCGCGCCGGCGGCGTGGTCGCGCTGCCGACCGACTCGGCCTATGCGCTGGTGTGCCAGTTGGATGACAAGACGGCCGTCGAAAAACTGCGCCGCGTGCGCGGTATCGACGACAAGCACCATTTGACGCTGCTGTGCCGCGACCTGTCGGAAATCTCGAAGTACGCGCGCGTCGACAACGCCCAGTACCGGTTACTCAAGGCCACCATGCCGGGGCCCTACACGGTCATCCTGGAAGCCACGCGCGACGTGCCGCGCCGCCTCTCTCACCCCTCGCGCAAGACGATCGGCCTGCGCGTGCCGGAAAACCTGATCACGCTGGCGCTGCTCGAGGAACTCGGCGAGCCGCTGATCGGCACCACCCTGCAGTTGCCTGGCGACGCGTACATGCTTTCCGACCCGGACGAGGTGCGCGAGCGCCTGGAGAAGCAGATCGATCTCGTGATCGACGGCGGCGCCGGCATGCTGGAGGCGACCACGATCATCGACCTGACCAGCGCTGAACCGGTGCTGGTGCGGGCAGGACGCGGGGACCCGGCAGCCTTTGGTTTATAAGCCGCCCCAGCCGCTGCTGTCCACCACGCCGGGCCCTTGCGCCCCGCTCTGCTAGAATCGCTCCCCTATGGATGAAATCGTTCGCAACATCGCAGTCTACGCGCTGCCCGTACTTTTCGCGATCACCCTGCACGAAGCCGCCCACGCTTACGCAGCCCGCTATTTCGGCGACAACACGGCCTATGCGCAGGGGCGCATGACCTTGAATCCCATCTCGCACATCGATCTGTTCGGGACCATCATCATTCCGGTCGCGCTGTACCTGACGTCCGGTTTCGTGTTCGGCTATGCCAAGCCGGTGCCGGTCCAGTTCGGCAACCTGCGCAATCCGAAGCGCGACATGGCCTGGGTCGCGCTGGCCGGTCCCCTTGCGAATTTCGTGATGGCCGTTATGTGGCTGATCTTTGCCGTGGTGCTCACCGCCATGGACGTGAGCGAGGACTTCCCGCACAAGGTGGCGCAGGCGGGCATCGTGACGAACTTGCTGATCTTCGCTTTTAATTTGTTCCCGCTGCCGCCGCTCGACGGCGGGCGGGTGGTGACGAGCATGCTGCCGCATGGCCTGGCCTTCAAATTCGCCAAGATCGAGCCGTACGGCTTCTTCATCCTGCTCGCGCTGCTGTACTTCAACCTGCTGGCCTTCTGGGTGCAGCCGGTGATGTGGCTCGGCGCCCAGGCGGTGAAACTGATCGCGACCCCATTCACCTTCTTCCTGACCTGATGCATACGCCGACGCTCGACGCCTCCCCCTGGGTTCGCCGTTTCGCCGCCGGTGTGCCGGCCGGCGAGGTACTCGATCTTGCCTGCGGCAGCGGGCGCCACGCGCGCCTGTTTGCGTCACTGGGCCATGCGGTGATCGCAGTCGACCGCGACCCGCAGGCGCTGGCGCTGGCCGCCGGCCCCGGCATCATGACACGCGACATCGACCTGGAAGAAGAGGGCGCGCGCTGGCCTTTCGAAGCGGGCCGCTTCGCCGGCATCGTGGTCACGAATTACCTGCATCGTCCCTTGTTCAATGACCTGCTGAAGAGCCTGGCACCGAACGGCCTGCTGATCTACGAAACCTTTGCGCTCGGCAACGAAGCCTTCGGCAAGCCCTCGAATCCGGCCTTCTTGCTGCACCCGGGCGAGCTGCTGGACGTTGCCGCACAGGGCGGCTTGCGCGTGCTGGCGTTTGAAGACGGCGTCGTCACGCAGCCGAAGCCGGCCCGCGTGCAGCGCCTGTGCGCTGCGGGGCGGGCGCTGCCGCACACCGAGGGTAAGCTCGACCATTTAGTTGGTAGGGAATGAACCATATTGGCGGACGATCCGCTACAATCAGATTTTCTTTTTCGGCACGTACCACTGATTATGATTAAGGGCAGCATTGTAGCAATCGTCACGCCGATGTTCGAAGACGGCAGTCTCGACATGGACGGCCTGCGCACACTGATTGACTGGCACGTGGAGGAAGGTACCGACGGCATCGTGATCGTCGGCACCACCGGCGAATCGGCCACCGTCACACCCGAAGAGCACGTCGAACTGATCAAGCTGACCGTGGATCACGCCCGCGGCCGCATTCCGATCATCGCCGGCAGCGGCGGCAACTCGACCGCCGAGGCCATCGCGCTCACGCGCGCCGCAAAGGACGTCGGCGCCGACGCCTCGTTGCAGGTGGTCCCGTATTACAACCGTCCGACCCAGGAAGGCATGTACCGCCACTTCAAGGCGATTGCCGAAGCGGTCGACCTGCCGATCATCCTGTACAACGTGCCGGGCCGCACCGTTGCCGACATGAGCAACGAGACCATCGCGCGCCTGGCGCCGATCGACAATATCGTCGGCGTGAAAGACGCGACCGGCAATATCGGCCGCGGCATCGAACTGCTGCGCATGGTCGACAAGTCGTTTGCCGTGTACTCGGGCGACGACCCGACCGCGATGGCGCTGATGTTCTGCGGCGGCGCCGGCAATATTTCGGTGACGGCCAACGTCGCGCCGCGCGCCATGCACGAGCTGTGCATGGCGGCGATGGCGGGCGACCTCGCGCGCGCCATCGACATCAACAACCGCATGCTCGACCTGCATGCCAGGCTGTTCGTCGAACCGAACCCGGTGCCGGTGAAGTGGGCACTCGCCGAGATGGGCAAGATGCCCGCCGGCCTGCGCCTGCCGCTCGTGCCCTTGTCGAGCCCATTCCACGACACCGTCCGCGCCGCCCTGCGCGCCGCCGGCCTCGTCCCGCAATCCTGATTCCCGCAAGGGTCTCCGTTTACAGAGTTGACATCGTAACGATATGATTAAAAGCAACAAGAAGACTTTCCCGCTTGCGAACGTTTCCGCGCCATTGCGCGTGCTGACCATGGGCGCCATGGCGCTCTCGCTGGCGGCATGCACCACCGTTTTCGAATCCGACAAGGTCGACTACAGGTCGTCCAAAAAAGCGGCATCGCTCGACGTGCCGCCGGACCTGACCCAGCTCCAGAAGGACAATCGTTACGCCGTGCCGGAAGGCCGTGGCGTTGCCACCGCCTCCGGCATGCAGGCTGGCGCCGGTTCTGCTGCGCAGCCAGGCATGGTGGCGATGCCTGCCGCCGGCGGCGCCCCCGTGGGCCCGGTCGCGACCGAGGCCGTGAGCGTCGAGCGCGCCGGCGACCAGCGCTGGCTGGTGGTCAAGCAGACGCCTGAACAGCTCTGGCCGCAAGTGCGCCAGTTCTGGGAAGACGCCGGCTTCCCGCTGGTCTCCGAGTCGGCCACGACCGGAATCATGGAAACCGAATGGGCCGAGAACCGCTCGAAGATTCCGCAGGACATCGTGCGCCGCACGATCGGCCGCGTGTTCGACCGCGCTTACTCGACCGGCGAGCGCGACAAGTACCGCACCCGCCTCGAGCGCCTGCCGGACGGCTCGACCGAGATCTACATCAGCCACCGCGGCGCCGAAGAAGTGCTCACCGGCGCCCAGAAGGAAACGACCACCTGGACCGTGCGCCCGAACGATCCGGCCCTGGAGGCCCAGTTCCTGGCACGCATGGTCGCGCGCCTGACCGGCGCCACCGAGCCGGCCGCGGTGAAAGCCGCCGAAACGACCGTGGCGAACGCCGCCGCGGCGCCGCAGCAAGCCACATTGGTCGGCGACCGCGTCGAAATCGGCGAGGGCTTCGACCGCGCCTGGCGCCGTGTCGGCCTGGCGCTCGACCGCGTCGGCTTCACCGTCGAAGACCGCGACCGTGTGCAGGGTGTCTACTTCGTGCGCTATGTCGATCCGGATGGCTCGAACGGGGACGGCTTCGTCAAGCGCCTGTTCAGCTTCGGCGACTCCGACAAGGCCAAGGAAGCCCAGCGCTACCGCGTGGTGGTCAAGGCCGAGCCGAACGCCAGCGTGAGCAACGTGACGGTGCAGGACAATGCCGGCGCGGCCGATGTCTCGCCGACCGGAAAGAAGATTTTGTCGCTGCTGAATGACGAGCTGAAGTAATCGTTGTTGGTATGAAAAAACCGGCTCACATG
>NZ_JBIMES010000004.1:0-403801 GCF_051262535.1 Massilia sp. CMS3.1 | reverse complement strand
TACGTCCCCGGTTTTTTATCGTCCTACCCCAATGCCGATGCCCACGCCGGAACCGCGCCCCCAGCTGCCAAAGCTGCCAAAAATGGACGTCGATACACCTCCACGCGCGCCGCCGTTCTGTGCGGATAACTGAAGCACACAATTGCGCCATGGATCTGAATTCGGTGCATGGCCCAGCTGAGTGCATGCCGGCCCGTATTCGGCCATCGTGCGATCCATCTCGGCTTGTTGCTGCATTGCTTTTTGTTCAGGGGTGGTGCACCCTAGCAAGCAAAATGTGCTCGCGATCGTCAAAATCACAGCCCGCATGGCAGTCTCCTTTAAGCAGTAAGTCAAGCTTAGTGTAAGCCTTTTGGGCTAAGGAATCGGTAGCGAGTTGAATCGCGCGGCAGCCGCCACACGACTATTTTTTGGACTGTTTGTGCTATCGTTATTCCAAACCATATTCAGGAAACGAGCGTCAACATGAATTTCAGCCTCAATTTTAACGAACAAAACGTGTCCATTGACGAGGATACCTGGACCGCTTTGGCGACAACCGGTAGCGATATGTCGCTCGCAAGCATTCGCGCTGCGATCCATGGGGTGTTGGAGCGCGATGGCGCTTTCACGGTGGAAGGCAGCGATGGCCAGGTTGTACGGCGCATCGAGACGCCATCCGAATTTGAAGGCTACATGCAGGAAGTCGAGCTCCAGCGCACACAGTTCGGACAAGACCAAGCCTAATGCGAGGGAAAACGCCGCGCTGATTCCATCCCATGTCGATCCATTTCTACGAACCGGGTAACGGACACAGGCTCCCCCACGATCCTTTCAATGCGATCGTCGGACCGCGCCCGATTGGCTGGATATCGTCCTTGAGCCACACGGGCGTGCGAAACCTGGCGCCCTACAGCTTCTTCAACGCCTTCAACTATGTACCGCCGATTGTCGGATTTGCGAGCGTTGGCGAAAAAGACACCTTGCGCAACGTACAGGAGACCGGAGAATTCGTCTGGAACCTCGCGACCAGGCCGTTGGCGGAAGCGATGAACATCAGCTGCGCGGCCGTCGCACCGGAGGAGGATGAATTTGTGCTGGCCGGACTCACGGCCGCGCCTTCCCGTCTGGTCAAGGCGCCGCGCGTGGCCGACAGCCCGGTTTCGTTCGAATGCCGTGTCACGCAGATCATCCAGCTGCAGCGCGCCGACGGGGAAACCGTGCCGACCTGGCTGATACTCGGCGAGGTGGTGGGTGTACACATCGCAGAAACCTCGCTCAGGGAGGGCGTCTACGATACCGCGGCCGCCGGCCATATCCTGCGCGGCGGCGGTCCCGCCGATTACTTTTCGATCGGGCCGGAGCAGCTGTTCCGGATGTTCCGGCCGCGCCAGACACGATCCCCGGATTGAATATGCACGTCTTCTGCAGTGAGTCCAGACAAGCGTTCACATGGCGCTGCTAACGGCCCAGGCTGTGTAAAAACGCGAAATAGCGAGGTTTTCAGGGGTCGTTTTACCATTACCCAACGTCGAGAACGCTCGCTATGGTCATCGTATCGACAACGAGATTGCGCTTACGCCCCTTTATCTTCTTGCCTGCATCGAATCCGCTTTCGCCACCGTGGGGCGAGTCCCGAGTGGACTGTGCGTCAATCACCGCCGCGCTGGGCGTGCTCGCGCGCCCCAGGCGTGCACGCCATTGTTCGCGCAGCCGGTATTGCATCTGCTCGAATACGCCTGCACCAACCCAGCGCGAAAACGCCTTGTAGACCGCCTGCCAGGGTGGGAACGTCTCAGGTAATAGTCGCCAAGCACAGCCTGTGCGCAGCACGTAAGAGCACGCATCCACGAGATCCCGGCGCCTGTAATCCACAGACGTGCCTCGCTGTCCCGGCGCACGATCGAACAAATCAGCGACCAGTTCCCAGTCGCCGTCTGTGAGGTTGGTGCTGTACGGAGATACGTCCTCGCGACGATGGGCTGCCGTGTAGCCATACCGCTTTACGACCTCGGCTGGCGTCGCGCACGCCCGCCGTTATGGATTTTGTCTACACCCTCTACGTATCGTTGACGTCCCGGCACCTGTCGCCAGCGTGTAGCAATGATGATTATGAAGAATTGTTTAGATGGAAACGGTCACACATTTCCTTCATCTCCGCCAAGTAAGCACACATCTGCTTCGTTAACAGTCACACGTTTCCTTCATCGGACGTCCGGGAAGCTTGATGGCGAGACGCTGGCGGTGGAATAACACGGCGCAGCGAAGAGAAAAAAAGACAGGCGGGAAGCAGTAAATCAGAAGCAATAAAATTTAATATCAGGGGCGCTAGCGGCGTCGTTCCGGGGAACAATTAAAGTATAATTAAAACAACACACACCAAACCTAGGGGATCAACATGAAAAACGTTAAAAAGTCGCTCAAGAACGCCGGCCTGTGCCTGGCGGCAGTGCTGCTGGCAGGCAGTGTCCAGGCCGCCGTCATTTTCACCCCAGGCGTCGCCCCAGCCCCGGCAACGGTGGAAAACGTGCGCTTCGATCCGACCAGGACGGGTGTCGTGAACGGACCGGGCACCACTGTCACCGGCGTCACCGCGCGCACCGACTACCTAGTCGATTTCTCCGCGGACGAACTCCTGATCGCCTTCGAGAACCCGGCCGCACTGCCGGCCGTACCGCCCACCGTACGCGCGACCGACGGCGCGCTGCGTTCCCTGGACATCGACGTCCGCGATGGTGCCTTCTCTACCGTGTTCTATAATCTGTTCGTCAGCGCAGTGGGGGGTAACCCGACCGGGCGCTTCGCCGACATCCTTGTCGGCAGCTTTGACGGCACCACCACGAGCTACCGTCAGCAACTGCGAAACGGTTTCAACCTGCTGACGATTACGGCCGACAACGAGACGCTGCTGCGCGACGTATCGATCTTCGCTAACTCGGACTTCGCCGATATCCGTCAGATCCGGTTCGGCGGCTTGCAGGCAGCGCCGATTCCGGAACCGGGCATCTTCATGTCGTTCAGCCTGGCGGGCTTTGCCCTTTGGCGTGTATGCGCGCGCCGCCGCAGCGGCCCGCGCGCCGATCATCACTTGGCGCAGGCGTAAGGCGCTGGCGTATTGACGACTAGGCCAGACGGTCGAGTATGTGGTGTCCGAACAATTGACGATTCACTTTGAAGAACAAAATGGATCATTCAACGGCACAGAAGCATATGACTGTCTACAAACGATTGGGCGAGGTCATCAATGAAGCGGATAGCATCGTTCACACGCTTCCTAACGCTGAGCGGGCTGAGCACTTACGCGGTCTGGGCAGCATGATAGGGGACCTTCGGTTTCAGCTTCAGCTTCCTATTGTGCGGGAGCATAAAGATCTGGATCCCGATGGTGATCGGTTCCAAAGCAAATCACTGGACGCGTAATTACGGTTGGCTGCTTCGGGGCGAAAGCGGTCTGTCGAGCTAGGCCCGGAATCGGCAGGGCAGGTCTTGACCGTGGCCCTGATCGACAAGGGCAGCATCGTGATCGCGCTGCTGCTGGTCTGGTTATTTCTGCAAGAGGCGCTCACTCCGGCCAGGCTGGCGGACAGCGGTTTCATCGTGGTGGGCCTGCCGGCAGTCGCGCGCGGATGAGCCGTTTGCGTGCTCAAGCCGTCCGGCGTGTCTGCTACACTGATTTGTTCATTAAACCAGCATAGTGCACCCGATTGATCCAGACTCCAGTCCCCCAGGGCCTGCCGCCCGTGCTTGCCGGTCCTATCCTGCGCCGCCTCGAGCCGGGCCGCCTGGTGCTATGGCTGGTCGGCAGCGCGCCGCTCGACTTGACCCTGGTGTTGGAGCCCAAAACAGGCGCGCCCCGGCGCTTGGCTCTTGACGCGCGCCGCTGTCGTGTGGTGCGCGTCGGCAGCCACGCCTGCGTGCACCTGATCGATGTCGCGCTGCCCGAGCCGCTGCCGCAAGACACGATCATCGAGTATGACCTGCTCGTCACGCAGGGCGATGGCAACGAGGCTGGCATCGCGCATTGGGCGCCGCACCTGCTGCATGCCGGCGCGACGCGGCCGAACATGGTGCTGCGCAGCCGCAGCGACAATATTCTGTTTGGCTCGTGCCGCAAGCCGCATCATCCCGCGCCTGACGGCCTGGCGCGCGCCGACGCCTTGTTGGCCGATCACGTCGAACGGGCCGACGAGCGGCCCGCCATGCTCATGCTGTGCGGTGACCAAGTGTATGCCGACGATGTGGCGGGCCCGATGCTGGCGGCGATCCACGCGCTGATCCGGCGCCTGGGCCTGTATGGCGAATGCCTGGACGGCGCGGTGGTCGCCGACAGCGAGGCGCTGTATCGCCATGAGGCCAGTTACTACCGGCGCGAAGAGCTGCTGCCGGCGTTCAAGTCCAACGATGCGCTGCGCGACCGCTTCTTCGGGGGCAGCGAAAAGCCAATCTTCACCACGGCCAGTGCGCACAACCACCTGGTAACCCTGGCCGAGGTGATGGCCATGTACCTGCTGGTTTGGTCGCCCGTGCCATGGCAGCTGGTGGCGGATGCGCCAGCGCCCCTGCTTGCGCCCAGACATGCAGACCGCTGGCGGCGCGAGTCTAAGGTACTCGTGGGCTTTTGCCGCGACCTGCCGCAGGCCGCCCGGCTGCTGGCGCACGTGCAGACCCTGATGATCTTCGACGACCATGACATCACCGACGACTGGAACCTGTCGGCCAAGTGGGAAACCACCGTCTACGAGCACCCATTCTCGCGCCGCATCGTGGGCAACGCGCTGATCGCCTATATGCTGTGCCAGGGCTGGGGCAACCGCCCCGACGTGTTCGAGACGGCGCTGGACGATATGGCGGTGCTGACCGCCACGGCCGCTCTTGATGACCGGCTGGACGCGCCGGTACAGGACGCGCTGATCAAGCGCCTGCTGTCTTTCCGCCAGTGGGATTTCGTCGTAAGGACCAAGCCCACGATCATCGTGCTCGATACCCGCACCCGGCGCTGGCGCAACCGGCGCCGGCCCGGGCATCCATCGGGCCTGATGGATTGGGAATCGCTGACCGAGCTGCAGCACGCGCTGCTGGACGAAACGGCCGCCGTCATCGTCTCGCCGACGCCCATGTTCGGGGTCAAGCTGATCGAGGTGGTGCAAAGGGTCGCCACCTTCGCCGGCCTGGCCTTGACCGTCGACGCCGAGAACTGGATGGCGCATCGCGGCGCGGCCAGCAGCATGCTCAATATTTTCCGCCATTCGCGCACGCCGGGCAATTACGTGGTCCTGTCGGGCGATGTGCACTACTCGTTCGCCTACGATGTCGAGGTGCGCGACTCGGACCGCACGCCGCATATCTGGCAGATCACCAGCAGTGGCATCAAGAACGAATTCCCGCGCCGCCTGCTCGACTGGCTCGATCGCCTCAATCGCTGGTTGTATTCTCCACGCTCGCCGCTCAATTGGTTCACCCAGCGCCGCGATCTCGCCCTCACGCCGCGCCTGCCCGACGCGCGCCAGCATGGGGAGCGCGTCTGGAACGGCTCGGGCATCGGCCAGGTGTGGCTCGACGCCCAAGGGCGTCCGGTGCGCATCATGCAGCACAACGCCGATGGCCGGCCGTCGACCCGCTTCCTGGCACCGGAACAGGAAGCATCCCTTGCGGCGGCTACCGAGCAGCCTTTAAGGAAGCACTGATTTATTCGTGGCGGTGGTCTCGGCCTGCAAAAAACGTCCTGCTGCGTTGCAAATCCTCGCAATACCACGCGGTACGGCTGTGGTTTTTGCCTTGCCGACCGCCTTTTCCATGGCCAATCCCATCGGCAGCCATGACGATTAGTTCAGCCCAAGCATCAGGCGACGAAACATGGAGTCACTGGCCGGCAACTTCTCGTAATGAATGCCTGATGGCTTGCCGATGAATCATCCCGCAGCAATGCCGATGCTATTTGCCGAAGCGAGCTCTGACCCTCCTGACGACGCTGCCCAATAGCCGCGTCGGGGAATTTCTGCCGCATCACTCGATATCGGCCGGCTATTCGTTGCCATTATGGAGACGTCAAGTCCAAGCCGAGCCTCCTGGCAAGGACGAAGGTGACGAGCACCAGGCCCAGGAGCGATAGCACGAAGACTGCGGCCACCTTGCTGGCCGCGCGTAGCACCGCGCGCTTCTCCTTCTCCTTTTCCTTCTTCCCTTGATCGTAATGCCACTTGATGGCGAAGAACATGCCCGTTCCTACCACGAGAATCTTGAACGTAACCAAGACTATAGGGATCCATTCCATCTTTTTGAGTATTTCCAGGCTCTTACTTGACACTATCATACAGCCTGCTGCGTTATATCCTTCCAGGTTGGCCACGCGACCTTGTCGCTACCCTTCCGCTCGAAGGCTATCTGTACGATAGCGACGCCTATGGCTTGGACGTGTGGGCGTTGAAACTAATGATGGAGCAGCGCATTCCGACCCGTGATGGACTTGAAGGCCTTGTGGCCGCGAGAGACTGGAAAATCGCCCGCTGTAAAGAGCACCTGAGTGTGCTCGCGAGCCTGGCTTCTTGAACGGGAAGCGCCGATGGCGTACTGAACCTCCGCTTCGGCTCGAACGCGGAGGTCCTGCGAATCACGCCAGCTTGGCCTTGAAAAACCCCACCGTACGGCTCCAGGCCAGCTTTGCCGCCGCCTCGTCATAGCGTGGCGTCGTGTCGTTATTGAACCCGTGCTCGGCGCCTTCGTACACAAAGTGCTGGTACTCCACCTTGTTTGCCTTGAGCGCCGCCTCGTACGCCGGCCAACCAGCCAGGATGCGCTCATCCTTGCCCGCATCGTGGATCATCAGGGGCGCTCGAATCCTGGGCACATCGGCAGCCGGTGCCTGGCTGCCATAGAAGGGCACGGCTGCGCCCAGATCGGGAATGACCGTAGCCAGATGGTTGGCGATGGCGCCGCCATAGCAGAAGCCGACCACGCCGACCTTGCCGGTCGACTGCGGGAGTGATGTGAGCGCACCCGCCGCGGCGACGAAATCGGCCCGCGATTTCACCTGGTCCAGTTGCTGGAACAGCACGCGTGCCTTGTCTTCCTCACCCGGATAGCCACCCAGCGGATGCAGCGCGTCCGGAGCGAAAGCGATGAAGCCCTCCAGTGCCAGGCGGCGCGTGACGTCCTCGATATGGGGATTCAGGCCACGATTTTCGTGGACCACCAAAATCGCAGGCAGCTTGCCTTTGGCATTGGCGGGAATGGCCAGATAGCCGCGTAGCGTGCCGTAACCTTGCGGCGAAGGAAACTGCTCGTGGCTTGTCTTCAAGCGGCTGTCGGATGGTGTGACCAGGGGCGCGGCGAAGGAGGGCGACAGTTGCGCCAGCAAGCCGGCCGCCGTCAGGCCTCCGACGGCATGGCGCGAAGCGGCGGCCAGGAATTCGCGGCGCGACAAGCGCCCATGGACGTAGCCGTCGAATAGTTTCAGTACCTCGGGGTCGAAATCTTTTGCTGTCAATCGCGTCATGTCAGTAGTCTCTCTGGTAGGGGATCGCCTCGCTAGCATACGTCCCCCGCTCGAGGATGTTCGATATTTTTATTGACATCGGCTGACAACGCGCCTACTGTATTAATCAACTAATACACTAGACGCCATGATCACCCACACCGCCCAGCTGTTTTCGATCACCACCGGCTCTTCCGAGCCGATCTACCGCCAGCTTGTCGAGCAGGTGCGGCGCCTGGTCGCCGCCGGCCAGATGGCGCCCGGCGACGGCATGCCGTCCGTGCGTGAAGTGGCGCAGGTGCTGACCCTGAACCCGATGACCGTCTCCAAGGCCTACAGCCTGCTCGAGATGGAAGGTCTGCTGACGAGAAAGCGCGGGATGGGGATGAGCATCGCCGAGCGCGCCGGCACCAAACACAACACCCACGAACGCGCCGAACTGCTGCGCCCGATCCTGGAGCGCGCCGCACACGAAGCACGCCAGCTCGAACTCGATCCCGATACCGTCCTGTCCCTCTTCACCCACATCCTGAAGGAACAAGCATGAACACCCCGATCGTCCAGCTTTCCTCGATCCGCAAGCAATTCGGCAGCGCACCCGTCCTTGATGGCCTGGACTGGCAAGTGATGCCGGGCCAGGTCATTGGCCTGCTGGGCCGCAACGGCGCCGGCAAGTCGACCCTGCTCGAATGCCTGCTGGGATTGCGCGAGCTCGATGGCGGCGCGGTGCGCATCTACGGCGAGGACGTGCGCAATCTGCTTGATGCGACCCGCGCCCGGATCGGCTATGTGCCGCAGAAATCGGACCTGTTCGACTGGCTGACGCCGCGCCAGATGCTCGACTACTTCAAGGCGCTGTACCCGCGCTGGAACGAGGCCAAGGTGAAGGGCCTACTCGAAGGCTGGGGCTTCGACGGGCTCATGCAGAACAAGGCGATCAGCAAGCTCTCGGGCGGCGAGCAGCAGCGCCTCTCGATCATCCGCGCGCTCGGGCCCGACCCGGAACTCCTGATCCTGGACGAACCGGTGTCGAGCCTCGACCCGGTCGGGCGGCGCGACTTCCTGCGCGAGCTGATCGACGGCGTCATCGAGCACGGCACGACGGTCGTGTTCTCGACCCACATCCTGTCGGACCTGGAGCGGGTGGCGCTGGATATCGCTTTCCTGAAGGACGGCAAGATCGCGCTGCAGGGCCAGCTCGACGAACTGCTGGAGGGCGCGCGCCGCGTGGTCGGTCCTGGCGCGGTGCTCGACGGCGTGAGGCTGGCCGGGGAAGTACGGCGCCAGCGCGGGCGCGACGGCTCGGTCAGCGTGGTCACGCACGGCGGCGCGGCGCTCGGCACGGTCGGAAGCCAGCCCGGCGTGCGCGTCGAGACCATGAGCCTGGAAGACCTGTTCATCGAGGTGACGGGATGAGCCCGGTACTGAACGATTTCGCTTTGCTGTGGCGCGCGGCGCTGGCGCGAAGCCATCGGCATGCGAATGTGTGGCTGTGCGGGGGTGCGCTGCTGCTTGCGCTCGCCGTTGGGGCGCTGGTGTTTTTGAAGTCGGAAGACATGCTTGACGCGCTGATGGTCGGACTGCGCGTCGCCTACCTCGTGCTGGCGTTCGGCTGGATCATGTATTTCATCCCCGGTGCGATCAAACTCAATACGCCGGCCAATGCCGCCCTGGTGCCGCGCATGCGCCGCCGGGCGCGCCAGTTGACGGTGCTGGCATGGATGTCGGCCACGGCCATCAGTACGCTGGTGGCGCTGGGAACCCCGATCCCGGCGCACATCGCCTTTCTCGGCGTCGGGGTCTGGCTGATCGCAATGGGCCTGACGAGCGCCGGTCACCGGGCCGGACCATGGATCCAGTTCATGCTGCCGATGCTGTTCATCGCCAGGCCCGCCATTCCACCGGCATGGCTGGCGCAGCTCGACAATCCGTTTGTGCTGACGGTGCTGACCCTGCTGATGCTGGCCCTCGGCGCCTATACGCTCGACACGATGTTCCCGCACGGCGGCGACCGCCATTTCAAGCTGCGCCAGGCCCAGAAGCGGGTGACGGACCAGATGACGATGGCGGGGCAGTTCCGGCAAGCGCGCATCCCGCGCCTGAGCATGCGGGCATATGGCGCAGCCCTGCGCCGCGATTGCGCCCGCCGCGATGGCGGCGCGCTGCTGATGCACGTGCTCGGCCCCAGCGTGCACTGGACGCAGCGATTCCTGGTACTGGCATCGATCGTCGGCGGCGCAGCTGTCTTCATGGTTTTCCTGCGCCACCGGGCAAGCGCCGAGACGCTGGCAGTGATCGCCGGCGGCAGCTGGATCGGCGTGTCGTGGGCGCTGGTGTTCCAGGTGTTCGACTACGAGCGGCGCCTGGTGCGCCTGTCGCTCACCCGCAACGAGCAGGGCCTGGTGCGCCTGGCGCCGCTCACCCCGGGTGCCCCGGCGGCGTTCAACCGCCAGTTCGGCAGGCGGCTGCTGTGCGCCGGGCTGGTCGAGTGGGCCGGCGTCTCGGGTGCCGTGCTGGCCGTCGTCGCCATCAACGGTGCGTCTGCCGAGATCGTCTGGATGCAGGCCTGCATCTGCTGCCTGACGCTACCCCTGCTCGCGTCGACGCTGCGCGACCACGCCCATCGCAGCGGCAGCGGCGGGTGGAGGCTGGTCCTGGGGCTGCTCGCGTCGCTGAGCGTGTGTTTCCTGGCCGGTGCAGTCGCCAGCCGCATTGTCGGCAGCGCGGTGCTGCCGGGGGCCGCGCTGGCATCGGTCGCGTTGGCGGTGCTTGCCATCGTCTGGCGCTGGCGCCGGCTGGTCCTCGCCCCACACGCCTTCCCGGTGGGCCGCCTGGCCTGATCAGTGTCCCTTGCGCTGCACCAGCGCACTGCCCACCCCGTGCCGCCGGCCTTCGCTGACCGCCGTCACGGTGCCGTCCGGATTGAAGACGATCGCATTCGCCGCGCCGATTTCTTCCGGCGGGTTTTCCCAGGTGTGTCCAAACGCCTCCAGCGCGCGCGCCTGCTGTGAACCCGCAAAGCCCGGTTCCACCGAGGTCGCAGCGCCGTTGCGCTCGGAGATGCGCGGCGCGTTGATCGCCGCATCCATCGGCATGCCGAAATCGATGTGGTTCACGATCGTCTGCAGGACAGTGGTGATGATGGTCGAGCCGCCCGGGCTGCCGATGGTGAAGGCCGGCTTGCCGTTCTTCAGGGCGATGGTCGGCGCCATGCTGCTGCGCGGACGTTTACCGGCTTCCGGCACGTTCGGGCGCGGACCGGAAAAGTCGAAATCCGTCATCTCGTTATTGAGCAGGAAGCCATAACCGGGCACCACTATGCCGCTGCCGCCCCAGGATTCGATGGTGAAGGTGTAGGACACGACATTGCCCTCCTTGTCGGAGACGGTGAAGTGGGTCGTATGCGCATTCTCGCGCTGCAGCATGCGCGGCTCCGGGCGCAGCGGGACGCTCTGGTCTTCCTGGTAGAGGTAAGGGTCGCCGGCGGCGACGTTGGCGCTAGCGCGTATCGGGTTGATCTGTGCGCGGCGCTGCGCCGCGAACTCCTTCGAGAGCAGGCCGGCCACCGGCGCATCCACGTATTCCGGATCGGCGAGATAGGCATTGCGGTCGGCAAAGGCGAGGCGGCTCGCTTCCAGGTACAGGTGCTCGGCGTTGGCACGCGGCATCGCCTTCAAATCGTAGCCTTCCAGGATATTCAGCGCCTCGGCCACGGTGACGCCGCCGCTGCTCGGCAGCGGCATGCCGTAGAGTTCATAGCCGCGGTAGGTGCTGACGACCGGCTGGCGGATGCGTGCCTCGTAGTTGGCCAGATCCGCCAGCGTCATGCGGCCGCCGCGCACCGCAGCGTCGCCCGCCACGGGTGGCTTGTTGACGGCGTCGACGATCGCGCGCGCCATCGGTCCCTCATAAAAAGCGCGCTGGCCGCGTACGGCGATCTCACGGTAGGCCTTGGCCATGTCCGGATTGCGCAACATCGTGCCGGCCGCAACAGCCTTGCCGCCCCTCAGGTAGAGCGCGCTGGTGCTGCCGAACTGCTGAAATTTTCTTTCATTTTCGCGCGTCAAATGAGAGAAAATTTCACTCACCATAAAACCTTTGGTGGCGACGTCGATGGCCGGCGCCAGTACCTGCTTGAAGTTCATCGTGCCGTAACGCTCGAGCGCCTCGTGCCAGCCGCGCACCGTGCCCGGCACGCCGACGGCCGCGCCACTGGCCACTGCCTTCTCGAAATCGATCTCCTTGCCGTTTTCCAGGAAGGTCGCCGGCGTGAATGCCGCCGGCGCCGTTTCGCGGTGGTCGATCGTGATCACGCGCTTGTCCCTGGCCAGGTAAATGACCATGAAGCCGCCGCCGCCGATGCCGCAGCTGAACGGGTCGGTCACGCCCAGCGTCGCCGCCGCGGCGACCGCCGCATCGATCGCATTGCCGCCCTTGTCGAGGATGGCGAGCGCCGACCGCGAGGCCTTTTCGTTGATGGTGGCGACGGCGCCGCCGCTGCCGGTGGCGACCGGCGTTTTGGCAAGCGCGAGCGGCGCTTGCAGGATGATGGAGAGGGTGAGTAGGGAGGTGAGGGCGGTGGCGGATCGGGTCATGGAGTGGTGGGCAAGTTGGAAGGGGCGATGCTGATGGTGGCGCGGTAGGTGATCGACGTGTCGGGTGCGGTCGGCGCGGGGATGGCCTGTTCGTCGAGGACGATGCGATGGCCGGCCAGGGCTGCCGGTAGCGCCTGCGGCTGTTCGGGTGAGAGCGTGAACATCTGTGGCGCATCGGCGCCGCGCCGGATGCTGAAGCGGTAACTCAGCTTGCCCGCCCAGACGCAGTGCACGCCTGGCGGGCAGCGGCTGTCCTCGATCGCTTCGAAGCGCAAGCTCACCCCCGGCGCGACCTCGACGGCTTGTCCACGCTCGAGCGTGAATGGGCCGCCAGGGCGCGGCGCTGCCGGGGCGGCGCAGGCGACGAGGGTGGCGCAGACGATGGGCAAGGCGAGGAGATGGCGCATCGGGAACATGGTCGTGTCGGTAGGGGGAGCATAGCAAAAACGCCACGCCGCGGGTGCATGTCAAAGCGTCATACAGCGGTCATATTCGGGGGCTAGACTGCGCCGGTCACTTAAATTAACTCAGCCCACCCCGGAGCCACGACAAAATGAAAATCAAGCACATGTTCAAAACGATGATTGCCGGTGCAGCTGCCGCGATGGTGATGTCCTCGTCCTTCGCCGCGGATGTGACGGGCGCAGGCGCCACCTTCCCGTACCCGATCTACGCGAAGTGGGCGGAAATGTACAAGGCAGCCACCGGCACCGGCATGAACTACCAGTCGGTCGGCTCGGGCGCGGGTATCAAGCAGATCAAGGCGAAAACGGTCGACTTCGGCGCCTCGGACATGCCATTGAAGGCCGCCGAACTCGAAGAAGCAGGCCTGATGCAGTTCCCGGCCATCATGGGCGGCGTGGTCGCGGTCGTGAACGTCGAGGGCCTGACGCCAGGCCAGCTCAAGTTGACCGGTCCGGTGCTGGCCGACATCTATCTCGGCAAGATCACCAAGTGGAATGCGCCGGAAATCGCCGCCCTGAATCCGGGCGTCAAGCTTCCGGGCGACGACATCACCGTCGTGCACCGCGCCGACAGCTCGGGCACCTCCTTCCTGTTCACCGATTACCTGTCGAAAGTGAACCCGGAGTTCCAGTCGAAAATCGGTGTCGGCACGGCCGTGAAATGGGCGACCGGCGTGGGCGGCAAGGGCAACGAAGGCGTGGCCGCCAACGTGCAGCGCATCAAGGGTTCGATCGGCTATGTCGAGTGGGCCTATGCCAAGCGCAACAAGCTGTCGCACACCCAGCTGAAGAACAAGGATGGCCAGTTCCTGCAGCCTGACGACGAAAACTTCAAGGCTGCCGCCGCCAGCGCCGAGTGGACCAAGACCCCGGGCTTCGCCGTGATCCTGACTGACGCCGCCGGCAAGAACAGCTGGCCGATCACGGGCGTGTCCTACATCCTGATGCACCGCGCACAGGCTGACGCCGCCAAGGGCAAGGAAGTCGTGAAATTCTTCGACTACGCCTACAAGAACGGCACCGCCGCCGCAGCCGAGCTGGACTACGTGCCAATGCCGGCATCGGTCGTCAAGCTGGTGCAGGGCGCCTGGAAAGCGCAGCTGAAGGACGCATCGGGCACGGCGATCTATTGATTCACAAGCGGGCGCAGGCCCGCATCGGCACGACAGGTAGCTTGACGGCGGTCTTCACAGGGACCGCCGTTTTTTTTATTGGTACAGGTGCCGAAGCTTTTATTTCATGCGTTATAGTCATCTTGACGGTGAGGCCACATGGATAAAGGTTGATGTGATGAAGAATCCTCTGCAAGGTGCGCGGCCTTCGTATGTTTTCTCCAGCCTGGCGATACTGGCTTTCTCAGCCTGCCCGCTGCGAACCTCCGCCCAGGCGCCGGATGCGGCCTGGGCCGCATTCCAACAGTCTCACTTCCCCGGCAAGCAACTGGAAGCCGCGCCTTTTATCCGCCTGACAGCGCCTGCGCGCGCGTCCAGCGGCGACCAGGTTCCTTTCGCTTTCAGCATCGATCATCCGATGACTGCACAACGGTACATCAAATCGGTCACCCTGTTCGTCGATGCCAATCCGGTGCCCTTGACGGCGGTGTTTCACTTTCATCCGCAGAGCGGAAAGGCCGAAATTTCCACCAGAATCCGCTTTGAATCGGAGTCGCCGGTGCACGTCGTCGCCGAATCGAACGATGGCCGCTTGTATGTGAATGCCATTACCGTGAAAGCATCCGGCGGTTGCGGTGGTACCAGCCTCGGCGACAATGCGGCGGCGATGGCGGCGGCAGGAAAAATGAAAATCGCGCTGGACGGGCCATTCAAACGTGGAGACGTCAACAAGGCCAGGCTGTTGATCAAGCACCCGATGTACACCGGTTTGCAGCGCGACCTGTCCACGAATGGATACCGGCCGGCTTGGTTCATCAACAAGATCGACATTACCTATAACGGCAAACCGGTCATGACGGCCGACACGTTCATCGGCATCAGCGAAGATCCCTCCATTCAATTCGGCTTCGTCGCCGACGGGCCCGGTGCCCTGCAAGTCGTCATCCGCGACAATGCAGGCGCCACTTTCCGCCAATCGCTGAATGTCGAGGGCTAGATGGGGCGGCTGCTCCACGTGGCCTGGCTGCTGGCAGCCGCCGCTGCCGCGCACGTTAGCGCAGCGCCACTGCAGGTCGAGCAAGTCGCGCCGGGCGTGTATGTGCACATCGGGCAGCACAAGGATTTCGAAGACGGTTACGACGGCGATATTGCCAACATCGGCTTTGTGATCGGCACCGACGCGGTCGCGGTGATCGATACGGGCGGCTCGTATGCAGTCGGCATGGCCTTGAAAGAAGCGCTGCGCAAGATCACCGGACTGCCCATTCGCTATGTGATCAATACGCATGGGCATCCCGACCACGTATTCGGCAACGCCGCCTTTATCGACGCCGGTCCTGCGGGGGCCGGCGCGCCGCCGCGATTCATCGGCCATGCCATGCTGCCTCAGGCGATGGCGTCGCGCGGCGACGCTTACCTGCGCAATGTGAAAAAACAATTGGGCGGCGCGGCTGAGAAAAGTACGCTGATTCCTCCAACTGAAACAGTCCAACATCGCTTGAGCCTGGATCTGGGAAATCGACAGCTGGAATTGACCGCCTGGCCGAAGGCGCATACGAACAATGACCTGACCCTGTTCGACGTCAGCAGCGGCACATTGTGGACGGGCGATTTGCTGTTCATCGAGCGCACGCCGTCCATCGATGGCGATGTCAAGGGCTGGTTCTCGGCCATGGAGGCACTAAAAAAAATAAAAGCTGTCACGACCATCCCCGGACACGGACCCCTTACCCGCGATAAAAACCGGGCGCTGGACAGGCAGGGCGCCTACCTGGCGACCTTGTTGCACGACGTGCGCACCAGCATTCGGCAGGGCACCGACATGACCGCGACGATGGCAACGGCGGCCGCCTCTGAACGAGCGCGTTGGCAACTCTTCGATGTCGTCAACCGGCGCAATGTCAACGTGATTTATCCGGCTCTGGAATGGGAGTGAGGATGCGCAGACGGGAGTTTATTCAGTTGGCGCTGGCCGGATCGGCCTGGTCATCGGGGGCCGCGGCATTCGGCAAACCCCTGGGGCGTCTCGTCGTCGTCGGCGCGGGCTATGGCGGCGCGACGGCGGCCAAGTATGTGCGCATGCTCAGCGGCGGGCGCATCGACGTCATCCTGGTCGACCAACACGCTGACTTTGTTTCTTGCCCGGTCAGCAACCGCGTGCTGGGCGGCCAAAAAACGCTCGCGCAACTCACTTTTGGCTACGATTTGCTGCGGCAACACCATGGCGTGAAATTCATGCGCGGCAGCGTAACGGCGATTGATGCGGGCAAGTCGCAGATCGTGATGGCAGGGCAAAAACTGGCGTACGACCGGCTGATTGTCGCCCCCGGCATCGACTTCATCTACGATGACTTTCCCATGCTCGCCGGCGCGCAGCAGCAGATTCCCCATGCGTGGAAAGCAGGGCCGCAAACGCGCAATCTGCAGCGGCAACTCATGGCGATGCCGAATGGCGGCGTCTTCACGATCGCTATTCCAGCGCAGCCTTATCGTTGCCCGCCCGCGCCCTATGAGCGCGCGTGCCTTGCCGCGTTTTACCTGAAGATGCACAAACCGCGGTCCAAAGTCATGGTGCTCGATGCCAACCCCGTCATTACCTCGAAACGCGCCCTGTTTGAGCGGGCGTGGCGCGATCTGTATCCGGGCATGATCGAGTACGTACCGGGCAGCGAGTTGCAGGGGGTCGAGGTGGCATCGAAGACCGTCAAGACCCCGTTCGATACGGTCAAATCCCATGTGCTGAACATCATTCCGCCCCAGCGGGCGGGCCGGATTGCCCAGGATTGCGGCCTGGCCAATGTCGAGCGGCGCTGGTGCGAGGTCGACTTCGTCAGTTACGCGTCAAAAGTCCTGCCGCGTGTGCATGTGATTGGCGATGCGATCGATTCCGGCTTGCCCAAATCGGCCCACATGGCCAATGCGCAGGCAAAGATATGCGCGCGCGCGGTCGTGGACCTGATGCTGGGACAGGCGCCCGACCCGCTACCCGCTTTTGCGAACACCTGCTACAGCTTTATCGACGACAAGCAGGCGATGCGCATATCGACGCTCTACCGCTATGATCCGGCTAAAAAGAGCATGGAAGCTGACGGCGGCAGTTTTCTGTCGGACCATCCATCAATACAAGAAGGGGGCGATGCCGATGCATGGGCGCAGGGGATCTGGGCCGATGTGCTGACTTAAAGTGCCTGTTACCGATACTTTCCGATAAAGCAATATGCGCCGTAGACCGAGCTCGACGAAGGATCGTTATCAGCCAGGGGCGGACCAAGGCCAGCCGCGAGTCTCGAATTTACGAACGGACCAAACCTAAGGTTTACCCTGTGCTGTTTCGACCAGTTCTACTATATTGGCTGGCTTTGTGAGGTGAACGTCGAAGCCAGCGGCATGGACTTTCTTACGCGACATTTCGTCACCCCACGCGGTCAACGCGACAAGCTTCACGCCTCGCAGCGTTTGATCCGCGCGAATGGCCTGAGCTACTTGGTATCCATCCATCACTGGCATGCCAATGTCGAGGAATATCACATACGGATGATTGGCGCGAGCAGCAGCCAAGCCTTCGGGTCCGCCATATGCAACTTGCACATCGAGTCCATACATCTGCAACAGTTGTGCAGTCATATCGGCAGCGTCAGCGTTGTCATCAACGACGAGAACTGTCTTACTTGATCTCTTGCTCATCTTTGGTTGTACTTTCCCGGCGCCCGGTAGCATGCTTGCTCATTCCGAACCAATTGTCACATGCCGTGGGAATTCTTGTCACAGATATTGTATTGCGCACTTACTTTGCCGGCAGTGACACAAGAATCTACAGCGGAGCAGGCAAAATGCTATCGTCCTGTTATTTACAAATTAGGCAGTCCAGCTGTCTTTCTCTACAATGCAAGATCTAACACGCGTCAGCAGCCATATCCCGGGCCTGGGCTTCGTTTCCGGCGGCGGCGACATGGGTGCGGTATTCCGCAGCTTCGATTGGGCTTCCACGCCGCTGGGCGCACTGGACGCTTGGCCGCAATCGCTGCGCACTGCAGTGAGCATCTTGCTCAATGCGCGTCACCCCATGTATATCGCGTGGGGTCCTGACCTGCTACTCCTCTACAACGACGGCTATCGCGAGATCCTTGGCGCCAAGGCTGCGGATGCGCGACAGGTGCTGGGCAAACCGTTCGACCAAATCTGGCCGGAAGTATGGGAGCTGGTGGGTCCTATGCTCGCGGCAACGTTGGAAGGGAAAACGTTCTGGTTCGAAGACCAGGAGTTCACATTGACGCGCAATGGGTTTGCGGAGCAAGTGTTCGCGAGCTTTTCGACCAGTCCGATTCGTGCGGAAGCCGGTGAGATCGCGGGAGTGCTCTGCATCTGCACTGAAACAACGGGGAAGATCCGTTCGCAGCAGGATCGCCTGCGCCTTCTGGACGCAATCGGCGAAGCGACCCGTCTTGCCGACGAGCCAAAAGCCATCATGGAGCACAGCACGCGTCTGCTCGGCGAGTACCTGAGCGTGACGCGCGTCGCCTACGCAGATCTGGAGCCGGACAATGACCGTTTCACGATCCGCCACGATTGGCGGGTCGACGGGGCAATCAGCACCGTCGGCGAGTATTCGCTCGACCTGTTCGGCTCGCGCGCGAGGTCCGACATGCGCCTTGGCCGCACGTTTCTGGTCCATGACGTTGACAGCGAACTGAACGCGCAAGACGGGGCCGACATGTTCAACCAAATCGGTATCAAGGCAATCATCTGCTGCCCCCTGGTCAAGCAGGGCCGGCTTGTGGCCATGATGGCGGTGCACCAGCAGCAGCCGCGTGCCTGGACGGCTGACGACGTCGCCCTTGTCGAGGCCGTCGTCGACCGGTGTTGGGCCCACATCGAGCGTGTGCGTTCGATGGAAGCGCTGCGTGAAGCCGACCGGCGCAAGTCCGAATTCCTCGCCACCCTGGCACATGAGTTGCGTAATCCGCTCGCGCCGATTCGCAATGCGCTCGAACTGCTGCGCCTGGCCGGCGACAAGCCGGCGATGCTCGAACGGGTACGCGGGACAATGGAGCGCCAGGTCGACCAGATGGTCCATCTCATCGACGATTTGATGGAGGTCGCACGCATCTCGAACGGCAAGATGGACTTACAGATCAAGCGCGTCGATTTGCAGTCCGTCATCGCGAGCGCAGTGGAAACCAGCCTTCCGTTGGTACAAGCCGGGGGGCACCAGCTCGCGCTCGATGTGCCGGACGAACCGCTGTGGATCAACGTCGATACGGTGCGCCTGAGCCAGGTGCTCAGCAATCTCCTGTCGAATGCGAGCAAATATACGCTCAAGCACGGCCGGATCAGCATTTCCGCCCGCACCAGCGGCGACACCGTCGTCATCGTCGTCGCCGATACCGGAATCGGGATCGCCAAACCGGATCTTGCTCGCGTATTCGATATGTTCTCCCAGGCGCCGAACAGCATCGTCATATCGAAGGGTGGCCTGGGTATCGGCCTGTCGCTGGTTCGCCATTTGGTCACCCTGCACGGCGGAAGCGTAACGGCATCCAGTGCAGGACCCGGGCACGGTAGCACCTTCACCATTTGCCTGCCGCAGGCGCCGGGAAACGACATGGACGCACCTGGCCTGCTCGAAGAGCCTGGCATCGCTGCGCCAGCCGACCGGTCGAAGCTGTCGGTACTGGTAGCCGACGACAATGTCGATGCCGCTGATACCTTGTCCTTCCTGTTACGCGAAAAAGGACATGAGGTGCGTGTGGCCTATGACGGCCAAGAGGCCATGCGTATCGCCGCCTCCTTCGCACCAGATCTGGCATTTCTCGACCTGGGCATGCCGCGCATGGATGGGTATCAGGTCGCGCGTGGCCTGCGCGCGCTTCCCGGGCTTGCAAACGTCAGGCTGGTCGCTTTAACCGGCTGGGGGGCACAAGAGGATCGGGCGCGGACGCACGCCGCTGGCTTCAACGACCACTTGCTCAAGCCCGCTTCGCTTGAGAGGCTCAATGAAGTGCTGGCATCCGCCTCGCGTCAGACCCCAAACTGGAATCGCCTGGAGTCTTTTTAGAATCGCTGCAGGCGCTGCATTCGTCAGGGACGCGACAAGCAGCGCTACCACTTGCGCTGGTAGCCACCCAGGAACAAAAAAAGCGGCCCTCGCGGGGCCGCCATGTCTTGCCTGATGCGGGCGCGTTACACGAACGCCGCCAGCGCACCTTTCATCTTCTTCAAGGCCGCCGACTCGATCTGGCGGATGCGCTCGGCCGACACGCCGAACTCTTCGGCCAGCGTGTGCAGCGTCGCACCGGAGCCGTCGTCGTTCGCCAGCCAGCGTGCTTCGACGATGCGGCGCGAACGCGGGTCGAGTTTACCCAGCGCCGTTTCGATGCCTTCGGACTGCAGGCGCGTGACCTGCTCGGCTTCCAGCACCTTGGTCGGCTCCTGCATATCCGACGACAGGTAGGCGATCGGCGAGAACTTGTCGTCTTCGTCGTCAGTCGGCGCTTCGAGGGCAATGTCGCGGCCCGAGAGGCGGGTTTCCATCTCGATCACTTCTTCGCGCTTGACGTCGAGCAGCTTCGCCAGGGCGTCGACCTGGGTCGGGGTCATCGCGTCCAGGCCCACTTTGTTGCTGCGCAGGTTGAAGAACAGCTTGCGCTGGGCCTTGGTCGTGGCGACCTTCACCAGGCGCCAGTTCTTCAGGATGTATTCGTGCATCTCGGCTTTGATCCAGTGCATCGCGTACGACACCAGGCGCACGCCCTGGTCCGGGTCGAAACGCTTCACTGCCTTCATCAAACCGATATTGCCTTCCTGGATCAGGTCGGCGTGCGGCAGGCCGTAGCCGAGATAGCCACGCGCAATCGACACCACCAGGCGCAGGTGCGACAGCACCAGATTCTGCGCGGCGTCGAGATCGTTCGCGTCGCGCAGCCGCTTTGCCAGCGAGACCTCTTCCTCGTGGGTCAGCATCGGCAGGCGGTTGACGGCGGAAATATACGCGTCAATATTGCCGAGCTGCCCGGTGAAACCGAGGTTCAGGGCACGATTGCTGGTCGGAACCAATGCGGATTGTGCGGACGTCATATCTTTTCCTCTAAATTAATCTTTGCGGCATCGTCAAGTCCACCGGGACATCCCGGAGGCTGACTGCACGACGTCGTGCTTGATGCGTGTCAGACCTTGTTTACCTTCGCTTGAGCACATATATTAGCACTCTCCATAGGAGACTGCCAGCGACCCGCCAGAAACGGCGGGGCGTTTAAGTTTCATTAAAGTATTTCCCTCAGGAATCTAAAAAATAGCTGATTTACTTTAGAGCAGAATCAAGCACAACTGTTGAGATAGCTCAAACGTGCTTCGGCTTGCGATGGCGGTCAAGGCCCAGATTACGGGGTCGGGATGCCCGTTTTCTGTTAGTTGCCGCACGGAGCAGGCAGGTCGGAGGCAGGTGCGCCACTGTCTGGCGTGGTAGCGGCGTGCATGCCTACACGCGGGGGCGTGAAGAATTGCGCAGAGTCACGATATGGAATAGACGGCCGCAAAAAAACGGGCGATACAGCCTCAGCCATACCACCCGTCCTGTTGCGTCAGGAAGCGCTCAGCGCATGCGCGCCAAGTGCCTTTGTACCGACAACAGTGCACCGGTCAGCCCCAGCCCGGCGCTAATGGCCAGCAAGCCGCCCACTTCCAGCGCGCCCAGCGGCGCCAGCTGGAATTCCGACGCATACAGCCGCGCGAACTCGGCAATCGCGCCGTTCAAAGGATTCAAGGCCAGCATCACCGCACCCAGGGCCACCGCGCCGGCGCACAGGCCGAGCAGGGCGCCGGTGTAATAGAACGGTCGGTGGATGAAGTTATCGGTAGCGCCCACTAACTTGGAGACGCCGATTTCCTCGCGCTGGGTCAGTACCTGCAGGCGGATCGTGTTGAATACGACGGCGATCACGACCACGCCGAGCGTGATGGCCAGCAGCAGCAGCGCCAGGCGCAAGATGGCGAGCAGGGCGGCCAGGCGCTTGACCCAGGCCGAGTCGATCTGCACCGTGTCGACCTGAGGCAGGGCGCTCATCTGTTCGACGAGGGCGTCGAGGTGCGCGGCGTTCAGGGCACTGGAAAAGCCGGCCAGCCTCATCACATAGCTGTCGGGCAGTGGATTGTCGCCCAGCGTATCGAGCGCCTCGGACAGGCCGCTGCGCTCCTTCAGGTCTTCGAGCGCCTTCTCGCGCGGCACGAACTCAATGCGGGCCTGGCTGCCTTGCAGGATCTGGCGCAACTGGGGTTCGAGCGACTGCGCATCCTCGCGCGTGGCGTTCGGCTTGACGAACAGGCTCACTTCCGGATCGACCGCGAGCTGCTCGGACATCGGACGCACGTTGTCGAGCAGGGTGATGCCGGCAAACGGCAGCGCCAGCGCAACGGCGACGACCAGCACATTGAACAGGAAGGTACCGGGCGCCTTGCGCACGGTGGAGAGCGCCGAGGCGAATGCGAAGCGGTGTTCGCGCAACCACGGGCTCATGCCGCACCTCCAACACGGCCAGTAGAGGCGCGCTCATGCGGGACCAGCTGGCCGTGTTCGAGCCGGATCACGCGCGCCGCGCCGTCCAGCACTTCCTCGTCATGGGTCGAAATCAGGCAGGTCACGCCCACCGAGTGGAAGGCGCGCAAGGCGTCGAGCACCTTGTCGGCCGCCACGCGGTCGAGGTTGGCCGTCGGCTCGTCGGCCAGGATGATCTGCGGCCGGTTGACGATCGCGCGCGCGATCGCCACGCGCTGCTGCTCGCCGCCGGACAGTTCCAGCGGATGCGCCTTGGCTCTGTCCAGCAAGCCGACTTTATCGAGCGCGGCGCGTGCGCGCTGTTCGGCGCCCGCTTTCGGCGCGCCCGAGACCAGCAGCGGCAGCATCGTGTTGGCCAGGATGCTCCGGTCGTTCAGCAGGCGCTGCTGCTGAAAAATAAGCCCTAATTTGCGCCGCAGGAAAGGGATGCCGGGCTTTTTCAGCTGACCGATGTCCTGGCCGAACACGATCACGCGCCCGCTGCTGGGACGCTCGATGGCGGCGATCATTTTCATGAGCGTCGACTTGCCGGCGCCGGAGGGACCGGCGAGATACACCAGTTCGCCCTTATTGATGTTCAGGGACACCTCGCGCAGGGCGCTGGCTTCCTGGGAATATTTCTTGGAGACGGAGTGGAATTCGATCATTGGCCGCGATTCTTATCTGTTAACCCAGCAGCGCTTCAACGAACTCTTCTGCATTGAACGGCTGCAGGTCGTCCAACTTTTCGCCGACACCGATGAAGTACACCGGCACCGGACGCGTGCGGGCGATCGCGGCCAGCACGCCGCCCTTTGCCGTACCGTCGAGCTTGGTAATCACGAGGCCGGTCAAGGCCAATGCGTCATCGAATGCCTTCACCTGGGCCAGTGCGTTCTGGCCGGTATTGCCATCGATGACGAGCACGAGCTCGTGCGGGGCATCCATCATGCCCTTGCCGATGACGCGCTTGATCTTTTTCAGCTCTTCCATCAGGTGCAGCTGGGTCGGCAGGCGGCCGGCGGTATCGACCATGACGACATCGACGCCGCGCGCCTTGCCGGACTGGACTGCGTCGAACGCGACTGCCGCCGGGTCGCCCGAGGCTTGCGAGATCACGGTGACGTTGTTGCGCTGGCCCCAGACCATCAATTGTTCGCGCGCGGCGGCGCGGAAGGTGTCGCCCGCGGCGAGCAGCACCGACTGGCTTGATCGCTGCATGTGCTTGGCGAGCTTGCCGATGGTGGTGGTCTTGCCGGCGCCGTTGACGCCCGCGATCATCATCACCAGCGGCGCATGGCGTCCCAGTTCGAGCGGCTTTTCCAGGGGCTGCAGCATCTCGATCATCAGCGTTTTCAGCGCGGCCTTGACGGCGGCGGCGTCGAGCAGCTTGTCTTCCTTGACCCTGCGGCGCAGGCTGTCGAGCAGGAACTGGGTCGCGTCCATGCCGGCGTCCGACATCAGGAGCGCGGACTCGAGTTCCTCGTACAGGTCTTCGTCGATGCGCGCGCCGACGAACAGCAGCGACAGGTTGTTCGACGTCTTCGACAGCCCGGCCTTCAGGCGCGTCATCCAGGACTTTTTCTTCTCCGCCTCGCTGATCGGGCGCTCGGCCGTCTCTTCGATGAAGAGCTCGGCTTCAGGCACAGCTTGCGCAATGGGTGCGGGGGCAGGCGTGGGCGCCGGTGCGGGAAGGGGGGGGGCGGGCGCAGGAACAGGTACCGGCGCGGCGGATGCCGGCAGTAGCTCGCTTGGCGCCGTTTCGGGACCGGCTTTTTTTCTCTTAAAGAAACTAAACATGGATTGAGTGGTGGAGGGTAGTGCATGCACATGCCGGGTTCGATCACCGGCACGACGAAATGGGTCGCGCGTATTTTACCAGAGGGGCGTACTGACGAATCGACAACGAATGGGTGCGGCCAGGCCATCGCCTTGGCTTTCATCGCGCTGGTAGCGCTATTTCTCACGCATCCCACGGCCGAACTGGAGCCGCTGCTTCCTGAACACTGAGGGGGCCGTCCTTATTGACGGTTGCGGACCCACCAGTTGCCCTTCTTTTCCGCCACGACGGGGCTCAGGCGCCAGACACCGTAGGGATTGTTGAAGAGCGAGCCCGGACCGTAGTCGATCGCCGGGACCTGTTCGACCCGGTACACCTGCTTGCCCTCGCTGACCGAAAACGTATGGCCGTCAGCCAGGGCCGGCGCATGTTCGAGCAGGTAGCGCGTGAAGAAGCGCAGCATATCGGCAGCCTGTGTCTTGTCGTCCGCACTGGTGATCGCTTCCGGCAAGCCGAAGTTGTGCATGCCGCAGGAGTACACGTCGGCGCCGGCCACATACACCACCAGCGCCCGGTGCGCGCTCAATTGCTCGAGCTGCTCGCACATGTCGATCCAGTAGGCGGGGGCATGGGCGATGCCGGTGCTGTCCACCTTCACGCCCAGGCCGGCGGCGTCGATGACTGCCGCGCCGGCGCGCATCATCGCATCGGCCGCGGCGCGCGAGCCGCCCGGTCCCATCAGGTAGGCCACCGTCCTGTGCGTGTCGATATCGGCCATGGCTTCGGTGGCGGCCCAATGCGGGCCAGCCTTAGCAAAGTCGGTTGCCAGCTCCGGGTCGGCCCTTTGCAGCACGAGTTCGCAGGTAAATCCGGTTTCGGTGTCGCGCAATACAGTTCCGTCAAGCGTGTATCCGGTGCCGCTGGCGATGATTTCTTCGGCCAGGGCGCTGCTGCTGTCCCACGGGCCGGGAATGCATAAAACCACTTCTGGGGTGTTGCTCACGGTGCTACGTCTCCTTTTTATTCTGCGTCGGCGCCCTTGAGAGGCGCATGATTGCTGCTGGAATGGGCTGTACCATAACGACTTGCCTGTTTGCAAAGCAGCCTGCCCGTCGAGCAGCATAGCTTGTTCGGCGTAATGATGCTCTTGGCAATTGGAGCAGGGGTGTGGGGCATGCAGGCGGCGTGGTCAGGCCCGGATCATGCGTTCCGGCGCGAGCGTGGCCGCCTCGAGCTTGGGCCTCGGTTGTACCCAATGTCCGCCGTTGTCCAACCGGGTAACGAGGTCCGGATACGTCTGGACCATATCCAGCAGGCCCGTGTGGCCGCATTGTTGCGGTGAAAAGCCGGGATCTGTACGCCGCATGTACTGGCCGAGTGCACCGAGGCCTACCCAGCCTTCCGCCGTTTCGGCCGCTAGCAGGGAGACCGCCGCCAGCAGCGCGCGCGGTCGGCGTTTTACGATCTTGGGCGGCTCGCTTTTCGCCTGCTCGGGTTGCGCCGCCGCGTATTCGAAGAATTGGTCCGAGGCATTGCGCAACGCGTCCGGCGTCTTGGCTTCGCCGACGATGCACACACTGGCGCCACGCCCGCGCAGCTTGCGGCAGAGATAGGCGAAGTCGGAATCGCTGGTGACGATGCAGAAGGTGTCGACCCGGCCATCGAACATGAACTCCAATGCGTCGAGCGCCAGCGCGATATCCGCAGTGTTCTTTCCCGGCGCATATTGGTATTGCAAGCATGGCGTGAACGCCGATCGCAACAGCGCGTCCTGCCACTTGTTCGCCAGCGTCGTATGGTTGCCATAGCCTTGGCGTACGACGACACGGCCGAACTGCGCGCAC
Source organism: Massilia sp. CMS3.1 (assembly GCF_051262535.1). Lineage (NCBI taxonomy): Bacteria > Pseudomonadati > Pseudomonadota > Betaproteobacteria > Burkholderiales > Oxalobacteraceae > Massilia > Massilia sp. CMS3.1. The sequence continues at coordinate 378,029 of NZ_JBIMES010000004.1, read as the reverse complement.
ATTTTTAGCGCGTAATCGAGTATGTCGGGACCGGTATTGTCGCAATCGACAAGCACTGCGACACGCCCTGCGGCCTTTAACTGTTCCGGCATTAGCTTATCTGTCCTTACTGGTGAATAAATGGCTGTTCAATGAAATGGCTTTCAAACCGAACGCTGATTTCAAAATATATCTCAAGCAGGAGCACGGCAGTCGATAATATGGCTTCAACAATCCTTTGCGAACGAATGTCGACCGACTCCTACCAATCCGTCTACCGCGAAAAACTGCTTGAACACCTGCTCGTCGGGGAGTTGTTGAAGTATTCGTGGTTTGAGCACGGCGCCTCGCTCGAAGTGTCGCAGCCGGCAATCGACCGCGCGGGCCACGATATCGTCCTGGAAGCGAATGGCGTTACCCGCCATGTCCAGTTGAAGACGTCGTCGACGGTTGCAACAACAGGGCGGCAGAACGTGCATCTGGGCCTTGCCCAAAAGCCGTCAGGATGTGTGATTTGGGTACGCTTCGATCCAGCCTCGATGGTCCTTGGGCCTTTCCTGTTCTTCGGTTCCGCCCCGGGCGCGGCTTTGCCGGCGCTCGATGGCTTTAAAGTGGCCATGCATACGAAAGGCAATGCACAAGGCATCAAAGCACAGCGGCATGGCCTGCGGGTAGTGCCGCTGTCGAAGTTCAAGGCAGTGGACACGATCGCTGCGCTCTACGCCACGCTGTTTGGCAAGCCCGGCCACGACAAAGCCCCTGCAATGCAGGGGCCGCCTGTCGAACCGCGTTGCGTACTCAGCCAGCCTTCGCCACTGTCAGGCCTGGATTGATCACGCGTGCGCCGCTTGCCGGTCTTTGCTGCCCTCGACGGCGAGGATCTTGCCCGCCGGGGCCAGGCGCGGTGAGCTTGCCGGCTGCAGCTCCGCCACACTGCACTGTCGACACCGCGAACTCTTCTGTCAGATTTTCGCAACGATTCCGACCACGAACTGCAGAGTTATGAGTGAACGTGACCAGAATTTTCATACAATGTAACAATTGGCGAATGTTGGTTACTGACGCTTCAATGCTGGAACCAGCCAAGATCAGGAGAGCGATGAAATTATCTAAAACAATACTTGTCGTTGACGATAATGCCGACGCTGCCGATATGACCGCGCAAGTCCTGCAGTGTTATGGGTTTACGGTACAGGTCGCCTATGGGGGACCAGAGGGCCTTGCCGCTGCGCGTATCCAGCATCCTGCGCTGATTTTTCTCGACATCGGCATGCCTGTGATGGACGGCTATGAAGTAGCGAAGGCCGTTCGCGCCGATAAAACGCTTGGCGAGGTGAAGCTCGTCGCGCTGACGGCCTGGGGCGATGAGGCCTCACGTGTCAAGGCCAAGGCAGCGGGATTCGACATCCATCTGTTGAAGCCCGCAAACCCAATGCGGCTCGTCGAAATAGCAGACACCGGCTTGTAAGCAGACAGTCTTCTATGTTGCACGGCATCCACAACTGATGGTGCCACGAGGACAGATTTAGTAAACTGAGCGCGCATCGTATTGACGTTCGTCCTCCTACACCGCCTGCCATCACAGTATGCATGGCAACATGACAAGCCAGCAATGACATTCGCAACAGACCAACAACTCAATCACGATAGCCTGTCCCGTACATCACGGGCCGTGCTGGCCATACGTACCGCTGTTTTCGACCAATGGGAACACGAGGTGCGCGCCCGGGTGGAAGGGGCGGCGCAGCTGCTGCGCCCCATTTTGATCAACACGATGCCGGCCTTCTACGACAACCTTGCCGAATCTCTCACGCCGGACTATCCGCGGGCGAATGCAACCAGCAACACGAACGTTGCAGGGGTTCATGGGAACGAGCGCGCGCGCACGACCACGTACAGTGCGGCCCAGGTCATCCACGAGTATCAAATCCTGAAAGAAGTCCTGTTCCGGGTTGCGTCCCAGTCCGGGATTGCCTTTCAGGCCAGTGAGTCGCAGGTTATCGAAGTGTCGATCAATCTGGCCATGCGTGACGCGGTACGCGAGTTTTCTCACATGCATGAGGGACTGCGTCATCGGCTGGCGGCCACGCTCACCCACGACATGCGGACGCCTTTGTCAGTCGTGCTCAACGGCTCCCGCTTGATTGAGAAAACGACCAGTCTCGATCACGCGCAGATGGCGGCGAGCAAGATACGGGACCAGGCCGCTCGGTTAAGCGAAATGATTACCAGCCTTGTCGATGCGTTAACCTACGACCAGGCCGACCATTTAACACTTGCGCCATCGACCTTCGATATGCACGCATTGGCCCTGGAGGTAAAGGACCAGTACAGCGATGCCTACACAGGCGGATTTGAAGTGATCGGCACCCCGGTCACAGGGTTCTGGGATCGCGATTTGATCCGGCGTGCCCTTGAAAATTTGGCGAACAACGCCGTGAAATATGGTGACGGCGGCTGTGTGCGCATTACAGTCAAGGAGTACCGGGAACGGATGATGCTGGGCGTTCATAACAGCGGCATTGCCATCCCTGTCGACATGCAGAGCCGCTTGTTCGATTACCTCAGGCGTGGCCCGACCGGAGGCGTGCAGGGGTGGGGAATTGGCTTGCCTTATGCCAAAAACGTTGCGGAAAGCCACGGTGGCAGCATTGCCGTCGATAGCTCGAAAGAGTCCGGTACCACCTTTGTCATCGATATTCCTGTCGATTGCAAGCCGTTTATCAGATCCTGATTCAGCCAAGGCCCGCGTCAAGTCGGGCCTTGTGTCGCCAACGTTCGCGTCAGCCAGCCTTTGCCGCCTGCGCCGCCGCGCGCAGCGTTTCCAGCGTCGCATTCGGCGTAATCAGGTTGCCGTCGTAGCGCAGCTCGATCAACGCCGGCAGATGCTTGCCGTTTGCATGCGCCAGGGCCCGTTCGAGTGCCGGTGCAAAATCGGCCGTCTTCTCGACGACTTCGCCGTGGGCGCCATAGGCCTGGGCCAGCGCCGCGAAATCCGGGTTGTGCAAGGTGGTGCCCGAGACGCGGCCCGGATAGGTTTTTTCCTGGTGCATGCGGATGGTGCCGAACATGCTGTTGTTGAAGACGACGATGATGACCCCGGCCTTGTACTGCACGGCGGTGGCCAGTTCCTGGCCGGTCATCATGAATTCGCCGTCGCCGGCAAAGGTGACGACGGTGCGCTGCGGATCGACGATTTTTGCCGCCACGCCCGACGGCACGGCATAGCCCATCGCGCCATTCGTCGGCGCCAGCTGGGTGCGCATGCCGCCGTAGCGGTAGAAGCGGTGTGCCCAGGAAGCGTAGTTGCCGGCGCCGTTCGTGATGATCGCGTCATGCGGCAGCGCGGCCATCATGTCCTGCACCACTTGCCAGAGGTCGAGCGGAGCATCGCCATTCTTGAAGATCGGCGGCTGTTCCTGGAAGGCCATCAGATCGGCCCGCGCTTCGGCCACCGTGTGGCGCCAGGCGCTCGTATCGACCGGTTCCATCGTGGCCAGCATGCCCGTCGCCTGCGGCGCGCCGCTGGCGATCATCAGGTCGGCCTGGTAGACGCTGCCCAGTTCTTCGGGATCGGCGTGGATATGGACCAGGCGCTGATGCGGGACGGGTGAGGCGAGCAGGGTGTAGCCGCCGGTCGTCATCTCGCCCAGGCGCGGGCCGATGGCTATCACCAGATCGGACTCTTTCACGCGCGCGGCCAGCTTCGGGTTGATGCCGATGCCGACGTCGCCGATGTAGTTCGGATGCGCGTTGTCGAGCAGATCCTGGAAGCGGAAGGTGCAGGCCACCGGCAGCGCGTTCGTTTCGGCGAAGGTTTGCAGGTCGGAGCAGGCTTGCGCATTCCAGGTGCCGCCGCCAAGCAGCACGATCGGGCGCTTTGCTTCGGCGAGCATCGCGCGCAGGGTCTCGACCTGGCTTGCCGCGGGCGCAGCCTGCACCGGCTGGTAGCGGCGTGTATCGGCCACTTGCGCGGTCTCGATCAGCATGTCTTCCGGCAGCGCGAGCACCACCGGGCCTGGACGGCCGCTGGTCGCGACCTGGAACGCGCGCGCGATGTATTCGGGGATGCGGTCGGCGCGGTCGATCTGGGCCACCCACTTCGCCATCTCGCCGTACATGCGGCGGTAGTCGATTTCCTGGAAAGCTTCGCGGTCGATGAAGTCGTTGCCCACCTGGCCGATGAACAGGATCAGCGGCGTCGAGTCCTGGTAGGCCGTGTGCACGCCGATCGAGGCATTCGTCGCGCCGGGGCCGCGCGTGACGAAACAGATGCCGGGTTTGCCGGTGAGTTTGCCGTACCCCTCGGCCATGAAGGCCGCGCCCCCTTCCTGGCGGTTGATGACGAAGCGAATGCTCGACTCGTGCAGCGCGTCGAGCACGTCGAGATAGCTTTCGCCGGGCACGCCGAAGGCGGTGTCGACGCCGTGGATGTGCAGTGCATCGACCAGGATCTGGCCGCCGGTACGGGAAGGGTGCGTCATGTGTCGGTTGTCCTCATCAAGTGACCCGGGCCGCGCCGGGCATCGTGGCATTCTATGCAATCGATGGCGGCCGGGCTTTTCAAATGGCGACACCAAATTTCAGAAATCTCGTTTGTTACCCCTATCGGTTACAATGCTCACCGTGAAGCAGGCCAGACAGCCGCTGGCTGGCACTCTCAAGGTGCTGGCGGGAGGAAGGTCCGGACTCCATAGAGCAGGGTGACGGTTAACGGCCGTCCGCTGAAAGCTTACTCGGCGCAAGCCGAGGGGGTATAAGGCGAGGAACAGGGCCACAGAGACGAGCGTATTAAGTTACGGTGAAACGCGGTAACCTCCACTCGGAGCAATTCCAAATAGGCACGCGTTGATGTTGCTCGCGGAGCGTGCGGGTAGGAAGCTTGAGCGCCGGAGTAATTCGGCGCCTAGAGGAATGGCTGTCATAACGGGCAACCGTCGTAACAGAATCCGGCCTATCGGCCTGCTTTACACTGAATATAAAAACAGCAGGGGGACCCGTGCCTCGATACATCCTTGCTCTCGACCAGGGAACGACCAGTTCCCGCGCCATCCTGTTCGATCGCCAGGGGCAGGTCTTCGCCTGCGCCCAGCAGGAATTTCCCCAGCACTTCCCGCAACCCGGATGGGTCGAGCACGACGCAATCGACATCTGGAACAGCCAGCTCGCCTGCGCACGGCAGGTGTTATCCGATAGCCGTGTTCCCGCCTCCGACATCGCCGCCATCGGCATCGCGAACCAGAGAGAGACGACGGTCGTCTGGGACCGCGCCACGGGCGAACCGATCGCGCGCGCCATCGTCTGGCAGGACCGACGCACGGCCGGCGCCTGCGACCGCCTGCGCGAAGCGGGCCATGCGCGCCAGATCAGCCGCAGCACCGGGCTCGAACTGGACGCTTATTTTTCCGCCACCAAACTGCAATGGCTGCTGGAAAACGTGCCGGGCGCGCGCGAACGGGCAGGGCGCGGCGAGCTGTGCTTCGGCACGGTCGACAGCTGGCTCGCCTATCGACTGTGCGGACGGCATGTCACGGATGTGAGCAACGCCTCGCGCACGATGCTCTACAACATCCACACGATGCGCTGGGATCCGTTTCTGCTCGACCTGTTCGGCGTGCCCGAGGCGATGCTGCCGGAAGTGGTGCGCAGTTCGGGCCAGGTCGGCAGGGCGCATGCCGAATGGTTCGGCGCGCCGATTCCCTTATCCGGTATCGCCGGCGACCAGCAGGCCGCCACGTTCGGGCAAGCCTGCTACGACAAGGGGATGGTCAAGAATACCTACGGCACCGGCTGCTTCATGCTGATGCATTCGGGTTACGTGCCGCCGGTCTCGCGCAACCGCCTGCTCGCCACCATCGGCTGGAAGGTCGACGGCCGCACCGACTACATGCTCGAGGGCAGCGTGTTCATGGGCGGGGCGACCGTCCAATGGCTGCGTGACGGCCTCGGCATCATCAAGGAGTCGAGCGATGTCGAAGCGCTGGCGACGTCGGTGCCCGACAGCGGCGGGGTGATGCTGGTGCCGGCCTTTGTCGGCCTGGGCGCGCCGCACTGGGACCCGTATGCACGCGGCACGATCGTCGGCATGACGCGCGGGACGACCAAGGCGCACATCGCGCGCGCGGCCGTCGAGGCGATCGCCTACCAGAGCGCCGAGCTGCTGGCGGCGATGCAGAAGGATGCCGCCTGCCCGGTGATGGAAGTGCGCGCCGACGGTGGCGCCTCGCGCAACGATTTACTCATGCAGTTCCAGGCCGATTTGCTGGGCGTGCCGGTGGTGCGCCCGGCCGTCACCGAGACGACGGCGCTGGGCGCGGCCTACCTGGCTGGCCTGGCGCAAGGCTTCTGGAGCTCGCGCGAAGAAATCGGCGCCCTGTGGCGCGCCGAGCGCCGCTTCGAGCCCGACATGCCGGCCGAGCGCCGCGCCGAACTGCGCACGCGCTGGGCACGGGCTGTCGAGCATGCCAAGGGCTGGGTCGAACACTGATGGTTTTTCAGTAAGAAGCCCGGCTCGGCACGCGCAGCACCCGCATCAGCCTGGCGGCACTACGCGCCGCACGCCAGGGGTATCAGGCCTTCTCGACGATCTCGAGGTCGAATTCGTCCACGCCCGCCACCTCGCCGTGCACCCGGTCGCCCGGCTGCAAGGCGCCCACGCCGCCCGGCGTGCCGGTGAAGATCAAGTCGCCCGGCGCCAGCGTCACCAGGCGCGACAGGTGGCTGATGATGTCGGCGATCGGCCAGATCATCTCGTTCAGGGCGCCGTTCTGGCGCACTTCGCCATTGACCAGAATCCGGATGCAGGCATCCTCGGATGGATGGCCGAAGGCACTCACCGGACGCAGCGGCGTGCAGGGCGCCGAGGCGTCGAAACCCTTGGCCATATCCCACGGCCGGCCGGCTTCTTTTGCTGCTGCCTGCAAGTCGCGCCGCGTCAGGTCGATGCCCACGCCATAGCCCCACACCTTGGCCAGTGCCTCGTCCGCCGGAATGTCGGCGCCGCCCGAGCGTAGTGCCACGACCAGCTCGATCTCGTGGTGCAGGTCGTTCGTCGCCGGCGGGTAGGGCAGCGCGCCCCCGGCCGGGACCACGGCGTCGGCCGGCTTGGTGAAGAAGAAGGGTGGCTCGCGGTCCGGGTCGCTGCCCATTTCGCGTGCGTGGGTCGCATAATTGCGGCCGACGCAGAAGACGCGGCGGATCGGGAAGCGGACACTGCTGCCGAAAACGGCAAGCGAGGGGGTGGCGGGCGGTGTAAAAGCGAATTCGCTCATGAGGCTCTCTGGTTGACGATATGACCTCATTCTAGCGCGAACCCGGCGCGTTTTTCAGAAGCCGATCCGCCCCCGCCCCGGCAGCGCGCGCAGGCGCACATCGCCTGCTGTGACATGGGCGCGTCCATCGGCCAGCGCATAGCCCAGGCTGTCGAGCAGGGTCTTGCGCAGGTCGCGCGGTGCCACTGGCGCCAGCCTGTCGAGGACAGGATCAGCCAGGCGCGCATCGAAACCGGACAGATTCAGTTCCACCAGTAGCGCCGCATACATGCGCTGGGCGATTCCCGCCGCCTGTTCGGGCGTAGGTGCCGGCACTTCATACACCGCCATCCGGTTCAGCAGGGGCGCCGGGATGCCTGCGGTCGAATTGGCCGTCAGTACCCAGAAGATCTGGCTGGCGTCGATCTCGACATCGATGAATTCATCGCGGAACGCGCGCGAGGTTTCCGGTTCCAGCAGCTGGTAGAGCGCGGCCAGCGGATCGGACTGCGAGGAGCCCGTCGCCTTTTCGACTTCGTCGAGCACGACGAGGGGATTGGCGTACTGGCCGCGCACCAGGCGCTCGGCAACCTTGCCGCACTTGGCGCCGCGCCAGCTGGCCGAGCTGCCGGTGATGACGAAGCCGGCCGACAGGGCGTTCATGCTGATCAGCTCGCAGTCGGTGCCCATCGCGCGCGCCAGGCGCTTGGCGAAATGGGTCTTGCCGACACCCGGCCCGCCCAGCAGCAGGATCGGCATCACATTGAATCCCTTGTTGCCGGCATGGGCGAGACGCAGGTAGCGCGCCAGGTCGTCGAGCACGGTATCGAAATTCGGACATTCGTCGAACAGCGGGGAGAGGGCGTCGATCGATGAAGGAGTGGTCACGAAACGCTCGGGCCCGGTGGCGAGCATGCGTTCGTAGAATGCATCGAGCTCCGGCGAGCGCCCGCGGCTGCGCTCGAGGGCGTCCTGCACCTCGAGCAGGTCATACACGGCACGGGTTCGGGCCAGCGTCAGACTCACGATCATCTCCTTGCGGGCGATGAGAAATCCTAACCCGTCGCGCATGAATTCGCAATTTTCCGCTGTGCAGTGCGGGTGTGTTCCGTCAGGTAGGACGCAGCGGTCAAATGGGAATAAATTTTCCAAATTGCAACGATGTCCCGGGTCTGTCCAGATGAGGTAAGACTTTCACACTCGGAGCTAAGTGCTTAATTTTCCTTGAGATTTTGGTTTGACACTACTTCAGCGTTGCGCGCTAAGTCCTTCATTTCATTAGAAAAATTCAGGTTTTTCCTACTGGAATTCGCTTGACCAGTAACAACGCTTCCTCTAAAGTGGGAAACGGTGTGAAAAAGTGCAGTTTTGTGGGAGAAGTTCAGTTCTCCCGGCGCCTAAAACAAGTCAACTGATAACTCTCCAAAGCTAGGTATCTACGTGTTTCAAGGCGCGTCTGCGATCAATCTCGATGCGAAAGGCCGGATGTCGATTCCGGCGAAGCATCGTGACGCCCTCGCGCTGCAATGCGAAGGCCGCCTCACGCTGACCCGCCACCCGCACGGCTGCCTGTTGTTCTTCCCCCGTCCCGTCTGGGAAACCCACCGCGACCAGATCGCCGCCTGGCCCATGTCGGCGCGCGCCTGGCAGCGTATTTTCCTTGGTAACGCCTGCGATGTCGAGATGGACAGCGCCGGGCGCGTCCTCATCTCGCCCGAACTGCGCGCCGCCGTCGGCCTGGAAAAGGAAGTGATGATGCTCGGCATGGGCAGCCACTTCGAAATCTGGGACGCCGCCAAGCTGGCCGCCGATGAAGCATCCGCCGTTGCCGGCGGGATGCCCGATGGTCTTTCCAATTTCTCTTTCTGAGGCACGGATGACGATTGCCACTCCGATGCCTGAATTGCAGCATCGCACGGTGCTGCTTGACGAAGCGATAGATGCGCTCAACCTCGAAGAGGGTGAGCGCAAGAACGGCCTGTATATAGACGGCACCTTCGGGCGCGGTGGCCACAGCCGCCTGATCCTGTCGCGCCTGGGTCCGAATGGCCGCCTGGTCGCCTTCGACAAGGACCTGCAGGCGATTGCTACCGCGCAGCAGATCGCCGACCCACGATTTTCGATCGTCCACGACAGTTTCGCCACCATGGGCTCGGCACTTGCCGGGCAGGGCGTCACGCACGTGGACGGCATCCTGCTCGACCTGGGTATTTCCTCGCCCCAGGTCGACGACGCCACGCGGGGCTTCAGCTTCCGCAACGACGGCCCGCTCGACATGCGGATGGACACGACACGCGGACTCTCGGCCGCCGAATGGATTGCCACGGCGACCGAACAACAACTGGAAAAGGTGATACGGGATTATGGGGAAGAACGGTTTGCTTTTCAGGTTGCAAAGGCGATTGTTGCTCGCCGGGCAATCGAACCAATTTCAAGCACACGCCAGCTTGCCGCAATCGTGGCAGACGCGGTCAAGACTCGGGAAAAAGGCAAGGATCCGGCCACCCGCACCTTTCAAGCTATCCGGATTTTCGTCAATAAAGAGCTTGAGGACCTCGAGGCAGGGCTGACGGCTGCCTACGCCATGCTCGCGCCCGGCTCGCGCATGTCCGTGATCAGCTTCCACTCGCTCGAAGACCGCATGGTCAAGCAATTTTTCGCCAGCAAAGCCAAGGTGCCGCAGCCGGACCGCCGCCTGCCGATCCGCGCCGTCGACCTGCCGCAGCCGCTGATGAAGCTGATCGCCAAGATCAAGCCATCGGATGAGGAAATCGCAGGTAATCCGCGCGCCCGTTCGGCGGTGCTGCGCGTGGCCGAGCGCCTCGAGGATGTGGTGCGATGAGCAACAAGCTCAACATCGTGCTCGCTGCCGGCCTGATCGCCTGCGGCCTCACGCTCGTGAACGCGCGCTACCAGGCGCGCCACCTGTTCATCGAACTTGAACGCCTGCAGCAGAGCTCGCGCCAGCTCGACATCGACTGGGCCCAGCTGCAGCTGGACCAGTCCACGCTCGGCAAGAACGAACGCATCGAACAGATCGCCCGTACTGAACTGAACATGACGCCGCTGACCCCGGCCCGTACGCAGTACCTGACCACGGAGAACGCGCAATGAAGCGCGACAAGCCGTTTACCACCGGGCGCGTCGCCGCGGCCAAAGGCATGGCCTTCTCGAAAAGCCCGGTGCTGGCCGTGCGCCTGCCGGACTGGCGCTCGCGCGTCGTGCTGTTCGTGCTGTTCGCGGCCTTTGCCGCACTCGGCGCGCGCGCTATGTGGCTGCAGGCGATGTCGACCCAGTTCCTGCAAAAGCAGGGCAAGAGCCGCTACGAGCGCACGCTGGAGTTGCCCGCCACGCGCGGCAAGATCATGGACCGCAATGGCCAGGTGCTGGCGTCGTCCTTGCCGGTGAAGGCCGTCTGGGCGATTCCCGAAGACGTGCTGGCCTCGCCGCCGGAAAAGCTGACCGAACTGGCGCGCCTGCTCGAGATGCCGGAAGCGGAGATGCGCAAGAAGCTCGATTCGGACCGCACCTTCGTCTACCTGAAGCGCCAGGTCGAGATGGACGTCATCGCCAAGATCGACAAACTCAAGATTACGGGCCTCGATACGCGCAAGGAATACAAGCGCTTCTACCCGCAGGGCGAAGTCATGACCCATATGGTCGGTTTCACCAACGTCGAAGACGTGGGCCAGGAAGGCATGGAACTGGCCCAGCAGAAGTCGCTGGTCGGCGTGCCGGGCAGCCGCCGCGTGATCAAAGACCGCCTGGGCCGCATCGTCGAAGACCTGGGCTATTCGCGCGCGCCGCACGACGGCAAGGACCTGACGCTGTCTGTCGACAGCAAACTGCAGTACATCGCCTTCACCAGTATCAAGAATGCGGTCGAGAAGTTCAATGCCAAGGCCGGCGCCGCCGTGGTGCTGGATGTGCACACGGGCGAGGTGCTGGCGCTGGCCAACTACCCGACCTACAACCCGAACGACCGCAAGAAGCTCACCGGCGAACAGCTGCGCAACCGCGTCATCACCGACACCTACGAGCCGGGTTCGATCATCAAGCCGTTCACGGTGGCCCTGGGCCTGGAGAAAAAGATCATTACCCCGAACACGGTGTTCGATACCGGTTCCGGGCGCATCACGATTGGCGGGCGCACCATGCGCGACTCGCACCCGAAGCCGATGCTGACCACCAGCGGCATCGTCCAGAAGTCGTCGAACGTCGGCGTGATCAAGATCGCGCAGATGATCCCGCCGCAGGAAATGTGGGAGCTGTACACGAAACTCGGTTACGGCCAGGCCCCGCGCTTCGGCTTCCCGGGCCCGGCCGCCGGCCGCGTGCGTCCCTGGAAATCCTGGCGTCCCGTCGAATACGCGAACATGGCCTTCGGCCACGGCCTGTCGGTCTCGCTGCTGCAGATGGCGCGGTCGTACATGATCTTTGCCCGCAACGGCGACATGATCCCGCTCTCGTTCGTGAAACTGAACGAAGAGCCGCCCGGCCAGCAAATCATCTCCCCAAAAACGGCAGCCCAGGTACGCACCATGCTCGAATCGGTGGTCAGCCCGGAAGGCACGGCTTCGCGCGCCCAGGTGGCGGGTTACCGCGTCGGCGGCAAGACCGGCACCGCGCAAAAGGTCGTCGACGGGCGCTACTCGCAGACCAGCTATGTCGGCTCCTTTGTCGGCATCGCGCCGATGTCGAAACCGCGCTTCGTGATCGCCGTGATGATCGACGATCCGAAAGGCGCCGTCCACACCGGCGGCGGTGTCGCAGCGCCGACCTTCGCCGACCTGGCAGCGAGCGCGCTGCGGGCCGATAACATTCCGCCGGATTCGTCCGTCACCGACATCATCATTCCGGAAATCCCACTCGAGGAGAGCTTGTGATGGCAACAGGTTACCGCGACATCTGTAAGTGGGTAGTCGCCGCCGCACCAGGCGGCAAACTCGTTTCAGATTCGCGCCAGGTCGTACCCGGCGACGTCTTCTTCGCTTATCCGGGCGATGCCGGCGACGGCCGCCGCTTCATCAAGGCTGCAATCGAGGCCGGCGCCGCGGCCGTCGTGTTCGATCCGTGCGATTTCGACTGGGATGCCTCGCTCGCCGTGCCGCACCTGGCCGTGCCCGAGCTGAAACGCCAGGCCGGCACCATTGCGCATGCCGTTTTCGGCCAGCCCGATATCGACATGTTCACCGTCGGCGTGACCGGCACCAACGGAAAAACCTCGTGCGCCGTCTGGCTCGGCCAGGCGTTTGCGAAACTGGGCGAGACCGCCGCCGTCATCGGCACCCTCGGTGTCGCCATGTTCAAAGGCCGCAGCGAGCCCGAATACCAGGTCACCGGCTATACGACGCCCGACGCGGTGCTGCTGGCCAGCCGCCTGGCCGCTGTGCGCGAAGCGGGCGCCCGGACGCTGGCGATTGAAGTTTCGTCGATCGGGCTGGAACAGCAACGCACGGCCGGCATGCATTTCGACGTCGCCATCTTTACCAACCTGACGCGCGACCACCTCGACTACCACGGCGACATGGAAGCGTACGAAGCGGCCAAGATCAAGCTGTTCGAATGGCCGGGCTTGGCGACCGCCGTGGTGAATCTCGATGACGCCGCCGGCCAGCGCCTGGTCGCGCACCTGCGTGCGACCAGGCCTGCGCTCGCGATTACCGGCTACACCCTGAACGATGAAGCGGTCCAGCCGGCGATCGAGGGCGTGGCCATCCTGCGCGCATCGAACAAACGCAGCCGCCCGGCGGGCAGCGAATTCCAGCTCGAAGCGCCCCAGGGCAGCCTGCCGGTGAAAACCCGGCTGGTCGGCCACTTCAACATCAGCAACGCGCTGGCCGTGCTCGGCGCGCTGCTGGCGAAAGGCGTGGAGCTCAAACCTGCGGTCGATGCGATCGAAGCGCTGCTGCCGGCCCCGGGCCGCATGCAGCAGGTCGGCGGGCAGGATGCGCCGCTGGTCGTGATCGACTACGCCCACACGCCAGACGCGCTGGAGAAAACGCTCCTCGCGCTGCGTCAGGTAGCATGCGAGCGCGGCGGCCATCTGTGGTGCGTGTTCGGCTGCGGCGGCGACCGCGATCCGGGCAAGCGTCCGCAGATGGGCGCGATCGCACAAGCTGCCGACCAGGTCATCGTCACCAGCGACAATCCGCGCAGCGAAGAGCCGGGCGCGATCATCGCCCAGATCGTGGCGGGCATGAACGCTGAACACGGGAGTTCGCGCCACCAGGCGATCGAGGACCGCGCCACCGCGATCCTGGCCGCTGTGAAGCAAGCCGGCAAGCAGGACGTGATCCTGCTGGCCGGGAAGGGCCACGAGCCCTACCAGGAAATCAAGGGCAAGAAGCTGCCGTTTTCCGACGCCGACCACGCCGCGCTTGCCTTGAGCGCGCGGCTCACCATGATGAGGACTCACTAGAATGCGCGGTACGCTGGCCCAATTGACCGCCTCGATGCCCGGCTCGCAGCTCCTTGCCGACGCCAGTTTCGACAAGGTCTCGACCGACAGCCGCACGGCAAACGCCGGCGCGCTGTTCGTCGCATTGCGCGGCGAAATTTTTGATGCCCACGACTTCCTGCCGCAAGTGGCAGGCAATGGCGCGGCCGCGGTCGTCGCCGAACGCCTGCCGCAAGGCTGGACCCTGCCGGCGATCATCGTGCCCGATACGCTGACCGCGCTGGGACAGATTGCCAGTGGATGGCGCCGGCAGTACGCGATCCCGCTGATCGGCGTCACCGGCAGTAATGGCAAGACCACGGTCAAGGAAATGATCGCGGCGATTTTGGCAGAGGCCTTTGGTGAAGACGCACGCCTGGCCACGCAGGGAAACCTGAACAACGAGATCGGCGTCCCGCTGACGCTGATGCGACTCGAAGCATCGCACCGCGCGGCCGTGGTCGAACTGGGCATGAATCATCCGGGCGAGATCGCGCGTCTGGCGGCGATTGCCCAGCCAACGGTCGCGATGGTGAACAACGCCCAGCGCGAGCACCAGGAATTCATGCACACGGTGGAAGCGGTGGCGCTGGAAAACGGCGCCGTGCTCTCCTCCTTGGCGGCCGACGGCGTGGCCGTCTATCCCGGCGACGACACCTATACCGCGTTGTGGCAGGGTTTGTCACGCCACTGCCGCAGCATGACCTTCGGCTTGAGCGAGACCTGCGACGTGCGCGCGACGTATGTCGGCACGGGATTCGGTAACAATTTGAAAGTGACGGCACCGGGCGGCGCGTTTGACCTGAAACTGGCGGCAGCGGGCGAGCACAATGTGCGCAACGCGCTGGCCGCCGTTGCTTGCGCGCTGGCGGCCGGCATCGACCGGGACCTGATCGTGCGCGGGCTGGAAAGCTTCGCGCCGGTGGGCGGCCGCCTGCAGCAGAAGCGGGCCGCGAATGGCGCGCTCGTCATCGACGACACGTATAACGCGAACCCGGACTCGATGCGCGCCGCGATCGACGTGCTGGCGAGTTACCCGGCCCCACGCATCCTGGTGGTCGGCGATATGGGCGAAGTCGGCACGCAGGGACGCGAGTTCCACGAAGAGATTGGCGCGTATGCGCACAGCCGCGGCATCGAGACGGTGCTGGCGACGGGTGAGCTGTCGCGCTACCTGACCGCAAGCGGTGCAGTACATGTAGAGCAGTTTGACGATTTATTGGCAGCACTGGACGGGAAACTAGGCGGCAATTCTGATGCAACTGTGTTGGTGAAAGGCTCGCGCTTCATGAAGATGGAACGCGTCGTCAATCACCTGATCGGATCCACACACACTGGCAAGGATGCCCACTAAATGCTTCTCTGGCTTGCACAATACCTGCAGGACTACATCGGTCCGATGCGTGTCTTTAACTTCATTACCTTCCGCGCGGTGTTCGCCACGATCACCGCGACCGCGCTCGGCCTGTTCACGGGCCCCGCCGTCATTCGCAAACTGACGGAGATGAAGGTTGGACAGGCAGTGCGTACGCAGGGTCCGCAGACCCACCTGAAAAAACACGGCACCCCGACCATGGGCGGCGTGCTGATCCTGATTTCGATCGCCATTTCGACGCTCCTGTGGTGTGATTTGTCGAACCGCCTGATCTGGCCGGTGCTGGTCGTCACGCTCGGCTTCGGCGCCGTGGGCTGGGTCGACGATTACCGCAAGGTGGTCTACCAGGACCCGGAAGGCATGCGCTCGCGCGAAAAATACTTCTGGATGTCCTTGGTCGGCATCGCCGCCTCGCTCTACCTGGCGTTCTCGGTCTCGGCGTCGTCTCCTTGGGGCGTGGCCCAATTGTTCTGGGCCTGGGTGCAATCGGGCTTCTCGCTCGACCTGCCGCCGAAAGCCGACCTGATTGTTCCGTTCTTCAAGACCATCAGTTATCCGTTGGGCGTCTGGGGCTTCATCGCGCTGACCTATTGCGTGATCGTCGGCACTTCGAACGCGGTCAACTTCACCGACGGCCTCGATGGCCTGGCGATCATGCCGACCGTAATGGTCGGCGCCGCGCTCGGCCTGTTCGCTTATCTCACCGGTAACGCCACGTTTGCGAAATACCTGTTCATCCCGCATATCGAAGGCGCCGGCGAACTCCTGATCTTCTGCGGCGCGATGGCCGGTGCCGGCCTGGCCTTCCTCTGGTATAACGCACACCCCGCCCAGATGTTCATGGGCGACGTCGGCGCGCTGGCGCTCGGTGGGGCACTCGGCACCATCGCCGTCATCGTGCGCCAGGAAATCGTCCTGTTCATCATGGGCGGCGTGTTCGTGGCCGAAACGCTGTCGGTGATCATCCAGGTGGCATGGTTCAAGTACACCAAGAAGCGCTACGGTGTCGGTCGCCGCGTATTCCTGATGGCGCCCCTGCACCACCACTTCGAACAAAAAGGCTGGAAGGAGACCAAGGTCGTGGTCCGCTTCTGGATTATCACAATGGTCCTGGTCCTTGTCGGCCTGTCCACCCTGAAGCTGCGTTGATGAACTACGAAGGCAAACTCGCCCTGGTCCTGGGGCTCGGAGAATCCGGGCTCGCGATGGCGCAATGGTTGCGCCAATGCGGGGCGCGCGTGCGCGTGGCCGATACACGTTCCGAGCCGCAGCGCCTGGCCGCCTTGCGCGAGGCCGTGCCGAACGCTGAATTCGTCGGCGGCGAGTTCACGACGCAGCTCATCGACGGCGTCGATTTCGTGGCCGTCAGCCCGGGCCTGGCGCCGAATGGGGAACTGGCAAGCATCATGCCGGCCGCCTCGGAGCAGAACATCCCCGTCTGGGGCGAGATCGAGCTGTTCGCGCAAGCCCTGGCGGCGCTGAAGCACGAACGCGGCTATGCGCCGAAAGTCATCGCGATCACCGGCACCAATGGCAAGACCACCGTCACCAGCCTGACCGGCTTGCTGTGCCGCCGCGCCGGTCTCGAGACTCGCCTGGCCGGCAACATCAGCCCGGCCGCGCTCGACGTGCTGCGCGAAGCGCTTGCTGACGACAAGCTGCCGCAAGCCTGGGTGCTCGAACTCTCCAGCTTCCAGCTGCACACCACCTTCAGCCTGAACGCCGATGCCGCGACGGTACTGAACATTACGCAGGACCACCTCGACTGGCATGGCGACATGGCAGCGTATGCGCTTGATAAGGCGCGCATCTTCGGTCTTGACACGACCCGCGTGCTGAATCGCGACGATGCCATCGTCATGAGCATGGCCGCGCCCGGCGTGCCGCAGCTGACCTTTGGCACGGGCGAGCCGCAGGAAGCGAACAGCTTCGGTCTCGTCAACGAGCGCGGCGTGCTGTGGTTATCCACCGCCGTCGCCGGCGAAGCGAGCGAGAAAAAACTGAAAAAAGGCGAAGTCGCACCAGCCGTCGAGACGGCCGTGAGCCGCCTGATGCCGGCCGACGCCCTGAAAATCCGCGGCTTGCACAATGCCTCGAACGCGCTCGCTGCCCTGGCCCTGTGCCGCGCCGCCGGCCTGCCGCTCGCGCCGCTGCTGCATGGCCTGCGCGAATACGCGGGCGAGCCGCACCGCGTGGAACTGGTCGCCACCATCGACGGCGTCGATTACTACGACGACAGCAAGGGCACGAATGTCGGCGCCACCGTCGCAGCGCTCCAGGGTCTCGGAAAAGCGTTTACGGGCGAAGACCAGCAGATCCTCTTGATCGCGGGCGGCGACGGCAAGGGCCAGGACTTCACGCCGCTGGCCGAACCCGTGTCGCGTTATGTGCGTGCGGTGCTGCTGATCGGGAAAGATGCCCCGGCCGTCAAAGCCGCGATCGAGCCGTCCGGCGTGCCGTGCTTCGATCTCGATGATTTGCCGCAGGCCGTGCGCCGCGCAGCAGGTCTGGCACGCGTCGGCGACAGCGTGTTGCTGTCGCCTGCTTGCGCCAGCCTCGACATGTTCACCAACTACGCGCATCGCGCGCAGGTGTTCGTCGACGCGGTGCGCGAGATCGCGCTGGATAAGGGAGTGGAGCTCTGATGGCCCTCCAGCTTCCGTTCAAGTTCTCAAGCAAAAACAGCGAGGCCGGCATCGCCGAACGTTCGCGGCCGTCCAAAATGATGGACTACGACCAGCCGCTGGTCTGGGTCACCCTGATCCTGATGCTGTTCGGGATGGTGATGGTGTATTCGGCCTCGATCGCCCTGCCGGATTCGCCCAAGTTTGCCCACCTGCTGGGGCGCCACGAATACTTCCTGTACCGCCAGGCCGGCTTCATCGCGGTCTCGATCGCCGCCGCCTTCTTCGTCTTCCGCATCCCGGTGGCCGTGTTGCAGAAGCTGGCGCCGATGCTGTTCGTCGCTACCCTGGTGCTGCTGATGCTGGTCCTGATTCCCGGCATCGGCGTGTCGGTCAATGGTGCGCGCCGCTGGCTGTCATTAAAAGTGTTCAACCTGCAGCCGTCCGAGATGATGAAGATCGTCGCGGTACTGTACGCCGCCGATTTCACGGTGCGCAAGCAGCAGTACATGCACAAGCTGACCAAGGGCTTCATGCCGATGGCGTTTGCGATCGGCGTGGTCGGCATGCTGCTGCTGCTCGAACCCGACCTCGGCGCCTTTGGCGTGATCGTCTGCATCGCCATGGGCATCTTGTTCCTGGGCGGCTTCAACATGATCTGGTTCGGCGGCATCGGCGCCATCCTGGTCTGCATTTTCACCGCGATCATCGCGCTCTCGCCATTTCGCCGCGCGCGCATGTTCGCCTACCTCGACCCGTGGCAGGAAGACAATGCGCTGGACAAGGCGTACCAGTTAACCCATTCATTGATCGCGTTCGGGCGCGGCGAAATCGCCGGCGTCGGCCTCGGCAACAGCGTCGAGAAGCTGCACTACCTGCCGGAAGCGCATACCGACTTCATCATGGCCGTGATCGGCGAGGAGCTGGGCCTGATCGGCGTGCTGGTGACGCTGGCGATGTTCTACTGGCTGGTCAAGCGGGCCTTCGACATCGGCCGCCAGGCGATCGCGCTCGACCAGTTCTTCGCAGGCCTGACCGCGAAAGGCATCGGCATCTGGATCGGCGTGCAGACCTTCATCAACATGGGCGTGAACCTGGGCCTGCTGCCGACGAAAGGCCTGACCTTGCCCCTGATGAGCTATGGCGGCTCGGGCGTCGTCATCAACTGTATCGGCCTGGCGATCCTGCTGCGCATCGACTACGAAAATCGCGTCCAGATGCGGGGAGGGCGCGTATGAACAAGCCTGTGAAGAAGTTGATGATCATGGCGGCCGGCACCGGTGGCCATATCTTCCCCGGTGTGGCGATCGCACAGACCATGCGCGAGCGCGGCTGGAGCGTCACCTGGCTCGGCACGGCGCACGGCATGGAACGCGAGTTCGTGCCGCAGCACGGCATCGAGATGGACACCATCGATTTCGCCGGCCTGCGCGGCAAGGGCATCAAGCACACGATTACCGGTGCGTTCAAGATGGCGGCCTCGTTTGCTGCCTGCCTGCGTTATCTTCGTCAACGCAAACCCGACGTCGTGCTCGGGATGGGGGGTTACGTCACCGTGCCCGGCGGCCTGATGGCGCGCACGCGCGGCATTCCGCTGGCGCTGGTGAATGCCGACGCGGCCCTGCTGTTGTCGAACAAGACCTTGACGCCGCTTGCCAGCCGCGTGCTGTTCGGCTTCCCGGCCGACTTCGGCAATGCCGCAGGCAAGGCCGTCGTGACCGGCAACCCGGTGCGCCAGGCGATCCTGGACTTGCCCTTGCCCGCCGAGCGCTTCGCCGGCCGCAGCGGTCCCTTGCGCGTACTGGTCGTCGGCGGCAGTCTCGGCGCGAAGGTCTTGAACGACAGCGTGCCGGCGGCGCTCAGCCTGATCGACGCGAATGTGCGTCCGGTCGTGACCCACCAGTCGGGCAAGAAGAACATTGAAGCATTGCGCGCGGCCTACACGCAGGCGGGCGTGGAAGCGAATGTGGTCGATTTCATCGACGACATGGCCGGGGCGTATGCCCAGGCCGATCTCGTGATCTGCCGCGCCGGCGCGATCACCGTGTCGGAACTCACAGCGGCCGGCGTGGCCAGCGTGCTGGTACCGCTCGTGGCCAGCACGACGAGTCACCAGCGCGACAACGCGCGCTGGATGGCCGGACAAAAAGCGGCAATCCACCTGGCGCAGGGCGAACTGTCCGCGCAGCGGGTGGCCGAACTGCTGCAAGGGATGAGCCGCGCGAGCTGCCTGGCGATGGCGCAGGCGGCGCATGGCGTGGGCAAGCGCAATGCAAACAAGGAAATTGCGGACGTGCTGGAACAACTGGTGAAGAGTAAACAATAACAATGAAACACAAGATCAAACACATTCACTTCGTCGGTATCGGCGGCAGCGGCATGAGCGGCATCGCCGAGGTGCTGCTCAACCTCGGCTATAAAGTCTCGGGCTCGGACCTGGGCAGCAATGCGGCCAGCCAGCGCCTGAAGGATTTGGGCGCGCGCGTCTATCTCGGCCATGCGGCCGACAACATCGTCGGCGCCGATGCGGTGGTCACCTCGACCGCGGTGAATGAAGCCAATCCCGAAGTCATGGCCGCACGCAGCGCCCAGATTCCGGTGGTGCCGCGCGCGATCATGCTCGGCGAACTGATGCGCTTGAAACGCGGCATCGCGATTGCCGGCACCCACGGCAAGACCACGACGACCAGCCTGGTGGCGTCGGTACTGGCGCAGGGCGGGCTGGATCCGACCTTCGTCATCGGCGGCAAATTGAACAGCGCCGGCGCGAATGCGAAACTGGGCACCGGCGACTACATCGTGGCCGAAGCGGACGAGTCGGACGCCTCGTTCCTGAACCTGTCGCCGATGATCGAGGTGATCACGAACATCGACGCCGACCACATGGAAACCTACGAGCACGATTTCGAGAAGCTCAAGGGCGCGTTCGTCAACTTCACCCACCGCCTGCCGTTCTATGGCCGCGTGATGCTGTGCATCGACGACCGCCACGTGCGCTCGATCCTGCCGCAGGTGACCAAGCCGGTCACCACCTACGGCTTCTCGGAAGACGCGCAGGTACGCGCCCTGGATGCTTACGCGGACGGCGTGTACATGCACTTCACGGTGCGCCAGGAAGGCTATCCGGACACGAAATTCGTGCTGAACCAGCCAGGCATGCACAACGTACTGAATGCCTGCTCGGCCATTGCGATCGCACGCGAAATCGGCATCGACGATGCGGCGACCGCCCAGGGCTTGCTGGAATTCCGCGGCGTCGGTCGGCGCTTCACGCGCTGCGGCGAGGTGGCCCTGAAAGACGGCGGCAGTTTTACCCTGGTCGACGACTTCGGCCACCACCCGGTCGAGACCGAGGTGACGCTGGCCGCGGCGCGCGCCGCCTACCCGGGCCGGCGCCTGGTGCTGGCCTTCCAGCCGCACCGCTACAGCCGCACGCGCGACCTGTTCGAGGACTTCGTCAAGGTCCTCTCCGCACCCGACGTACTGCTGCTGGCGGAAGTGTATCCGGCCGGCGAAACGCCCATCGTCGCGGCCGATGGCCGGGCTCTCGCGCGCTCGCTGCGCGCCGGCGGCAAGATCGAGCCGATTTTCGTGGAAACGATCGCCGAGATGCCCGCCGCGATCCTCCAGGCAGTGAAAGACGGCGACGTCGTCCTGACCATGGGCGCGGGCTCGATCAGCGGCGTACCAGGTCGATTAACTGAGCAACTCACTTCTGAAAAGGTTTCATCGTGAGCGACACCATCACCAACTTCGGCAAGGTCGGCGTGCTGTACGGCGGCCGTTCCGCCGAGCGCGACGTCTCCATCATGTCCGGCACCGGCGTGCTGCAGGCTCTGAAGAGCCGCGGTATCGACGCCCACGGTTTCGATCCGGCCGAACGCTCGCTGGCCGACCTGGCGGCTGAACAATTCGACTGCGTCTTCATCGCGCTGCACGGCCGCTACGGCGAAGACGGCAGCCTGCAGGGCGCGCTCGAGCAGCTCGGCATTCCCTACACCGGCAGCGGCGTGATGGCCTCGTCGGTCGGCATGGACAAGATCACGACCAAGATCATCTGGCTCTCGAAAGCCATCCCGACCCCGCGCTACGCCACCGTCGCCCCAGGCGACGACCTCGACGCGATCGTGGCCGAACTTGGCCTGCCGCTGATCGTCAAGCCGCCGCTCGAAGGCTCGACCATCGGCATCACGAAAGTAAACGAGGCCGAACAGTTCGAAGCTGCCGTGGCCCTGGCCCTGGGTTTTGACGAGACCGTGCTGGCCGAGGAATTCGTCACCGGCCGCGAGTTCACGGTCGCCGTGCTCGGCTCGGGCAAGCATGCGCGTGCGCTGCCGATCGTCGAGATCGTCGCCCCCGAAGGCAACTACGACTACCAGAACAAGTATTTTACGGACGACACCAAGTACCACTGCCCGGCAGACCTGGACGCCGCCCTGACCGCGGAGATTCAGCAGCACGCGGTCGACGCTTACCGTGCGCTCGGCTGCGAAGGCTGGGGCCGGATCGACGTGCTGGTGCGCGAGAGCGACATGCGGCCGTTCTTATTGGAAGTAAATACTTCGCCGGGCATGACGAGTCACTCGCTGGTGCCGATGGCGGCCCGCGCGGAAGGGATCAGCTATGAAGACCTGTGCATCGAGATCCTGCGCTCTGCGCGCTGCAAGATGGTGAAGGCACAAGGCTGAACCATGTGGCATGACGCGCGCGCCCTCAACGCTACTGCCAGCACAATGCTGGCAGCGACGCTGCTCGCCGGTATTGCATCGGGGGTGTGGTGGCTGTCGCAGCGGCCGATGTTTACGCTGCGCGAAGTGCGGGTCGAGAGCATCTACCGCATCGACCTGAAGCACGTGAACGAACTGACGGTCCGGAACAGCGTCATCGGGAAAATTCGCGGCAACTTCTTCACGACCGACCTGGAGCAGGTTCGCTCGACCTTCGAGGCGGTGCCCTGGGTGCGCCGTGCAACGGTGCGCCGCGAATGGCCGCATGGCCTGATCGTGGAAGTCGAAGAGCACGAAGCGCTCGGTACCTGGGGCGAGGGACGCCTGCTGTCGGTGAAGGGCGATGTCTTTACCGCCAACCTCGCCGAGGCCGACGACGACCACGAGTTGCCAGCCTTCGTGGGCCCGGCCGGCAGCGAGAAGGATGTGTTGGCACGCTTTGCCGAACTGCGTTCCTGGTTCGCACCGGTGAAGTTGGTGCCGCAGCAGCTGGCGCTGTCCTCGCGTTATGCCTGGACCGTCAAGCTGGACAACGGCATGAGCGTTGAGCTCGGCCGCGAGCAGGACAAGAATTCCGTCAAGGCGCGCGTGCAGCGCCTGGTCGGGGTCTACCCGCAGCTGGTCGCCCGGCTGCAGGAAGGCCGCATCGATACGATCGACATGCGCTATCCGAATGGACTGGCGCTGTCTTCCGCGGCCTTGAGTGTGCCGGCGGATGCCACCAAGCCTGTGAAGGCCGCGGCGAAGAAGAAAAAACCTCCTACTAACAAGACAACAAAGAACATCTAAGCAGGCGAGCAATGACAAAAGACGCGAAAAACCTGATCGTCGGCCTCGACATCGGCACCTCGAAAGTGGTGGCGGTCGTGGCCGAGGTGATGTCCGACGGACGCCACGAGGTCATCGGCCTCGGTCAGCACGAGTCGAAGGGATTGAAGAAGGGCGTTGTGGTGAACATCGAGGCCACCGTCGAATCGATCCAGCGCGCGCTCGAGGAGGCCGAGCTGATGGCCGACTGCAAGATCCGGAATGTCTACGCAGGCATCGCCGGCAGCCATATCCGCTCCTTCAATTCGAGCGGCATGGTCGCGATCAAGGACAAGGAAGTCACCGCCACCGACGTCGCGCGCGTGATCGAGACGGCCAAGGCGGTCAACATCCCGACCGACCAGCAGCTGCTGCATACGGTGCCGCAGGAGTTCATCGTCGACAGCCAGGAGGACGTGCGCGAGCCGATCGGCATGAGCGGCATCCGCCTCGAAGTGAAGGTGCACATCGTCACCGGCGCCGTGTCGGCGGTGCAGAACATCGTCAAGTGCGTGCGCCGCTGCGGCCTCGAAGTGTCGGACCTGATCCTGCAGCCGATGGCCTCGGCCGATGCGGTGCTGACGAACGACGAGAAGGAACTCGGCGTGGTTCTGATCGACATCGGCGGCGGCACCACCGACATCGCGGTGTTTTCCGACGGTGCGATCCGCCACACGGCCGTGATCCCGATCGCGGGCGACCAGATCACCAGCGACATCGCGATGGCATTGCGCACCCCGACCGGCGAAGCCGAAGAAATCAAGCTGCGCTATGGCGTGGCCAAGCAGGTGATGGCCGATCCGGGCGAGACGCTCGAGGTCCCTGGCCTGGGCGACCGCGGTCCGCGTTCGCTCTCGCGCCAGGCGCTGGCCGCCGTCATCGAGCCGCGCGTCGAAGAGCTGTTCGCGATGGTGCACCAGGTGGTGCGCGAGTCCGGCTACGAGGGCGTGCTCTCGTCGGGCATCGTCCTCACCGGCGGCACCTCGATGATGCCGGGGATGATCGAGATGGCGGAAGACATCTTCCTCAAGCCGACCCGATTGGGCACGCCGGACTACCGCGGCCAGCTGGCCGACGTCGTGCGCAGCCCGCGTTACGCGACGGTATTGGGGCTGTTAATGGAAGCGAAAAAGCAGTATTTGCGGGGCCACATCGTCACGCGTCAGGATGGCTCGGTAAAGGCGGTCTGGCAGCGCATGAAGGAATGGTTCCTCGGGAATTTCTAAACAGTAACAAGCGTCTTTGATTCGGTACAAAACACAGTTTTTTTTATAATACTAAGCAGTATCCATGCGCCAGGCCTGATAACCTTGTGAGGTTTGGTGCATGGATATAGCACTTTGAAAATTAGGAGTCACATCATGGATTTCAGTATGGTCGATAACGCAGCACTGGGAACGGTGATCAAGGTCGTCGGTGTCGGTGGTGCAGGCGGCAACGCGGTGCAGCACATGATCAACAAGGGTGTGTCGGGCGTGGAGTTCATCGCCGCGAATACGGATGCCCAAGCGCTTGCGGTGTCGAGTGCGGACAACATCATCCAGATCGGCGAGTCCGGCCTGGGTGCCGGCATGCGTCCGGAAGTCGGCCGCCAGCTGGCCGAACAAACCCGTACCCGCATCGAGGATTCGCTGCGCGGCGCGCACATGGTCTTCATCGCTGCCGGCATGGGCGGCGGCACCGGTACCGGCGCCGCGCCGATCGTGGCCGAAGTGGCCAAGTCGATGGGCGCCTTGACGGTGGCGGTGGTCTCGAAGCCGTTCTCGTACGAAGGCCAGAAGTGCATGGACGTCGCCGAGGCAGGCCTGGAAGAACTGTCGAAGCACGTCGACTCCCTGATCATCATCCTGAACGAAAAGCTGGAAGAGATCTACGAAGACGAATCGATGCTCGACTGGATGAAGCATGCCGACGACGTGCTCAACAACGCCGTGGCCGGTATCGCCGAGATCATCAACGTGCCGGGGCATATCAACGTCGACTTCAACGACGTCAAGACGATCATGAGCGAGCAGGGCAAGGCCATGATGGGCACCGCGACCGCGTCCGGCGTGGACCGCGCGCGCATCGCCGCCGAGCAGGCTGTCGCTTCGCCGCTGCTCGACGGTATCGACCTGTCGGGCGCCAAGGGCGTGCTGGTGAATGTCACCGCCAGCCGTGGCCTGAAGGGTAAGGAGATCAAGGAAGTCATGGCCGCCGTGCGCGCCTTCGCCGCACCGGATGCGTCGATCGCACAGGGCATCGCCTACGACGACGCGATGGGCGACGAGATCCGCGTGACGGTCGTTGCGACCGGCCTCGGTAAAGCCAAGAAGATGCAGCTGGTGCAGCCGCAGCAGGTGCTGCGCACCGGTACCTACAATGCGCCGATGATGGCCGGCACTGCTCAAGTCACCGCCGGCGTGCAGATGGGGCACACAAGCACCGCCGCCGCCGACGTCGGCATGAAGCAGCCGGCCGTGTGGCGCCGCGAGCAGGCATCGGAGCAGGTACAGGCGATGCAGCGCAATGGTGTCGAGACCTACGACATTCCGGCTTTCCTGCGCAAGCAAGCCGACTAAGCTTTAGCGCTTGAATAAAAACCGGGATCGGAGCTTTTGCTCCCGTCCCGGTTTTTTATGTTGCTGCGTTTTCAGCGGCAGATGACGTGGCGCAGAAGCAGGCGTTCGATGGCGTTCAGGAGATCGTACACCGGCGCGAAATCGGCGAACAGTGTCGCATTGTCGGGCAGCGGGCTGCGGCCGGCGAGGCCGGCGCGCACCTGGTTGAAGATCTCCCCGAAAGTGCGCATGCCATCAATGTGGCCGAGCACCTGGCCGGCGTACAGGCCGGCGTCGACCGCCGCCGTCAGGCCCAGGTGCGGGTGGGCCAGGATCGTCAGCGCGCCGTGCTTCGGTTCGAACATTTTTGCCAGCGCCTTCGGGTCGAGCGGCTCATGGAAATAGAAGGGAATGAAGTCGGCCTGTCCGTACAGCGCCTGCGCATCGGCGTCCGGCGTCAGGTACAGGTTGTGGCGGATGATGTCGCCCATTAGCAGCTCGGACATCGCATGGCGCGCCCGTTCGCTCATCGACGGCAGGCGCGCGCGCAACTGGCGCGCCTCGCGTCCCAGCGTCAGTTCTGGCAGGTAGGGAAAGCGCCCGCGGTTCACGTCCGACAGCGCGAGGGTGAAACCGTGGCCGTCGCCCAGCCAGGCGTGGAGTTCCTCGATCGTGTACGCCCGGTCCTGCGTGTGCAGGAGCGAATCGTAAATGCCGGCATCGGTATCGTTGTCTCCATACAGGTCGCCCGCACGGTGGTACCAGTTGCCGTTGGGAAGCGCGTTCAGGACTTCCTTGGCTTGCCTGACCTTGTCCTCTTCGCCGCAGCCTTCGTTGGCGAGGCGCAGTAATTGCTGCATGTGGTACACGCCGGTGCGGCCGATGGCGCCGTATACCATCAGCGCGATCGCACCACGCTCGGCCAGCACGCTCTCGAGCGCGCGCAGGCCGGCGTCCGGATCGGCCAGGTGATGGAGCACGCCGGAGCAGTTGATGTAGTCGAAGCGGCCCAGGTCCAGGTGAGGCAGGTTCAAGATCG
Source organism: Massilia sp. CMS3.1 (assembly GCF_051262535.1). Lineage (NCBI taxonomy): Bacteria > Pseudomonadati > Pseudomonadota > Betaproteobacteria > Burkholderiales > Oxalobacteraceae > Massilia > Massilia sp. CMS3.1. Next base: position 351,249 of record NZ_JBIMES010000004.1, on the reverse strand, counting down.
AGTCGTTCACCCAGCGGATATTCGTCAGGCGCCGGATCTGGGCGCGCTGCTGCGCCAGCTTGATGCTGGCCATGCTGAGGTCGAGGTGGACGATCTCGGCATTCGTCGCTCGCAGCTGTTCGGCCAGGAAGATGGTCGCGTCGCCGGTGCCGCCGCCGGCTACCAGCACCCGGAAGCCGCGCGTGAAGGTCTGCCTGCCGCCGAAGCAGTAGTGGTTGATCATCGGCAGGTCTTCCAGCCAGGTGCGCTGCAGGCGCCTGTGCTCGTCCAGCGGATTCACGGGAGGGTAGGGCAGCCGTTCGTACTGCGCCTTCACGTCGGGAAGGTAGTTCTGGTTGTTCATCTGGAAGCCGGGCAATGAGGTGCCCGCCATCTTGCAAGCAAATGTTTAAATATGCAAGATGGAGCAGGCAATGGCGTTCTGGCGGGCCTGTGCAGGCCGACCCCGGATCGGGCATACTGGCGAGATTCCAAAACAACACCCGAGGACGACAGCATGACCATCAAGATTGGCGACCGCCTGCCGGAAGGCACCCTGGCTGAATTCATCGAAACCGAAACCGAAGGCTGCGCGCTCGGTCCGAATACCTTCCAGGTCACGGAACTGGCGAAGGGCAAGAAGATCGCCATCTTCGGCCTGCCGGGCGCATTCACGCCGACCTGCTCGGCCAAGCACGTGCCGGGTTATGTCCAGAACGCAGACGCACTGAAGGCCAAGGGCGTCGACGAAATCTGGTGCATCTCGGTGAACGACGCTTTCGTCATGGGCGCCTGGGGCCGCGAACAAAAGTCGACCGGCATCGTGCGCATGATGGCCGACGGGAATGCCGCTTTTTCCAAGGCCCTCGGCCTGGACGCTGACTTCTCGAAGCACGGCATGGGTACGCGCTCGCAGCGCTACTCGATGCTGGTGGAAGACGGCGTCGTCACCCAGCTCAACGTGGAGCAGGCCGGCGGTTTCAACGTTTCGAACGCCGAAACGATGATCGCGCAACTGGGCTGATCGACCGCCTTTGTTTTACCCGACGGCGCCTCGGCGCCGTTTTTTGTCTGTAAGCCATGCATATCGAACTCGAAACCCCCGACCAGCCGCAAGTGGCTGCCCTGCTCGCGCAGCTGCGTGCGCTGCACACCGCGCTGTATCCGGCGTCGCGCCATGCGCCGCTCTCGCTCGCCGCCTTGCAGGAGCCGGACGCGCGCTTCCTCGTCGCACGCGACGACACGGGCCGGGCCGCCGGCTGCATCGCACTCAAACGCCACGCAGGCTATGGCGAGGTCAAATGCATGGTCGTCGACGCGGCTGCGCGCGGGCAGGGCATCGGCGGCGCGCTGCTCGACCAGCTGGCGCTGCACGCGCTGGCGGCCGGGGTCCACGAACTCAAACTGACGACCGGAACCCGCCAGAGCGAGGCGATCGCCTTGTACGAGCGCTTCGGCTTCACCCGCTGCGCGCCATATGCCGGAGCCATCGGCGAGGACGACATCTGCATGGAGAAGCGCCTGTGAGCCCTGCAAGCGGCAACCTGCGCAGCATCTACGCGATGCTGATCGCGGTCTTCATGTTCTCCTTGATGGACACCGCGATGAAGCTGCTCGCGGCGCACTATCCGTCGATGCAGGTCGCGGCCTTGCGCGCACTGTCCTCCTTGCCGCTGGTGTGCGCCTATGTCGCCTGGCGCGGCGGCTTCGGCACCATGCTACAGGTGCGCTGGCCGCTGCATCTGCTGCGCGGCGCGCTGGGTATCGGCATGCTGGCGCTGTTCGCCTTCGGGCTGAAAAAGTTGAGCCTCGCCGAAGCGTATTCGATCTTCTTCATCGCGCCGGCGCTGATCACGGCGATGTCGGTGTTCTTTTTAAAGGAGACCGTCAACCTGGCGCGCTGGATCGCGATCTTCGTGGGCCTCCTTGGCGTGCTGGTCGTGCTGCGCCCCGAAGGCGAGGGCATGCTGACTCTCGGCGGCCTGGCCATCCTCGGTTCGGCCGTCTGCTACGCCATTTCGGCCATCGCCGCGCGGGTCCAGGCGCGCACCGATACCACGCGCCAGATGATGTTCTGGCTGATGCTGTTGATGGCGATCGGCGCCACCACGCTTGCCGCGCCGAACTGGGTGGCGCTCGACCCGTCCCACGTCTGGCTGCTGATCGGCCTGGCGATCAGCGGCTTTTTCGGCCAGCTGGCGATCACCGAAGCCTTCAGCCACGGCGAAGCCTCGGTAGTCGCCCCGTTCGAGTATTCGGCCCTGGCATGGGGCGTGGCGATCGACTGGCTGCTGTGGCAGACGCTGCCCGACCAGTACACCCTGATCGGCGCGGCGATCATCATCGGCAGCGGTATCTATTTGATTCGGCACGAAAAAGTGCATGCCGAGGCAGAGCATCCCTGAGGCAGATATAATCGATCCATGCTCAAACAACGAACCATCAAAGAACTGGTGCGCACGACCGGCGTCGGGCTGCACTCGGGCCGCAAGGTCGAACTGACGCTGCGCCCGGCTGCCGTCGATACCGGCATCGTGTTCCGCCGCGTCGACCTCGATCCGGTGGTCGAATTCCCGTCCAGCGCCGAGGTCGTGGGCGACACGCGCATGGCGTCGGTGCTGATCAAGGGCGACGCGCGCGTCTCGACCGTCGAACACCTGATGTCGGCCTGCGCCGGCCTGGGCATCGACAACCTGTACATCGAAGTCACGGCCGAGGAAATCCCGATCATGGATGGCTCGGCCTCGTCCTTCGTGTTCCTCCTGCAACAGGCCGGTGTGCAGGACCAGGCTGCGCCGAAAAAATTCATTCGCGTGCTGAAGGAAGTCGAAGTGCGCCAGGGCACGGGCAACAGCGAGAAGTGGGCGCGCCTGACACCGCACGACGGCTTCAAGCTCGACTTCTTTATTGAATTCAACCACCCGGCGGTCGACGGCACGATGCAGAACGCCACGGTCGATTTCGCGAAGGTGTCATATGTGCACGACGTGGCGCGCGCGCGCACCTTCGGCTTCATGCAGGACGTGGAAAGCCTGCGCGGCATGGGCCTGGCCCGTGGCGGCTCGCTGGAAAACGCGATCGTGATGGACGAGTACCGCATCCTGAACGCGGACGGCCTGCGCTACGACGACGAGTTCGTGCGCCACAAGATCCTCGATGCGATCGGCGACCTGTACCTGGTCGGGCACCCGCTGCTGGCAGCCTACGAGGCGCACAAATCCGGCCATGCGCTCAACAACGACCTGCTGCGCGCACTGCTGGCGCGGCCAGATGCGTACGAGATCGTGTCGTTTGGTGCGACGGAGACGGCGCCGGCGTCGTATGTGAAGCAGATGCAGCAGGAGTGGGCGCAGACGTAGCGCGTGCGAAAACACCTCCATGGCTGCGTTGATCGTCTCGTCGTACTTGCGTACTGTCTTCGACGATGCGCCTTGCCCTGAAGGTGTTTTCACACGCTCCAGGTAGGCGTCCATCTACCGCCGCTTCGCCGCCAATCGCTTGATCGCCGCCACCAGCGCCGCATTCTGGGGCGTGTCGGGCAAACTGTCTCCCAGTTCCTCGAACGCATCGACCGCCGTCGGCGGCAATTCCAGCACACGCGTCTGCACCTGCGGCGGCATCGCCCGCGTCACCTGCACCTTCAGGCGCAGCGTGGTGATGTGCCAGCCGCGCGCCAGTAAGGTGCTTTGCAACTTGGGCAAGTTCTGCTTCAGGCGTGCTGCGACGGCCGAGCTCGGCACGGCAAGGATCAGCAAGCCGTCCTGGAACGAAAGCACGTCGCAATTGCCCGCAATCGACGGCAGGGCGACCCCGACGTCGCGCTGCAGGTCGGCCATGCGCAGCGCGGTCGGCAACAGGCTCGCCATCCGTTCGTTCGAACGCAGGAAATCCGTGACGTCGAACGAGGTCTTGCGGTTGCGGGTGCCGTAGATGTGCATCGAGCGGGAAGAAAAAAGTGGGCTACAGGGCCGCAACATACCATATGCGCATAGTCGGCGCGGTAAAGTGTCGCAATCGAGCCAATTTGACAACATTCTTTCGAGCACGACACTTGTTATCCTGCCTATCATCCCCAAGTGTGGCCGCATCGCATGATAAAATCACTCGCTTTATGCCACCGTCGGTCTTGAGTAGGTATCGTTTTTGATATCATCCCTGGCTCTTTTTGCGGCGTCTTTTTAAGAAACTTAGCATGTCATTACTGACCCAGATTTTCGGTAGCCGCAACCAGCGGCTGCTCAAGCAATATCAAAAAACCGTGCGTCAGATCAGCGCGCTCGAGCCGCAAATGGAGGCGCTGTCCGACGCCGACCTTCAGGCCAAGACCCCCGAATTCAAGGACCGTGTCGCCAAGGGCGAAACGCTCGACGCCATCCTGCCGGAAGCCTTTGCCGTCTGCCGCGAAGCCGCCAAGCGCGTGTTGAAGATGCGTCACTTCGATGTCCAGATGATCGGCGGCATGGTCCTGCACGAAGGCAAGATCGCCGAGATGGGCACGGGTGAAGGTAAAACCCTGATGGCAACCCTGCCGGTCTACCTGAATGCGCTGTCCGGCAAGGGCGTGCACGTCATTACCGTCAACGATTACCTGGCGCAGCGCGACGCCGACTCGATGGGCCGCCTGTACGGCTGGCTGGGTTTGACGACGGGCGTGAACCTGTCGCAGATGGACCACGACACCAAGCAGAGCGCTTACGGTTCCGATATCACCTACGGTACCAACAACGAATTCGGTTTCGACTACCTGCGCGACAACATGGTCTACGAAGCGCGCGAACGCGTGCAGCGGACCCTGAACTTCGCCGTGGTCGACGAGGTCGACTCGATCCTGATCGACGAGGCGCGTACGCCTTTGATCATCTCCGGCCAGGCCGAGAATCATACCGACCTGTACCACCGCATCAATGAAGTGCCGCCGCAGCTGGTCCAGCAAATTGGCGAAGAAACCTCGGACGGCAAGGGCGTCATCGAAGTCCCGGGCGACTACATCAAGGACGAAAAAGCGCACACCGTGCTGCTGACCGAGGCCGGCCACGAGAACGCCGAGGCCATCCTCACCAAAATGGGCCTGCTGCCGGAAGGCGCGTCCTTGTACGACGCAGCCAACATCACGCTGATCCACCACCTGTACGCGGCGCTGCGCGCCCACGTCCTGTACCACAAGGACCAGCACTACGTGGTGCAGAACAACGAAGTCGTGATCGTCGACGAATTCACCGGCCGCCTGATGACGGGCCGCCGCTGGTCCGACGGCCTGCACCAGGCCGTCGAAGCCAAGGAAGGCGTGCGCATCCAGAACGAGAACCAGACCCTGGCCTCGATCACCTTCCAGAACTACTTCCGCATGTACAGCAAGCTGTCCGGCATGACCGGTACGGCCGACACCGAAGCCTACGAGTTCCAGGAAATCTACGGCCTCGAGACCGTCGTCATCCCGCCGAACCGTCCGTCGCAGCGCAAGGACCGCCAGGACCAGGTGTACAAATCGGCGCAGGAAAAGTACAACGCGATGTTGATGGACATCCAGGATTGCTACGAGCGCGGCCAGCCTGTGCTGGTCGGCACGACTTCGATCGAGAACTCGGAAATGCTCTCCGGTATCCTGACCGGTGCCAGCCTGCCACACAACGTCCTGAACGCCAAGCAGCACGCCAGGGAGGCGGAAATCATCGCCCAGGCGGGCCGTCCGAAGATGATCACGATCGCGACCAACATGGCCGGCCGCGGTACCGACATCGTCCTGGGTGGCAACGTCGAGAAGCAGATCCAGATCATCGAAGCGAATGACACGCTGTCGGAAGCCGAGCAGGCGCATCAATCGCAGCAGCTGCGCGACGAATGGCAATCGCTGCACGACCATGTGGTGGGCGCGGGTGGCCTGCACATCGTCGGTACCGAGCGCCACGAGTCGCGTCGTGTCGACAACCAGCTGCGCGGCCGTTCGGGCCGCCAGGGCGACCCGGGCTCCTCGCGTTTCTATCTGTGCCTGGATGACACGCTGCTGCGCATCTTCGCCGGCGACCGCGTGCGCGCCATCATGGAACGCCTGAAAATGCCGGAAGGCGAGCCGATCGAGGCGGGCATCGTGAGCCGTTCGATCGAGACCGCCCAGCGCAAGGTCGAGGCCCGCAACTTCGACATCAGGAAGCAGCTGCTCGAGTATGACGACGTCGCCAACGACCAGCGCAAGGTGATCTACACCCAGCGTAACGAGTTGCTGGAAGCGGCCGACATCTCGGAACTGATCGCCTCCCTGCGTGCCGGCACCTACACCGACGTGGTGCGCACCCACGTGCCGGCCGAATCGGTCGAAGAGCAGTGGGACATCAAGTCCTTGCAGTCGGTACTGGCTTCGGAATGGGCGCTCGACGTCCCGCTCGAGCAGATGCTGGTCGACGAGCCGAACCTGAACGACGACGACATCCTGGAAAAGGTGCTGGCCGCGGCCGAGGCCTCGTACAGCAGCAAGATCGCTGTCGTCGGCAAGGAATCCTTCGGCGGCTTCGAGCGCAACGTCATGCTGCAAAGCGTCGACACCCACTGGCGCGAACACCTGGCCGCGCTCGACCATCTGCGCCAGGGCATCCACCTGCGCGGTTATGCGCAGAAGAACCCGAAGCAGGAATACAAGCGCGAAGCGTTCGAGCTGTTCGGCAGCATGCTGGACCAGATCAAGAACGAAGTCATTCGCACCGTGATGACGGTTCGCATCCAGTCGCGCGAAGAAGTCGAGGCGGCGGAAGCGGCCATGGCGGCGCAGCATGCGCAGCTGGAGAACATCAACTACCAGCACTCCGACTTCAACCCGTCGGCCGCGCCCGAGGAACTGCTGGCGCCGATCGCCACGCCGTCCTCCACGCCGGTCGCCGCCGAAGACCACAGCACCTACCTGGGTGTGAAGGTCGGCCGCAACGATCCATGCCCTTGCGGCAGCGGCAGGAAGTTCAAGCAGTGTCACGGCAAGCTGGCGTAAGCCTGCGCTCGTAGCATGAGGAGGCGCCCTGCGGGGCGCCTTTTTTTATGTCAGATGGGAGAACAAACCCGTAGGCTTGCTGGCAAAAAAAGCCCGCCAGGCGCAAACCGGGCGGGCTTTCTCACACCGGCAATCACCAGGCCATCTTGCTCCAGGTGTTGTCGCCGACGATGCCGTCCACGCCCAGTCCCTTCGAGCTCTGGAAGCTGCGCACCGCCGTATTCGTGCCGGCCCCAAAAACGCCGTCCACGGTCAGCCCATAGCCGCTTTCATTCAACTGGCTCTGCACCGCACGCACCTTCGCGCCCGAATCGCCCTGCTGGGTGACGACCGTCAGCGCCGGCCAGGTGGCGTTACCGACGATGCCGTCGGCGCCGAGACCGCGCGAGGACTGGAAGTTTTTCACCGCGTTCTGGGTGGCGGTGTCGAAGCTGCCGTTGACGGTGAGCGTGTAGCCCCATTGCTGGAGCAGGTACTGGATCGTGCGCACGCGTTCGCCCGTGTTGCCATACTGGACCAGCGGCCAGGTGAGCGCCGCATCGCTGCCGCCACCGCCACTCGTTCCCCCTGCGACAAGCGTCTTGTAGCGCGGCCAGTCCCAGCCCGAACCCGGATCCGTATGGCTCTGGCTGGCGAAGTTGACGTGGCCTTTGACGTTGTAGACGGAGTCGGACGGCACCGCGTTCCAGCCGCTGCTGCCGTCATACACCTTCTGCGACAGACCGCGCGAAGCGAGGATGTCGCGCGTCAGCGCGGCCGAGGCGTTGTACATGGCGCTGGTGTACCAAGTGGACGGGGCGTTCACATAGCCCTCGTGCTCGATGCCGATCGTGTAGCCGTTCGAGTTACCGACGTGCCAGGCCTTGTCGGTTTCGCGCACCATCTGCGTTACCTGGCCGTCCGAGGAGCGCACCACATAGTGCGCGCTGACGCCGGCCTGACAGTTCTGGAACCACGAGATCGAGCCCGCATACGAGCCTTGCGTGGTGTGGATCGTCACGTGGCTGATCGCCGCCGTGCGCGTCGAGTAGTTGCAGGTCGCTGCCGGGTTCCAGATCGCCGGCGGATAGTCGGTCGAGGCGCTGGCGGGGAGGGCCTGCAGGACAGAAGCGCCCAGGGCCAGGCTCGCGAGCAAGCCATTCATGCTTGTTTTCATGGATCGGTCTCCTTATTTGTTCTTGGCTGGCGCGTCGCTGAAATCGGGTGCCGAGATCTTCGGATCGGGCACGCCGGTCTCGATCGTGATGCGGCGCGCGGACAGCTTTTTCAGCTTGTCCTTGCCGTAGACTTTTTCCATCTCCACATGGCGCTGGTTGATTTTGTAGCCGCTGTCTTCGCGTCCCTGGCGGATCGCGGTCAGGATTTCATAGGTGTAGATCTGGGCGATCTCGGGCTGCGGGATGCCGGAAAGGCGCGCCACGGCGCCTTCCCAGTCCTCGAGCGGGAAGTGTTTGGTCTTGCGCGCGCCATACTGGGAGAGCAGGGCGGCGGCGGCGCGGATATTGCTGCGCGCGTCAGTAATGACGACATCGGGCGAGACCCGGATCAGGGCCGCTCCCTGCGTCAGGGAGCTGCCGAACCAGGTGTCGTTGCGCAGGCCCATGATGCCGTAGCTGGGCGGCATGCCGTGGTGCGGATCGGGATCGATTTCGATCTGCGGCTCGCCATTCTTTTTCAGTTGACCCTTCGGCACGTGCGAGGTCCAGCGGGTTTCGGCATAGGCGATCGATTCGAGCAGTTCGACCGGCACGTCGAACTCCTTGGACGCTTCCTGGAAGTATTGCTTGTAGAGCTTGGCGGACGCCGTCAGCTGGCGCGGCTGGCCATCGGCAAACACGGCGGGCGCGGCTGCGAGGCCGGCGCAGAGCGCGGCAAGCAGCCGCACTTTCATGGTGAACTTCATTTTCCGTCTCCTGATTTTTGATTTTCTAAGCCCGTGGAGGCCACAGGCACGCACCAGGCGACAGCCCGAACGAACGCCGCGCCAAGCCCGATCGAGTATAGGTATGTTGCTCTCGCGCACGATTGCACTGATGTATTTTATTGACGCTTCAAACGCGTAGTTGACAAAATACACATTCCAGACGTAAACGAAACCGGAGCATGGGAGGGCGCATGGCCGCCAGCGCCGCGCACCGCGTCCCGCGCGCGCAGTACAATATCGGATTCGAAATTTTTCCACTGAGACCACCATGGCCGTGAATTCCCCCCTGCCCGTCGCCGCCGACCTGAAACCGGTCGCCGGCATCGAGATCGGCTTTGCCCAAGCCGGCATCAAGAAGCCCAACCGCAAGGACGTGCTGGTGATGCGCCTGACTGACGGCGCCACCGTCGCCGGCGTGTTCACCCTGAATCGCTTCTGCGCGGCGCCCGTGCAGGTCAGCAAGGCCAACCTGGCAGCCGTCCAGAACGGCGGCAAGCCGATTCGCGCGCTGGTGGTCAACACCGGCAATGCGAACGCCGGTACCGGCGAACCGGGCCTGGCCAGTGCGCAGGCCACCTGCGCCGAAGTGGCGAAATTGTTGGGGTGCGACGCGCAGCAGGTGCTGCCGTTTTCGACCGGGGTCATCCTCGAGCCGCTGCCGGTGGCGAAAATCGTCGCCGGCCTGCCGGCTGCGGTGGCCAATCTCACCGCGGACAACTGGTTCAATGCCGCCGAAGCGATCATGACCACCGACACCCAGCCGAAGGCCGCCTCGCGTACCGTGACGATCGGCGGCCACACGGTCACCATGACCGGCATCAGCAAGGGCGCCGGCATGATCAAGCCGAACATGGCGACCATGCTCGGCTACCTGGCGTTCGACGCGAAAGTGGCGCAGCCGGTGCTCGACGAACTGGTGAAGTACGCCGCCGACCGCTCGTTCAACAGCATCACGATCGATGGCGATACCTCGACCAACGACTCCTTCATGCTGATCGCTACCGGCGCAGGCAGCCTGGTCGTGAATGAAGCGAGCGGACCTGATTACGAAGCCTTGAAGGAAGCGGTCACCGATATCTCGCGCAACCTGGCGCAGCAGATCATCCGCGACGGCGAAGGCGCGACCAAGTTCATCACCATCACGGTGGAAGAGGGCAATACGCTGGAGGAGTGCCGAAAGATCGCCTATGCGATTGCCCACTCGCCGCTGGTCAAGACCGCCTTCTTCGCCTCCGACCCGAACCTGGGCCGCATCCTGGCGGCTGTCGGTTACGCCGGCGTCGACGACCTCGACGTCACCAAGCTCGACCTGTACCTGGACGACGTCTGGGTCGCAAAAGCGGGTGGACGCAATCCGGGCTACCAGGAAGCGGACGGCCAGCGCGTGATGAAGCAGGCCGAGATCCTGGTGCGCGTGACCCTCGGACGCGGCGACGCCAGCGCCACCGTGTGGACTTGCGACCTGTCGCATGACTACGTGACCATCAACGCCGACTACCGCTCGTAACTCGCATGACGCCGCTCGAACAGTTCCTGCACCGCGCCGAAGGCTTGCTGGCACGGGTCGAGGCGGTGCTGCCGCCGGCGCCGCGCGAGCCCGACTTCAAACGCGCATTCGCCTTCCGCTGGCGCCGGCGCGCCACGGGCGGCGGCTGTTATCTGCAGCCCGTGCTGCACGCGTCGACCATCCGCTTCGAGGACTTGCAGCATGTGGAGGCGCAAAAAGCGCAGATCGAGCAGAACACGCGCCAGTTCGTGGCACGCCGGCCGGCGAACAACGTCCTGCTCACCGGCGCGCGCGGTACCGGTAAATCGTCCCTGATCAAGGCTTGCCTGAACGGCTTTGCCGACCAGGGCCTGCGCCTGATCGAGGTCGACAAGGCCGATCTGGCCGATCTGCCCGACATCGTCGACCTGGTGGCGGCGCGCCCCGAGCGTTTCGTCATCTTTTGCGATGACCTCTCGTTCGAGGAAGGAGAAGCCGGCTACAAGGCGCTGAAGGTGGCTCTGGATGGCAGCATCGCGACCCAGTCGGACAATGTGCTGATCTACGCGACCTCGAACCGGCGCCACCTGATGCCCGAGAAAATGTCGGACAACACGGGCTACGGCCACGGCGACGATGGCGAGCTGCATCCGGGTGAAGCGGTGGAGGAAAAGATTTCGCTGTCGGAGCGCTTCGGGTTGTGGCTGTCGTTCTATCCGTTCCGGCAGGACGATTACCTCGGGATCGTAGCGCACTGGCTGGCCAGTTTTGGCTGTACGCCTGAACAGATCGAGGCGGCGCGCGGCGCGGCGCTGCAATGGGCCTTGGCGCGCGGCTCGCGCTCGGGCCGCGTCGCTTGGCAGTTTGCGAAAGACTACGCCGGCAAGCTCGCCGACGCGGCTGATCGGGCGTAAGCGTTCTCCATTCATCCAGGTTATTCCACTCCTCCTTTTTGTACCGCCCACAGCATCGGCAGGCATGCCCTGCGCATCAGCCTAGCGTACAATATCGGATTTTCCGGACGGACCCGCCATGCAGGAAGTGACAGCCCGGCCGATCGATGTGGCGGTCGGCATCTTGATGCGCCCGAACGGCGACGTGCTGCTCGGCCAGCGTCCGGCGGGCAAACCCTATGCAGGCTACTGGGAATTCCCCGGCGGTAAAGTCGAGGCGGGCGAGGATATCTTTGCCGCCCTCCAGCGCGAATTCGTCGAGGAACTGGGCATCGGGATCGTCAGTGGCGAACCCTGGTGCTGCGTCGAACACGTCTACGAGCACGCCCATGTGCGGCTCCATTTTTATATCAGCCGCGACTGGCGCGGCGAACCGCAAAGCCTGGAAGGCCAGGCCTTTGCGTGGCAAGGGACAGTCGGCCTTATCCCGCTGCTGCCCGCCACCATCCCCCTGCTCGCGTGGCTCGATCAGCTGCGCTATGCGGGGTAAAAAGCAGTCAACCAATCTGTTGAAGGATCCCTGTGAAAATCATCGTCTTGGGTAGTGGTGTCATCGGCACCACCACGGCGTATTACCTGGCCCAGGCCGGGCACGACGTCACCGTCATCGACCGCCAGCCGGCCGCCGGCATGGAAACGAGTTATGGCAACGCAGGCGAGATCTCGCCCGGCTATGCGTCCCCGTGGGCCGGTCCCGGCGTGCCGATGAAGGCCGTCAAATGGCTGTCGATGCAGCACAGCCCCCTGGTCGTGCGTCCGAAACTCGATCCTGTTCAATGGCGCTGGATGCTCCAGATGCTGGCCAACTGCAATCACAAGAGCTACGCCATCAACAAGGGCCGCATGGTGCGCCTGGCCGAGTACAGCCGCGACGTGCTGGTGCAACTGCGCGCCGACACCGGCATCGCCTACGACGAACGCAGCCAGGGTACCCTGCAGCTGTTCCGCACCCAGAAGCAGCTCGATGGCGCGGCGACCGACATCGCCGTGCTGCAGCAGTATGGCGTGCCGTATAAAGTGCTGGACCCGGCCGGCTGCGAGGCGTATGAGCCGGCGCTGGCCAAGGTCCGCGGCAAGTTCGTCGGCGGCCTGCTGCTGCCGAACGACGAGACCGGCGACTGCTTCAAGTTCACCCAGTCGCTGGCGAAAATGGCGCAGGAGCTGGGCGTGAAATTCCGCCACGGCGTCGAGATCAAACGCCTCTCGATCGAAGGCGACCGCGTCACCGGCGTCGTGACCTCGCAGGGCGAGCTGAAAGCCGATTCCTTCGTGCTGGCGCTGGGCAGCTATTCGCCGCTGATCCTGAAGCAGATCGGCATCCATATTCCGGTCTATCCGGTGAAGGGCTATTCGATCACGGTGCCGATCACGGACGCCGCCGGCGCGCCGGAGTCGACCGTGATGGACGAGACCTTCAAGGTGGCGATCACGCGCCTCGGCGACCGCATCCGCGTTGGCGGCACCGCCGAGATCGCCGGCTACGACCTGAGCCTGCACAAGGCGCGCCGCGACACGCTGGAACACTCGGTGACCGACCTGTTCCCGCAGGGCGGCGACGTGTCGAAGGCCGAGTTCTGGTGCGGCCTGCGTCCGATGACGCCGGACGGCACGCCGGTCGTCGGCCCGACCCCGTACCGCAACCTGTTCCTGAACACGGGACACGGCACCCTGGGCTGGACCATGGCCTGCGGCTCGGGGCGTGTGCTGGCCGATATGGTATCGGGGCGCCAGCCGGAGATCGGGCTGGAAGGGCTGTTCATGGACCGCTACGGCCGCCGCAACAAGCCGGTGCTGGTGCCTGGCGGGATCAGCGTAACGGCGTAACGAAGCACGTCATTCTTCTTAGGGGGGCCGGGCGGCGAACCGCTCTCGAGCCCACGCGGTACCACGGGTAATAGTCGAAACGTGTCGGCGGGATGCCAAATCAATGATCCACTTCCGTACCGCGTGGGCACAAGTGCCCGGTGAACCCGTCGTTGAGGCCATTGGCCTCAACGACCCCATACGGTGCGCTATCGTTGCAGGCTAGTGCTTGTCTTCGTCGTCCAGCGGATTGTCCTGCAGCTCGTTCGGCGCAGCACCCGGGATGGTGTACTTCTCTTCGGCCCAGGCGCCCAGGTCGATCTGTTGGCAGCGCTCGGAGCAGAACGGGCGGAATTTGTTCTCCGCGGTCCATTCGACTTTCTTGGCGCAGGTGGGGCAGGCTACAACGGTCATGGCGGTACTTTACGACTTTAGAAATTACAGAGCGTCAGCTCGAACGGGACGTCTTCTTCCAGCGACTTCGGCTTCAAATCGCCGCCTTGCGTGGTGAAGCGTACCCATAGCATGTATTTGTTGGCCGAGATCTCGGGAATCGCGCCAAGCGACTCGTCCAGGCCCAGGCGCAGCATGTGGTAGACCTTCCCCTGCAGCATCTGCTGATAACTGCCGGCGGCGGCGATCATCTTGGTCGGGCGTCCCGAATCGCGCAGCAGGCGCAGCACGAGGGCGAGCGCATCGCACAGCGGAATCAAGGGGCCGAACCAGCCCATGATTTCGGCATGGCGCTGCTCGAACGGGCGTGTCTGCCAGGCGTGGTAGGAGGGCAGGTCGAATTCGCAAGCGCCGCCCGGAATGATGGTGCGGCCGCGGATGCTCATCAGCCACTCGTTGTCGCGCACGTTCTGGCCGGTCTTGCCCTGGCTTGCCACGAGGGCGCTGCTGACCTGGTCGAGTTCGGCGAGGATGGCGTCGAGCGCTTCGGGCGCGACATTCGGATTGCTGCGGTAGGCCAGCAGGCTCTGCTTCTGGCGTTCGAGTTCCTGCAGCAGGTCCGATTTCAGGTCGGCGCGGCCGGCCACTTCCAGCATGTCGAAGATCGTCGAGAGCGCGACATGGTGCTGCATCGGATGTTCCTGACGTACAAAGAACTTGAATTTCTCGTACAGGTCCTCCAGCCGCAACAACGTGCGAATGCGCTCGTTGAAAGGATATTCGTAGACGATCAAAGTGACATTCCCCGTAATGTGGGCTGGCGAGCAGCTCCGTGATTCTGAACCATGCGGAGCAAAATTACAAACCCTGCATCGTTGAAGCGGCGAGACGCGCAGTCTCGGCCATGTAAAACGCGTGCAGGCGCTCGACCTGGGGCCGTAATGCGGCGATTCCATCGTCGTTCAAGACGACGTCATCGGCTGCGGCCAGGCGCTGCGCGCGCGTTACCTGCGCCGCCATGATGGCGCGCACCTGGGCTTCCGACAAGCTATTCCGTGCCATGACGCGGGCGACCTGCGTCTCTTCGGAGCAGTCGATTGCCAGCACGCGCGTGACCCGCTCGCGCCAGGTGCCGGACTCGATCAGGAGCGGCACCACGAAGATCACGTACGGGCCGGTGGCGATGGCCGCTGCCGCAGCGGTCGCTTCGCGAATCCGTGGATGCAGGATCGCTTCGAGACGGGCGCGGGCGCCGGGGTCGGCGAACACGAGCTCGCGCATCTTCGCGCGGTCGAGGGCGCCGTCGGGCGTGGCGAAGTCTTCGCCGAACTCGGCGAGCAGGGGCGGCATGGCGGCTCCCTGCGATGCGGTGAGGGCATGGGCGATGGCGTCGGTGTCGACCAGCGAGGCGCCGAGCGCGCCGAACAGGTCGGCCACCGTGGTCTTGCCGCAGCCGATGCCGCCGGTCAGGCCGACGGAAAATGTGTGTGTCTGGCCCGATTCCATGGCGTCAAGCGAGGACGTTCTGGAAAATGCCGCCGATCTGTTCGCCATAGAGCAGGGCGATCAAGCCGGCTGCCGCCAGGTAGGGACCGAACGGGATCGGCTTGTCGCGTCCGCGCCGCGCGAACACGATCAGGCTGATGCCGACGATCGCGCCCACGACCGAGGACAGCAAAATAATAGTCGGCAGCATCGCCCAGCCGAGCCAGGCGCCGAGCGCCGCCAACAGTTTGAAGTCGCCATAGCCCATGCCTTCCTTGCCGGTCACCAGTTTGAACAGCCAGTACACGGCCCACAGCACCAGATAGCCGGCCACCGCGCCGATGACGGCGTCGCGCAGTGGAACAAAGGTGCCGTTCAGGTTGATGAGCAATCCCGCCCACAGCAGCGGGAACGTCAGGTCATCGGGCAGCAGCTGGGTGTCGACGTCGATGAACGTCATCGCGATCAAGAGCCAGGCGAAGAGCAGGGTGGCCATGCCGGCAACGCCGGAACCAAAAGTCCAGACCAGCAGGGCCGAGAGCACGCCGGTCAGCAATTCGATCGCCGGATAGCGCGCCGAGATCGGCGCCTTGCATTTGCTGCACTTGCCGCGCAGCGCCAGCCAGCTGATCACCGGGATGTTTTCCAGCGCCGTGATCTGGTGCCCGCAATGCGGGCAGGCGGATCGCGGCACCATCAGGTTGTAGCGGTCGGTGTGCGGCAACTCCTTGCCACTTTCGTGGGCCACGTAATTGTCCGACTCGCGCTGCATCATCTTCGGGATGCGGTGGATGACCACGTTCAGGAAACTGCCGATCAACAGGCCCAACAGGCCGGCAACCAGGGTGGGACCGAGCAAGCCCGGTGCGGCGAAGAGAAGAGTTTCCAATGCAGGCTTCCGAAATAGATGAATGGTTCCGTAGATCAACCTATTTTAGGGGGTTTCGGGTGATTTTGCGAAGGAAGCTTGCGCCTTGATCGGCGCCAGCACCGTGTCTGGCATGAAGCGGTTATATGGGTTAGTATGGAGTGATACCATCCAATCTAATCTCAGCAGGAGGCAGCATGCGCGTACTGGAATACGGAGTGCCCGGTATTTCGACCCTTGCGGGCAAACCGGGAGAGGTCAGCAGGGGCCTGGACGGATCGGATGCCGAACAGGTCGTCGCGGTGTCGATCGCCCATGCCACACCGCGCGAGGCGGCGGCGATGGCGCAAACATTTGCCAGCATCGCCGAGTTCGTAAAAACCATCGTCGGCAAGCACCATCGCGAATCGCTCGAAGCGATCGTCGAGGCGCTGGTGCCGAAGGTGCCGCCCACGCCAAACGAGCTGAAGGAAGCGGCCATGCTGGCGCGGGCCCGCACCGCCGTGATCGGCAGCGGCGACTGGATGACCGCGGCCGAGATTGCCCTGGCAGCAGGATTCAGCGCCAGCAACCCAAGCGCCCAGCCCAACAAATGGAAACGCGACGGCGCGATCTTCGCCATCCGCCACAATGGCATCGATTATTTCCCCAGCTACGGGCTCGACCCCCAGGCGGGTTACCGGCCGCGCAAGTCGCTGGCGCACGTGATTAAAACGTTCGGCGACACCAAGGACAGCTGGGGCTTGTCGTATTGGTTCATGTCCGCGAACAGCTACCTCGGCGGAAAAGCGCCACGCGACCTGCTCGCCCTCCACCCCGAACGGGTGATTGCCGCGGCCGCCGACGAATGCGAAGGCGTGCTGCATGGCTGACACGCCGGCCGCCAGGCCGGACGCTGCCGCCACCACCACTCCCGGCGCGGTACCCGCGCCACCGCCCACCCTGCACATCACGACCACCACCTGGCCGCAGGGCACGCTCATCCATCGTGTCCACCACCTCGACTATGAGGCGGTCCAGTTCAATCCCGGTGTCAAGGGCAATGCCCGTTTCAGTCCGATCGCGGACCTCCATGGGCAGCGCATCCCCACGCTCTACGGCGGCTCGAGCTTCGCCTGCGCCGCGATGGAAAGCGTGTTCCACGATGTCCCCTTCGTCCCCGTCTTCAAGTCGTATGACAAGGGCAAGCTCAGCGGGCAGGGGCATTCGCAGTTCAGCGCACGCCAGGACCTGCTGCTGGCCGACCTCGGCAGCAAGGCCTTGCGCAAACTCGGCGTGCCGCGCAAGTGCCTGATCGATACCGAGAAGGACCGGTATCGGCTGACCCGGGAGTGGGCCGTGGCGATTCACGCGGGGTTTCCGCAGGTGCAGGGTTTGTGCTGGATTTCGCGCCAGGACGACAGTGCTCTGGCGGTGGTCTTGTTCGGCGACCGGATCGGGGACGGAGTGCTGCAGCCGGGCGCGCCGACGCGCAGCCTGGTGGACGATCCGGCGGCCTATGGCGAACTGCTGGCGCTGGCCGAGCAGATTGGCGTGGATATCGTTCCGGGCAGGCGCTGAGAAAGCGGCCCGCCGGCATCACACGATAGAATCCGTTACGCCCAGCCTCACATCACACCACCACCATGAAAATTTCGCAACGCGCCCAATCGATCGATCCCTTCTTCGCCATGGAATTCGGCAAGCGTGCCGCCGCCCTGGAAGCACAAGGCCATCACGTCATCAAGCTCAGCCTCGGGGAGCCCGATTTCGGACCGCCGCCGGCCGTGCTGGAGGCAGCGCGCACGGCAGTCGATGGTGGTTCGCTTCCCTACACCGCGGCCCTTGGCATACCGGCCCTGCGCGCGGCGATCGCCGGTTTCTACCTGCGCGAGCATGGCGTCACGATTGCGCCAAACCGGATCATCGTCACCGCCGGGGCGTCCGCCGCGCTGCTGCTGGTCACCGCGGCGCTGGTCGATCCGGGCGACGAAGTGATCGTGGGAGATCCCTCCTACCCATGCAATCGCCAGTTCATGAGCAGCTTCGGTGCGCAGGTAAAACTCGTGAGCACCGATGCGCACAGCCGCTTCCAGCTCGACGCCGCCAGCGTGCGCGCCAACTGGAGGGCGCACACAAAAGGGCTGATGATCGCGACGCCCTCGAATCCGACCGGCACGTCGGTGCCTCCCGCGGAACTGCGCGCCATCTGCGCATGGACGCGCGAGCAGGGCGCGTGGCGCATCGTCGACGAGATCTACCTGAACCTGGGCGACCGCGATGGCGCGGGCCGACCGCCGCAGACGGTGCTGGCCGTGGACGATGGCGCCATCGTCATCAACAGTTTCTCGAAGTATTTCGGCATGACCGGCTGGCGCCTTGGCTGGGCCGTCGTGCCGGAGGAACTGGTACCGACCATGGAGCGCCTGGCCCAGAATTACTATATTTGCGCCTCGACCCTGTCGCAGCAAGCGGCCCTGGCATGTTTCACGCCGGCGTCGCTCGCCGTCTGCGAAGCGCGCCGGGTCGAGTTCGCAGGGCGGCGCGAATTGGTGCTGGACGGCCTTGCCCGTATCGGCTTGCCGGTGCCGGTGCCGCCGGATGGCGCTTTCTATGTCTACTTCGATGTGAGTGCGACCGGCTTGAACTCCTGGCAGTTCTGCGAGCGCGTGCTGGAGGAGATGCACGTCGCGCTCACGCCCGGCAAGGACTTCGGCCATTGTGGCGCGGACCGCTACGTGCGGCTTTCGTATGCCGCCAGCGCCGGAGACCTGAATGAGGCAATCGGGCGGCTGGGGGTTTTCATGGACCGCCTGGACAGGTGAACGCCGGCCGGGCCGGATGCCTATCGAGCCGGTGCCCGGCATGCGGGAAACACCACGCGTGCACGCAGTCCTTGCGTACCATCGGGTTTCCCGGTCAGCGAAATGGTGGCGCCGATCTGGTTCGCGATCGACACCGTGATCGCCAGCCCGAGGCCGGAGCCAATCTCCCCGTTGCCAAGCACACGGTAGAACGGGTCGAACACGCGTTCCCGTTCTTCCAGTGGTATGCCTGCACCCGTGTCGTCGACATCGAGCACGACGCCGTCTCCACCTCGCTCCACGCTGATGTCGACGCGCCCGCCTTCTGGCGTGTAACGGATGGCGTTGTCGACCAGGTTCTTGACGAGAATCCTGATATCGACAGGGCGCCCGGTGACCATCGGATCGGCTTCGCCTACCACGCCAAGATCGATTGCCTTGGCCTCCGCCAGCGGCACCAGGTCCTCCAGGCATTCCTGGATCGCCTTCTTCAGCGGAACCTGCGTCAAGCGGTCGCTGCCGGACTCCTGCGTGCGGGCCAGGGTCAGCAACTGGTCGAGCAGGATCCGGGTGCGCGACAGGCCCGCCGACAGTGTCCCCAGCCGTTTCCGCGCCTCGGACGGCATGTCGCTCGCCGCCAGCCTTTCCGCCTGCAGCGACATGGCTGTCATGGGCGAGCGCAGCTCATGCGCCGCATCGGCGATGAAGCGCCGTTGCAGCGCCAATGCGCGGACCGTGCGGGCAATGAGCTTGTTGATCTCGGTGACGAAAGGCCACACTTCCGACGGCAGTGCAGCCCGGTCGAGTTCGCCTATCTCGTGCTCGCGGCGCATGCCCAGTTGCGTGGCAAGCCGCTGCAGCGGCTGGAACATGGCGCGTACCAGCAGCGTCACCATCAGCACTAGGACCGGCCCCAGGAACAGGATCGGCATGACGCTGCGCCAGGCGTTCGAACGTGCGGCCGCATCGCGCACCGCCGTTTGCTGTGCTACCGCGACCCGCACGCCCTTCGCACTGGTACGGACGAAAACGCGCCACGTTTCCTTGCCGATAGTGACCGTCTGCAAACCGTCGGGTAGGGAAGTGGCGAAGCGCGGGGAGCGCTCCGGGTACGCCAATGCAGCGCCGGGAGCGTCGATGAAGCGCACCACCAGCCGCGCATCGAAGTCGATGTCGCCAACTCGTTCGCGCGCCATGGGCGACGTCGGCACGGCATCGAGCCTGCTGATCAGGTAGCCGACCTGCTGCAATTGCGTGTCCTGGCCGCGGTGAGCGTCTTCGGTGGCGGCAAGGTAGGAGTACAGGCCGGCAATGGCCGCGCCGGCCAGGATCACCGTTGAAATCCACAAGGAGAGCCTGAAACGCAGCGATGCCGCTATTGGCGCTTCGCGACCATCCATCCTACGCCTCGCACATTCTTGATGATCTCGCTGCCCAGTTTTTTTCGAATCGAGTGAATCAGGAATTCGATGGCATTGCTCTCGACTTCCTCGTTCCAGCCGTACACCCGGTGCTCGAGCTCCGAACGGGAAAGTATGGCGCCGGGCCGCACGAGCAGGGCCTGCAAGAGCGGGAATTCGCGCGCTGTCAGGCGTACCGTCGTCGCACCGACCCGGGCCTCGTGGGTCGCCGGATCCAGTTCGACGATGCTGTTCCCCAGTACCGTGCTGGTCGTTCCCTCCTTGCGCCGGGTCAGCGCGCGCATCCGTGCCAGCAGTTCGCTCATTGCGAACGGTTTTACCAGATAATCGTCAGCCCCGCCATCGAGGCCGGCCACGCGGTCTTCCGTCGCCTCGCGCGCCGTGAGCACCAGCACCGGCACATCGTTACGCGCCTTGCGGATCGAGTTCAGCACGGCCATCCCGTCGATGCGGGGCAGGTTAAGGTCAAGCAGGATCAGTTCGTACTCGAGGGCCTGCAGCGCCATCAGCGCGGCCTCGCCGTCGCGGACCCAGTCCGCCGCGTAGCTGGCATCGCGAAGCGCATGCTGGACCACGCTGCCGATCATGGGATCGTCTTCCACCAGCAGCACTCTCATTGTCGGGCTCCCCGGCCAGGTCTCAGCGGGTGTTCGAAAATTTCGCTGGCCATGCGCGCCAGGTCATTCATGCCGGCGCCGGCGGACATGTGGGCGCTCAGCCAGCCTGCCTGCCCGCCGTCGCGCAACAGCTCCTCGATCAACAGGCATGCCTCGGGGAAGTCGGGATCGTCCGACCGCGCGACCAGTCGCGCCAGGTCACTGCGCACCACGTGTTCGATCGCATGCTCCTTTCCCGAGCAGGGGTCGATCCAGCTGCCCCGGACTCCCTGTTTGGCCGCATTGAACCGGTTCCAGTTATACAATTCGCGCGCGTTTCCACTTGGCCAGGTACCGGGCCGGTCCGCTATTTCGATGCACAACTCCCGCGCGTAACAGGCAAGCGCCGCGGAATACGCCGGATGCAAGGGGGTGTCCAGCACCCTCAGCTCGATGGTTCCGTACTCCGGCTTGGGGCGCACGTCCCAATAGAAGTCCTTGATGCTGTTGACGATGCCGTGCTGCGCCAATCGTTCGAAGTGGTTCGCGAATTCCTGCCAGCTGCGCAGGTCCGGCGGCATGATGCCACTCATCGGGAACGCCCCGACCACGTTGCTGCGTGCACTGCAGAATCCCGAGTCCTCCCCCTGCCAGCATGGTGAGTTGGCCGACAGGGCGATGAACAAGGGCGCGCGCTGGGTCAGCCAGGCGCCAACGCGCACCGCCTCGTCGGCACTCGGCATGCCGATGTGGACGTGCATGCCAAACACGGTGAACAGTTTGGCCAGGTAGCCATATTTTTTCGCGGACTCGCGGTAGCGGTCTTTCGGATAGATGCGTTGCTCGTTCCATTTCTGGAACGGATGGGCGCCACCGCCGGAAATGGCGGCCCCAACCGTGAACGCGGCCCTTTGCACACTGGTACGGATTTCCTCCACCTGGGTCGCCGCCTCGCGATAGCTGCCCAGCACCGAGGTGGCAACCTCGAGCATCGATGTGGTGATCTCGGGGGTCGCGACCCAGGCCTTCTCCTGCTTGTCGAGCAGGAGCAGAATGTCCGGGGCTGCCGGCAGCAGGTCGTAGGTGAGACGGTCAAGTACCATCAGCTCCAGTTCGATCCCCATGCTGCCGAGCCGCGAATTGGCGAACGGGGGCAGGAATGCCGGGCCGGCGCCGGCGACCGCGCGTGCCTGCGCAGCTGCGCTGTCCAGGTCGATCACTGCATCTGTCATTTTTCACTCCCTTCATGTGTTTCACCGGCAAAGTGCAGGCCGGCCCATGTGATCGCCGGGGCTACCAGCACGTTCAGGGCCAATAGTGCCCCCATCAGCCTGGTGGCAGTGTCGCTCAGGTAGGCGGCGTTGGACATCGAGCTGTCGACGACCAGGGCGCTGAAGCTTACCAGCGAGCAGGCGGACAGGGCGATTGCATGCTTCTTGTGCGTGCTCCATGCCTGTCCGGGAACGAGCGCGAGGCGCGTCACCGCAATCCGCATGGCGAACACCAGCAGCGCCATCAGCAATATCTGCCAGTGAAGCACCTGTTCCAGCTGGACCAGTGCAGCCGAGGTCATGAACAACAGCGCATACCCGATATCCTGCACCGTTTTGAGCTGAGCCTGGAACACGTTCTCGCGCTTCTCCGCATTCCGCAGCAGCAGACCCATCAGTAACAGGGACAGCAGGGCGCTCGACGAGGTCACCGAGCACAGGCCCAGGTCCAGCATCAGCGTCGCAAGCAGGATGCCGGGGCGTACGCCGGCCTCCGCCCTCGAGACGCTCGACGCGAGCTTGTACACGCCGTAGCACAGCAGCGCGATGGCGGCGCCGAGCAGCAGCTTGCCGCCCTGGTGCAGGAGCTGGTCGCCGAACGGCAACTCGTCGGTGACGCCATGGCTGCGCAGCCAGGCCAGCGAGACCGACAGGGCCACCAGTGCCACCAGATGGCTCAAGCCGACGGCATTGGCGGCGGCATAGGTCGCCACACCGGTGGCGTTGTGGTCCGCCACCATCGAGGTAAACACCACGGGATTAATGGCGATCAGGATCGAGGCGATGAAGGCCGCATCGCTCCAGCCCACGCCAAACGGGACCAGCAAGGCGACGGTACAGGCGCCGCGCAACAGGCAGCCGAGCACGAGCGATAGGCCCTGGGCGCGGCTGCGCCACAGCCAGGCCAGGTCCATCTTGCGGCCGGCTTCGAACAATACCAATGCCGACGCTGCGTTGAGCAGCTCCTGGAAGTAGGTCAGCAGTGCGGCGTCGACCAGGCCGAAGCCGCTCACGCCCAGGATCAGTCCGGCTGCCACGGCGCCGTACAGCCGTGGCACGCCGCGCCTGTGCAGCAGCACGCCGAACATCTGCGACAGCAGCAGGCCGGCGCCGATAATGGCCAGCGGCGAAAAGAAAAACAGCGGCAGGGTGGACATGTCATTCATAGATGGCAGCCCACTGCACCGCAATTGCCGCGAGTTCGCGCTCGACGGCCTGTTTCGCCTGCAACATGACGCCTGTGTCGGCCTGGCCGCGCGGCAGCCGGGTGGTCACCCGCAGCCGCACCGTCGCCGCGTCGCTTTTCGCCGGCATCCAGAGCTGGCTTTTCAGCTCTTCGCCCTGGACCCAGGTTGCGAGGAACTTGGCGCCACTCGGCAGGTTCGCGGGCATGTCCAGCATCCTAAACTGCGTGAGCCATTTCGCATCCGGGTGCTGCCTGCTCAGTTGCAGGTGCATGGCGGCGCGCTGTTCCAGCCGGCTGTCGTTTGGACTATAGGACAAGGCAAGCTTCGGTTGGCCCGGTTGCGGGTTGCCAGCACGCAAGCACAGACCCGCCGCTTCCAGGACCAGGCCATCCGGACCGAGTTCGCCGGGCCGCGCACCGAGCACGCGACGAAACACCGGCTGCAAGCGCGCCGCATCGGACTTGCTGGCGGTGGCCATGTCCTGCTGGTGCCGGGCGGCAGCCTCGATCAGCAACTTCCAGCGGCGTTCCTGCCAGCGGCGGGTAGCGGGGCGCGGATTCGGGTTCCAGCGCCACTCGGTGGCGAGCCATTGGTCGGCACTGCCGCGCCGCAGTAGCAGTAACCGTTCTTCGCCGCCGGCGGCAAAGCGCAGCGTCTGTGCGCTCCAGCGGCTGTCCCAGACACTGCGCGGCGCGGCGGGCGGCAGCCCCGCCTGGGCCGCGTTCCACCAGCGGGCCTGCCTGCTGAGGCACGACGACGGCGCGCCCTCGCTCCAGCTCCAGCTTTGCTTGCGCAAGCGCTCCTGCCAGGCGCACTCGGCCTCGCCGGCCGGCCCGGCGGCGTTCGCTTGCGCACTTGCCTCCTTGCGGCACGTCCACGGATGTTGCTGCGCCAATGTACGGAAATCAGTGGCGACGTCGGGACGCGATGCCGCACCGCGCTGGGAAGGCGGAGCCGCATTCGCCGGTACGAGCACTGGCGTTGCCAGGACAATGCAGGCAGCGAAAAGCAGGCGTTTAGCCGTACAAAAATGTCGTTTTTTCAATTTGTGCACTTGGAAGGTTAGCCCGGCCGAACAACTGGCGAGCATGGCAATTGCAATGGTATGGAGAAACACTTAGCAAATACTTAGCGAATGCTGCGCTGGTGGGCGCCCTTGATGTGGCGCTTCCTGTTGTGGCTGGGCGCTAAGGGTTTGCTAAGTATGGTTGACTAGGATGCCCGAGATCGCGTGCCCCGACCTCAGTTCGCATGGGGGGCAGCCCGGATTTGGCTGATTCGAAAAAAATGACATTACTTGCTTCACTTCTTCTGGCATTGGCCTTGTTGGCCGGCCACACATCTTCGGTTCAGGCAGTCGAAGAGCGCATCTCCACAGTAACGAAAGCGAAAGCGGCGCAGCGGCACCGGGTCGTGGAAAAAGCCAGGCTGCGGCGTGCCAAATCCTCGTACGCCGCACAGCTGGGGGCGCTCAGGTCGAGCGCTGTCCTGATTCTCGATCCGCGCACGAAAAAAATCTTGTACCAGAAGAATGCGCATGCCGCGATGCCAATCGCCTCGCTTACCAAGTTGATGACGGCCCTGGTGGTGCTGGAAGCGAGGCAAAACATGGCGGAAAAACTGGTCGTCACGAGCGCCGATTTCGATCGGCTCAAGTATTCGTCATCCCGGCTGCGCGTTAGAACGCGTCTGTCACGCTCGGAGATGTTACATATCGCCTTGATGAGTTCTGAGAACCGCGCAGCATCCGCCCTGGGGCGCAACTACCCCGGCGGAACAAGAGCGTTTGTCGCGCGCATGAACGCGAAGGCACGGGCGCTGGGAATGCGCAGTACGCGCTATGTGGAACCGACCGGCCTATCGAGCGCAAATGTCGCGAGCCCGGCGGACCTGGCGAAGCTGGTCATGGCCGTCGAGAAGCACCCGCTTATACGGCGCTATTCCACGGACCGGAATTTTTCGATCAGGCAGGGCCGGCGCCAGACCGCTTATCACAACAGCAACCGGCTCACTGCGAGCCCGAACTGGAAGATCCGCGTGCAAAAGACCGGCTACATCTCGGAGGCTGGCCGCTGCATGGTGTTGCACGCAACCGTCAAGGGCCGGCCGACGGTCATGGTGTTCCTGGACGCGCAAGGAAAATTTTCACGCGCGGCCGATGCCAACAGCGTGCGTGCCTGGCTGTCCAGGTTCAATCCTTGGGCGCGGGGATAACGGCGAAAACGGAAACCGGCAGAGCCTGACCATCCTGGCGTCAGGAGTGTCAGGCTCACGCAGGGCCGGCGATCGGACGACGCAGGCCTTGCGAAGGTGCTGTCCTCTCAGAACGCCGCGCGCACGCCAACGGTGAGATTACGCCCTGGCAGAGGCGCGATATCCTTCAGCACCGAGGTCGACACGCGGATCTCTTCATCGAGCAGGTTCTTGCCGATGATGAACCAGGTCAGGTCGGTGTGCCCGAAGCGCTGGGTGTACGACAGGTTGGCGTCGAGCTGGGTATAGGCGCCGGTCGGCGTCGATTCGAAGGCCGCCAGGCGCTCCTGCTTCAATGCACGCAGCACCGACAGCCCGCCGCGCAGGGCGCCCGCCTTGTAGCCGGCTTCCGCACCCACGCGTTTGGCCGGCTGCAGCGGCAGGCTGCCGGCGTCGTCGAGCGAACCGCGCGACATGTCGCCGAAGGCGCGCAGCGACAGGCCTTCACGGTGCTGGTTGTAGCTGATCTCGGCCTCCGCGCCCCGGATCGTGGCATCGGCCTGGCGGAAGATGCGTTCGCGCAGTTCGTCGCCCGGATTGCCTTCATCGTCGAGCAAAGTATCACCCACCTCGCCATAGATGAAGTCGCGGACGTGGTTCTGGAACAGGTTCGCCTGCCAGCGCACCAACCCGGTCGTCTTGCGCAGCGACAGCTCGATATTGCGCGAGGTTTCTTTTCTGAAGTTCGGATTGCCGATGTCGAAGGTCAAGGTCGACTCGTGCGGGCCGCCCGAATACAGCTCGTCGGCCGCGGGTGCGCGCTGCGCCACGGACGCGGTCAGGCCGACGGTATAGCCGGGGACGACGGGGAAAATCGCGCCGGCCGAATACGACAGCAGGTCGAAGCTGCGGCGCGGGGCGCCGCCTTCCGGTTCACGCTTGACGGACTCCGCGCGCACGCCGGCATTCACGCGTGCAAGGCCGAAATCGCGCTCTTCGACCAGGAATGCGGCGTGGGTGTCCGACACGGTCACCGGCACCGTCGCCGATTCTCCGGTGTCGGCGGAGAGGCCCGAAAAGCGCGCGTGCTCGGTCTGGACGCCGAAGCTGCCCGACCAGCCGCGCACCGGCTTGTGCGTCATTTCCAGGCGGGTTTCCAGTGCGCGGTTCGAGAACACGGTTTCCGGCCCGCCTTCGGCATTGAGCTCGACGTGCCCGTAGTCGCTGTAGCCTGCCTTGAAGCGCAGTTTCTCGAAGCCGGGCAGGGGGGCGTCGAGCTGGCTGTCGATGTCGTAGCGCGTCTGCTCGAGGTCGATCTGGGCACCTTCGCCGCCGGGGATGCCATAGCGTTTTTTAAGGGTGCTGACCGAGGCCCCAAGATGGCCGCGCTCGCCGATATACGCGCCGCCGGCACCCAGGGTGTGCTGGCGCAGCGCGGAATTGGGCAGCGTGTCGCCGCCTGGTGCGTCCGGGATGTGGTAGTCGCCCGCATCGCGGCCGCTGCCGTCGACGTGGAGCGCCACCTTGCCGCTCGATGCATCGCCCGAGAACGAGACCGAACGTCCATGGTCGACGCTGTTGTAGCGCGACTCCACCACGCCGGTGGGCGTGTCGTGATGCTCGGTCGGGATCCGCTCGTTGACCACGTTCACCAGGCCGCCGATGGCGCCTGAGCCGTAGAGCAGGGCAGCAGGACCGCGCAGGATCTCGATCTGGCGCGCGGTGGCGCCTTCCCCGCTTACCGCATGGTCGTTTGACAGGCCGGACAGGTCGGACACGGCCATGCCGTTTTCCAGCACCTTGACGCGGTTGCCTTCCAGGCCGCGGATGACCGGACGCGATGCGCCGGCGCCGAAGGCCGAAGCGGATACACCGAGTTCGCTTGACAGGGTCTCGCCCAGGGAACTGCCGAGCTTGCTGCGCAGTTCGTCGCCGGCGAGCACTTTTGCCGGCGTCAGGATCTGGTCGCCTTCGGCCGCGTTGAAGGGGTTGGCGGTGACGACGACGGTCGCCATCGGTTGGTTTGCAGTCTGGGTCTGGGCAAACGAGAGTGGGGCGAGGGCGGCCAGAACCGCGCTCGCCAGGATAGTACGCTGGACGTGCATGATAATTCCTTGAAAAAATTGAACGGACTCGCGTGCGCGGGCATGCCGGCGCAAGCGGGTCAGGAAGTCAGGGGCAGTCAGGCGAGAGGGGGAGCGCGGGACGAAAAATAGCGTGTGAAAGGGGCATCCCATGAGGTGAATGCAGCCCATAGGGCCAGCACCCGGCCGCCCGGCAGGATGGCGGCCGTGCAGCCGGGCGACTGCAGCGCAGGGGCCACCGTAGCGGCGTCATAGGCGAGACAGGAATGCTGGACCGCCTTCTGGTCCGAGCCTGCAGCTATCGTCATGGCCAGCTCGGCCGCCGCGGATGGGAATTGCCACGCGTGCACAACCCGGTGCGACAAACCCTGCCAGTGCGCAAAGACCATGGCCAGCGTCAACAGGATGACGATGGCGAAGCGGGTCGATTCTTGGCGTTGAGGTGTGCGCATGAAGGTCGGCATTATACCGCGTTGGTCACGCGAATGATCAAAGCAGCACGATGCCGAAACGTTTCATCACCAGTGCAAATACCCCAAAACACGCCATGGTGATGAGCGCGCAGGACCCGAGGGTCCACCAGAAACCGAGCCGTTGCAGCAGCCACGGAAAGGCGAGAAACATCGGCAGGGTCGGCACCACATACCAGAAGGTGTACCAGGCATGATTGGCGAGTTTGACGTCCGGCTGGTGTTCGACATGCAGCCACACCAGGGTCAGCAGTGTGATCATCGGCAGGGCGGCGACGAAGCCGCCGAAGCGGTCACTGCGTTTCGCCACCTCCGATACCAGCACGACCACCGCCGCGGTAATCAGGTATTTCGTGATGAGCCATTTCATCGTTTCCCCTTTTTATGTGCTGATTCCGGTGGCCGTCGGAACGGCCACCGGAACTGCGCCTACTTGATCGAGAAGCGCACGCTGACCGCCTTCTTATCCGCGAAGGTGATGGCGGCAACCGCCTTGCTGCCGGGCACCAGGTTGGCATCGCCCTTGACGACCAGGGTGTTGGCGGCGCCAGCTGCGAGCGGCAGCGCGGTCTTTTGCGTGCCCTTGAGCACGGTCAGGGTACCGGTTGCGCCGGCGGTCGGCAGCGCCTTGCCGTGGTCGTCGACGTAAATCGTGGTGCCGCCGTCCTTCGCCACCAGTTCGAACGACAAATCGCCTGCGCTCTGCACGATGCCCCCATGCTTCGCCTTGGCGCCGTGTGCAAGAACGTTACCCGACAGGGCCAGGCTGGCCGTGAGGGCCACTACTGCAAGAATCTTTTTCATTCCAATGCTCCAGAAAACTTGGCGGCTCGGGATGGGCGCCGCCACTTGGCCCGTGTTGAATCAATAGGCATCGCTGCCTTTTTCAGCCAGCAGCCGCTCCAGCGGCCGGCGGCCGACTTTCCAGAAGATGAGCGGCGTCAGCAGCGAATCGAGCAGCGTGGAACTGATCAATCCCCCGAAAATTACGACCGCGACCGGATGCAGGATTTCCTTGCCCGGTGCATCGGCGGCCAGCAGCAGTGGCGTCAATGCGAAGGCTGCGACGAGTGCCGTCATCAGGACCGGCGTCAGGCGTTCGATCGAACCGCGCACGATCATCGGCCAGCCAAATGTCTCGCCTTCGAACTTGCAGAGGTTGATGTAGTGGCTCACCTTGAGAATGCCATTGCGGGTCGTAATGCCGGCCAGGGTGATGAAGCCGACCATCGAGGCGACCGACAGCGACACCCCGGCGATCCACATGGCGACCACGCTGCCGACCAGGGCGAACGGGATATTGCCCATGATGACGAGTGCCAGCGTCGAGGATCGATAGCGTGAATAGAGCACCAGGAAGATCAGCACAAGCGAGGCCAGAGAGAGGCCGACGATGAGCTGCTGCGCCTGTTCCTGGGCCTGGAACTGGCCTTCGACGCTCACAAAATAGCCGCCCGGGAGCTGGCTGGCGGACACTGTCTTGCGCACGTCTTCGATAATCCCCGACATGTTCGAGCCATCGGTATTGGCATACACGACGATGCGGCGACGTCCGTTCTCGCGACCGATCTGGTTCGGCCCATCGCCTTCCTCGACCGTTGCGACGGCCGATAATGGGATCTGTCCGGCGGGACTGGTGAGCATGACCCGGGCGAGATCCTGCGGCGAACGGTCGACGTCGGCCAGCCGCACTACCAGGTCGAAACGGCGCGCGCCGTCGATCACCTGGGTAACACGCGTGCCTTCTGCCAGCGCCTGCAGGGCCTGCAGCACGTCGCCCGCCGCCAGGCCGTATTGCGCGGCCTTGCGATAGTCGATGCGCACCTTGATCTGCGGGATCAGGACCTGACGCTCGACCGACAGGTCGACCAGACCCGGCACGGCGCGCAGGCGTTCCTGCAGTCCGTCGGCCAGGCCGCGCAGGGTGTCGATGTCGTCGCCATAGATTTTGAGGGCGATCTGCGCGCGCACGCCGGAGAGCAAGTGGTCGAGCCGGTGCGAAATCGGCTGCCCGATTGCCACCGATGCCGGAATGACAGAGAGCTGGTTGCGAATGCTGGCCATGATCTCTTCGCGCGACCGCTCGGAGGATTTCAGGTCGACGTCGATCTCGGATGAGTGAACGCCCTCGGCATGCTCGTCGAGCTCGGCGCGGCCGGTACGTCGCCCGACCCGGGTGACTTCCGGCACCTGGGCAATCAGGGTTTCAGCAAGTGAGCCCATGCGATTGGCTTCCGCAAGCGAGGTACCTGGCGTGAACGTCATGCCCATCACCAGCGAGCCTTCGTTAAACGCTGGCAGGAATGCGCGCGGGAAAAAAGGAACAGATGCGGCGGCCGCCACGACAGCGATGAGGGCAATTGCCAGCATCAGGCGGATGCGCGGCAAGGTCCAGTTCAGCGCAGCGGTATCCCATTGCTTCATGCGGCGCACGATCGGGCTGTCGCCACGGTGCAGAGACTTCATGCGGGGCAGCAGGTAGTAGGCCAGGGCTGGGGTCACTGTCATCGATACCAGCATCGACGCCAGGATCGAAGTGATGTAGGCAATGCCTAGCGGTGCAAACAGGCGGCCCTCGATGCCGGGCAGGGCGAACAGCGGCACGAACACGAGCACCACGATGACGGTTGCGTAGACGATGCCCGAACGCACCTCAACCGAGGCATGCCAGATCACCTCCAGCACCGACTGACCGTCATCTTTGCGCTGCTTGAGCCTGCGTACGATGTTCTCGACGTCGACCACAGCATCGTCGACCAGTTCGCCGATTGCGATCGCCAGGCCCCCGAGTGTCATCACGTTAATGGACTGCCCCAGCAGGTGGAAGGCAAGTGCAGTCACCGCCAGCGAAAGCGGGATGGCGATCAACGAGATCAGCGTGGTGCGGACGCTGAGCAGGAAGGCAAACAGGACGATCGCGACCAGGATGGCGCCGTCGCGTAAAGCTTCGACAACGTTGCCTATCGAGGATTCGATGAAGTTGGCTTGCCGGAAGAGGACCACCGGCTGCGATATGCCGGCCGGCAGGCCCTGCTTGAGTTCCGCCAGCGCCGTCTCGATGTCGCGCGTCAGGCGCACCGTGTCGCCCGCCGGCTGTTTCTGGACGCTGACGATGACTGCCGGTTTGCCGTTCAAACCCGCGTCGCCACGCTTGAAGGCCGCCGCGTAGCGCACGCTGGCGACCTGTTCGAGCAGGACCGGCGCCCCGTTGCGATATGCAACGGCCAGCCCGCTGATGTCTTCCAGGCGATTCGTGCGGCCCAGGTTGCGGATCAGGTATTCGCGGTTGTTCAGGTCAACGAAGCCACCGATGGTATTGGCCGCGAAGCCGCGTAGCGACGTCGTGACCTGTTCGAGTGACACGCCAAATTGCGCCATGCGTGCCGTATCCGGCTCGACCCGCAACTGGCGCACTTCGCCGCCGATTGGGATCACTTGCGACACACCCGGAATCGACAGCAGGCGCGGGCGCAACACGAAGTCGGCATACTCGCGCGCCTTCATCGGATCGGTTTTGGCGACGTCGATCGGCAAGGCGATCAGCATGATCTCGCCCATGATCGAGGATACGGGGCCCATCACCGGCGCTATGTTGCCGGGGAGTTGTTCCTTGACCAGCGTGATCCGCTCCGACACAAGCTGCCGGTTGCGGTAGATATCAGTGCCCCAGTCGAACTCGGCGTACACGATCGACAGGCCGACACCGGAGACCGAGCGCACCCGCGTGACGCCGGGCATGCCGTTGAGCGAGGTCTCGATCGGGAACGAGACCAGCTGCTCGACTTCTTCCGGCGCCATGCCGCCGGCTTCGGTCAGCACGGTGACAACCGGCTTGTTCAAGTCGGGGAAGACGTCCACCGGCGTGCGCCATGCGCTCAATGCACCGTAGGCCATCAGCATCAGCGCTGCCGCCAGGACGAACAGGCGGTTGTGGAGGCTGAAGCGAACTATCGAATTAAACATGGGTGGTCACCTGATCTGCTTATCTAATCTGATTAATCAGGGAAGTCCCGATGACCACCACCCTGTTGTCGGGGGTAAGCCCCTTGGTGACGATGACAGTACGTGCGTCGAGCGCGGTTGCCTCTACCGGCAGGGCGATGAAGCGCTGGGCACCGGATTTGATCCAGACCACCGTCTCATTGGCCGGATTGCGCGCCAGTGCCGCCGCCGGCAGCGCAATTCCCTTGACCTTCGTATCGAGCCTGGCCAGCACCGTGACCGGCTGACCTACTGCCAGGTCCAGGTTCGTGCCGCGCGCACGGAAATTGATCGGCACGGCGCCGTCGCGCAGGGTACGGCCGCCGCCCAGCAGAGTCAGCTCGACATCCGGCACGTCGACGAGCGTCGCCGTGCTGATTTTGCGGGCGATGCCGGCATCGGTGGACATAGCTTCGATCACCATGCGCTGCGGATCGACGATCTCGAACAGCACGTCCCGCGACTCGACGATCTGGCCGTTGAGCACCGAGGCACTGGCAATGATCCCGCTCGCGGGCGCAACAATCGCTTCGCTGCCGCTGAGCGACCCGGCCACCGCCCGTTCCTGGCCAATTGTGCTGGTCAGTTCTGCCTGGGCCGCTTCCATTTCCTTCGCCGGCACCACGCCTTCGAGCGATTTCAGGCGGGCTACCCGCTTTGCCAGCAAGGTCCTGTTGGCGCGCAATTCGGCAAGCTCCGCTGCCTGGTTGGCACGCTCGATGGCGGCACCGGTTGGGCGCAGGCGAGCCAGTACCTGGCCCTTGACCACGCGCTGGCCGGCGACCGGCAGCCCGTTCGGCCCCGGCGCAATTTGCCCGCCGAACGGCGCCTGCACCCGGCCGCCAGCGTTCGGGTCGATGCTCGCGCGGCCGTTCAAGGCCACGCTGCGCGCAAATTCCCCTTCCTTGACCATCAGCGTGCGCACGCCCATGCGGCGCTGCGCCAGTTTCGGCACATTGACGCTGCCGTCAGGCAGACGCGCCAGGCCGCCGACGCTGGCGGTGGCCTGGCCGTCCAGGTGTTCGCCGTTCGGGCCGTGCGCACCGGGCGCCGCCAGCAGGGAAGTCGCAAACAGGCTGGCGACAAGGCCGGCGACAATTCGTTGAGTCATCTTCATATCAAACTTCCTCCCGTTGGCGGCGGCGGGCGACGAATACTGCGGCGGCTGCGAGGATGGCAGCAGCAATCGCGGCGAGTAGCCA
The DNA here is from genome assembly GCF_051262535.1 of Massilia sp. CMS3.1. NCBI lineage: Bacteria > Pseudomonadati > Pseudomonadota > Betaproteobacteria > Burkholderiales > Oxalobacteraceae > Massilia > Massilia sp. CMS3.1. The sequence goes on along the minus strand of NZ_JBIMES010000004.1, from coordinate 318,197 downwards.
GCGGCGCACGCCGTGGCCGTGCCCGTGGTCGCCGGCCGCTGCGGCGACCGTCAGCGTGCCTTCGAGCAGATCGCTCTCTTCACCAGCGACCAGTGTGAACAGCAGGGCATGGCTACCCGGTTTGGCAATTGCCGCGAGGAATTTCGGATCGTCAATCGCGTAGTCACCGAGGTCGGCGTGGAACTTGGCTTTGGCCTTCAGGTCCTTGTACTGGACCTCAAGTGCACCATTGAGCACGGGTTCGTTGGTCTCGTAGCGGTCGATCATGATCGACAGCTCGCCACCGGTGAGGTGGCCGAGCAGCTCGAACGCTTCGGTAAATGTCTCGATGCGGGGGACGGTCGTAGTGGCATCCGTAGCGTTTGCCTGACCGTCTAGGTGTTCGCCATTCGGTCCGTGGGCGCCGGGGCTGGCGAATGCCGACGACATGGCGAGCATGGCGGCAAAAAGCAGGTTCAGGTATTTCATGGAAGGATTCCTAATGCTTGATTGAGTTGGGCATGGGCGAGCCCGAGGGCGACTTTTTGCTGGGCCAGGGCGACGTCGGCCTCGTGGGTGAGCGCGCGCGAGCGAAGCAACTCGGCCAGGCCCCGTTCACCCGCGCGGAACGCTTTTTCGAAGAGGCTCGTGTGCTCGTGCAGGGCCGTGGCGCGCTCAAGGGCGGTCTCCAGCGCGGTACGTGCATGCGCAAGCCGCTCCCTGGCGATCTCAATGTCGGCATCGGCATTCGCCTGCATTTCGGCCGCCTCGGCAGCGGCGGTTGCGATTACGGTTTGCGCCTGGGCTTCAGTGGCCCGATTGCCTGCAGCGGTTCCGATCGGGATCTGCAGGGCCACGCCGATGCTGTTGACGGGTTCGCGCATCAGCCTTTCGTCTTCCCGGCGAACCGACAAGGCAATGGTTGGCGGCGCGGAGCGGGTCGCTGCCGCCAGGCGCAGGGCGGCGCGTGCACGCTGTTCGGAAGCCTGCGCCGCCACCAGGCGCGGGTTGGCGGAAGCGGCCGTATCGTGCAGCGGCTCAGGTTCGAGTGCTGGCAGGTCCGGGAGACCCGTCGTGACCCGGTAGCGCGACAGTGCTTCGGTTGCTGCCGTGCGGGCATTCGTTACGTCGATCCGGGCGGCCAGGACTTCCTGCTGCGCGAGCAGGCTGTCGCTGCGTGCCAGGTCGCCGGCCTTGACGCGCTGCTGTACCTCGTCGCGGAGTCCCTCGAGATGGTGCAGGTGGTCCTGCTTTTCCTCGAGCCTGACCTGGGCGGCAGCGGCTTCCCACATGCGGTTGCGTACCAAGCCTGCAACAGCGAGCCGCGTTGCCCCGATGTGAGCGGCGACTTCGTCAGTGCTCCGTGCTGCCAGCGCTTCCCGGGCACTCTTCTGGCCTGGCAGCCAGAACGAGGACGATACCGCGATCTCGGATTCTCGCCCATCGCGTTCGGAAGCGCCTTGGTCCATACGCTGGGACAAGCCGAGCGTTGGGTTCGAGGCGAGCCAGGAACGGGCGTTGTCGCGCGCAGCAAGCACTTCGCCCTCGCGCGCTTCGAGCGTACGCGCGGCAGGCGCGCGCTGCCACGCACTCGCGACGGCTTGTTGCAATGTGGTGCCGATCACAGTCGGCGCGGGCGGTGCTGCAAGGACCAGGCACGGCAGGGTCAGGGCAGCACCGATAAGGTAAAGGGACAGGCGGCAGGGGCGCATGTGTTCTCCATCGGGTGATATTCGAATCACCGAGGGCGAGCACGTCGGCGCGACCTGAGCCGCGCTTCCATCTTTCGATTATGCGTGCAGCATTCCCCCGGCAGCATGGCCGAGGGCGCAAGCAGGGGGTCTGTGCGGCCCGTCCAGGAATGGTTCGGGGACCGCCTGGGCAAGATACGACCCCAGTTCGGACACCGCTTGTTCAGAAGGGACGATCAGGCGTGCGAGACCGAAGCCTACCGGCTGCAGGGGCGACGCGTGTTCCTGGGTATGCTCGACGGACTCGGCGGAGTCGTCGTAATGGACAGACCCGTCGTCCTCGTGGTGGTGATAGACGCTCTCGTCGTGGTCGACTTCGTGCACGATCGATGCTGCGCCCGCAACAGCCGGCAAGCTGCCGTGCATGGCGAAGCCATACAAGGGCAGGCATAACAGCAGGAGGAGGTGCAGGATCCGGCGCAAGTGAGTTACCAGGGGAAGCGTGTTGCGGGAGTATAGCAGCTGTCCCGAATGCGTTGTTTCCGAACAGCTTACAATTTTCGACCCATGATGCTTCACCTGTTGTACGCTTTCGGCAGCAAGTCCGCATGGCCTGATATTGCAGCAGCAGGTATCATGGCAATTCTCGGCCTTTCCGCGGCGCGCGACATAATTGGCCGCGCTCGTTCGGAAATGGCTTTACTACTTGAATGCCTTGAATCACATGCGCCGTTGGGTCCTCATCATCATGCTGCTGGTTTATCCGTTTCAGCTTGCCCTGGCAATGGCGGACCAGTGCTGCGTGTCGACCCCGACGGGCGTCACGCATCACAGCGCGGGGCAGGACAACAGCCCGGCGGCGGCCGAACCCGTGTTTCTGGATGATGATGCCCGCTCGACCCAGATCGATCCCCACTGTCCGGCATGCGTGTTCGGGCAAATATCGGGCGTTCCTTCGGGTGTCGCCCCCTTATCTGCCGTGGCGCATCAGGCAGCTGCAATCTCCTCCCTCACCCCCGTCCTGACCTCCGTGCCGCGGAGCCGCCCCGAGCGGCCCAACTGGCCTGCCGCCGCCAGGTAGCGCGCAGGCATTCGAATAGCGAGCCCGCCGGCTCGCGTGGTCCTGCGCGCCTGATCGACTTTTTTTCAGGAGCACACATGACCATCCGATCCAAGCGCATGCCGACGCTGGCTGCCATATCCATTCTGGTGTGGTGCTGCGGCGTGGCTGCGGAGCCATTGCCTAGCGTGGCGCCGGGCACGCCGGCACCGATCGACTTGCAGGCCGCGATCCGGCTCGCCCTCGAGCAGCCCGGGTTGCGCGCGGCGGCCTACGAAGTGGCCGCCAGCGAAGCAGCCGTCGACCAGGCAGGCAGGTATCCGAATCCCGAGCTGGAATATCTGCGCGAGGGCCAGCAAGCCGGTACCCGCACCACCACGGTCCAGATCAACCAACCGATCGAGCTCGGCGGCAAACGGCGTGCACGCCTTGCGCTCGCCCAGGGCGGCGTGACGCTGGCACGCGGCGAGCTTGCGGCGCAGCGTCAGGACATCCGTTCCGACGTGATTGCCGGCTATTACGCGGTGCTCGTCGCACAGGAACGGCAGCAGCTGGCACAGTCACTCATCGAACTGGCCCGCCGGGGTGTCGATGTGGCCAGCAAACGTGTTGCAGCCGGGAAGATCTCGCCGATCGACGAGACAAAGGCGCGGCTTGCCGCAGTCGACGCATCGGTCGAGCTGAGCCAGGCAAGCGGCGAGCTTGCTATCGCCAGGACGAAGCTCGGCGCTCTGATCGGCAAACGGGCGGACGCCATCACGCTGGCAGCGCATTACCCGGAACAGCTTCCCGATGTAAAACCGCTCGCGGCATTGCTGGCTGCGGTCGGAGACTCTGCCCCGGTACAGCGCGCACGCGGCCATCTCGCGGCCCAGGTAGCGCAAACGGACGTCGAACGCGCTGCCCGGATTCCCGATGTGACGGTCTCGGTCGGCCGCCAGCGCGACGACGAGGCCCGACGCCGGCAGACCGTCGTCGGGCTGTCGGTGCCGCTTCCGCTGTTCAACCGTAACGGGGGCAATCTGAGCGCGGCGCTGCGGCGATCCGACAAGGCACACGAGGAACTGGCAGCGGCCCAGGTGTCGGCCGCATCGGACCTGGAAAACGCCTACACGCGCTACGCGGTCGCGAGAAACGAGGTCGCGCTGCTGCGGCAGGACGTGCTTCCGAACGCCAGTTCCGCCTATGCGCTGACACTCAAGGGGTTCGAATTCGGGAAGTTTTCCTACCTCGATGTCCTCGACGCGCAACGTACCTTGTTCCAGTCCCGGTCGCGCCACTGGAACGCGCTGCTCGCGGCCTGGCGCGCCTTTGCCGACATCGAGCGCTTTGCAGGCGCTGCCACGACAACAACGCAACACAGATCAACCGAACTGGAATCACATCCATGACCACGAAACAGAAACTTCTCATTGCGCTGTTGTGCATGATCGCCGCGGTGCTGGCCGCCCTGATGCTGTGGCGCGCGCCGACCGCCCCTGGCGGGCAGGGCCACGAGACCCATGAGGATTCGCATGGCCATGACGACCGCCACGAGGAAGCAGGGGAACGACAAGCCGAGGCCGGCCAGGAACCGGGTGTCGCGATGACCGAGGCGCAGATCGAAGCCAACGGGATTGCCATCGACAGCGCCGGGCCGGCGATGATTCAGGAGCGATTGCACTTGCCGGCGCAGATCAAGGTCAATGCCGAGCGGACCGTCGCGCTCGCATCGCCTGCCCAGGGCATCGTGCAGTCGGTGCCGGTGTCGGTCGGTACGCAGGTCAAAAAGGGCCAGGCCCTGGTCGTCATCGGGAGCCCCATGGTGGCCCAGTGGCGCGCGGACCATGGCAGTGCGCAGCAGCGCCTGAAGCTCGCTAGGACGACCTGGCAGCGCGAAAAGACATTATGGGACGAGCGCATCTCTGCGCGCCAGGACCTGGATGCCGCGCAAGGCGCACTGAAGGAGGCCGAGATCACTGCCCAGGCGGCAGGGCAGCGCCTGCGCGCCTTGGGGATTGCGATTGGCGACGGGATGTCGGGCAGCGTGACTGTCCGCGCGCCGCTGGACGGCGTCGTGATCGAGAAGCCGGTGGTGGCCGGCCAGGCAGTCGACGAAACCAAGCCCCTGCTCACGATTGCCGATCTGTCGCAGGTCTGGGTCGAAGCGGCCGTGCCGGCCGACAGTCTGGCGCAGGTTGCCACCGGCATGCCGGCCCGGGTCAGCGTCAACGCAGCGCCGAAGCAGCTCGACGGGACGGTGTCCTTCGTCGGCCCCATCCTCGGAGAGGCAACGCGCATGGCCACGGCCAGGGTCGCCCTGCCCAATCCGGGGCTGCGCCTGCGTCCAGGCATGCTGGCAACCGTCGATCTCCTGGGGCAGCAGGGGAGCGTACCGGTGACGGTCGCGAGCGACGCCATCCAGACCATCCACGAGCGCAGTGTGGTGTTCGTTCGCACAGCAAGCGGCTTCCAGCCGCAGAACGTGACAGTCGGCCGCGCGGACGGGAAACGGACCGAGATCGTCAGCGGTTTGGCGGCGGGAACGAAGTACGCCGCGCGCGGCAGCTTCCTGCTGAAAGCAGACCTCGGTAAATCCGAAGCCGACCATCACTGAGCGGGCGACCATGTTCCAGAAACTCATTGAATTTGCCATCGCCCGCCGCTGGCTCGTCCTCTTTGTCGTCGCCTGTCTTGGCGCTTCAGGTCTCTACAGTTATGGGCGCCTGCCGATCGACGCGGTTCCCGACATCACCAATGTCCAGGTACAGATCAACACGAGCGCCGAGGGCTATTCGCCGCTCGAAGTGGAACAGCGCATCACGTTCCCGATCGAGACGGTGATGAATGGTCTACCCCGGCTCGAGCAGACCCGTTCGCTGTCGAAATACGGCCTGTCGCAGGTGACCGTCGTGTTCAAGGACGGCACCGACATCTATTTTGCGCGCCAGCTCGTGAGCGAACGCCTGCAGGAGGCGAAGGCCAGGTTGCCGGTCAACGTCGAACCCTCAATGGGGCCGACCGCGACGGGCCTCGGCGAAATCTTCTACTGGACCGTGGAGACGAAAGAGGGCGCCCGCAAGCCGGACGGCAGTCCCTACACGCCGGCGGACCTGCGCGAGATCCAGGACTGGATCGTGGCGCCGCAGTTACGCAGCGTCGCGGGCGTCACCGAAGTCAATACCATCGGCGGCTACCGGAAGGAGTACCAGGTCGCGCCAAGCATGGCCAGGCTGTCGGCCCACGGCCTGTCGCTCGCGACCCTGGTCAACGCCATCGACCGCAATAACGGCAATGCAGGCGCCGGCTACATCGAGCGTGGCGGCGAGCAGTTCGTCGTGCGCACGCCGGGCCAGGTCAAGTCGCTCGAGGAGATCCGCAATATCGTCCTCGATGTGGTCCAGGGTGCGCCGGTGCGGGTGCGCGACGTCGCCGATGTCGACATGGGCCGCGAGTTGCGTACCGGCGCTGCTACCGAGAATGGCCGCGAAGTGGTGCTCGGCGCGGTCTTCATGCTCATCGGCGAGAACAGCCGCGCCGTCGCCGAAGGAGCACGCTTGACGCTGGAGGAGGTGAATCGTTCGCTGCCCGCCGGCGTGCAGGCGCTGCCGGTCTACGACCGCTCGGTGCTGGTGAACAAGGCGATCGACACGGTGCGCACCAACCTGGTCGAAGGAGCCTTGCTGGTCATCGCGATCCTGTTCCTGTTCCTCGGTAATCTGCGCGCCGCCCTGATCACGGCCCTGGTCATACCGCTGACGATGCTGATGGTGTTTACCGGCATGCTCAACGCCGGGGTGAGCGCGAACCTGATGAGTCTCGGCGCGCTCGATTTCGGCATCATCATCGACGGCGCGGTCGTCATCGTCGAGAACTGTATCCGCCGTCTCGGCCTGGCCCAGAAAGCGGCAGGCAGGTTATTGAGTCGCGAAGAGCGGTTTGCCGAGGTGGCAGCCGCCGCCGCCGAGGCGCGGCGACCGCTGCTCTTCGGTCAGCTGATCATCATGACCGTCTACCTGCCGATCTTTGCCTTGTCCGGCATCGAGGGAAAAATGTTCCACCCGATGGCCATGACCGTCGTCATGGCGCTCGTCGCGGCGATGATCCTGTCGGTGACCTTCGTGCCGGCCGCGGTTGCGCTGTTCGTCAACAAGGGCGTCGCGGAGCATGAGAACAAGCTCATGCACAAGGCACGAGACCTGTATCAGCCCCTGCTCGATTGGGTGCTGCATAACCGGCCGGTCGCGTTCACCTTCGCGCTGCTGAGCATTCTGTTGTCCGGGATGCTGGCCACGCGGTTGGGGACGGAGTTCGCTCCCAACCTGAATGAAGGCGATCTTGCGGTGCTCACCATGCGCATTCCCGGAACCAGCCTGCAGCAGTCGGTCGCCATGCAGCAGCATTTGGAGAGCACGCTCCTGAAGCAGTTCCCGGAAATCGAGCGCATGTTCGCCCGCGTCGGCACCTCGGAAGTGGCGACCGACCCGATGCCGCCGAACGCCGCCGACAGCTACATCATGCTGCGCCCCGAGGACCAGTGGCCGGCGCCGCGCAAATCCCATGCGGAGCTGGTGCAGGCGATTACCGAGGCTGCGAACGGGATCCCCGGGAATAACTACGAGTTCTCCCAACCGATCCAGCTGCGCTTCAACGAGCTGATCTCGGGGGTGCGCAGCGATATCGCCGTGAAGGTCTTCGGCGACGACACGGACGCCATGACGGCAACGGCGCAGCAGATCGCGGGCGTGATGGGGAAGCTCGCCGGGGCGGCCGAAGTAAAGGTCGAGCAAACCGAAGGACTGCCCGCGCTCACGCTGACGGTGGACCGTATCAAGGCGGCGCGCTACGGCCTGAATGTCGCCGACGTGCAGGAGGCGTTCGGGACCCTCGTCGGCGGGCGCGATGTCGGCATGGTGTTCGAAGGCGATCGGCGCTTTGCCATCACCGTGCGCCTCCCGGAAGGCGCCCGCAACGATATCGACACGCTCAGGCAATTGCCGATTTCGCTACCGGCCCAGGACGGTCACTCGGTCAGCATTCCCCTGTCCGAGATTGCCACGTTGAGTTTCGTGCCGGAAGCGAACCAGATCAGCCGCGAGAATGGGAAACGGCGGGTCGTGGTCACGGCCAACGTCAGGGAACGCGACCTCGGATCGTTCGTGGCCGAGCTCAAGACCGCACTGGTGAAGGTAAAACTGCCGGCGGGGACCTGGATCAATCTCGGCGGTCAGTTCGACAACCTGCAGGCGGCAAGCGCGCGTCTGGCCATCGTGGTGCCGGCGGCACTGGCGATCGTGTTCGCGTTGTTGTACCTGATGTTCAACAGCGTCAAGGATGGCCTGCTGGTCTTCAGCGGCATTCCATTCGCCATGACCGGCGGCGTGCTGGCCCTGTGGCTGCGCGACTTGCCGCTGTCGATCTCGGCCTCGGTCGGATTCATCGCCCTGTCCGGGGTCGCGGTGCTCAACGGGCTGGTGATGATCTCGTTCGTGCGCTCGCTACGGGATCAGGGATACGCGCCGGAACTCGCCATGCGCGAAGGCGCGCAGGCGCGGCTCAGGGCGGTCCTGATGACGGCGCTGGTGGCTTCCCTGGGCTTCCTGCCGATGGCATTGGCGACGAGTACGGGCGCCGAAGTCCAGCGACCCCTGGCCACGGTCGTTATCGGCGGCATTCTCTCGTCCACCGCGTTGACGCTGCTGATTTTGCCGGCGTTGTATGCCTGGGCGCATGGGGTCAGGCGGCACAGCAGGGCGGAGCGCGTTGCCTAGCCCTGGCCTGGTGTAGGAACTCACAGAATCCCGCAGTGTCACCCCTTGATTTTTGGGTTCCTCTCGGCCATCTTGCAGTCGTTTTTTCATAAACCTTGCAGTTTTTAAGGTGTCAACGCGCGGAGGCTGCCGGGGTGAAACAGCAGCAGGCGTGTGACCCCGAGGGAGTTTGGCGGCGGAACTGGGGCCAGCGTCCCCTCAACGACCTGCAGTAAATATTAGGCTGTACGCCGCAGTGCCGGCATAGCGCCTAGCGGCACTACGACCTCCACACGGTGCCATTATTGACCACAAAATCTTTCTTGCAGATAAAGTGTTGCCGTAATAATATTAGGAATTATTCTCATTCTCATTCTCATCCTGATGCCAACCATGCGTTCTTCACCAATCTTCCTTCCGACTCCCATCGCCCTTGCCGTAGCAGGTATGCTGCTGAGCTGTGCAGCCCTCGCCAACGACGACCAGCCTGCCCCGGTGTCGGTAGTTGAAGTGCTCGGCTCAGCCGACCGTGGCTATGCCGAAAAAGCGACCGTTAGCGTGATGAAGACCGATACGCTGCTGCGCGACTCGCCGCAGTCGGTGACGGTGATCACGCGCCAATTGATGGACGACCAGGCCATGCAGAGCATTGCCGACGCCATCCGCTACGTGCCGGGCATCGTCACGGCCCAGGGAGAAGGCAACCGTGACGCAGCCGTGTTCCGCGGCAATAGCTCGACCGGCGATTTCTTTATCGATGGCATGCGCGACGACGTCCAGTACTACCGCGATTTCTACAACATCGAAAGCCTCGAGGCCATCAAGGGCGCCAATGCCATGATCTTCGGCCGCGGCGGTTCGGGTGGCGTGATCAACCGCGTCAGCAAGCAGGCGCGCCGGGTACCCGTGGCCGATGTGAACCTCTCCGTCGGCTCGTATGGCCACAAGCGCGCCGCCGTCGATGTCGGTGGGGCAGTGAGCCCGGACGTGGCAGTGCGCGTCAATGCCATGGCCGAGCGGTCGGACAGCTACCGCGATGGCGTTACGCTCGAACGCAAAGGCATCAATCCGACCATGAGCCTGCGCGCCGGCAGGAACACCCGCATCAGCCTCGGCTACGAGCACTTCCGCGACGACCGCATCGCCGACCGCGGCGTGCCCTCGTTGAATGGACGTCCATTCGACACCGACGTGTCGACTTTCTTCGGCAATGCCGAGCTGAGCCCGACCGGTGCGCGCGTGGATGCCTTCTCGGCCTACGTCGAACACGATTCCGGCAATGGTTTCATGCTGCGCAACCGTACCCGTGTCGCCAAGTACGACAAGTATTACCAGAATGTGTATGCCAACAGCGCCGTCAACACAGCCACCGGCCGTCTTGCCGTGGGCGCCTATCTCGACACGACCGAACGCAACAACTTGTTCAACCAGACCGACCTGAGCTACGCGCTGGCGACCGGCGGCATCACCCACAAGATCGCCGCCGGCGTCGAGCTCGGCCGCCAGGAAACCGATAACGCGCGCCGCGCCGGTGCCTTCGCGGCCCCCGCGAGTGTTCTCGCCAGTAACCCAATCTATACCGGGGGCGTCAGCTTCCCGACGGCGACGACCAGCAACTACAGCGAGGCCAAGGTCGCGTCCGTCTACCTTCAGGACCAGATCATCTTCTCGCCCCAGTGGCAGGCAGTGGCGGGCTTGCGCTACGACCGCTTCAGCGTCGACTTCAACAATCGCCTTGCCACCAGCAATGGCCAGTTCGAGGTGACCGATACGCCGGTCTCCCCACGTTTCGGCCTGATCTACAAACCGGTGGAAGCGATGTCGGTATATGCCAGCTACAGCCGCGCCTACCTGCCACGCGCCGGCGATCAGCTTACCTCGCTTACCGCAAGCAACCGTGCTTTCGATCCCGAGAAATTCGACAATGTCGAACTCGGCGTAAAGTGGGACGTGACCCCGCTGCTGGCCGCCAGCGCCGCCGTCTATCAGCTCGACCGCAGCAACGTCGTCGTGCCGGGCGCGGTGGCCGGTACCAGCATCCTGGTCGATGGCCAGCGCAGCAAGGGCGTCGAACTGGATCTGACGGGACGCGTGACGCAAGCACTCAGCATCATGGGCGGCTACGCTTACCAGCACGCGGTGCTGACCGCCGACCAGTCGGCCACCGTGCGCTCCGGCGCCACGCTGGCGATGGTACCAAAGCACACGTTCGCGCTGTGGAGCCGCTACGACTTCAGCGCACCGCTGGCTGCGGCCCTGGGCGTGGTGTATCGCGACAGCCTGTACACCTCGACCTCGAACACGGTGATGCTGCCGTCGTTCACCCGCGTCGATGGCGCCGTCTTCTACCGTCTCAGCAAGCAATACCGCTTGCAGCTGAACGTGGAAAACCTGTTTGACAAGAAGTACTGGGCATCGGCCCACAACGACAACAACATCACGCCGGGCGCGCCCCGCAGCGTGAAACTGTCGCTGTTCGCGAGTTTCTAAACCTGGCGTGAGGTCCTGCCGCCGGCCTCGCTTGGGGGCCGGCGTCGATCAGGCGGGGAAGGCGACCACGTGGTTGACGTCGAGGCGGATGCCGATCCGTTCGCCCGGCGCGTGGTCATGGTGGCTCGGGACCAGCGACAGCACTTCCTGACCGCTGCCGAGCTTGAGCGTATAAAGAAATTCGGCGCCGCGAAACGCCTTTGCCACCACCTCGGCTGTCACGGGGCTGGCGTCGTCGTGCACGACGTCGTCCGGGCGCAGCAGGACGGTGACAGCGTCTCCTGGCTGCCACGCTGGCGCGCTGCCTGCCACGGCGTTGCGCAGCGCGCCCAGCTCGATGCCGATGGCGCCGCCAGCCAATACCTGGCCGGGAACGAAGGCGCCCTGGCCGATGAAATCCGCCACGAAGCGGTTGGCCGGCCGGTGATACAGGTTATACGGGGTGTCCCACTGCTGGATGCGGCCCCCGTGCATGACGCCCACCTGGTCGGCCATCGCAAACGCTTCGTGCTGATCGTGCGTGACCAGGACCGCGGTCGTGCCCTCCGCGCGCAGGATGGCACCGACTTCAGCGGCCAGACGTTCGCGCAGATCCACGTCGAGGCTGGAAAAGGGTTCGTCCAGCAGTAGCAGGCGCGGCCGCGGGCCCAGGGCCCGCGCCAGCGCGACGCGCTGCTGCTGGCCGCCGGAGAGCTCGTGCGGATACCTGCCGGCCTGGCTCGGCAGTCCGACCAGTTCCAGCAAGGCGTGCACACGGGCCTTGCGCTGGGCGGAGGGCAGGTCCTGCAAGCCGAAGGCGATATTCGCCGCCACGCTCAGGTGCGGAAAGAGCGAATAATTCTGGAAAACCATGCCGATGCGCCGGCGCTCGGGCGGCACGTGGGTGGACATCGCGCTGACCACTTCTTCGCCCACCCGGATGGTACCGGCATCGGGGCGCTCGAATCCGGCAATGCAGCGCAGCACGGTGGTCTTGCCGCAGCCGGACGGTCCGAGCAGGCAGCCGATCGTGCCGGGCGCCAGGTCGAGCGACAAGCCGTCGACGACAAGGTGGCCGCCGTAAGCATGAGAAAGCTGCTGCAGTTCAAGAAGCGCCATGGTGGTCCGGGGGAGTAAAGGACCCATTATAATTGCTTTATTTCCTTAGGTTATCGTGGCGAAATCGGCGTTCAACTCCCTGCAAGCGGCGGCACTGGTGGTCGCGGTCTTGATAGCGGTGCCCTTGCTGACCGTGGCGGCATCGCTGCTGCCCGGCGCCGGCGGCGCGACCTGGACCCACCTGGCCGACACCGTGCTCGCCTCGTATATCCTCAGCACTCTGTACCTGTGCGCGGTCGTCGGCACCGGCACGATTGTCATCGGGACTGGTGCCGCCTGGCTGGTCACGATGCACGACTTTCCCGGGCGGCGCCTGTTCGAGTGGGCGCTGGTGCTGCCGCTGGCGGTGCCGACCTACGTGATGGCCTATACCTACACCGATCTGCTGCAGTTCGTCGGGCCGGTCCAGACCTGGCTACGCGCCACGTTTGCGCTCACGCCAGGCAGTTACTGGTTTCCCGACATACGGACCCTCGGCGGCGCGGCCGTGATCTTCACCTTCGTGCTGTATCCGTATGTGTACCTGCTGGCGCGCGCGACCTTCCTGGAGCGGGCGGGCGACATGCTCGATGTCGGACGGTCGCTGGGACTGGGGCCATGGCGGCGCTTCTTCACGATCGCCGTACCGCTTGCGCGTCCCGCGATTGCCGCCGGCGCCGCGCTGGCCCTGATGGAAACGCTGGCCGACTATGGCGCGGTTTCGTATTTCGGCGTTCAAACCTTCACGACAGGCATCTACCGTGCGTGGTTTTCCCTGGGCGACCGCGAGGCGGCGGCGCAGCTGGCGGCCGCCTTATTGGGCTTCGTGGCGCTGCTGCTCCTGATCGAGAAAATCAGCCGCGCCCGCGCCCGCTTCGACGTCGTCGGCGCTCGCCAGGCCATCCATCCGGGCGACCGCCTGACGGGCCTGCACGCTGGAGCGGCCGTCGTGTTCTGCAGCGTTCCGCTTGGCGCTGGCTTCCTGCTGCCCGCTGCGGTCTTGCTGCACATGGCAATCACCAGTGGCGACGCCCAGTTCGGCGACCGCTTCCTTGTGCTTGCCCGGAACAGCTTCGTGCTGGCCGCGCTGGCGGCGGTCCTGGCGGTGGCGATCGCGGTGCTGCTGGCGTATGCGGCGCGCACCGCGCGCGGCAACCTGCACCGCAACGTGAACCGCCTGGCCGGGCTTGGCTACGCGCTGTCGGGCACGGTGATCTCGGTGGGCGTGCTGCTGCCGGTGACGAAGCTCGATACCTGGCTGGCCTCGGCCTGGATGCAGCTGACGGGAACCAATCCGGGCCTGCTGCTGACCGGCGGCATCGCAGCGCTGGTGTACGCCTATCTGGTGCGTTTCCTGGCCGTCTCGCTGCAGACGGTGGAGGCGGGCCTGGGCAAGATCACGACGTCGATGGACGACGCCGCGCGTTCGCTCGGCCACGGCGCGCCGTCCATGCTCTGGCGCATCCACATCCCCATGCTGCGGGGCAGCTTGCTGACGGGCGGCCTGCTGGTGTTCGTGGAAGTCATGAAGGAATTGCCGGCAACCCTGGTCATGCGGCCCTTTAATTTCGATACCCTGGCTACCCAGGCCTATGTGCTGGCCTCGGACGAACGCCTGACCGAGGCCTCGACGGCGGCACTGGCGATCGTCGCCGTCGGCGTGCTGCCGCTGATGGTGCTGACCCGCGAGATCGCGCGCAGCCGCCCCGGGCGCTGAGCGGCGCAGCGCTTTAAATGAACAATGCCGTCCGGTGCGAACGGGACGGCATTGTCGACGTAACGCCAGTCTGTGAAGAAGCGGATCAGCGCCAGCCGGCGCGGTCGTAGATCTTCTGGACTTCGGCTTGTTTCGCGGCCAAGGCGCCAACTTTCACGGTATCGGCCTTGAAGTTGCCCATCGCGGCCAGACCGGGATTGCTGGTCTTGACACTGGCGACGACCGGCCACTCGTTATTTCCGTCAGCAAAATACACCTGTGCCTGGTTTGATGCCAAGTATTCCAGGAACTTGACCGCGGACTCTTTGTTCGGCGCGGTTTTGAGCATGCCACCGCCGGAAATGTTCATGTGGGCGCCCGTGGTCTTCTGGTCCGGCCAGATGACCGTCACGTTCTCCATGACCTTCTTGTCTTCCGGCTTGTCCGAGCGCAGCATGCGCGCGACATAGTAGGAGTTTGCCAGCGCAACTCCGCACTCGCCGGCAGCGACGGCCTTGATCTGGTCGGTGTCGCCGCCCTTAGGCGCGCGCGCGAAGTTCTCCACCAGCCCCTTGGCCCAGGCCTGCGTCTTTTGTTCGCCGTGGTGATTGAGGATGGCGGCGCCGAGCGACAGGTTATACGGATGGGCGCCGGAACGCACGCACACCAGGCCCTTGAGCTTCGGATTGGCGAGGCTCTCGTAGGTCTGGACATCGGCCGCGTTCACGCGCGTTTTGTTGGCGACAATCACGCGCGCGCGCTGCGAGAACGAGAACCAGGTGTCGGTGCGCAGATGCGCTGGGATACGCTGCGTCAGCACTGCCGATTTAACCGGTGCGAACAGGCCCATTTCCTCGGCCTTGCCCAGCCTGGCCGCATCGACCGTCAGGAAGACGTCGGCCGGGCTGTAGGCGCCCTCGTTGCGCAGGCGCTCGAGCAGCTCGTTTTCACCCGCTTCGATGCGATTGATCTTGATTCCGGTCTGCTTCGTGAAATCCGTGTACAGCGCTTCATCGGTCTGGTAATGGCGCGCGGAATACAGGTTCAGTACTTTGTCCTGGCTAATGGCAGGCAAGGCCACCAGCGAGGCCAAGGCAAGGGCGGCGATTTTGTTCGGGCTCACGATCATCCTGTCGTTACTTAAAACTGCAGGGTAACAAAACGAGCCGGAAGATGCAAATGACACTCATTTACCTCATCGTTGAAAAAACCAGATTCCGATAACTGAACACCGCAAGCAGCTTGAGGTGACGCGACAACTACGTTGACAAACACCGTTACTGCAAAGCGCAACAGTTGTTGAGGTGCCTTTCTTGCATGAAAGTGTCATCAAATCAGAATGCCCACCTAAGATTTTCGAGACGCTCTGTTCTTGGAAAGTCCCAACTAATTTTGGCGACGGTAGCACATTAATTTCTCAGCACGCTAAAGTCTTCAATGGTGGATGGGAGCGACGCACTTCCTGACGAAAGCACTTGGCGATCCGCTCGCCGGCCTGAGCAAGCATGTCGACTTTTCCGCACTGGCCGACGAAATCGATACCGCCTTGCCGCGTCCATCGCGTGCCAAAGGTGGCCGGCCGCCGTACCCCACGGTCCTGATGACCAAAATTCTGGTACTGCAGCAACTCTACAATCTGGCCGACGACGCACGCGAGTAGCAGCTGCTCGACCGACGCGGTTTCCTGCAATTTCTCGGTCTTACCGAGAGCAGCACGATCCCCGATGCCAAGACGATCTGGCTGTTCCGCGACCGGCTGGCGCAGGCCGGTCTGGGTGGCAACACCAGCCGCGACGTCTACGCCGACTGTGGCTATCCTATTGCCGAGCGCGAGGCATCGTTGACAGCGGCTGGCTGGCGCGTCCAGATCCAGCGCAAAAGCAGTGCGACCAAGCCGATCTCCGACACGCAAAAGCAGCGCAACTGGCGAATCCCCCCGCCGCGTGCCCGTGTCGAACACGTCTTTGGCGCGCTGCGCCACATGGGGGGAGTAAACTGGTGCGCTGCATGGGAATCGTGCGCACACCTTCGCGTTGCACCTCAAAACTGCCAGCTACAACTTGCAGCGGCACGTGTATTTGAAAGAACGCGGCCTCCAGGCGTTCTGAAATGCGAAACCCAGCGTGATTCCGGCGCGCTCGCCGTTCAGCGAAGCATGTCGTTGCACCAGCCGCCCGAGAACACGCACCGAAACTACCAGGAAATCGGACCCAAATCACGCAGAAGATTCCGGCCGCCTCTCTAACTATGCGAAATTCGGGTTATTCGAGGTGGCCAGGAAGGTACCTGTCTTCCAGAAATGTCAATAAGGATCAGTTCGGACCAACGAGCGGCGGAATGATTTCGATTATTCAAGGAGCCATATCAAATTGAGATAAATTTCTTTATAACCCATATTCTAAAATTCAATTAATTAATGTGCATTGACCATCCTGCATTGCGCTATTTCGTTTGATTGCAAATCCTGTTCCAAAAATATTTCATCAAGGACTGATTTGGCCGAGCAGGTCATTGCTTTTCAGGCTGACATAGCGGCGTCAGAATTTGGCATGCTTCGATAAGATCGCGATACGGTTGAGTGCTAGACAGCGGCGCTGCGAATGGGCGCATGGGAAGAACTAAGCATTGATTTGAATGGGAAAAATGTTTGTAAAGGACATGTACTTGCCATTTCGTCGCAAGCATGCTCTACCCTTTGATCGACCGATTTTTAGCCTTGGCAAGAAACTGAGCACTTCCGAACGGTTATCTAAAAATTTCAATTTAAATATTTCCAGTTATGAAGATTTCACATAATTCATATGAGTATAAGAATATCCCTGTCCGGAGCGAATCTATATTTTTTTCGATCGCTTAGAATCTTTGTTAAACATCAAATGCCGTGAACGTACGACACATATCTTTATCTTGCGCTCAACGCGTTTTACATCAAGCTATAGGGCCGGCTATCGCATCATCGCCGTTCGTTTCCAAATGGTATAGAGATAATCGGTGGCAATTCGAAAAATACCGCGAAGGAGGTGGTAAAAGTCAACTGAATTTTTTCGAGCCAGAGTAATTGTTTTTCCCAGTTTCTTCCGGCGAACTCAAGCAATTCTCGCCTCTTGACCTAAAATTTTCCAAACCCTGGTTTTTACCGAGAGCGGTTCGCAGGGCTTTGTCAGTCTGAAAATGGAGAACATTATGCATGCAGCACTAAAACACAATTCTGATGAATTCGATCCCGATCCTGGAGTATTCTGTACCTCCGAAGCGTTACCCGAAAAGACTGCCCGACCACGCATGCGAACATGGCTTTCTGGACGACTTTCGGCTTTACTCATGCTGATCCCGCTGCTCTCTGTCGTTCCATTTGATTCCGCATTTGCCCAAGTGGCACCAACACTGGGTACCGCTGGAAGTTTTGCAGTACTGGGCGGCCAGACAGTCACGAACACTGGCCCGACCGTCCTCAACGGTGACCTGGGTGTCTTCCCTGGCACCGCGATCACGGGCTTTCCACCCGGCATCGTGACCGGTATGACATACGCAGGCGATACGGTCGCACAAAATGCGCAGGCGGACACCACGATTGCCTACAACAACTTGGCGAGTCAACCGTGCAACACCACATTTGGCGTGCCAACCGATCTCGCGGGCATGACGCTGGTACCGGGCGTCTACTGCTTTGCGTCATCGGCGTCGTTGAGCGGCACCCTGACGCTCGACGGGCAGGGTAACCCCAATGCGGTCTTTATCTTCAAGACCGGGAGCACCCTTATTACCGGCAGCAACGCATCCGTGGTGTTGGTGAATGGCGCTCAGTCCTGCAACGTGTTCTGGCAGGTCGGCAGCTCCGCCACCATCGGTACCGGCACGACTTTCGCGGGCAACATCCTCGCACTCACGAGCGTTACGTTGACGACCAACGCAACCCTTGCGGGAAGGGCTCTGGCGCAAAACGGGTCCGTGACGCTCGATTCGAACATCGTCACCCCGGCCACTTGTGCCGCGGCGTCAGTGTCGGTGAGTAAGGCGTTCAATTCGGCAACTATCGCCGCCGGTGGAACGTCAACTCTTACGCTCACCTTGAGCAACACTGGCGGCACATCAACCGCCCTGACTGCTCCGTTGACCGACAATCTGCCCGCCGGTCTCGTAGTTGCGGCAACGCCCAACGCCACCAACACCTGCGGTGGTGTAGTCACGACCTCGACCTCGTCGGTGACGCTGACCGGTGGCGCAATCCCCGCGAATGGCTCATGCACGGTGAACGTGAACGTGACGGCGGCTACTGAGGGAGCCTATATCAACACCTTGGCCACCGGGTCCTTGCAGACCACCAACGGCAGCAATACCGGCCCGGCCACTGCAACGCTTACCGTGACTCCTGTGACGCCGGTCTCGACCGTCTCACTCGGCAAAGCGTTTAGCCCGGCAACCATCAGCACCGGTGGCTTCTCGACGCTTATCCTTACGTTGAGCAACACCGGTACACTTCCCGCCATCATGACGGCGCCGCTCATCGATACCTTGCCCAGCGGTGTTGTTAATGCTTCGCCAGCGAACGCAGTCACCACCTGCGGCGGGAGCGTCGCAGCCGCTGCCGGTGGATCGACGGTGACTTTGACTGGGGGGATTATTCCGGCAGCCGGTTCCTGCACAGTGACGGTCCGGGTGACTGCGAATGCCGCAGGCTACTTCAAAAATACCTTGCCTGTCGGCGCCTTGCAGACTTCAAACGGCAGCAATACCGCTCCGGCGGTGGCAACCCTGACGGTCACCGCCAAAGTGAAGCCGCCGGTCGTGAAGAAATCCTTCTACCCGTACACCATCAAGCAGGGGCAGCTTTCGGTGCTAACCATCACGTTGACCAACCCCAGCAACGTGCCCGCCATCCTGACCGCACCCCTCGTCGACACGCTGCCCTACCGCGTGACGGTCGCAGGCTATGCCAGCACCACTTGCCGTGGTACGGTGACGGCGCCCATTGGCGGCTCCACGGTGACCTTGAAGAATGGCACGATTCCTGCCAACGGTTCATGCACGGTAACGGTGAAGGTGACCTCGAAATACATTGGGACCTACGTGAACAAGCTGAAGCCGGGCGCCTTACGCACCTGCAACGGCAGCAACCTGTATGAAGCAACCGCGACCCTGTACGTCACCAAAGCGTACTAATTAGCGCTGACATCCCCCCGGCGCTCGTTGCACTGTCATGCCGCCCAGTTCAGCCTGGGCGGCATTTTCATTGTCCGGAGCTCAATGAACGGCGGAAGAAGCTGCGGATCTGTTCGTCAACCACCACGCTTATGATCAAACCCGACTCGAAGAATAGCGGCATCTCCGCTTTCTGATGAGTAGCCACAAACGGGCGAACCACTGCGGATTCACCGCGAAGTTTTCTGAGAAACTGCGAACTATTCTGAGAACCTACACTGCCCCTTACACCACCGAACCGAGCTTGAAAATTGGCAAATACATCGCCACCACCAGCCCGCCGATCAGCACGCCCAGGATGACCATGATGAGCGGCTCCATCAGCGACGACAGCGCGGCGACGGCCTCGTCGACTTCTTCCTCGAAGAAGTCGGCGACTTTACCGAGCATGCCGTCGAGGGCGCCGGATTCTTCGCCGATGGCCACCATCTGGGTGACCAGGCTCGGGAACACGTTCACGTTCTGCATCGCGACCGTCAGGCTGGTGCCGGTGGAGACTTCGGTCTGGATGCGGCGCGTGGCGTCCAGGTAGACCGCGTTGCCCGAGGCCCCGCCGACCGAGTCGAGTGCTTCGACCAGCGGCACGCCGGCCGCGAACATCGTCGCCAGGGTACGGGTCCAGCGCGCGATCGTGGCCTTGCGGATCACGCTGCCGAAGATCGGCAGACGCAGCAGCAGGCGGTCCATGGCCTGCTGCATTTTCAGCGAGCGGCGCCAGGATTCGATGAAGAAGTAGATCGAGCCGAAAATCGAACCGAAGATCAGGTACCACCAGTCGACAAAGAATTCCGACATGCCCATCACGATCAGGGTCGGGGCCGGGAGGTCGGCGCCGAAGCTCTGGAATACCGACTTAAAGGCCGGCACCACCCAGATCATGATCACGGCGACCACGATGAAGGCGACCGAGAGAATGGCGATCGGGTAGGTGAGAGCGGACTTGATCTTCGACTTCAGCGCCAGCGTCTTTTCCTTGTAGACGGCCAGGCGGTGCAGCAGGTCTTCCAGGATACCGGCCTGTTCGCCGGCGCCGACCAGGTTGCAGAACAGCGGATCGAAATAGCGCGGGTACTTGCGGAAGGCGTTGTTCAGGCTGGTGCCGGTCTCGATGTCGGAGCGGATATCGAGGATCAGTTTCGACATCGACGGATTCGCATGGCCCTTGCCGACGATGTCGAAGGCCTGCAGCAGCGGGACGCCGGCCTTCATCATCGTCGCCAGCTGGCGCGTGAACATGGTCAGGTCCTTGTCGGTGATCTTCTTGCCGCTGCGGTAGACCCGCTTCTTGACCTTGGTGACCATGATGCCCTGGCGGCGCAGGGTCACGTTGACGATCGCCTCGCCGCCGGCGCGCAGCTCGCCGCGCACGGTCTTGCCGGTCTTGTCCTTGCCTTCCCAGGCGTAGATTGCTTCCTTGATTTGCGCGCCGCCGCGGCTTCTGGTGGTGAGGGAGCTTGCCATAGTTGTTTTCTACATTCGCCTATTCGTTGGTGCAGCCGAGCACTTCTTCGAGGCTGGTCAGCCCCTGTTTCACTTTCAGCAGGCCCGAGCGGCGCAACGAATTGACGCCGTCCTTCTCGGCCTGGGCGGCGATCTGCATCGAGTTGCCGTGCGTCAGGATCAGCGCCTCGATCGCCGGCGAGATCGGCATCAGCTGGTAGATGCCGACGCGCCCCTTGTAGCCTGAGCCGAGGCAGCGTTCGCATCCGACCGGGCCATAGGGCTTCCAGTCGGTGTCGAGGTCGCCCTCGCGGTAGCCGGCCGCCAGCAGGGCCTCGCGCCCGAGCTCGAGCGGCTGCTTGCAGGTGCACAGGCGCCGCGCCAGGCGCTGCGCGGTAATCAGGATCACCGACGAGGCGATGTTGAACGCCGCCACCCCCATGTTCATCAGGCGCGTCAGCGTCGACGGCGCGTCGTTCGTGTGCAAGGTTGAAAACACCATGTGCCCGGTCTGCGCGGCCTTGATCGCGATGTCGGCCGTCTCCAGGTCGCGGATCTCGCCGACCATGATGATGTCGGGATCCTGGCGCAGGAAGGATTTCAGCGCGACCGGGAAGGTGAGGCCGGCGCGGTCGTTGACGTTGACCTGGTTTACGCCGGGCAGGTTGATCTCGGCCGGGTCTTCCGCGGTCGAGATGTTGATGCCGGGTTTGTTCAGCACGTTCAGGCAGCTGTACAGCGAAACAGTCTTGCCGGAACCGGTCGGCCCGGTCACCAGCACCATGCCGTAGGGACGCGAGATGGCGCCCAGCAGCAGTTCGCGCTGGTCCGGGTCGTAGCCGAGCGCGTCGATGCCCATCTGGGCCTGGGTCGCGTCGAGGATACGCATCACGGTCTTCTCGCCGAACAGCGTGGGTAATGTACTGACGCGCAGGTCGATGGTGCGCGTGGCCGACATGATGAGGCGCATGCGGCCATCCTGCGGCACGCGTTTTTCCGAGATGTCGAGTTTGGCCAGCACCTTGATGCGCGAGACAAGCTTGTCGCGGATCGACAGCGGCGGCATCGCATGGTCGCGCAGCACGCCGTCGACGCGCATGCGGATCCGGTAGTACTTTTCGTAGGGCTCGAAGTGGATGTCGGAGGCGCCCAGGTTCACGGCGTCCATCAGGATCTTGTTCAGGAAGCGCACGATCGGCGCGTCTTCCACTTCGTTGGTCGCTTCCAGCGGCGTGGCGGTCTGCTCTTCCTCGGCGAATTCGATCTCGCTGTCCTCGCCAGCCATGTCGTTCAAGCTCTGCTCGGCGCTCTTGGTGAGCGTGGCCAGCAGGGCCAGCAGGGCGTCATGCGCGACAATCACCGGCTCGACCGCCGCTTCGCTCTGGAACTTGATCTGGTCCAGGGCCTGGGTATTGGTCGGATCGGAAATCGCCACCGAGAGCCGGTTGCCGCGCTTGGCCAGGGCCACCACGCGCTGCGCGGTCATCAGTTTGGCGTCGATGGCGCCGGCCGGCAGTGCTTCGATGCTGAAGGTGGCCAGGTCGAGCAGCGGATAGCCGAAGGTCTCGGCGCAGAAGGCCGCCAGCGACTGTGTGTCCAGGACCTTCTCGGCGATGATGGCGTCGATGAAGGCAGTGCGGTCGCCCGCGGCTTTCTTTTGCAGCGTGTCGGCCTGCTGCGGCGTCAGGCGGCCAGCTTGTACGAGCGCGCGCGCCAATCCCGACATAGGCGCCGACATCGGTGTGCCTGAGCTCGGGTTCGGGAGGACTGCTGCCATATGAGCCGTGTGATTAGAGGAACAACAAGAGGGCCGCCCAAGGCTGTTTCGGGGCGGCAGACTCCTTGGATGATGCCTACAGGCATCAAATTTGTAAAGCGTTTCAACAGGACGGAGATGCGTGCGCGCCACGTAGACGAAATGCCATGAAGCCCCGTGGATACGCGTTCGTTGGCGCGATGCCAAGAGCTGTTATCGGCATGTATAGCCTTGTCTTTAATAGTCTTGTCTTCATGACACGCTGTGCACCCTACGTCGCCCAAAACAATACCGGCGCCCTCAGGCGCCGGTACGGACTTCACGCAATCGTGCGCGGATGGCTTACCGCAGTGCCAGTCGCGTCGAACGGCTCAGCGTCGGCGCATCCGCGTGCTCGGCCAGCTTGAACACCGACAGCGCCCCGGTCAGCTGCGTGGTCTGCTCGGTCAGCGATTCCGCTGCCGCCGACGCTTCCTCGACCAGGGCCGAGTTCTGCTGGGTCATTTCATCCATGCTGTCGATCGCGCGGCCGATGTCCGCGATGCCTTCGCTCTGGCGCTGGCCGGCCAGCGTGATCTCGGCCATGATGTCGTGCACCTTCTTGACCGAGTCCACGATCTGGCCCATCGTCACGCCGGCCTGGTCGACCAGCGCGCTGCCGGCGTTGACCTTCGACACCGAGTCGCCGATCAGTTCCTTGATTTCCTTGGCCGCCGCGGCGCTGCGCTGGGCCAGGTTGCGCACTTCGCCGGCCACGACCGCGAAACCGCGACCCTGTTCGCCGGCGCGCGCCGCCTCGACTGCCGCGTTCAGCGCCAGGATGTTGGTCTGGAAGGCGATGCCGTCGATGACCGAGATGATCTCGACGATCTTCTTGGCCGAGGTGTTGATGTCGCCCATCGTACTGACCACGCCGCCGACCACCTGGCCGCCGCGGGTGGCGATGTCGGTGGCGGTCACCACCAGCGCATTCGCTTCGTTGGCGTTGGCCGCGTTCTGGCGCACTTCGCCGGTCAGGTCGACCATGGCGCGCGCGGTGCGCTCCAGGTTTGACGCCTGCGATTCGGTGCGGCCGGCCAGGTCGGCGTTGCCGCTGGCGATTTCCGCGCTGGCGACCGCAATCGTCTCGGCCGAGGTCTTGATCTCGGACACCATCGTGGCCAGGCGCGCGCGCATGTCCTTCAAGGCGACCAGCAGGCTGGTCGTGTCCTTGGCGTCGATATGGATGTCCATCGCGAGGTCGCCGTTGGCCACGGCACGGGCGATCTCGCGCGCATATTCCGGCTCGCCGCCTAGCTGGTGCCAGATGGCGCGCACCACGAACCACGACACCACGGCCAGGCTCAGGATGACGACCAGCGCAGTCAGGATCATGGTCCACAGCACGCGGCGCACGTTCGCTTCGCTGCTGGCGATGCCGCCCTTGAACTGGTCCTTGGCTTTCGCCTGGGTCTGCTCGAGATCCTTGGTCAGCGTACCCAAGGTGCTCTGCATCTTCGACACCACCGCTTGCGGGTCGCCCTGCTCGAGCTCGAGCATGATGCGCGCGGCCGACAGCGCCGGCGCATAGTAATCGTTGAATTCCTTCAGCAGGCGCGCGCCGTTCTCGCCCTGGCCGTCGATCTGGCCGAATTGCTTGAGGTTGGCGCGCACGGCATCGGCCTGCTTGCCGACCGCATCGATGCGCTCCTTGTCGCCTTCGGTGACCGCGTCACGCAGGCCGGCCGTGATGTCGCCGATCTCTGAAGCGAGTGTCTTCGACGCGTCGAGCACCGGATAGTCGACGCTTTCGGTGGAATTGATCGACTCGAGGGCGTTGTTCGCGATGGTCGCGGAGAGGCCCACGCCGAGGCCGAAAATCAGGGTCGAAATGACCGGTAATGCCCAGATTGTGCGCTTGATGCTCATGTTTTTTGTCTTTCTTTTCGACTCGCTGCTGACGATGACAACCGACTGTGTGCTGTTTCAGTCAAAAAGCCCTGCCGGCTTGTGAGCGGGCAGGGCTGGCTTGCAGAAGCGATGCTTCCGGCACTGTTTACGGTGCGGTGTAGACAACCTTGACGGTGGCGTCGACGGCGCTCTTTTCCATGTAGCCGATCGCTTTCGGGTTGGCGGCGACAGCAGCCTTGACGGCGGCGCTGTTGGCGACTTCCTTCGGCATCGTGGCCTTGCCGGTAAATACCAGCTTCGACCACAGGGCCTTGGCCTGCGAGGCTTCCTTGTCGGTCACCTTCTTGTAGAACTCGGCGCGGACCGGCGCATCTTCCGGCTGGTCGATCGGGGTCATGGTGCTCGACTTACCGAGGAAGAACTGGGCGATCTGGTCTTTCGACATCGTCGCTTCAGCGGCCTTCGGGTTCACCACGACGACAACTTCGGCCAGTGCCGGCATCGAAGCGGCGAGGACGGCTGCGGTGAGAAACGTTTTCAATTGTTTGTTCATGGCCTGTTCCTTAGAAGACGAAGTCGATGGCGACGGCGCCGACGGTCACGTCACGGTTGAAGCCAGGGGTCGGGTTCAGCAACAGGCCGCTGCCGACGGCTGGTTTGACGCGGTCGATCTGCGCCTTCAATGCCAGCGAACGGTAGAAGTCCCAACGCACGCCGATCGAGGTCGTGCTTTGCTCGCCTTGGCCGACGCCGGTGTATGGCAGGCGGGCAGCGCCGGCGCGCAGCGGAGCCAGCGAGGCGACGCCGGCCGGAACGCGGTTTTCCGGATGGCCGTCGATCGAGACCTTGCTCTGGATGAAGTACGGCAGGACCTTGCCGAAGCGGTAGCCGCCCATGACGTACCACGAGCTGGTGTCGTTGACATAGGTATCGGTCTTGCGCTTGGCGAACTCGGTCTGGGCCACGATGTTGTTCCAGTCCATGCCCAGGCCAACCGAGGTGAACGAGGCTTTCTTTTCGTTCGCCGACAGTTCGTTCGCCATGGTGTTCAGCTGCGACAGACCCGGGTTGGCGCTGAGCGCGCGCAGGGTACCGAGCAGACCGGTCAGTGGAGCGGAGCCGGTAATGGTGATCTTCGCATCGACGCGGCCGAAACGCGCCGTGAACGGGCCGTGTTCCGCAACCAGGTTCAGGGCGATCATGTCCTTGCCCTTGGCCTTCAGGCCGCCAGCGACCTTGACTTCGGCGCCGCCGAAGGCCAGCTGGCCGGTGACGCTCGTATCGCCGAAGCTGTGCTGGTAGGTGGCATCGATACCGTCGAGGCTATTGAACGGCACTTGCGAATACATCTCGACCGGCGGACGCAGGAAGGTATTGGCGTAGCCGACGTTGCGGTAATCCGAGATCATGAATGCCGGCAGGCCGATACGACCCACGCGCACGCTGAACTGGTCGCTGATCCTGGCTTTGGCGAACGCCCATGCCAGTTCCGCGCCGAAGTCGTCTTCCGCATCGCGGCGCACCAGGCCCTGGCCGGTGAAGGACAGCCAATTGTTGACGGTGACGTCGGCCTGCAGGCCGAGGTTCGAGTCGACGCCGGTATAGGGGTTCTTTTTTGCGCCGCTCGCCTGGTTCGGACGGCCGAATTCTGCTTCGCTGGTGTTGGTCCAGGTGAGGGCACCGGTGCCGAAGCCGCTGACCTTGACGGTTGGGCCTTGGGCTTCTTGCGCGAAGGCCGATGTAAGTGCCAGTGGCAGGGCCAGGACGGCGGCGATAATCTGCTTATTCATGAGACAACCTGTAACAGATGCTGCGTTTATAAGATTAACTTCTTGTTTTTTACTGTCGGTGACGCGATGCGCGAAGTGACGGAAATTATTGTATCCATACGGCAAAATTGCTGACAAGAAAAAGCGCGCCATGTAGGACAAATACCCGTCCTAGATGGCGCGCTGTTGTTTTGCTGAAACAATAAGGTCAGTAATCGATATGTTCTCTATAACCCCTGATAAGTAATAATACGTACATTAATTCCACCAGTGCGAAGTCGTTCCCATATCGGGCAAGCGCGCCTGGACGGCTTCGTGGATCAGCCCGGCGCGCACGGCTTGTTCGGCCGTGTAGATGCGGGCGTTGCCGAACAGGTGAGGGCGGATGTCGTGCGCTTCCGGTGCGCCCCGGGTCGCTTCGTCATAGATGGCGGCATAGCGTTCGGCGTCGAAATCGAGGCATTCGCGCCACTCCGACACACGCGAGTGATCGGCCGCCACCAGGTTGCCGAAGCCCCAGTGCAGCGGATGCACGAGAAAGCGCGCCCCCGGACAGGCATAACGCTTCGCTCCGGCCAGGAAAATGACGATGCCCACCGATTCCACGCTGCCGATGTTGAAGGTGGTGAGCGGGACCGGCAGGGATTTCAGAAAGAAATAGAGCGCGAAGCCGGCCGTCATGTTGCCGCCTTCGGTCGACAGGTGCAGCTCGATCTCGGTGGCGCCGTTTTGCAGCGCCTGCAGGCACAGGTTGCGCACGCAGCTGGCAGAGTTATGGTTGATCGGTCCGATGAAGTGAACGATGTGCAAAGCCATAGGGCCTCCTGTCCTGAACGCTCAGGATAGCAATGTTTTGCAGGAAAAGGTGCTCGTCTTCGGTCGCGCCGCAGGCGGAGCTCAGCTGCCGCGGTAGGTCGAATACGACCAGGGCGTGACGACCAGCGGCACGTGGTAGTTCTGGCCCGGGTCGGCCACGCCAAAGGCGATCGTCACGCGGTCGATGAAGCGCGGCTCGGCCACGGCCACGCCATGCGCGGCGAAATAGTCGCCCGCCGCGAACACCAGTTCGTAGCGTCCTGCCTGCAGGGCGTCGCCTTCCAGCAGCGGCGCGTCGCAGCGTCCGTCGATATTCGTGCTGGTATTCACCAGCAGCCTGCGTTCCCCATCCGTGACCGCGTACAGCTCGACCGCGACATGCGCGGCCGGACGGCCGTGCGCGGTATCGAGAACATGGGTGCTGAGTTTGCCCATCGCTTCCCCTATACGAAGGTGATGAAAGTCTCTATTTCCCGGATCATATACCGATACCCTTGCGTCATTATATGATCGACAATATACCGCTCATCCCCGGGACCCCCATGCCACCCGATTACCCGCGCGATCTCATCGGCTACGGCCGCACGCCACCGCATGCCCGGTGGCCCGGCGAAGCCAGGGTCGCCCTGCAGTTCGTCCTCAACTACGAGGAGGGCGGCGAACATTCGACCCTGCATGGCGACCCGGCCTCGGAAACGTTTTTATCCGAAATCATCGGCGCCCAGGCCTTCCCGATGCGCCACATGAGCATGGAGTCGCTCTACGAATACGGCTCGCGCGCCGGACTGTGGCGCTTGCTGCGCATGTTCGAGGAGAGGAAACTGCCGCTGACCGTGTTCGGCGTGGCGATGGCGCTGCAGCGCAATCCGGACGCCGTCGCCGCTTTCCGCGAG
Source organism: Massilia sp. CMS3.1 (assembly GCF_051262535.1). Taxonomy (NCBI): domain Bacteria; kingdom Pseudomonadati; phylum Pseudomonadota; class Betaproteobacteria; order Burkholderiales; family Oxalobacteraceae; genus Massilia; species Massilia sp. CMS3.1. The sequence goes on along the minus strand of NZ_JBIMES010000004.1, from coordinate 290,712 downwards.
CTCGGCCACGAGATTGCCTGCCACGGCCTGCGCTGGATCTCGTACCAGAACGTCGACGAAGCCACCGAGCGCGCCCACATGGCGCAGGCTGTCGCCATCCTGCGCGAGCTGACCGGCGAGGCACCGCTCGGCTGGTACACCGGGCGCGATTCGCCCAACACCCGGCGCCTCGTCGTCGAGCACGGCGGCTTCGCCTACGACGCCGATTACTACGGCGACGACCTGCCGTTCTGGCAAAACGTGGCGCACACCGGTCCCGACGGTTTGCCGGCGGAGACGCCGCACCTGGTCGTGCCGTATACCCTCGACACCAACGACATGCGCTTCGCCGCGATGCAGGGTTTTAATTCCGGCACCCAATTCTTCGACTACCTGAAAGACGCCTTCGACCTGCTGTATGCGGAAGGCGACCCGAATGGCCTGAACGCGCCTAAAATGCTCTCGATCGGACTGCATTGCCGCATCGCCGGACGTCCGGCGCGCGCCGCCGCGCTGGCGCGTTTCCTCGATTATGTGTTGCAGCATAAACACGTGTGGATCACGCGCCGCATCGACATCGCCGAGCATTGGAGAACGACCCATCCATCCACCGGTTAATATATCGATTTTATGATAATCAACATCTGTTGTTGGATATAGTTTGTCCAGGTCCCGAGGGAGTATCCTGCACGCTGCACCCAATCCGAGAAGAGCATGGCCGATCCGATCCGCTTTTATTTCCGCAACGTCATCCACGAAGTGACGAACGTGGCGCCGACGCAAACCATCCTGCAGCACCTGCGGGAGGATCTGCGCTGCACCGGCACCAAGGAAGGCTGCGCCGAGGGCGATTGCGGCGCCTGCACGGTCGTCGTCGGTTCGCTCGAGAACGGCGCGCTGGAACTCAAAGCCGTTAATTCCTGCATCCAGTTCACGCCCACCCTCGACGGCCGTGCCCTGTTCACAGTCGAAGATTTGCAGCTGCCCGACGGTCGGCTGCATCCGGTCCAGCAGGCGCTGGTCGACTGCCACGGTTCGCAATGCGGCTTTTGCACGCCGGGTTTCGCCATGTCGCTGTGGGGCATGTACCTGAAGCATGACGGGCAGGCACCTTCACGCTGCCAGATCGACGATGCCCTGTCGGGCAACCTGTGCCGCTGCACCGGTTACCGCCCGATCATCGCGGCGGCAGGGCGGATGGTGGAACTGCCGCGCGCCGAGTTCGACCGCGCCGCGGTGGCCGATGCGCTGCGTGCTTTGCAGCGTAGTGAAGGAAGCAGCTATGCCTTTGATGGCCGCAGCTTCCATGCACCGCGCACCCTGGACGAACTGGTGGCGCTGCGCAGTGCACACCCGCAGGCCTTGCTCCTCGCCGGCTCGACCGACGTCGGCCTGTGGGTCACCAAGCAGATGCGCGAGCTGAACGACATTATTTATATCGGCAATGTCGCCGAGCTGAAGTCGGTGGCCCAAAGCGAGGGTACGCTCGAGATCGGCGCCGGCGTCACGCTGCAGGATGCCTATGCGGCGCTCTGCCGGCATTATCCCGATGCGTTGTCCGACATGTGGCAGCGCTTTGCCTCGCTCCCGATCCGCAATGCCGGCACGCTGGGCGGGAATGTGGCGAATGGTTCGCCAATCGGCGACTCGATGCCCTGGCTGATCGCACTCGGCGCGCGCATCGTGCTGCGCGGTCCTGGCGGCGAGCGCGCACTGGCGATGGAAGATTTTTATCTCGGCTACCAGCAGAAGGATTTACAGCATGATGAATTCGTCGCGGCGCTGCGCGTGCCGCTGGCGCGCGATAACGTGCGATTCCGTACCTATAAGCTGGCCAAGCGCTTCGACCAGGATATTTCGGCCGTCTGCGCAGCGTTCGCATTGACCTTCGAGGGCGACATCGTCAAGGAAGCGCGCATTGCGTTCGGCGGCATGGCGGCCACGCCGAAGCGCGCCGCCGCTGCCGAAGCCGTCTTGAATGGCCGCGCCTGGAGCGAGGACGCGCTGAAGGAGGCGATGGCCGCACTGGCGCAAGACTTTGCGCCACTGTCGGACATGCGGGCGTCGAGCAGCTACCGCATGAAGACCGCGCAAAACCTGCTGCGCCGCTTCTGGCTTGAAACGCGTCTCGATCATCCGCTGCCGCCGTCGGCCGTCAACGCATTCGCAGCGCAGGCTTGAGGAGAACATCATGAACGACGCAGGCGCACCAGCAATCAAGCAGGCGGCGTGGAGCGCGGTCGGCCGGGCCCGGCCGCACGAGTCGGCCACGCTGCATGTGCTCGGCCAGGCAACGTACACCGACGACATCGCCGAAGTGGCAGGCACGCTGCACGCGGCGCTCGGCCTGTCGGGCAAAGCGCATGCGAACATTCTCTCGCTCGATCTCGCACCGGTGCGCGCCGCGCGCGGCGTGGTCGCGGTCCTGAGCGTCAAGGATATCCCGGGCACCAACGACTGCGGCCCGATCATCCATGACGACCCGATCCTGGCCGACGGTAAAGTCGAATACGTTGGCCAGCCGATCTTCATCGTCGTCGCCGATACCCACGACAACGCACGTCGCGCTGCGCGCCTGGGACGCGTCGAGTACGCAGAGCTGCCGGCCATCCTCACGCCGCAGGAAGCGCACGCCGCCAAATCGTATGTCGTGCCGCCGATGCGCCTGGCGCGCGGCGATGCCGAAACGGCGTTTGCGAATGCCCCGCACAAGGTCGCCGGCACACTGTATGTCGGCGGACAGGAACAGTTTTATCTGGAAGGCCAGATCGCCTACGCGATCCCCGGCGAGGACAATGGCATGATGGTGCAATGCTCGACCCAGCATCCGAGCGAGATGCAGCACGTGGTTGCGCATGCGCTGGGCCTCCATTCGCACCATGTGGTCGTCGAGTGCCGCCGCATGGGTGGGGGGTTTGGTGGCAAGGAGTCGCAGTCGGCCTTGTGGGCCGCCGCCGCGGCGATCGCAGCAAGGCAGCTCAAGCGTCCCGTGAAACTGCGCGCCGACCGCGACGACGACATGCTGGTGACCGGCAAGCGCCATTGCTTCTATTATGAATACCAAGTCGGCTACGACAACGATGGACGCGTGCTGGCCGCGAAAGTCGACATGGTCTCGCGCGCCGGCTTCTCGGCCGACCTGTCCGGCCCGGTCGCCACGCGCGCGGTCTGCCACTACGACAATGCGTATTATTTGTCGGATGTGGACATCCGCGCCGCCTGCGGCAAGACGAATACCCAGTCGAATACCGCCTTCCGCGGTTTCGGCGGGCCGCAGGGAGCCATCGCGATGGAATACGTGCTCGACGAAATCGCGCGTAACCTGGGCATGGACGCGCTCGACATCCGCAAGATCAATTTCTACGGCAAAACCGAGCGCAACGTCACGCCTTACGGCCAAGCGGTGGTCGACAACGTCATCCACGAATTGGTGGCCGAACTCGAAACATCGAGCCAATACCGCGCGCGCCGTGACGCCATCAGCGCGTTCAATGCCACCAGCCCGGTGCTGAAACGGGGCCTGGCGCTCACGCCGGTCAAATTCGGCATCGCCTTCAACGTCACCCACCTGAACCAGGCCGGCGCGCTGGTGCACGTGTATGTCGACGGCTCGATCATGGTCAACCATGGCGGCACCGAGATGGGGCAGGGCATCAACACCAAGGTGATGCAGGTGGTCGCCCACGAACTGGGCGTCGACATGGATCACGTGCGCGCCACCGCGACGAATACCAGCAAGGTCGCGAACACCTCGGCCACGGCGGCATCGACCGGGGCCGATTTGAACGGCAAGGCGGCGCAGGATGCGGCGCGCCAGATCAAGGAGCGACTCGCTGCCTTCGCCGCCGTTCAATACGGCGGCGCGGCGGGCGATGTGCGTTTTGCGGCCGATACCGTGTTCGTCAATGAGATGGAAGTGCCGTTCCCGGCGCTGGTGCAAAAGGCCTACCTGGCGCGGGTGCAGCTCTGGTCCGATGGTTTCTACGCCACCCCGGGTCTGTCCTGGGACGCGAAAACCATGAACGGCCGCCCGTTCTCCTACTTTGCCTACGGCGCGGCGGTGGCCGAAGTCGTGGTCGACACGCTGACCGGCGAGTGGAAGCTGCTGCGTGCGGACGCGCTGTATGACGCGGGCAATTCGCTGAACCCGGCGATCGACATCGGCCAGGTCGAAGGCGCCTTCATCCAGGGCATGGGCTGGCTGACCACCGAGGAACTCTGGTGGAACGGGGGCGGCAAACTCATGACGCATGCGCCGTCGACGTATAAAATCCCGGGCGTGTCGGACTGCCCGCAGGATTTTCGGGTGCGCCTGTTCGAGAACCGCAACGTCGAGGACAGCATCCACCGCTCGAAAGCGGTGGGCGAGCCGCCGCTGCTGCTGCCATTTTCCGTGTTCTTCGCGATCCGCGATGCGGTATCGAGCGTAGGCGGGCACAAGGTCAATCCGCCGCTGAATGCGCCGGCGACGAGCGAGGAAATCCTCGACGCCATTGGCGCCGTCGAAGCAGCAGTCAACCAGCACGCGTGATGGACGACTGGCTGCAAGCTGCGCTGCGGGCGCCGGCCGTGCTGGTCACGGTCGCCATCGTCGAAGGCTCGGTGCCGCGCGAGCCGGGGGCGAAGATGCTCGTTACGGCCGATGGCTTTGCCGGGACGATCGGCGGTGGGCACCTGGAGCATCGGGCGATCGACATCGCGCGCATCATGCTGAAAGAGGGCGGGGCGCCGAAGCTGGAGCGTTTTGCGCTCGGGCCGAGCCTGGGGCAGTGCTGCGGGGGGATTGCGCATCTGGCGTTCGAGGTGGCGGAGCGGGATCAGATGGTGTTGCTGGATGCGCGGCGCAAGGTCGATACCATCCGGGTGCTCGCATTGGACGACGCTTCGAATGCGCCGACCTCCGTTGAACGCGTGGGCGGGAAACCCGCCCACGCTACGTGGGCCTTGTTCGGGGCCGACGGCATACAGTTGGCTGGCGGCCCTGTGCCACCGTTTGACCCTACCCTGGGCACCCACGTCTTCCATGACGAACCCGGACGCCGTTGGCTGGCCGACGCCATCCTCGCCCCGCGCGCGCATGTGATGCTCTTTGGCGCCGGCCACGTCGGCGCGGCCATCGTGCGCGCGCTCGCCGACTTGCCATGCCGCGTCACCTGGGTCGACGAACGCGAGGACCTGTTCCCGCTTGACCTGCCATCGAACGTGACGATCGAGGCCACCGACACCCCAGAGGCGCTGGTCGAACAGGCCGCGCCAGGCACACCCTTCCTCGTGATGACACACAGTCATGCACTTGACCTGCGCCTGTCAATCGCGATACTGTCGCGTCCCGCAGCCAATTGGTTCGGTCTGATCGGGTCCGACACCAAGCGCCGCCAGTTCGAACACCGCCTGCGCGAGCGCGGCATCGACGAGGGCCGCATCGAGGCCATGGTCTGCCCGATCGGCCTGCCCGGCATTGCCGGCAAGGCGCCGGCCGTCATCGCCGCCTCAGTCGCGGCACAACTGCTCACCGTCTGGGAGGCCGAGGCCACCAGCCGCCCTGACGTTTCTTCGGAATTTAACTGATGTCCACCGCGCCACTTACCATGCAAGCCTACCGTGCGAGCTTGCTGCATTTTCACGCCGACCCGGCCTTTGCCGAGGATGCGTATTCCTGGTTCGAAGACGGCCTGCTCGTCGTCGAAGACGGCCGCATCAAGGCCGCCGGCGACTACGCCGGACTGGCCGCAACGCTGCCGCCCGGATTGACTCCGCATGATTACCGCGGCCAGATCATCACGCCCGGCTTCATCGACACCCACCTGCATTATCCGCAGACGGACATGATCGCCTCCCCCGCGCCAGGCCTGCTGCCCTGGCTGGAAACCTACACTTTTCCGACCGAGCGCCAGTTCGACGACCCGGTCCATGCGCGCGCCACTGCCGAGTTCTTTCTCGACGAGCTGGCCCGCTGCGGCACCACCACGGCGGTGGTCTATTGCACCGTGCACCGCGCATCGGTCGACGCCTTCTTTGAAGCGAGCGAAGCGCGCAAGCTGCGCATGGTGGCCGGCAAGGTGCTGATGGACCGGAATTGCCCGGACTTCCTGCGCGACCCGGAGGGCAGCATCGGCGAGAGCGAAGCGCTGATCAACAAGTGGCACAAGCATGCGCGCTCGCTGTACGCGATCACGCCGCGCTTCGCGCCGACCTCGAGCCCGACCCAGCTGGGTGCGATCGCCGAACTGGCGAAGGCCTATCCGGACACCTTCATCCAGACCCACGTCTCGGAAAACCAGGACGAAGTCAATTGGGTACGCGAACTGTACCCAAGCGCGCGCAGTTATCTCGGCGTGTACGACAGCTACGGCCTGATGCGCCCGCGCGCGCTGTTCGGCCACTGCATCTGGCTGGACGACGAGGACTTTGCGCGCATGGCGGCGACCGGCTCGGCCGCGGCGGTCTGCCCGACCTCGAACCTGTTCCTGGGGAGCGGCCTGTTCGATTTCGAAAAGGCAGACGGCGCCGGCGCCCTGGTCACGCTCGGTACCGACGTCGGCGCCGGCACCTCGTTCTCGATGCTGCAGACGATGAACGAAGCCTACAAGGTCGCGCGCCTGAAAGGCAGCTACCTGCCGGCGCTGCGCATGTTTTACCTGGCGACCCTGGGCGCGGCACGCTCGATGGATCTGGACGGCACGATCGGCAGTTTCGCGGTGGGCGCGGAAGCGGACTTTATTGTCCTCGATCCGAGGTCCACGCCGCTGCTGGCGCGCCGCAGCGCGCATTGCAATTCGCTGGAAGAGCAGCTGTTTGCGCTGGCGCTGTTGGGAGACGACCGGGCGATCCGGGCGACGTATGCGATGGGCGTGAAGGTGCACGAGCGGGGCGTGTAGGTTGTCACGCACGTCCCCCGCATCCCGTGCATTGCCAACATTGAACGAAGACGTTAGAGTTGCGCGGCCACGTCAACCCAACACGAAAGACCTTTCATGCAGAACATTCTTAGCCGCAGCCTGCTGGTCGCCCTGGCCGTCGCTGCCGTACCGGCGGCCATGGCGAAAGAGCCGGCCACCGCATCGCGCCAGGCCATGGAGGCGGCCACCGCCCGCCATTACGCCACGTTGATCGCCGGCGATGAGCCGAAGCTGGCGGAGCTGACCATGTTCTTCACGCAGATGCCCAAGGGCGGCGACCTGCACCACCATTACTCGGGCGCGATCTATGTCGAGCAATACCTCGACTTCCTCGACCGCCAGGGCCTGTGCGTGAACAAGCAAAGTTACCGCGTCGAGACCGACAAGACAGTCATCGCCAGCGAACGCGCCAAGCCGGCCAAGGAGCGCAACTGCCTGTCCAGCGCCGAAGTCTATGCCGACGACTACACCTGGCGCGAGCTGGTCCAGCGCTGGTCGAACAAGGACTTCGACAACCACGGCGCCCTCCAGCCGCCGCCGGACCGCCTGTTCTTCCAGACCTTCGGCTACTTCGGCCCGGTCTCGAACGCGAACTTCAAGGAAGGCCTGCAGGAGCTGAAAAAGCGCGCGATCGCGGAAAACGTCAGTTATATCGAGACCATGTTCAAGATGTCGCCGTTCGTGAGCAACCCCGAATTCGACGCGCGCGCCTGGCAACTGGCGAACGACGACGCCGCTCTGGACATCGAGCTGCGCCGCGCGATGGAAGGCCTGGAGCGCGATACGGTGTTCGCAAAATCGATCGCCGATTTCGTCGCGAAAATCGACGAGGCCGCCGAAGGCATCGACGACGAACGCTTCACGATGCGCTATCAGACCTATGTGCTGCGCCTGTTGAATCCATCGCAGGTGTTTTCCTCGATGGTCGCCGCGTTCAAATCGGCCTCTGGCGGTGGCAAGGTGGTCGGCGTCAACATCGTCGGCCAGGAAAGCACGCATGTCTCGATGCGCGACTACACGTTGCACATGAAGATGTTCGGCTTCCTGAAAAAGGTCTACCCGAACGTTAAGGTGGCGATGCATGCGGGCGAGCTGGCAATGGGCGAGGTGCCGCCGGAAGGCCTGAAGTTCCACATCGACCAGGCCTTGAGCGTGGCCCGGGCTGACCGCATCGGCCACGGTATCGACCTGGCGCACGAAGCGAATGCCCCTGGCATCCTGCGCAAAATGCGCGCGGAGGACATCCCGGTCGAGATCAACCTGACCTCGAACAGTTTTATCAGCGGCATCAAGGGCGAAAACCATCCGGTGACCCTGTACCGCAAGTATGGCGTGCCGTATGTGATCTCGACCGACGACGCCGGCGTCACGCGCCACACGCTGTCGCAGGAATACGTGCTGTTCGCGAGCCGCTACAAGCCGGACTACCTTGAGATGAAGAAAACCTCGTACAACAGCATCCGCTATGCCTTCCTGCCGGCAGCGGAAAAAACCCGCCTGACGCGTCAGCTCGACGCGCGTTTTGCCGCGTTTGAAACCGGGGTGGCGGCACTGGCGAAGACGGCTGCGGCACGCACCCGCAAGCGCTGATCAGTTAGTAAAAAAGCATTAATTTTATGGCAAGGTTAGCGGTTTGAAGAGCCGCGCCTTGCCATATTTTTTGGCAGCATGTGGTCTTCTTGCTACACAAATTGGCAGGCTTTCCCCGTTTTTCAAAAATAGTTGCCTGAATTATTTCCAGTCAGAATGCCTCCTTTATAATCGCCGCCGTAGCGTAGACGTCCGAAGGGCCGGATTTATTCGAGCAAGGTATCAATTCCTAACGGAAAGGATATTTGTCTTGAAAAAGGGAGGCGTGCATAGTTTCTTGGGTTGACAGGAAGGAAAGTCAATCTAGCAACTTCGCCGTCGTCCCAGTTGGGTTAGCGAGTTTGCCAGCTGTCATCAGCCTGACACATGGCGCCCTTACAGTACCGTGCCCGTGAAGCAGGAACCCGGTTCCCTACGTATGCCGTCATGCAGGTTCAAGCTTGCAGCTGAAAAAATTTTAAACACTCTAGGAGTTTTGAATGCCATCCGCTTTGATTCAACAACCGAAGTTGCGCCTGAGCCTGATCGCTCTGGCATGCCACGTGGCATGTGTCGGCGTCGTCCACGCTCAGGAAACTACGCCTTCGGCTGCCCTGCCGGCGAACCAGCAGGTGATCATCACCGGCAAGAAGATCGGCATGGGTCTGATGGTGGCCGAAGATGCGCCGAAAGCACGTTCGACGGTCACTTCGGAAGAGTTGGAAAAACAGCGTCCAACCGGCAATGCATACGAAGCCCTCGAGATGCTGCCTTCGGTGAACAGCTACAACCATGACGCAACCGGCCTGTTCGGCGGCGGCATGAGCATGCGCGGCTTCAACAGCGACCAGATTGGCGCCACCATCAACGGCGTGCCGGTGAACGACTCGGGTTCGTTCTCTGTCTTCCCGCAAGAATACGTCGACCAGGAAAACACCTGCAGCCAGTTCGTGACCCAGGGTTCGACCGACGTCGACTCGCCACAGGTCGGCGCGACCGGCGGCAACTTCGGCATTGTCACCTGCAACCCGGAAAACAACCGTCGCTTCCGCGTCATGCAGACCCTTGGTCAGCTCAACAGCTACAAGACCTTCATGCGTTACGACACCGGCCGCTTTGCCGACAACCGCTCGAAGTTCTTCATTTCGTACTCGCGCGCTGAAGCGGACAAGTGGAAGGGCAAGGGCCAGGCCAAGCGCGACCACGTCGACGCCGGCTTCAACTACGACTGGGACCGTTACAACTACATCCACGCCACCGTGCTGTGGAACGAAGCACTGAACAACAGCGTCAACAACCTGACCCTGACCGAAATCCGCAACAACGGCTACTTCTACGACACCAGCGACACCTTCGCCGGTCACCTGACCCCGGTGCGCGGCACCGCCCAGGTCGAGCCGACCCAGGTCCCTCTGTACCACGGCTTGTACATCAACCCGTTCAAGAACGCGATTGCTTCGGCAACGGCGAAATTCCGCCTGACCGAAAACCTCGACCTGAAGATTCTCCCGTATTTCTGGTACGGCTTTGGTAACGGTGGCCTGCAGCAGCGCGTCCAGCGCGAAAGCACCGGCTTCCTGAACCGCACCACCAACCGCACCACCGCGGCCCTGGACCTGAACGGCGACGGCGACACGCTCGACACCATCATCATGGCCAACGCCAGCGTGACCAACACCAAGCGTCCTGGTATCACCTCGTCGCTGACCTACAACCTGGGCGACCACCAGATCCTGGGCGGTTTCTGGGTCGAACGCGCACGTCATCGCCAGACCGGCACCATGGTGCCAGTGACGGACGACGGCCGGCCAGTCGACCCGTACCTGCAACACTTTGCAGTGCGCCGTGCGGATGGCTCGCTGTTCCAGAGCCGCGACTGGAATACGATCTCGACCGCTTACCAGGCCTTCATCCAGGACACGATCAGCATCCTGGACAACAAGGGCACGATCAACGTCGGTATCCGTACCCCGTTCATCAAGCGTGACTTCACGAACTTCTCGAGCGAAGGCAACCAGAACCCGACGTACAACGTCAAGCGTACGTACAAGGACATCCTGCCGCAGCTGGGCGCGCGCTATCGCCTCACCAATGACGACCAGCTGTTCGCCAGCGTCGCCAAGAACATGAAAGCGCCGCCGAACTTCGTGTTCAGCAACGTCGGTAGCAACGTGATCCTGACCAACGGCGTAGCTACCCTGCGCGGCGACGTCAAGGAAGAGACGTCGTACAACACCGACATCGGCTACCGTCACCAGGACAACAAGTACATCGCAACGGTGACCTTGTTCAACGTCGACTTCCGTAACCGCCAGGCGACCGCGTTCGACCCGATCACCAACACCAGCAGCTATACCAACGCTGGCCGCGTGAGCACCCGTGGTTTCGAACTCGAAGCAGGTAACACCCCGATCTACGGCTGGTCGTTCTATGGTTCGTTCGGCTACACCGACAGCGAGCTCAAGGACAACCTGCGCACCAGCGCAACGGCTTTCCTGCCGACCGCCGGCAAGCAAATGCCGTTGACCCCAAAGCTGAAGGCTGGCCTGTCGGCTGAGTACCAGACCGGGGCATTCTGGGCCCGCGTCAAAGCCAAGTCGACCAGCAAGCAGGCTGCGACCCTGGTCAACGACGAATGGGCACCTGGCTACACGACCTTCGGTTTCGATGCCGGCTACACCTTCGCCAACTTCGGTATCTTCAAGCGTCCGAAGCTGAACCTGAACGTGAGCAACATCACCGACAAGCAGTACCGCAATCCGTCGTCGCAGAGCGTCACGAACACCACGGTGTTCCCAGGCGTTACCGCCGGCACCCTGCGTTACTACCTGGGCGCACCACGTTTCGCGTCGGTGACCCTGTCGGTCGACATCTAAGTCGTACCGGGTCCGCCGCGCAGCTTGCGGCGGACTGCGGCGCATTCGAAAAACAGGTCTTCGGGCCTGTTTTTTTTACGCCGGGCGCTTTATCGGCCCCCTGTAAAGATGGCCGCGTTCGATCTCACGTGCAATAATTCGCCAGCGCCGCGGGCGCCCATATTCATCAGCAAAGGTCACCCATGTCCGTCTCCCCGCGCGCCCGCGCACCCCTCGCTTTCCTCGCGCTGGCCTTCGCCGCTGCCGGCTGCGCCACCCCGGCGCGCGACGCCGCTTCTTCAGCACCCGTCACCCTGAACCTGGTCGCGATCAACGACTTCCACGGCAACCTCGAGCCGAGCAAGTACACCTACACCAGCGCCGCGACCGGCAAGACCGAAACCCTGCGCGCCGGCGGCATCGAAGCCCTGAGCGGCGCACTGGCGGCCTGGCGCAAGGAGGACAAGGACCTGCTGTTCATCGGCGCGGGCGACCTGATCGGCGCCAGCCCGGCGCTGTCCGCGATGTGGGCCGACGAGCCGAGCATCGAGGCGATGAACCTGCTCGGGTTGCGCCTGTCTTCGGTCGGCAACCATGAATTCGACGCGGGCCGCAAGGAACTGCTGCGCCAGCAAGGCGGCGGCTGCGATTCGCCGCGCCCGGCCAAGGCCTGCAAACTGATGCCGAACTACCGCGGCGCGCGTTTTACTTACCTCGCGGCGAACGTGCTCGACAGCGCCACCGGCAAACCGTTCATGCCGGGTTACCGTGTCGAGAATGTGAAGGGCTTGAAAGTCGGCGTGGTGGGCGCGGTGCTGCAGGGCACGGCCTCGGTCGCGGTAGCTTCGGCAATTGCCGGCCTGGATTTTATCGACGAAGCCGACGCCATTAACAAAACCTTGCCGCAGATGCGCGCCGATGGCGCCAAGGTGTTCATCGCCCTGATCCACGAAGGTGGACGCACCGACGAGGCGCCGGACCAGCCGGGTTGCAAGGGCCTGACTGGCGGCGTGGTCGACATCGTGAAACGGCTCGACCCGGCGATCCGCCTGGTCATCACCGGCCACTCGCACCAGGGCTACCTGTGCAATGTCGACGGCCGCGTCGTGACGCAGGCCGATGCGGCCGGGCACCTGCTCTCGCGCATCGCACTGAAGGTCGACCCGGTGAGTGGCGCCGTTGCCGACATCGACGTGAAGAATGTCGTCATGAACCCGGAACTGTTCCCCGCCGACCCGAAAGTCACCGCCTACCTCGCCAGCGTGAAAGAACGCAGCCGCGCCATCCTGGCCCGTCCGCTCGGCAAACTCGGTCAGGCCAGCATCGCGCGCAAGGCTGGCGATGCCGGCGAGTCGCCCCTGGGCAACCTGATCGCCGACGCCGTGCTGGCTGCCACCCGTGCGCAAGGCGCACAGATCGGCTTCATGAACAATGGCGGCATCCGCAAGGACCTCGAGACCTCCGACGCTGCGCTGACGACCAACTTCGGCCATGCCCAGGCCGTGCTGCCGTTCGGGAATACGCTGGTCGTGATGGACCTCAGTGGTGCACAATTGCGCCGCCTGCTGGAGCAGCAATGGCAGCGTCCGGGCGCATCCGGCGCCACCATCCTGCAAGTCTCGCAGGGCTTGAGCTATACCTGGGACGCGGCGCGCCCAGGAGGACAGCGCCTGGTGCCGGGCAGCCTGAAGTTCAATGGCGCGCCGGTCGACGATAGCAAGACCTACCGCGTGGTCGCGAATAATTTCCTGGCCGAAGGCGGCGACAACTTCCCGGAATTTGCCAAGGGCACCAACCGGGTCGACACACAGATTATCGACCTCGACGCCCTGAGCGACTATATCGCCAAAAATCCTGGCGCCGGTGCCGCGAATGCCGGCATCGCCCCAGCGGTGCGTATCGACAAAGTACGGGCCAAACGATAATGCAGTACCGCCCAATAACGGAGAATCCATGAAAAAACTAGCCTGTGTCCTCGCGCTCGCCAGCGCCTTCACCTCAAGCGCTGCCCTGGCCTGGGGCGGCGACGGCCACCGTGCGGTCGGCGCCATCGCCGATAAACTGCTGAAGGGCACGAATGCCCAGAAGCAGATCGCCGCCTTGCTGTTGCCGGGCGAGTCGCTCGAATCGATCGCCAACTGGGCCGATTGCGTGAAGGGGACCTATTGCGGTCCACAGTCGCCGGAAATGGTCGACTACACGACGGCCAACCCGAAGCACAGCGAGTACCACTACACCGACGTACCGTTCCAGCTGCCGCATTACCATGACGGCGCGGTCGGCACGAGCGAAGTCGACATCGTCCAGACCCTGAAGCAGGCCATTGCCGTATTGCAGGGCAAGACCGACCCGGCCCTGAACCCGCACAAGTTCACCAAGCGCCAGGCGCTGATCCTGCTGACCCACATGACGGGCGACATCCACCAGCCCTTGCACGTGGGGGCGGCGTTTGTCAGCAAGGACGGCAAGTTCGTGGTGCCGAAAACCCATGCGGAAGTCGACGAAACCGCGATCTTCGATTCGCGCGGCGGCAACAACCTGCTGCTCGATGACGAAAAACTGACCCAACTCTCCGCCAACCTGATTCCACCGGGCGAGCCGAAGCCGATCCGGGAAGGCACACCAAAAGCGCTGACGAAACCCTTCCACTCGTACTGGGACAGCACCACGGTCGACTACGCGTTCCGCCGCATCCGCACCAAGACGCCGGACCAGTTCGCCCAGGTGGCAATCGACAGCAAACCAGCCATCAAGGCGAATAGCGGCGACCCGTCGACCTGGCCTTACCAGTGGGCCGACGATGCGCTGGTCGTCTCGAAATTTGCTTACGCCGACGTGGTGCCTGGCAAGATCACGCCGCAGACCAGCAAGAAAGGCGAGACCTATTACACCTTCTCGCTCGAAGTGCCGGCCAACTACCCGGTGCCGAGCTCGCAGATCGCCAAGGAACAGCTGATCAAGGGTGGCTACAAGCTGGCCGAAGTGCTGAAGGCGATTTACGGCTAAACGCCGGCGCGCCTTTGCGCTGGATCAGACGGGGGCAATACCCCGTCCCGGAATGGGGCCGCGGCGGATTCGTCGCCGGCTCCATTTTTTTCGCGCGTGATGTGCGGCTGGGCTGGGGCGGCAAACGCTAGAATGGCGATTCCGGCGCGCCGCGCCCACCTTTTTGGACACCGCATGAACCGTCACCTCCTTGCCAGCGTCGGCCTGGCCTGCCTGGCCGCGACCGCTGCCCACGCCCAGTCAACTGGCGCACCTGCCCAGCCGCTGTGGGAGCTGGGCCTGGCGGCCGGCGTGGTCAGCACACCCTCGTATCCCGGCGCGGACGACCGCGAGACGCGCGGCCTGGCGCTGCCGACCGTCATCTATCGCGGCAAGGTCTTTCGTGCCGACGGGGGCGGCATCGGTGCACGCGTGTTCAAGAGCGACACTGCCGAACTCGACATCGGCCTGGCGGCCTCGCTGCCGGCGCGTTCAGATGATGTCGCCGCACGGGCCGGCATGCCGGACCTGGGCGGACTGGCCGAATTCGGTCCGCGCCTGAAGCTGCGCCTGGCGCGCTTCGATGCGCAGAGCGGCCTGCGCGCGGACCTGCCCCTGCGCGCGGTGATGGAAGTACGCAGCGGCGTGCGCCACCAGGGCTATACCTTCGAGCCGCGCCTGGTCTACGAACGGCGCAGTGCTGACGGCAAATGGTTGTTCGATGCCCAGGTCGCCGCGGTCGTCGGCGACGGCAAGATCAACCGTTATTTCTACGAAGTGCGGCCCGAGTACGCGAACGCCACACGCGCGGCCTACAGCGCCGATGCCGGCCTGATCCTGGTGCGCGTCGGCGTGTTTGCCGCGCGCGTGATCAATCCGGATCTGCGCGTCTATGGCTTCCTGCGCGCCGAGAACTATGGCGTCGGCAGCAACCGCAGCAGCCCGCTGCACTTGCGCGACAATGGTCTGTCGGCAGGGTTCGGGCTGTCGTGGACGATCAAACGTTCCACCAGGCTGGCCAGCGACTGAGGCGCGGGCGACACGCTTCGAACGAGATCTTGTTCGAGCGCAATCCGCAAGGATTGCCGCAGGGAAGAATGTACTGTTTTCCCTTCCTCTCAAGGAACGAACATGCGCATTCGCACCCTGTATCTCTGCTATTGCCTGTCGGTGGTCGGCCTGCTGCTTGCACTGCCTGCGGCAGCTGCACCCCCCGACCCTTACCTCGACCATAACGGCCACACGCCGCCTCGTGCTGATTACGCCGGGCCGCTGTTCAAGCTCAGCCATGCCTATCCGTCCGGCTTGCCAACACCGGCCATGCCCTGGCGCACCGCGATCGGCAACCTGCCGCTCAGCACCGGGAATGCCGCCGCCTACACCCAGGCGCTGAAGGGCAGCGTCGCGCGCGACATGGTCGCGTTGCTGGCGAATGACGGCGAGTGGGATGCCGGCCGCCGTGGCTGGTACAACGATCCCTGGCTGGGAGCGCAGCGCGAGCCGATCAACGGCATGCTGCTCGGGAACGAGCGCATCGACGACAGCCTGTTTCCGAAGAGCGGCCTGAGCAAGCCGTTTACCACCTATGTCCTGACCTGGTATAACCGCACGGCGGCGCAGACCATCGGCGCCATCTGGCGCGACCCGCATGCGCCGCAGCTGGGCGGCGGGGCGACGCAGTACGCCGAGGGGTCGGTCACGATCAAACTTTCCTTTACGACGGCAGGTCCCGCCGAGTGGCCGGCGATGCGCGGCGCGCTCAGCTGGCCGATGATGATGACGGCGAACGCCACCACCGGCCACTTCAACCGTCCCACGCTGGGGGAGGGCTACCTGATGCAGGTCGACATCGTGGTAAAGGACACGCAATCGGCGCCGCAGACGGGCTGGGTGTTCACGACCCTGGTCTACGATCGCGCAACGCGTCCGGGCAGCCGCGGCGTGTGGGACCAGATGGTGCCGCTGGGGGCGCAATGGGGCAACGACCCGCGCGTCGATAGCGCCGCCAATCCCGGCGCGGCTTTGTTTGAAACCTGGATCAATCCGAACGCGCCGCTGTACGCGACCGAGACGCTGGGCTGGGGAGGGCGCTTGTCGGGACCGAACGACCATGGCGTGAACGACATCTCCATCGTGACCGGGGGGCGGCGCAGCCTGGTGCGGCGCGCCGCCAATTCGTCGTGCCTGAGCTGTCATGGCGCCTCGCAGTGGAATGCTGCCAATCCGGGGAAGGGCATGGCCTCGTTCCTGATGCCCTTGGCGCCGCCCGAGCCGGGCGGCGCAGCGAACGCCGGCGCCCCCTACCTGAATTCGCCCGCACCGGGTTCGAGCGCCTGGCTACGCTGGTTCCAGAACCGGCTTGGTGACGTACCGATGGATGCCGGCAGCGTCGCCGGCGACTATGACCTGGCGCTGACCTTCCGCGTGTTGCCGGCCTGGCATGAAGCGAAGAGCGGCAAGAAGCATGCGCTGCGCAAACTCGATGCCGGTGGCCAGGTGCTGCCGCGTGAATGACGCGAACGCATGCACTGCCGCGACAAAAAAGGGCGACCCACAGGCCGCCCTCGATTCAGTACGTTACGCCGATCAGCGCGACTTGACGAACGGTTTGCCCACCGCCTTCGGCGCCACCGACTTGGCCATCAAACCGGCCAGCACGATCACCGTCACGACATACGGAATCATCTGGATCAGCGAACCCGGGATGCGGCCCACGACCGGCAGGTCGACGCCTTCGATCTGGATCTGCACGGCTGAGAAGAAGCCGAACATCAGGCAGCCGAGCACGGTCTGCAGCGGGCGCCAGTTGCCGAACACGAGGGCAGTCAGCGCGAGGTAGCCGGCGCCCGCCGACATGTCGCGCAAGAAGAAGCCGCTCTGGACGATCGACAGGTAGGCGCCCGAGAACGAGCACAGCACGCCGGCGACCAGCATCGCCATGTAGCGCGTCTTCTCGACCGAAACGCCGGCCGCGTCGGCCGCGTGCGGATTCTCGCCGCAGGCGCGCAGGCGCAGGCCGAAGCGGCTGTGGTAGACCACCCAGTGCACGACCGGCAGCAGGGCAAAAGCGAGATACACCAGCGGCGAATGCCCGCCGATCACGTTCCCGTAGAACCAGCCGATGAACGGAATATCGGCCAGCGCCGCGGTGCCCGGCAGGACCACGTCCGACAGGCGCGCGGTCCCGAGGTCCGGCGTGCGGCCGCCCTGCTGGAAGATGTACTGGGCGACGACGAAGGTCAGGCCGCTCATGGCGATGTTGATCGCGATGCCGGCGACCAGCTGGTTGCCCTTCTGGGTGATCGAAACGAAAGCCTGCACCATGGCGAGCGCCACCGAGACGGCGATACCGGCGGCGATGCCGGCCCACGGGTTTTGCGTCGTGTAGCCGACGGCGGCCGAGACGAAGGCCGAGGCGAGGATCTTGCCCTCGAGGCCGATGTCGACCACGCCGCTTCGTTCGGCGAACAGGCCGGCCAACGCTGCGAACATCAGCACCGGCGCGTTGCGGATCGTCGAGACGACGATACTGGCGATATGGAAGTCTTCCATGGCTTAACCCTTACGTGTTGCGTTGATCAGTTTCAGGACTGCCGGAGCGTAGAAATTCTCCATCGCGCCGCAGAACAGGATGATCAGGCCCTGGATGAAGACGAAGGTCTCGACCGGGATGTTCGGTTTTTCCAGCGACAGGTCGAAGCCGCCCTGGATCAGCGCGCCGAACAGCACCGACGACAGGAAAATACCGACCGGATGCTGGCGCCCCATCAGGGCAATGGCGATACCGACGAAGCCGGCGCCGGCGGGGAAGTTCAGGCTCAGGTAATGGGTCGAGCCCATCACCGAGTTCACCGCTGCCAGGCCGGCCAGCGCGCCCGAGATCAGCATCGCGACGATGATCATGCGGCTGATGCGCACGCCCGCGTAATGGGCGGCGTGCTGGTTCAAACCGGTGGCGCGCAGTTGATAACCCCAGCTCGAACGCGAGACCATCACGCCATAAATGACGAGGGCGAGAATCGCGATCGGAAAGCCGATGTTCAGCGGCGTGTCGCCGAAGAACGGGAACCAGGTATTGAGCGTCGGCAGGGCGGCGCCATCGGCGAACACGCGGCTCGCCGGGTTTTGTTCGCCAGCGGGAATCAGGTATTTCACGATGATGAAGTTCATCAGGCTGGCGGCGATGAAGTTGAACATGATGGTCGTGACCACCACGTGGCTGCCGCGTTTCGCCTGCAGGTAGCCCGGCAGGAAAGCCCAGAGGGCGCCGAACAGCGCGCTCCCCAGCATCGCCAGCGGGATCAGGAGCCAGGGCGAGAGCGTGGCATCAAAACTCAGCACGGCCAGCGTCAGACCGAGGCCGCCGAAATACATCTGGCCTTCGGCGCCGATGTTGAACAGGCCCGCCTTCATGGCGACCGACACGGCCAGGCCCGTGAAGATGAAGGTGCTGGCGTAGAACAGGGTATACGCCAGGCCTTCCGGATTGATGACGGCCGAATCGATCAGGATCTTCATCGATTCGACCGGGCTTTCGCCCAGCAGGTGGATGACGAGCGCGGCGACGAGCAGCGCCGACAGCAAATTCAACAGCGGCAGGACGATGCCCGTGGCCCAGCGTGGCAGTTCGGTGGTTTTCATCTGTTTCATGACTTGTGCATCCCGCCCATCAACAGGCCGATGCGGGTGGTGTCGAATTCGTCGATATTCAGTTCGCCCGTGATGCGCCCGCCCGACATGACGACGATGCGGTCGGCGAGGGCCCGGACTTCTTCCAGTTCGACCGACACCAGCAGGATCGCCACGCCTTCATCGCGCAGGCGCAGCAACTGGGTGTGGATCGATTCGATGGTGCCGATGTCGACGCCGCGCGTCGGCTGGCCGACCAGCAGCAGTTTCGGCTGCGCCGAGACTTCGCGCGCGATCACGACCTTTTGCTGGTTGCCGCCCGAGAGCAGGCCAATGCGCAGGTCCGGATTATTCGGACGCACGTCGAAGGCCTGCAGCAGGTGCGCGCAGCGCTTGGCGATGGCGTCGAAGTCGAACAGGCCCCAGCGATTTTTTACGCGCTCCTGGTAGCCGAACACGGTGTTTTGCATCACCGAGAAATCCTTGATCACGCCGTCGCGCAGGCGGTCTTCCGGCACGTGGCCGATGCCCAGGTTGCGGAAGGTGGCCGGCAAACCGTCGGCATTCGTGCGCCGCCCAAAGGGCAGGGGCTTGCCTTCGAGTGCGACCTGGCCTGCCGTCGGCAGGCGCATGCCCGCCAGGATTTCCATCAGTTCGCTCTGGCCGTTGCCCGAGACGCCGGCAATGGCGACGATTTCGCCGGCACGCACGTTCAGGTCGATGTCGGCCAGCAGCCCGACGCCGTTCGCGTCTTTCAGCTGCAGCTTCGCCACTTGTAATACCGGCGCGCCCGGATTGAAGGGTTTGCGCGGCAGGTTGCCCTCGATCGGACGGCCCACCATCATGTTGGCCAGTTGCTCCTTCGAGGTCTCCACGGTCGTCACGGCGCCCGACACGCGGCCGGCGCGCAGCACCGTCACCTGGTCGGTGATGTCCATGATCTCCTGCAGCTTGTGGGTGATCAGGATGATGGTCTTGCCCTGCTCCTTGAACAGACGCAGGATCTCGAACAGCGAAGCCGTTTCCTGGGCGGTCAGGACAGCGGTGGGCTCGTCCAGAATCAAAATGTTGGCGCTGCGGTAGATCTGCTTGAGAATCTCGACGCGCTGCTGGGCGCCGACCGACAGGTCGTGGATGGTCGCGAGCGGATCGACGTCGAGGCGGTAGCGGGTGCAGATCTCGCGCAACTTCGCTTCGACTTCGGGGCGCTTGCCGGCGAGCTTGAAGCCGCCTTCGGCACCGAGCATCACGTTGTCGAGCACGGTCATGTTCTCGACCAGCATGAAGTGCTGGTGCACCATGCCGATGCCGAGACCGATGGCTTCCTGGCTGTTGCGGATCGAACGCGCCTGGCCGTCGATCAGGAGTTGGCCACTGTCGGCGTGGTAATAGCCATACAGGATGCTCATCAAGGTGGACTTGCCGGCGCCATTTTCCCCGATGACGCCATGGATGGAACCCTTGGCGATCGTGAAGCTGACGTCAGCGTTCGCTTGCACCGGCCCGAAGGCCTTGCTGATGTTGCGAAATTCTACGGCTGGCTGCATAGCGATGAGTATTAATAAAGTGAATGCATTCATTTAAAAGCGCGCCGGACCGGAAACCCGGTGCGGCGCGCTCTCATGTGGAACTAAAAATTTTAAACCGGGCAGCTGCTGCCTGCGCGGTAGTCGATGACCTTGATCTTGCCGTTGATGATATCGGCCTTCACGCCATTGACGCGCTTTTCGATCTCGGGCGAGACGACCTTGCGGTTGTCCTTGTCCAGCACCCAGTCGACGCCGCCTTCCTTCAGGCCCTTGTGGGTGACGCCGGCCTTCCAGGTGTTGTTCTTGACTTGCATGAACGAGTCGTACACCGCCAGGTCGACGCGCTTGACCATCGAGGTCAGCATCGAACCCGGGTGCAGGTAGTTCTGGTTCGAATCGACGCCGATCGCCAGCTTGCCTTTTTCCTTGGCCATCTGCAGTGCGCCCATGCCCGAGCCGCCGGCAACGGCGAACACGACGTCGGCGCCGCGGTCGAATTGCTGGCGTGCCAGCTCGCCGCCCTTGGCCGGGTCGTTCCAGGCGGCGCTGGTGGTGCCGACCATGTTCGACATGATCTCGACCTTCGGCAGCTGGGCCTTGGCGCCCTGGCTATAGCCGCAGGCGAAGGCGCGGATCAGCGGGATGTCCATGCCGCCGACGAAACCGATTTTCTTGGACTTCGAGGCCATGGCGGCGGCAACGCCGACCAGGTAGGAACCTTCCTGTTCCTTGAACATGATCGAGTTCACGTTCGCGCCGGGCGCGATCGAATCGATCAGGACGAATTTGACTTTCGGGAATTCCTTGGCAACCTTGGCCACGGCCTGGGTCTGCGAGAAGCCGATCGCGGCGATCATGTCGAGTTTTTTACGCGCGAGGCCGCGCATCACCTGCTCGGCTTGCGTGTCGCTATTCGCCTGGACTTCGATGTACGGGATGTTGGTCTCTTTCTTGAAGCGCTCGGCGCCTTCGAAAGCGGACTGGTTGAACGACTTGTCGAACTTGCCGCCCGCATCGTAGACGATGCCCAGCTTCAGTGCGCCCGCAGGGGCGCCTGCCGGCGAGGCCGCGAATGCGCTGCCGGCGACGAACAAAGCCGCGATCGTCATGCTGAGTTGCTTGAATTTCATGAATGAGCTCCTGGAATTTCGATATTGTACCCGCCGCAACGGCTGCGTTGGGAGGACCAACTTAGAGGCAAGGCTCGGCACGCCATCGCAGGTGGGTGCGGGCGCGGCGACGATGCCGTGCGGATTGTGTCAGGCCCGGACGTTTCATGTCGTTACGATTTGTATCGCCCCGCCTTTCCCAAAACGCTGCAGGCGCGAATTGTCGCGTCATCGCAACAGCAAATGGGGGAAAAGGGCTGCCATGCACTGCGGGGCGCGGGTAGCAACATCCTGCGCAGCTCAAGCTGCCAAATATGCATCAGCCTGCCAATGCAAGGCAAATACGATTTTACTTGGCAATTTATTCGCTGAAAATATAAATGCCTGTCACTTTCGGCATTTTTCTTCCTTCAAGCCACAATTTGGATGAGCTCAGGCGGGGGCAGGGGCTGGCTGAAGCGTTGCGCGAGGAAGCCGGCGATGCGGCTCTGCGTCGCTTCCAGGTAGGGGATGTTCATGTGGTCCGACCCCGGCACGACATCGTCGAGGATCAGGTTGGCCAGCTTGTTGCACAGCTGGTCGGTATGCGAGTGCGGCACGATGTCATCTACCTCCGCGCGCAGCACATAGGTCGGCACCTTCAGCGCCGGTGCATGCTTGATCGACTCGAAGCGGTGACGCAGCATGTACTCGATCGGCATCGCACGGAATTTTTTCTTGGCGATCGCCAGAATCGAATCGTAAGGCGTGATCAGGATCACCGAATGGGCGGCGCGCTCCTTGGCGACCTGCACCGCCACGCCGGAGCCAAGGCTGCGCCCGATGACGGCGATGCGGCGCGCGTCGACCTGGCCGAGGGCGGCAAGCCAGTCGAACAGCGTGCAGCCATCTTCGACAAGGAGGGTTTCGTCGGGAATGCCATGCGAATTGCCGTAGCCGCGGTAGTTCAGCGCCAGCACCGTCATGTTCGGGAACAAGGTGCCGGCATCGCGCACGACCCAGGAGACTTCTTCCGAGCGGCCGCCAAAATACAGCACGGCCGGACGCGGGCCAAGCGTGCGCGGCGTCATCAGCCAGCCGCACAGGCGGGTACCGTCGCGCGCGCGCAGCACGATCGGACGGGTTCGGTGAGCGCTGCTGCGCGGGCTGTTGACTTCAGGGGTGATGGTCGGATTGAACACGAGCCGGCGCTGGTTCGCGGCAACCGCGGCCGTGAGGCCCAGCCACAACACGCCGGCGAATCCCGCCATCCCCGCCGCCATTTTTTTCGATGTGTTCATGAGCACAGTCTACCTCGTCGATATCGAAAGTTCCGTGCGGCGCGAAAAAATGCATTGCAGCATGAACGTTTGTCGATAAGTAAGTCTGCTTTTCGCTACAGAACAGGGCGCGGCATCGGGTAACATGGATGGACTCTATTGCCAGTCCAACAATAAAGGAATTCCTGTGCATTTCCTGCTTACCTATGAGCTCGCGCCCGATTACTTGGAGCGCCGCGCCGAATTTCGCAATGCTCACCTGAAGCTGGCCTGGGAAGCCCAGGAGCGCGGAGAACTTGTGCTTGCCGGTGCGCTCGACGATCCCGCCGACCGCGCCTTGCTGGTGTTCAGCTGCGATTCGGCGCAGACGCCCCAGATGTTTGCCGCTACCGATCCGTATGTCACCAACGGCCTGGTGCGCGCTTTTCACGTGCGCCGCTGGAACACGGTGGTGGGCGCTCTCGCCGCAACGCCGGTCCGTCCTGACTAGAAGCGCCAAACAAATTCTCCCATGGCTGCGTTGCATCGTCTCGCCGTACTGGCGTACTGTCTTCGACGATGCGCCTTGCCCTGGGAGCTTTGTTAGACGCTCTAACGCGGACTCGGCACCAGCTTTAGCACCAGATTCTGCGAAGTGACCGCCAGCGCGCCCGCGCCGAACACCGTGATGCCGCGCGGCGCATTCAGCCCGCCCGGCAGGGGACCGAGCACGTTGTTCTGGGTGCCCGGCACGCCGATGACGGTGCTGACCGCATTCGAGATGTTGATGCGCCGGATCGTGCCGTTGCCGGTGTCGGCCACGAACAGGCTGCCGGCACCATCGAGTGCCAGTCCCGCCGGGCGGCACAGGCGCGCGTTGCCTTCCACGCCGTCGGCACTGCCGCATTGTCCCGGCGCGCCGGCGATCGTGCGCACTTCGCCTGCGGGGGAGATTTCGCGGATGGTCGAATTGGCCGTATCGGCGACGTACAGGTAGCCGGCGGAGTCGACCTCGATGTCCTGCGGCTCGCAAAAGCGCGCCGCGCCGCCGCGCCCGTCGTTGCTGCCGCAGGAACCGGCCACGCCGGCGATCGTGGTGACCACGTTCGCGCGGTCGATGCGGCGAATCGTGTGGTTCAGGGTATCGGCCACGTACAGGGTGCCCTGGCGGTCCATCGCAATGCCTTGCGGCGAACAAAAGCGTGCCGTGCGGGCGTCGCCGTCAAGGCTGCCGCACTGGCCCGCCGCGCCGGCGAGTGTGGTGACCGCGCCGGCCGCGCTGATCCTGCGGATCGTCGAGTTGCCGGTGTCCGTCACGTACAGGTTGCCGTCGGCATCGGCCTCGAGCCGGGTCGGCGCATTGAAGCGTGCACCGGTCCCGGCGCCGTCCGCGCTGCCAGTCGCGCCCACGCTGCCGGCGAATGTGACGGCGACGCCCTGTGGCGAGACCTTGCGGATCGTGGCGCTGTTCTTCTCGGTCAGATACAGGTTGCCATCGGGGGCGGTGACGATGCCTTCGGGAGCGTCGAAACGGGCGTTCGATCCGGAACCGTCGAGGGAGCCGCCGCAGGTGGGGCACAGGCCGCCGGCGATCAGGAAGATACCGGTTTCGCTGGCTGGGGGAGGCGGATTGTCCGGCTTGTGCGGGCGGTCGTGATCGTGGTCCGAAAAGCCGAAGCCGACCGAGACGCCACCGCCGCAGGCGGCCAGCGTGGCGCACAGGACGAGCGGGCCGATTCGTCGGGCGACGTGGTGCAAAGCATCCAGCAATTCAGGCAGGCGCATGGTATCTCTTTATGGATGGCAGGCTTCCTGCCCTTCGTGCCCCGAGATTAATGGTCGGTCGTGCATCACGTATGAGCCTGATCAAGCGTGCGCGGGTGCGCAAGCCGATGCGGGTGGACTGCGGCAGCGGCGCCACAAAATGCCCATCTTTCGAAGGCGCGTCGTCGCAGGACGGCTCGTCCACGCAAACTTGCTTCGGTTACACTCGCTCAGCTAAAAAGGAGAGTGCATTGCAAACCGCTGTCAACCTGTGGCCGCTGCTGGGCGTGGCCGTCATCGCTGCCGGCTTCCTGCTGCGGGCGAATCCCGTGCTGGTGGTCGTGGCCGCCTGCGGCGTCACCGGTGCCGCCGCCGCCATGCCGGTCATGGCGGTGCTCGAGTCGCTCGGCACCGCCTTCCTGAAAACGCGCAACCTGCCGCTGGTGCTGCTGCTGCCATTGGCGGCGATCGGCTTGCTCGAGCGCTTCGGCCTGAAAGAACACGCGATGACGAGCATCGCGAAGATCCGCTCGGCGACTTCCGGGCGCCTCCTTATCGTCTACCTGTTCCTGCGCGAGACCTCGGCCGCCGCAGGTCTTACCAGCCTGGGCGGGCAAGCATCGATGGTGCGTCCGCTGGTTGCGCCCCTGGCCGAAGGCGCGGCCGAGGCGCGCAACGGCACACTGTCCGACGCCCTGCGTTACCGCATCCGCGCGATGGCCGCGGCAACCGACAACGTCGGCCTGTTTTTTGGCGAAGACATCTTTGTCGCTTTCGGGGCGATTGTCCTGATGCAGACCATCCTGCGCGCCGAAGGCATCGAAGTCGATCCGCTGCACATGGCGCTGTGGGGCATACCGACGGCGGTATGCGCCTTCGTGATCCATAGCTGGAACCTGCGCCGGCTCGACGTCGCGATCCGGCGCGAAGGGGAGGGCAAGTGATCTTTTCGCTCGATTTGCTGTACCTGCTGGTCGGCCTGCTGCTGGCATTCGTTGCACTATTGACGGCGCTGGATCGCGCCCATCCACGGCGCTTCACGAGCGCCCTGTTCTGGGGACTGTACGCGGCCGTCTATTTAGTGGGCGACTTCATGGCGCCGGCCCTGGCCGGGGCCGTCATGATCGCGATGGCCTTGCTGGCCGGCTGCGGTCTCGTCAAACCCGGCAAGCACGGCACGCTGGAGGGGGGCGAACGCAGTGCCAGCGCTGCGCGTCTGGGCCATCGCCTGTTCCTGCCGGCGATGGTGATTCCATTGGTGACGGTGCTGGGCGCGACGTTGCTGAAAGACGTCCACATCGGCCAGTTCGCGCTGTTCGACAAGGCCCACCTGACGCTGGCCAGCCTCGGCCTGGGTGCGCTGCTGGCGCTGGGCGCTGCCTGCTGGCTGACGCGCGCCAGTCCCGTGCAGGGCCTGCGCGAGGCGCGGCGCCTGATCGATGCAATGAGCTGGGCGGTGACGCTGCCGCACATGCTGGCGGTGCTGGGCCTGTTGTTCGCCGAGGCCGGCGTCGGCAAGGCGGTGGCCCAGGTGACGACTGCCTGGTTCGCGGTCGATTCACGCTTTGCGGCGGTGGCACTGTATTGCATCGGCATGGCCCTGTTTACTATCATCATGGGCAATGGCTTCGCGGCCTTCCCGGTGATTGCGGGCGGCATCGGCGTACCCGTGCTGGTTGGACAATACGATGCGAATCCTGCTGTCATGGCTGCCATCGGAATGTTCAGTGCGTATTGCGGCACATTAATGACGCCGATGGCGGCGAACTTTAATATCGTCCCGGCAGCCTTGCTGGAGTTGCCTGATAAAAACGCGGTGATCAAGGCGCAAATCCCGACGGCGCTGCCTTTGCTGGCGGCGAACATCTTCCTCCTCTACTTCCTGATGAATCGATAGCCATGAAAAAAACTGTGCTGCTGACGGGTTTTGAGCCGTTCAACGGAGCGACGATCAACCCGGCCTGGGAGGCGGTGCGTTCGTTCAAGGGGTGGGTGGGCGAGGACTACATCGTCGAGATCCTGCAACTGCCCTGCGTGTTCGGTTTGGCCAACCGGGTGCTGTGCGGCGCGGTCGACGAAATCAAGCCCGACATCGTACTGTGTGTCGGCCAGGCAGGCGGGCGGGCCGACCTGAGCGTCGAGCGCGTCGCGATCAATGTCGACGATGCGCCGATGTTTGACAACGACGGCCAGCAGCCGATCGATGCGCCCATCGCCCTTGATGGGCCGGCGGCCTATTTCGCGACGCTGCCCGTGAAGGCGATCGTCGGCGCGCTGCGCGAACGCGATGTAAGGGCCTCGGTGTCGCAGACGGCGGGGACCTTCGTGTGCAATCACGTGATGTATGGGTTGCTGCATCACCTGCAGGGACGCGCTGTGATCGGTGGTTTCGTGCACGTGCCGTATCTGCCGGAGCAGGCGGCGGCGTTCGACGGAGCGCCGTCGATGCCGCTGGCGCGGATCGTCGAGGGATTGAAGGTGGCGATGGACGTGGCGGTGTGGGGTGGTGATCGCCAGGTTGAGGTAACCGGCGCTACCCACTGACCGCTACGTTGCGCCGGCATCTCCGTCGGGCTTCAGGATTTTGAGGAAGGCCCTGACCACCGGCGCATCGTCCTGGCTGGTATACGTGATGTACAAATTCGCCGACGGCGCATTCTCCCGGATCGGCACGAATACCACGCCCGGCCAGCCAATCCGGCTGGTCGTCTCCGGCATCAAGGCCACCCCCAGGCCCGCACCGACCATCGCCAGCAAGGTCTGCGGCTCGGCCGCTTCCTGGAAGATGGTCGGCTGGAAGCCGGCGTTGATGCAGCACTGGACCATGTAGCGCGGCTCGGCCGACTGGCTCAGGTGCAGGGTCAGCATCGGCTCGCTGGCGATCTCGAACAGGTCGATCGCATCGCGCCCGGCGAGGGCGTGACCCTTGTGCACGGCCACGCACACGTTTTCGCGGAAGCACAGCTCCTGGTGCAGGTGCGCTCCCTTCAGTGCTTCCTCTTCCAGGCGCGGCTCGCGCCAGAAACCGACGTCGATCTGTTTCGAACGCAGCGCCTCGAGCTGCTCGTCGGGACCGAGTTCGTGAATCGTCCAGGTCACCTTCGGGAAGGTGCTCTGGAAGCGTTCCAGCAGACTTGGAATCGGCCCCCACATCGCCGAGCCGACGATCCCGACGCGCAGGCGGCCGACTTCGCCGCGGTCGATCTGGCGGATGGTGTCGATCGTCATGCGCATCCGGCCCAGCAGGTCGGACGCTTCCGCCATCAGCGCCTTGCCGGCGACCGTCAGTTCGAAGCTGCGCGTGGTGCGCGCAAACAGGCGCACGCCAAGCTCGGCTTCGAGCTTCATGATCTGCTGGGAGAGCGGCGGCTGCGAGATGTGCAGGCGCTCGGCGGCGCGGCTGAAGCTTTTTTCCTCGGCCACGGCGAGGAAGTATTTCAGCTGTTTCAGGTCGATCGACATGGTGGAGGATTTACGCCGCGTGTACGTTCAGTGCCACGGCCAGGCGCGCGCCGACCAGGGCGTTGTGCTCGACCAGGGCGATGTTCGTCGCCAGGCTGCGCCCTTCGGTCAGCTCCTTGATGCGCGCCAGCAGGAAGGGGGTGACCTTCTTGCCGGTCACGCCTTGCTGGCTCGCTTCATGTAAGGCCTGATCGGTGATGCGGTCGATTTCTTCCTTCGGCATCGCACATTGTGGCGGCACCGGATTGCTGACGACGACGCCGCCGTTCAAACCCAGTTGCCACTTGGTGCGGATGAAGTTGGCCTGCTGCTCGGGGCTGTCGAGCTGGAAGTCGGCCGTAAAACCGCTCTCGCGCGTGAAAAAGGCCGGGAAGCCGGGCTGGCCGACACTGACCACCGGCACGCCATGCGTTTCCAGGTATTCGAGCGTGAGGCCGATGTCGAGGATCGATTTCACGCCGGCGCAGACCACCGCGACGTTGGTATTGGCCAGCTCCTGCAGGTCGGCCGAGATGTCGAAGCTGGTCTCCGCGCCGCGGTGCACGCCGCCGATGCCGCCGGTGACGAACACTTCGATGCCTGCCAGCTGCGCGCAAATCATGGTTGCCGCCACCGTGGTCGCGCCCAGCAGGCGCTGCGACAGCACATAGGCCAGGTCGCGCCGGCTGACCTTGATGGCGTCCGGTGCGGTGCCGAGCACCTCCAACTGCTCGTCGGACAGGCCGATGCAGATCTTGCCGTCCATGATGGCGATCGTGGCCGGCACGGCGCCCGCATCGCGGATGATCTGCTCGACCTTGCGTGCGGTTTCTACGTTCTGCGGATACGGCATGCCGTGCGAGATGATGGTCGACTCGAGCGCGACGACAGGCAGGCCGGCGTTGCGGGCGGCGGCGATTTCGGGGGAGAGCAGCAGGAAAGAGTGCATGGTAAGTCCAGTTAAGCTTGAATGAGGGCGCCAAAGGACTCGGGCGCCAATTGCGGGCAGACGGTATCAACGCAGGCCACCGTCAACGCCGCCAGTTGCAGGCCGCGGCGGCAGGCCAGCGCGAGCTCGGAGCCGCCCTGCAGCGACAGGCAGACGGCGGCGGAAAAAGCGTCGCCGGCGCCGGTCACGTCGACCACCTCGGCAGGCGGCGCCTCCAGGCGTTCGATGCCGCCGCCCGGGCTGGTGAACAGCAGGCCGCGTGCACCGAGCGTGACGATGACATCCTGCGCGCCCTGCGCCTGCAGTTCGGCACAGGCGGCGCCCAGTTCTTCTTCGCTGTGTAGAACGCGTTTCATGCGCGCAGCCAGCTCGCCTTCGTTCAGGATCAAGAGGCGCACGCCTTGTAAAGACGCCGGCAGCCGCTCCATCTTCGGTTCCGACACCGCGACGATGACGAGGTCGACGCCGTCGCGCGCCGCGTCCTGCTGCAGCGTTTGAATCGCCTCGATGCCCAGGTTCAGGTCGGCCACGATCAGCGAGCTTGTTGCGCGCTGCTGCTGGCGCAGGCCGAGGAAGGCCGGGTTGATGCGGTCGTAGAGTGCCATGTCGGCCAGGGCCACGACCATCTGGCCATCCTTGTCCAGTACTGCGGTGTAGGTGCCGCTGCCGGCATCGTCGAGTTTCAAGGCGCCGCGCGTGTCGATGCCGAGTTCTTCAGCATGGTCAAGCAGGGCGCGTCCCGAGGAGTCAGTGCCGACTGCCGTGATCAGGGCGACCGTCGCGCCGAGGCGCGCCAGGTTCTCGGCAATGTTGCGCGCCACGCCGCCGAAGGATTCAATGGCGCTGGCCGGGTTCGAGGTGCCCATCGCCAGCGTGCCCGAGGCGCGCAGCTTGCGGTCCAGGTTGGCCGCGCCGATGCACAGGATCGGCCGGTTGTCGGGCAAGACGTAGGCGCGTCCGAGCAGGCGCCGTTCTCGTACCAGGCTGGCGATATAGCCGGCCACCGCCGAGCGCGACAGCTTGAGTTCGGCGGCGATCTCCTGCTGCGCGATGAAAGGATTCGCACGGATCAGCGCGTACAACTGTTCTTTTTTGGAGAGTTCTGTCACGGTCGAGGCACTATTCAACAAATGTTTGCCAATGCTAGACAAATGTTTGAATCGAGTCAACCGCATTATTTGCTGATGCAGACTCAATGCACGCCGATTTATTCGCGTCTCATATAAATGGGCAAGAGAAATGGTATTTGCCATACATATCCCGATAATGCATAGTTCTCATAATCGTTAGCTTTGCGCGCCCCTCCGCGGCGCCGGGCCGCTCCTGCGCCAGCCCGCACGACTGCCTCCCACTTTTCAGATTCACGACAAGGAAACCTCATGTCCAGCAATACTCCATTCGAAGCCGCCGAGATCATTCGCGCCCGCAAACCAGGGTTCGCGCCGCGTGTGGCGATGATCCTCGGTTCCGGCCTCGGCGTGCTCGCCGAACAGATGCTGGACGCGGTCTCGATCAGCTATTCGGAACTGCCGGGCTTCCCGATCAGTACCGTGCACGGCCACGCCGGCGAACTGGTGCTGGGCACCCTGGCCGGCGTGCCGGTCGTCTGCATGAAGGGCCGCGGCCACTTCTACGAAGGCTATGGCGCCAACGTCATGACCTCGGCCGTACGCACCTTCAAACTGCTCGGCTGCGAGATGCTCTTGGTGACGAATGCCGCCGGCTCGCTGCGCGCCGAAGTCGATGCCGGCAGTGTCGTCGTCCTGACGGACCACATCAACATGCTGCCGGGCAGCCCGATGGCCGGCCCGAACGACGACCGTTTCGGCCCGCGTTTCTTCAGCTTGGCCAACGCCTACGATAGCGAACTGCGCGAGCTGGTGAAAGCGACCGCCGTCGAGAAGAACATCACCATCGCCGAAGGCGTCTACCTGGCCGCACCTGGCCCGAACTTCGAGACCGCCGCCGAAATCCGCGCCTTCCGCACGCTCGGCGCCGACGTCGTCGGCATGTCGGTGGTGCCGGAAGTGATCTCGGCGCGCCACTGCGGCCTGAAAGTGGTCGGCATCTCGGCGATCACGAACCTGGCCGAAGGCCTGTCGCCGTTCGCGCTGTCGCACGAGCAGACCCTGAAGTACGCGGCGATTGCCGCCAAGGACCTGGTCACCCTGATCCATTCGTTCACCGAGCGCCTGGGTGCCATCCCACGCGCTGCTCAATAATCGAGGACTGCCATGTCACGCGCATTCATTCTCCTGCTTGACTCCTTCGGCCTGGGCGCGCTGCCCGACGCCGACCAATACGGCGACACGGGCGCCAATACCTTTGGCCACATCGCCGAGTGGGCCGCGAAAGAGGGCAAGCCGATGTCGCTGCCGAACCTGGAGCGCCTGGGTCTGGCTGCCGCCGCGCACAAGGCGAGCGGCGAATGGGCCGCCGGTTTTGAAAAGCGCGACGGTTTTACCGGCGCCTGGGGCGCCGCGCGCGAGCAGTCGACCGGCAAGGACACGCAGAGCGGCCACTGGGAAATCGCCGGCGTGCCGGTGCTGTTCGACTGGGGTTACTTTCCAAAGACGGTACCGTCGTTCCCGCAAGAGCTGACGGATAAACTGCAAGAGCTGACCGGCGTTCCCGGCTGGCTCGGCAACTGCCACGCCTCGGGCACCACGATCATCGACGACCTCGGCGACGAGCACGTCGCCAGCGGTAAACCAATCCTGTACACCTCGGCCGACTCGGTGCTGCAGATCGCCGCGCACGAAGAGCATTTTGGTCTCGATCGCCTGTTCGAGGTCTGCGAAGCGGCCTATGAACTGGTCAAGCCGTACAATATCGGCCGCGTGATCGCGCGTCCTTTCCTGGGCGCGAACGGCAAGTACAAGCGCACCAGTAATCGCCACGACTACGCCGTGCCGCCGACCGCGCCGACGCTGCTCGACCATGTCGCCAACGAAGGCGGCGAAGTCATCGCCCTCGGCAAAATCAGCGACATCTTCGCGGCGCAAGGCGTCACCCGCCTGATCAAGGGCGTCGACAACATGGCGCTGTTCGACCGCCTGCTGGAAGTGGCCGATGAAGCGCCCACCAAGTCGCTGTCGTTCGTGAATTTCGTCGACTTCGACATGCACTTCGGCCACCGCCGCGACGTCGCCGGTTATTCGAACGCGCTGCACGAGCTGGATGCGCGTCTGCCGGAGTTCATCGCTAAACTGAAGGATGGCGACCTGGTCGTCATCACCGCCGACCACGGCTGCGATCCGACCGCGCCGGGCTCGGACCACACGCGCGAACACATCCCGATGATCTTCTTCGGCCCGAACGTCGCGCCGCAGGAACTGCCGATCGCGCCTACCTTCTCCGACATCGGCGCCACGCTGGCAAAACACCTCGGCGTCAAACCTCTTTCCAACGGAACCGCACTGCTATGACCCAGAACCTGGACTTCAAACGTAATACCGCCGTCGGCCTCGACCTCGGCTGGGTAAACAGTATCAAGGTCAACCGCAATGCGGCCGACCGCCGCGCCGCCAGCCTGGCCAATCGCCGTACGGTGAAGAAGGAATACCAGGCCGCCTGGCTGATCCGCGCCGTGCAGTGCATGGACCTGACCACCCTCGGCGGTGACGATACGCCTGGCCGCGTCGAGCGCCTGTGCATGAAGGCGATGCGCCCGCTGCGCGCCGACCTGATGCAGGCCCTGGGCCTCGAATCCCTGACCACCGGCGCCGTCTGCGTCTATCACGAGATGATCGGGCCGGCCGTCAAGGTGCTGCAAGGCCGCTTGCCGATCGCCGCCGTGTCGACCGCATTCCCGGCCGGCCTGTCGAGCCTGGAAACCAAGATCCGCGAAATCGAGTTGAGTGTCGCCGCCGGCGCGACCGAGATCGACATCGTCATCACGCGTCAGCATGTGTTGACCGGTAACTGGCAGGCGCTGTACGACGAAATGCTGGCTTACCGCCAGGCTTGCGGCGAGGCCCACGTGAAAGCCATTCTCGCCACCGGCGACCTGGTCACGCTGGACAACGTGGCCAAGGCTTCGTGGGTCTGCATGATGGCCGGCGCCGACTTCATCAAGACCTCGACCGGCAAGGAAGGCGTCAACGCCACCATCCCGGTGTCGCTGGTGATGACCCGCGCGATCCGCGAATACTACGAGCAGACCGGCTTCCAGGTCGGCTACAAGCCGGCCGGCGGCGTGTCCACGGCTAAATCCGCGCTCCAGTACCTGACCGTCATGAAGGAAGAGCTGGGCAACGACTGGCTGCAGCCGCACCTGTTCCGCATCGGCGCATCCAGCCTGATGACCGACATCGAGCGCCAGCTCGAGCACTACGTGACCGGCGCCTATTCGGCCGCACATCGCCACGCGCAACCTTAAATACCGAACGGATTCGTCATGCCAACAATTAACGAGATTTTGCAAACTATGGATTACGGCCCCGCACCTGAAAGCACCAAAGAAGCACAGGCGTGGCTGGACCAGCATGGACGCCGCTTCGGCCTCTTTATCGACAACGCGTGGAGCGAAGGCCTTGACACCTTCGCCACCAACAACCCGGCCGACGGCGTCGAGCTGGCACAGGTAACGCAGGCGAGCTCGCAGGACGTCGACCGCGCCGTGCAAGCCGCGCGCCGCGCGCAGCCGGGCTGGGTCGCGATGGGCGGCCACGGCCGCGCCAAGATCATGTACGCGATCGCACGCCTGCTGCAAAAGCACGCACGCCTGTTTGCAGTGCTCGAGACGCTCGACAACGGCAAGACCATCCGCGAAACGCGCGATGCGGATTTGCCCCTGTCCGCACGCCACTTCTACCACCACGCCGGCTGGGCCCAATTGCAGTCGGAAGAATTCGTCGACTACCGCGCCGTCGGCGTCGTCGGCCAGATCGTCCCCTGGAACTTCCCGGTCCTGATGCTGGCCTGGAAAATCGCACCGGCCATGGCCGCCGGTAACACCATCGTCTTCAAGCCGGCCGAGTACACGTCCCTGACCGCGCTGCTGTTTGCCGAGATCTGCCAGCAGGCCGGCGTGCCTGCCGGCGTCGTCAACGTCGTCACCGGCGACGGCCGCGTGGGCGAAGCGATCGTGAACCACCCTGGCATCGACAAGATCGCCTTTACCGGTTCGACCGAAGTCGGCCGCATCATCAGGAAGAGCACCGCCGGCAGCGGCAAGAAGCTCTCCCTGGAGTTGGGCGGCAAATCGCCCTTCATCGTCTTCGACGACGCCGACCTCGACGCGGCCGTCGAAGGCCTGGTCGACTCGATCTGGTTCAACCAGGGGCAAGTCTGCTGCGCCGGTTCGCGCCTCCTGGTGCAGGAATCGGTCTACGACCGCTTCATCGCCAAGATCAAGACCCGCATGCAAAACCTGCGCGTGGGCTCGCCGCTGGACAAATCGAACGACATCGGCGCTTTGGTCGATCCGGTGCAGCAGCAGCGCATCCACGGCCTGGTCGAAGCCGCCCGTGCCGAGGGTTGCGAAATCTGGCAGCCGGCTTGCGAAGCGCCTGTTGCCGGCTCGTGGTACCTGCCGACCCTGATCACCGGCGCCTCGACCTCGGCCGCCGTGTCGCAGACCGAGATTTTTGGTCCGGTGCTGGTCGCCATGAGCTTCCGCACCCCGGGTGAAGCGGTTCAACTCGCGAACAACACCGTGTACGGCCTGGCCGCTTGCGTGTGGTCGGAATCGATCAGCCTCGCCCTGGACGTCGCGCCGCAGATCAAGGCCGGCGTCGTGTGGATCAACACCGCCAACCAGTTCGACGCAGCCTGCGGCTTCGGCGGCTACAAGGAATCGGGCTTCGGCCGCGAAGGCGGCAAAGAGGGCATGTACGAGTACCTGACGCCGCTGTCGGAGGATGCGCGTCCAAGTGCGCCGATCGTCGCCGAAAAAGTTAAAGCGCGTCAGGCCGAGGGCGGCAACCCGTTCGCGGTCGACCGCACCGCCAAGCTGTACATCGGCGGCAAGCAGGCTCGCCCTGACGGCGCCTACAGCCGCGCGATCAATGGCGCGAACGGCGATTTCCTGGCCGATGTCGGAGAAGGCAACCGCAAGGACATCCGCAACGCCGTCGAAGCCGCGCACAAGGCCGCCGGCTGGTCGAAAGCCACCGCGCACAACCGCGCGCAAGTGCTGTACTACATCGCCGAAAACCTGGCCATCCGCGCCGAGGAATTTGCAGCCCGCCTTGGCGCCATGACCGGCGTGCGCGACCCGCAGCGCGAAGTGGCCGCCTCGATCGAACGCCTGTTCTACTGGGCCGCATGGGCCGACAAGTACGACGGCCAGGCCCACCAGCCGCCAATGCACGGCATCACCGTCGCGCTGAACGAGCCGGTCGGCGTGATCGGCGTGATCTGCCCGAACGAGAACCCGCTGCTGGGCTTCATCTCGCTCGTCGCGCCTGCGCTGGCGCTCGGCAACCGCGTCGTCGCCGTGCCGTCGGAAGCGCATCCGCTGGCTGCGACCGACCTGTATCAGGTGCTGGACACCTCCGACCTGCCGGGCGGCGCGCTCAACATCGTCACCGGTTCGGCCGACGAGCTGGCACGCACGCTGGCCACGCACGGCGACGTCGATGCGCTGTGGCGTCATGACGGTTCGCTCGAGGGCTGCGCCGAAGTCGAGCGCCTGTCATCGGAAACGCTCAAGCGCACCTGGGTCGGCGGCGGCAAGGGCCGTGACTGGTTCGATGCCAAGCAGGCCTGCGGCCGTGTCGTGCTGCAGCACGCAAGCCAGGTCAAGAACGTCTGGATCCCCTACGGCGTGTAGTGGAACCTCGGTAAACCTACTGCGCGTCGGATTGTCTGCCTGCGATGCTCGCTGTACGCCTGTACAGCTCCGCTTCTCGGCAAACACTCCTTCCGCTCTCTACGGTTTCTCGAGATCCTGTTGCGTTCGTATGTGAAAACGGTCACGTCAAAAACTGTGACGGTAGGGTGAACGGGTATCCCGTTCACCCTGCGTCGTTTTATTTTTCAAGAGAGCTTTCATGTTCCTCCCCCAAGAAATCATCCGCAAAAAGCGCGACGGCGGCACGCTCAGCGCCGAAGAAATCCAGTTCTTCGTACGCGGCATCCCTGACAATTCCGTCACCGAGGGCCAGATCGCAGCCCTCGCCATGGCCGTCTATTTCAACGACATGACCATGGATGAACGCGTCGCCTTCACGCTGGCGATGCGCGATTCCGGCCAGGTCCTGGAATGGAAATCGATGAACCTGCCAGGCCCGGTGGTCGACAAGCACTCGACCGGCGGCGTCGGCGACGTCGTCTCGCTGATGCTCGGACCGATGATCGCCGCCTGCGGCGGTTTCGTGCCGATGATCTCGGGCCGGGGTCTTGGCCACACCGGCGGCACGCTCGACAAGTTTGACTCGATCCCCGGCTACAGCACCGTCCCCGATCCCGAGCTGTTTCGCAAAGTCGTCAAAGAGGTCGGCGTGGCCATCATCGGCCAGACCGCCCAACTGGCGCCGGCCGACAAGCGCTTCTACAGCATCCGCGACACCACCGCGACCGTCGAATCGGTGGCGATGATCACCGGCTCGATCCTCTCCAAAAAACTCTCCGCCGGCCTCGACGCGCTGGTGATGGACGTGAAAGTCGGCAGCGGCGCCTTCATGCCAAGCTACGATAAATCGGTCGAACTGGCCGAGAGCATCGTCAGCGTCGGTAACGGCGCCGGCACCCGCACCTCGGCCATCCTGACCGGCATGGACGAGTCGCTCTGCCACGCCGCCGGCAACGCAGTGGAGGTGCGCGTCGCGATCGACTACCTGACCGGTAAAGCGCGCCCGGCACGCCTGCACGAAGTGACGATGGCGCTGTGCGCCGAGATGCTCGTCATCTCGGGCCTGGCTGCCGACGACGCCGCAGCACGCGCCAGGCTGCAGGCTGCCCTCGATTCGGGCGAGGCGGCAGAACGCTTCGCACGCATGGTCGCGGCCCTCGGCGGCCCGGCTGACCTGATGGACAAGCCGGACGCCTATCTCGAAACCGCACCCGTCATCGTGCCGGTGCCAAGCCTGCAGGCCGGTTACGCGACGAGCGTCGACACCCGTGGCCTGGGTCTGGCCGTGGTCGCACTGGGTGGTGGCCGCGTGCGTCCGCAAGACACGATCGACTTCGCCGTCGGTCTGACTGGCCTGGTCGAACTGGGCGACGAGATCGCCGTCGGCGAGCCGCTGGCGACCGTCCACGCGCGCACCCAGGAAGCTGCCGAGCAGGCCGTGCGCCAGGTGCAGGCCGCCTACCAGATCGGTCTTGAGAAAGCCGCCGCTGCACCAATGATCCATCGCACCATCCGTCCCGCATAAGCAAACGCGAAGGAACAAACATGAGCTACGAAAAACTGATCGACGAAGCACGCGCCGCGCGCGAACTGGCCTACACGCCGTACTCGAAATTCCAGGTCGGCGCCGCCCTCGAATGCAAGGACGGCCGCATCTTCCGCGGCTGTAACATCGAGAACGCCTCCTATGGCCTGTGCAACTGCGCCGAGCGTACCGCCTTCTTCAGCGCGATTGCCCACGGCTACAAGCCAGGCGATTTCAAGGCCCTGGCCGTGATCGGCCAGACCGACGACCCGATCGCCCCGTGCGGCGCCTGCCGCCAGGTCATCCTCGAACTTGGCGGCAACGAGCTGCCGGTCGTGCTGACCAACCTGAAGGGCGACATCTTCGAGACGACCGCCGCGGGCCAGCTGCCGAACGCATTTGGTGGGCGGGATCTGAACAAGTAATTGCTGTATCGCTCGACACTCGGAAGCGCTGCACGGAAACGTGGCAGCGCTTTTTATTTTGAAAATCGGATCTTTCCGAACTAATACCTTCCTTCCTGCTGAACGCGATGTGGCGCCCACGTCGCACTGCATGCTTCCCGGCAAACCGCCTGATCTTCCTCAATAGCAAAACCCCACTCTCGACATGTAATCGCTGGGTTCGGTTTTGTATGCGCTCACAATTCGTTGGCATAAGGGTTGATGCGCGATGCATTCATAGGGGAAAAAATGTCAGAGCAGGCACGCGCCGTCGAACTCCTCCGGTCATTTGCCCGTTTTACGCAGAACACGCGTCTGCTCAGGTTGTCGACGCCGGCCGGTGCGGACCTGCTGGCCGAATGCGTGCGCGGGGAAGAAGCCCTCAGCCGGGGCTATACCTTCCGCATCGATGCCTTGTCGCCCGATGCGCATATCCCCCTGAAAAGCCTGCTTGGCCAGCCTGCGCTGCTGCAATTGTTGACAGTGGACGGCTTGCGACCTTTTCACGGCCACATTACCGCTGCGGAAATAACGGGCGCGAACGGCGGTTTCGCCCGCTATGTGCTGACGCTCGAACCCTGGAGCCGTTTCCTTTCACTTGGCCGTGACAGCCGCATTTTCCAGGACATGACGGTGCTCGATATCCTCGATGTCGTGTTTCGTAGCTATGCACGAGGCACCCTGACGCCTGCATGGCGCTTCGAGGTGGCCGACCGCAGCGTGTATCCGAAGCGCAGCTTGAGCACGCAGTACCAGGAAAGCGACCTCGCGTTTGCCGAGCGCCTGATGTTCGAGGAAGGCTTGTTTTATTTCTTCGAGCATAGCGGCGCGCCGAACAGCCCGTCGCTCGGCAGCCACACGCTGGTGATCGCCGACCACAACCGCGCCTTCGCGCCGAATGCCCAGGCCACGGTCGAATTCACGCAGCCCGGCGCCGTGATGCGCGCCGACAGCATCGACCGCTGGCGCGTCGAGACACGCCTGGCGACCAATGCAATCGAACTCGGCAGCTGGGACTACCGCACGGTGCGCCAGCGCCAGGCCAGCATCGGCGCCGCCAGTTCCGATGCGCCGCCCCTCGCCAGCCGCGACGCGCCGGGCGTGTATGCCTGGCCGACCCGCGAACACGCCGAGCGCATTGCGCGCAACCAGGTGCAGGCGCTGGAGGCGGGGCAGCAGGTGCATGTTGCTGCCGGTACAGTGCGCACCTTCACTCCAGGCACCACGTTCACCGTGCATGGCCACGCGAAGTGTGATGAGTTGGACCGTGATGACGCGCGTACGTTCGCGATCGTGCGCACCGTCCACCTGATGCACAACAACCTGAGTGCCGACTTTCTCGGCAGCGTGGCGAAGCTGCTGGGCAAAGGTGCCGTCGCGTTGGCTGCTGCAGACGAACCCGGCCTGCGTGCAGCACGCTCATCCGGCGAGGACCGGCCCCTGTACCGCAACCGCATCGACGCCATCCCAGCCAGCACGCCTTACCGCAGCAGCGGTGCCGACGAGCACGGCCGCCTGCTGCATCCGCGTCCGACCGTGCGTGGCCAGCAGACGGCCATCGTTGTCGGGCCGCCCGGTGCGGTGATCCACACCGATCGCGATCACCGCATCAAAGTGCAGTTTCACTGGCAACGTGGCGCCGCCAGCCACAGCCGCGCGACGCATCCGCATCCCGAGGGGCATACCGGTGCGCCGGGCAAGGACACCGCCGGCACCTGGGTCCGGGTCGCCACGCCGATCGCCGGGGCGAACTGGGGCAGCCACATGGTGCCGCGCATCGGCCAGGAGGTGCTGGTCGACTTCCTCGAAGGCGACATCGACCGGCCCGTCGTCATCGGCAGCCTCTACAACGGCCGTGGCCAGCCCGATGCACAGCACAACCAGTTCGCGCATGGCGGCGGTGCGGCGACAGGCAACGCATCACCGTGGTTCCCCGGTGAGAGTGCGGGCAACGCGCACCCGGCAGTGCTGTCCGGGATCAAGACCCAAGCCATGCAGTCGAGCCAGGACGGCACTGGCGCCTACAGTCAGCTGGTTTTCGACGACAGCCCGGGCAAGGCGCGCCTGGCCTTGCAACGGCATACGAAGCCGCACGACGGCGCCGCCGAACTGAACCTGGGGCAGCTGAGGCATCAAAGCGACAACGCGCTGTTGGGCGTGGCCGGCTTCGGCGCGGAATTGAAGACGGCGCAGAGCGTAGCGCTGCGGGCAGGGCAGGGATTGCTGCTGTCGGCCGATGCGCGCAATGGCGGTAGCGGCAGCCAGCTCGACTCGCGCGAGGCGGTGTCGCAGATTGGAGAGAGCCTGCAATTGCAGACAGACCTGGCGACGCAGGCGCACAAGCATAACGCCAGGCTGAAGAACGAGCCCGAGCCGGCCGAGCTCCTGGCAATCAAGCAGATGAGCCACAGCGCTGAGGTCGTCAATGCGGTCGATGACGGTGAACAGGGGAAGGTCGCTGCCTATAGCGAGCCGCATTTGCAGTTGTCGAGTCCGGCTGGCATTGTTGCCGGCACGTCTGCGGATGTCGTTCTCTCTGCTGGGACGACGGGCAGTATCGGTGCGGGTCAGGACATCAATTTCGCGGCGCAAGGCGCTTCCTCCACGCTCGTCGTTGGCGGCATCAGTCTGTTCACCTACGGGAAAGCCTCGAACAAAACGAAGCCGAATCAGGAAGTGGGGCTCAAGCTGCATGCGGCCAGTGGCAAGGTCAGCAGCCAAAGCCAGTCCGGTACGACATCGCTGACTGCGGACAAAACGTTGACGGTTGGGAGCGTCAACAAGACGGTGGCGATATCCGCACCGAAGAAGCATGTGCTGCTGACGGCGCAGGGGGCTTATATCAAGCTCGAGGGCGGGAATATTGAGGTGCATGCGCCGGGGAAGGTGGACTTTAAGGCGACCAGAAAGGAGCTGACCTCGCCAGTCAGTGTGCCCGGCGTAGATATTGCCATGAAAATTTCTGAGCTCAATATGAAACGCGATTTGGAAATCGAATACGTCGACGCGGACGGCAATGTTCTTGCCAATGAACCTGTTGCTTTGAAATTTTCAAACAACGGAGAAAAAAAGGTGACGCTCGATGGAAGTGGCAAGGCAACTATCAAGAACGCTCCGCTGGGCCCGTTTGGAGCGAAACAACCGAGGCGCAAGTAATCGAGTGTGTACACGCCTATCCATTTTATGGATAAAGTATCAAACCTCATACACCACAATCTTAGTTAGAAAGGGCCCGCGTTATGATTAAGGGAACAACGCAGTCTGGTTCCGCTGAACCTCAGAGATTTTGTATTGATCTACCTGGCGAGCAAGTCGCGTGCTGGCGTTCTAGCGATAAAGTGAAAATCATTCTGCGAAAGCACCGAGACGTTATTTTTGAGATAAAACTCGGTCAACAACGGAATTATACAGTTGAGTCTAACGGATCAGACTTTTATAATGCCGATGAGAAGAAATTGGTGCCAGGAAAAAGCGCGCGGTGCGTTTCCTTTAATGATGGAGATCGTCTTCATCTTTGGATTGCTCGTGATTTTAATGGGGCGCTGCTGTTAAAGTCTGGTGGAAAGCTTGTTTTGAAGATTGAGCCAGCTAAGCTCGACGTCCGGCAATATAATTCCGACCCCAAGACTAAGCCGGATCCTATCATCGTTGCATTTGGCGCCGATTCTCATTCATCCAGTCGTGCAGTACAAAACAAGAATACTCTTAAATTTAATACATCTCAGAGCGTCCGCCATTCCATGGACGTTCGACCGATAGCGGCCCCAGTCGAAGAGGACTGTGCATTGGTCTGTGTTGTAGATGGTGACGTGAAAGGAATTCCGAGTGATGTATGGAATGCATTGAAAGGCGGTGGCGGACAATCTGGATGGGCAGATATCGATCCAAACAATATTGCAACACGTAACTGGCTCCTCGGACAACTCAGTGGTGCTGGTGCATACGTGGGTGATAACTGGGAGTGGCTCAGAGCAAGCATCGATGGTAAAAGGCACGATGGTCTTAAGCTTGTCAAAGCCAAAATTCATTACGTGAAAGGAAAGGCGAAATTCTATTTTTCTGGATATAGCAAGCATAACAAGGTTTTTGGACCCGGAGGATTTGGATCCGGACATGACCGCATCATGAGCATTTTCGGTGGTGCTGGTAAGGCAGGCAGCACACTTAAGTCAACTGTCAACGGAGTAGCTGGAACGTTTAAGGGGAATGCACTGGTCAGTTTTATTTTTGGAAGTGCTGCAGCATTGGCAGAATGGCAGGGCGATGTCTCAAAGGATGGTTACGATCTCGCCGCCTCGTTGTTGACAACTGTTATAAAGTCTCTATTTAGCGCTGCGGTAACAGTACTCATTGTCACTTGCTTAGTGTTACTTGTCATGTTTTTTCTTGGCACGAGTTTGTCTGTTATCGCTGTGGGCGCGATAACGATAGGGGTAGGTGTTGCGGTGAACTACGGGGTCGATGCTCTTGATAAAAAATTGGGAAGGATGGTTGTTGGTGAATCGCATCAAGATGGCCTGTCTGCTGTGCTAGCTGAACGCATGAGGCAAAGTGTTCAGTACCATTGGGATTATTTGAGGAAAAAGTTGCTCTGGAGTGAAGAGGAGGTTGTATTGTGAGAAATTTGGATGCCATCAACCCAGCATTATTGAAGCCATCAAAGTTTGCAAGTCTTAACGCTGGAACCTTGCTTGCCTTGGTCATTATCAGTGCTCCGTTAGCTTGGGGCGCAGCTCCGGAAATTCCACTGAGAAAAAATCCCATTGTGCTTTTTATTGGCTTGATCCTGGCGATCTCACTGGTTTTGGCTTTAATCTCGGCAATTTTTCGATGGGGGTGGAAAGCTAAATATTATGGAATATCGCTGTTAGGTGTTGCAGGTATTTCGTTTCTGGCTGTCGTTCCGTTCGCGGCAGCGGTTATTTATGGAAAAGCACCTTATTGGGTAAGAGTAGCTATCTTTTTGATTTATGGCTTAACACATTTCTTCTGGTGTCGAAAATTCATGGTTTTGTACAAAAATGTGTTTAGTGATGAGGTTTTGCGGGCGGTAATTTATGAGGAGGAGTCAGACGCGGTCTATTACATGCGTCGTGGCGATGATTATATTCTTAGTAAATATTATAAATTTTCGCAAACACCGCGAGACCGCTATTTTGTTCTATTTATTTTTATCGCTTTGCTAATGATTCCGATTATGAGTCAGGTCTGTAAATTTATTGGAATTCCATTTGTACACATCTTCTTGATGGTAGCAATGCTTCCGGTCAGTTGGCTCAGTATTGGACTTGCTGTACGAGCATATCTGATATTTTACCTCTATCCTGGGCGAATCAAGAGAACAACCGGCAAGGAGGTTTACGTGGATTTGGTCAGCAAACATCGACCGCTGGGGAGACGGTCGAACAAGGTGGCGGCATAAGTATCGTTATGTTGAGGGAGATTTGTGCGGAATGCATGCGGTAAGCAGTGGCGAATTGCTCGGTAAATCAGTGTCTGCGCTCGGTTCGGGATGGCATCTGGACGCGCTGTGAACACCACCCTCAAGCTGCTCCTGCATCCATCTGCATCATCCCAAAGATATTCCCATCCGGATCCTTCACGTACGCCAGCCACCCAACTCCAGGGATCGCCATCTTCGGCACGCACAACAATCCCCCGCCACCCTGCGCCCTGGATAGCGACGCGTCCAGCTCATCGACATCGACCGTAATCACAAACGCATTCGGCGACGCCATCGGTCCCGGCGCCGGTCCTGGACGTGGCAGCAAGCCGCCATTGATGCCCGGCTGGCTGTCCGGTCCCGTGCTAATCATCCAATATTCCCCAACCGGGAACTTGCTGAACGACCAGCCGAACAAACCCGAATAAAAATCGATCAGCGCCTGAGGATTGGTAGCATGGATTTCGAAATGCACTGCACGAGACATGACGGCTCCTTTCGACAATAAAGTTTGCTTTTCTATTCGCAATTCGGAAGTA
This sequence comes from Massilia sp. CMS3.1, assembly GCF_051262535.1. NCBI lineage: Bacteria > Pseudomonadati > Pseudomonadota > Betaproteobacteria > Burkholderiales > Oxalobacteraceae > Massilia > Massilia sp. CMS3.1. Next base: position 247,017 of record NZ_JBIMES010000004.1, on the reverse strand, counting down.
GTTCAAGCACGTCACTCACCCGCCTGCCACGCATCATACGTCCCGATACTCCAGATATGCCCGCCCGGATCGCGGCAGGTAAACCCGCGCCCGCCATACTCTTCGTCCGTCAGTGCGACGATGATCGCCGCACCCGCCCGTACCGCACGTTCATGTACGGCATCGGCGTCGTTCACGGTGAGGTAAATGGTCTGGGTCTGGCGCCCGCCGATCTCGTCCGGCTGGGCGAGCAGGGCGCCGTAGGCGGAGTCAAGGCGGACCGAGCCGAGCATGATCATGCCGTTACCGAACGACAGCTGGGCGTGGGCGACCGTGTCGTTGTCGCCTTCGACAACCAGGTGCCGCTCGAAGCCGAATACCTCGCACAACCAGTCGATCGCGGCGTAGGCGTTGCGGTAGCACAGGCACGGAGTAACGGTGGCAATGGTGTTCTTGGGTGTCGACGACATCAAGATCCTCCGGTAACCAATAGTTAACGAATCGTACACCCGCACGGCCGCAAAAGATCACATTTGCTGAAACAGGTGCGAATGATTCCGGCTTACCTCCAGCTCGTGCGGATAGTTTCGCACCCGTAGCATCTGGCGTCCGCGGATGTCGCGCGCCACTTCGGCGATCGCATCCACCCGCACCAGGGTCGAGCGGTGGATGCGCCAGAATTCGTCTGGGTCGAGTTCGTCGGCCAGTTCTTTGAGCGTTTTGCGGATCAGAAGTTCGGCAGTCGCTGTTTGCACTCGCGTGTATTTTTCATCGGATTGGAAAAACAGGATCTCGCGCGTGCTGACCATGCGCAGGCTGCCGCCCACCTGCGCCTGGATCCAGCGCAGGTAAGAGCGCTTCTGCGTCGTGCCCTGCTGCTGGAGCAGGCTGCCCAGTTGGGCGAGCTGGGCGCCGATGTCTTGTGGCGCTTGCGGCAGGCGCCGGTGCAGGCGTTCGCAGGTGGTGGCGAGGCGCTCGGCCGTCACGGGTTTGAGCAGGTAGTCGATCGCGCCCTGCTCGAAGGCGTCGAGCGCGTACTGGTCGTAGGCAGTGGCGAAGACGATGTGACAGCGGTCGTAGAGCTGGCGCGCCGCCTCGATGCCACCCATGCCGGGCATGCGGATATCGAGGAAGGCGATCTGCGGCTGGTGGCGTGCGGCCAGTTCCACGGCTTCGATGCCGTTCGAGGCGACCGCCACCACATCGAGTTCGGGCCAGACTTGCGCCAGGCGCGCGCGCAGCTGCTCGCGCATCGGGGCTTCGTCGTCGGCGATCAGGGCGGTCGCGCGCATCATGCGCCCTCCATCATCTGGTAGGGAATGCGCACCGAGGCGCAGGCACCGCCGCCCGGTGGGGCCTCGATCACCAGCTCGGCCCGGGTGCCGTACAGCAGGTGCAGGCGTTCGCGGATGTTGGCCAGGCCCACGCCGTCGTCGGCGTGCAGGTCGATGCCGATGCCGTCGTCGCAGACATCCACGATCAGGATGGCGCCGTCGACCCGGGCTCGCACCGTGATGGTGCCGCCTTCGATCTTCGGTTCGAGGCCGTGCTTGATCGCGTTTTCGATCAGGGTTTGCAGCATCATCGGCGGGAAGGGTGCGCTGCCGAGGAAGTCCGGCACCTCGAAGCGCAGCGCGAGGCGCTCTTTCATGCGTGCCTGCATGATCGCGAGATAGGCACGCGACAGTTCCAGCTGCTTGCCGAGCGTGGCGCCGCCGGAGGAGCGCATCTGCGGCAGGCTCGAACGCAGGTAGGAGATCAGGTAGGCGTGCACCCTGGCCGCTTCCGGCGGATCGGTCTCGATCAGGCGGCCGATCAGGGCCAACGTGTTGAACAGGAAGTGCGGTTCGACCTGGGCCTGCAAGGCCGCCATTTGCGCTTCGGTCAGGCGCCGCTCGAGCGTGGCGACTTCGGCTTTCAAGGTCGCGTCTTTTGCCACCAGCTCGGCGCGGCGCTTGCCGCCGGCCAGTACCTTGATGCCGAACGAGAGGAAGAAATACCAGACCGCCGGCTCCGGCGTGTTCATCATGCCGAAGAAGACGAACGCGAGCAGCCAGGTGAGGGCCAGCTTGCGCCAGTCGACCACCGCGACCCAGTCGAAAAACGCCCACCACAGCTTGCTCGCTTCGGTGAGGGCTTCGCGCATGAAATCGAGGGCCCGGTTGATCTGGCTGGCTTGCATGGTCAGTCCTCGATCGGCGTCGTCTTGTCGCCGTTGATCGCCAGCACTGCGTACTTGACGGCCAGGAAGATCGCGAACAACATCAGGGCCGTCGGGATCACCGCAATCGCGCAGGCGACCAGCACCGCCGCCAGCAGCAGGGCCGGCCAGGGCAGGGCCGAGAAAGTGCGCAGGCCGCCGCGCAGAATGCGCAGGCAGCGTTCGGCGGCGTCTTCGAGCTCGGCGGCGAAGGATCGGAAGGTAGTCGTTTTCATGCGTGTGCTCCTCGTGTTGAAGGTTGGTGGAGCCACTTTAACCCTGCCCGGATACGCCGGCGAGCCGGCTGCGACGAAGCGCCGGTTTGGGGGGCTAACCGGCAGCGTCGGGCGACGAACGGGACAGCGCGCGCTCGTCCCAGTAGCGCTTGAGCAAGCCATAGAACGCGGTATCGGCCTTTTCGCCATGGACGATCCAGCGTTCCGGCATGGTGCCCTCCTGGCGAAAGCCGAGGCGTTCCAGCAAGCGTGCCGAGGCATCGTTGCGCGGATCGATGTCGGCTTCGATGCGGTTCATGTCGAGCGCGGAGAATGCATGGCCGAGCAGGGCTTCGAGTGCCTCGAAGGCATAGCCGCGGCCCCAGTGGGCGCTGCCAAGTGCATAGCCGAGTTCGCAGCGGCGGTTCTGTTCGAAGAATCCGCGCAGGTTGCAGATGCCGATCAGCTCGCCGGTGTCCGCCAGCGTGATGGCATAGCGGCAGAGGCCCCCTTCCTGGTAGCCGGCCATCGCTTCCTCGATCATCGCTTCCGCCTGGACGATCTCGGTCCAGGCCCCGGCCGACCAGAAGCGGACCACCTCGTCGTCGGAAAAGATGCGAAACAAGGGCGCCGCGTCGCCTTCCGTGAATGGACGCAGCGTCAGGCGCGCAGTGGTCAGGACGGTTGGCAAGTTCTCAAGCATGGGCGGTCCTTGGAAAGCATCACGATCCCGTACCCGCGATGGTTGAGTTTGCGTTGAATCAAAGGCGTTGACATTGTCACACTGGCAGCTTGCCGCGTGATTTAGCATCTTTGTTTATCGCTGTTGACTTCGCATATACGCAAATCGATATGACGGCATCACGGCGCGCGTTTATATTACCGGATCGGCAGATTCTTTTGCATTTTTGCAACGACCCATATGTGGGCCGGCCGGCTTGGGACTTTACATTCTCAGCTCCGGCGTGCACATTGTTATGATTGCCTCATCGTTTTGTCATTCAGACCAAAAAATCAGGGGGAGCCTGCATGAACGAATCCAGACCCGAATCGATGTCCGCCTTCTGGATGCCATTCACCAACAACCGCGACTTCAAGGCCAATCCGCGCCTCCTGGTCTCGGCCGAAGGCATGTACTACAAGGACGTGGACGGCAACCAGATCCTCGACGGTACGGCCGGCCTGTGGTGCGTGCCTTGCGGCCATGCCCAGCCGAAGATCGTCAGCGCGGTGCGCGAGATGATCGGCCAGCTCGATTTCGCGCCCACCTTCCAGATGGGCCACCCGGCCGCATTCGATCTGGCCGAAAAGCTGATGGACTACACCGGACACAAGTTCGGCCACGTCTTCTACACCAATTCCGGTTCCGAGGCGGTCGATACCGCCCTGAAAATTGCGCTGGCCTACCACAAAGCGCGCGGCGAGGGCGGGCGTACCCGCCTGATCGGGCGCGAGCGCGGCTATCACGGCGTCGGTTTCGGCGGCCTGTCGGTCGGCGGTATCGGCCCTAACCGCAAGCATTTCGGTCCGCTGCTCACCGGCGTGGATCACCTGCCGCACACGCACAACCTGCTGAAGAATGCCTTCTCGCGCGGCGAGCCGGACTTCGGCGCCGAGCTGGCGGACGAACTCGAACGCCTGGTCACGCTGCACGACGCTTCCACGATTGCCGCCGTCATCGTCGAGCCCGTCGCCGGCTCCACCGGGGTGCTGGTGCCGCCGAAAGGCTATTTGAAACGCCTGCGCGACATCTGCACCAAGCACGGCATCCTGCTTATTTTCGACGAAGTCATCACCGGCTTCGGACGCCTCACCACGCCGTTCGCCGCCGACTATTTCGAGGTCGAACCGGACATGATGACGACCGCCAAGGGCTTGACCAACGGCGTGATCCCAATGGGTGCGGTGTTCAGTAAAAAATTCATCCACGATGCCTTCATGGAAGCGCCCGTGGGCATCGAGCTCTTTCACGGCTATACCTATTCCGGCCACCCGGTCGCCTGCGCCGCCGCGCTGGCCACCCTCGACGTCTTCAAGGATCAGCAGGTGCTGGAACACGCGAAGGGCATCCAGGCGTACTGGGAAGACGCGGTCCACGCATTGAAAGGCTTGCCGCACGTGATCGACCTGCGTACGATCGGCCTGATCGCCGGCATCGAGCTCGAACCGATTCCCGGCAAGCCTGGCGTGCGCGCCTTCCAGGCTTTCAAGAAGGCGTTTGCCGACGGCCTCCTGATCCGCACCACGGGCGACATCATCGCGCTGTCGCCACCCCTCATCCTCGAGAAACAGCATATCGACGAATTGTTCGGCAAGCTGGCCACCGTATTGAAAAACCTGGACTAGAAGAGACAACACATGAATCAACTTGATATCATCGGCCACTTCATCGGCGGCCATGTCGTCGACACCGCGAGCGAGCGCTACGCCGACGTCTTCAACCCGGCGCTCGGCGAGCCTTGTGCGCGCGTGCCGCTGGCAAGCGTCGACGAAGTCAACGCCGCCGTCTTCGCCGCCTCTGCCGCCTTTCCGGCCTGGTCGGCCACGCCACCGTTGGGACGCGCGCGCATCCTCTTCAAGTACCTGCAGTTGTGCCAGCAGCACATCGATGAATTCGCGGCGATGATCACGCGCGAACACGGCAAGACCTTCAGCGACGCGCAAGGGGAAGTGGCGCGCGGAATCGAGGTCGTCGAATTCGCCTGCGGCATTCCGCAACTGCTCAAGGGCGAGTTCACCGACCAGATCGCGCGCGGCATCGACGCCTGGTCGATGCGCCAGCCGCTGGGCGTGGTGGCCGGCATCACGCCATTCAACTTCCCCGTCATGGTGCCGATGTGGATGTTCCCGGTGGCGATCGCCTGCGGTAACACCTTCGTGCTGAAACCGTCGGAGCGCGATCCGTCGCCATCGCTGCTGCACGCGCGCCTGCTGAAGCAAGCCGGGCTGCCGGACGGCGTCTTCAACGTGGTGCACGGCGACAAGGTGGCGGTCGATGCGCTGCTCGACAACCCCGCAGTGCAGGCGATCAGCTTCGTCGGATCGACCCCGATCGCCGAATACATCTACGCACGCGGCAGCGCCAACGGCAAGCGCGTGCAGGCACTCGGCGGCGCCAAGAACCACATGGTCGTCATGCCCGACGCCGACATGGGCATGGCGGTCGACGCCCTGATCGGCGCGGCCTACGGTTCGGCCGGAGAACGCTGCATGGCGATCTCGGTGGTCGTCGCCATCGGCGACGCCGGCGACAAGCTGGTGGCCGCGCTGGCCGAACGTACGGCGAATCTGAAAGTCGGCGACGGCATGAGCGACGGTGCCGAAATGGGTCCGGTCGTCACGCAAGCGGCGCGCCAGCGCATCGAACGCCTGATCGGCGAAGGCGTGGAGCAGGGCGCGACGCTGGTCGTCGATGGCCGCAACTTCACGGTCGAAGGCCGCGAGAACGGCTTCTTTGTCGGCGGCACGCTGTTTGACCACGTCACCCCGGAAATGAGCATCTACCAGGAAGAGATCTTCGGCCCGGTGCTGTGCGTGGTGCGCCTGCCGGACGTCGGCAGCGCGGTCGAGCTGATCAACGCCAACGAATACGGTAATGGCGTTGCCGTGTTCACGCGCGACGGTGGCGTGGCCCGCGAATTCGTGCGCCAGATCCAGGTCGGCATGGTGGGCGTGAACGTCCCGCTGCCGGTCCCGATGGCCTTCAACAGCTTCGGCGGCTGGAAGCGCAGCATGTTCGGCGACCACCATGCCTACGGACCCGAGGGCGTGCGTTTCTACACGCGCCACAAGGCGGTGATGCAGCGCTGGCCGAATACGGCGAGTGCCGGCGTCGAGTTCGCGTTCCCGCAGATGAAATAACCAACGCCGCCAGTGAGGTAACGTGGACGGTTCCCCCGTCCACGCGTCGATAGTTGCAGCAAGATCAGTCGCACGAAAAACAAAGCACCCAGCACCAGGTACGAAGCAGTCGAACACCAGCACTCCAACAAAACCAGGGATGCACATGATCGAGACTCTCCAGCACCTGCCGCCGGCAGCCGACTCGCACGGCGCGCTCGCGGCGCAGTTCACGGACCTGGCGCCGCCATTGACAAGCCGCCAGGCAGCCATCGAAGCGGCGCGCTGCCTCTATTGTTACGACGCCCCCTGCATGCGCGCCTGCCCGACCGGCATCGACGTCGCCAGCTTCATCCGCAACATCCACGACCAGAACATCAACGGCGCCGCCATCGGCATCCTCAAGCAGAACATCTTTGGGGGTAGCTGCGCGCGTGTCTGTCCAACTGAAATCCTGTGCGAGGACGCCTGCGTGCGCAACCACTACGCCGAACGCGAGCCCGTGAAAATCGGCCTGCTGCAGCGCCACGCCGTCGACAACGCGCGCTTCACCGGCCATCCGTTCGCACGTAGCCCCTCGACCGGCAAGACCATCGCCGTGGTCGGCGCCGGCCCCGCGGGCCTGTCCTGTGCACACCGCCTCGCCATGCTCGGGCACGACGTGGTCGTGTTCGAAGCCAAATCGAAGGCCGGCGGCCTGAACGAGTACGGCATCGCGAAATATAAACTGCCCGGCGAATTCGCCCGGCAGGAAGTCGATTTCCTGCTCTCGATTGGCGGCATCGATATCCAGTACGGCCAGGCGCTCGGCGACGACCTGCAGTTGCACGACCTGCATGCGCGCTTCGACGCCGTCTTCCTGGGCCTCGGCCTGGGCGCCAGCCGCCGCCTCGGCCTGACCGGCGAAGACGCACCGGGCCTGCTGGCGGCCACCGATTACATCGCCGCCCTGCGCCAGGCCAGCGACCTGTCAACCCTGCCGGTGCCGCGCCGCGCCATCGTCATCGGGGCCGGCAACACGGCTATCGACATGGCCGTGCAGCTCAAGCGCCTGGGTGCCGAGGAAGTGACCCTGGTCTACCGCCGCGGCTTCGACGCCATGAGCGCGACCGGCCACGAGATAGAAATCGCCAAGCTTCACTTCGTGCGCATCAAGACCTGGGCCTTGCCGCTGGAGGTGCTGTTCGACGGCGCCGGTCGCGTCGCCGGCATGCGTTTCGAGGAAACCCGCATGAATGATGCCTGTCTGACCCGCACCGGCGCCTTCATCGAGATTGCGGCCGATGCCGTCTTCAAGGCAATCGGCCAGGCGATGGCACCGCCGTCGGAACTCGATACGCTGGCCCAGGGCCTGTGGCGGGACGGCGAAAGGATTGTCGTCGATTGCGCGCTGCGCACCAAAGTGCCCGGCATCTACGCCGGCGGCGATTGCGTCGCGCCCGGCCAGGACCTGACGGTGCAGGCGGTCCAGCACGGCAAGCTGGCCGCGCTGGCGATCCACAACGACATCGCAGCGGAGGCAGCATGGCCGACCTGAGCATCGATTTCTGCGGCATCAAATCCCCGAATCCGTTCTGGCTGGCCTCCGCGCCGCCAACCGACAAGGCGTATAACGTGGTGCGCGCCTTCGAGGCCGGCTGGGGCGGCGTGGTGTGGAAGACGCTGGGCGAAGATCCGCCGGCGGTGAACGTCTCCTCGCGCTACTCGGCCCATTACGGCAAGAACCGCGAGGTCATCGGCTTCAATAACATCGAGCTCATTACCGACCGCAGCCTGGACATCAATCTGCGCGAGATCACGGCCGTGAAAAAAGCATGGCCCGACCGCGCGATGATCGTGTCCTTGATGCTGCCGTGCGAGGAGGCGCCATGGGCGGCGATCCTGCCGCTGGTGGAAGCGACCGGCGCCGATGGTATCGAGCTGAACTTCGGCTGCCCGCACGGCATGCCCGAGCGCGGCATGGGCGCGGCGGTGGGACAGGTGCCGGACTACGTGCAGATGGTCACGCTCTGGTGCAAGAAGCACACGCGCCTGCCGGTCATCGTGAAACTCACGCCGAACATCACCGATGTGCGCGCCCCGGCACGCGCCGCGCTGGCCGGCGGCGCCGATGCAGTTTCGCTGATCAACACGATCAACTCGATCACCCACCTCGATCTCGACCGCATGATCGCGTTTCCGGCAGTAGGAAATGCCAGCACCCACGGCGGCTATTGCGGTTCGGCCGTGAAGCCGATCGCGCTGAACATGGTGGCCGAAATCGCGCGCGACCCGGCGACGCGCAACCTGCCCATTTCCGGCATCGGCGGCATCGGCAACTGGCGCGACGCAGCGGAATTCATCGCACTCGGCGCCGGCTCGGTGCAGGTATGCACGGCGGCGATGCTGCATGGCTTCCGGATCGTCGAGGAGATGAAGGACGGCCTGTCGCGCTGGATGGACGAAAAAGGGTATGCCAACATTGCCGCCTTCTCGCGCAAGGCCGTGCCGAACACCACCGACTGGAAATACCTGGACATGAATTTCCAGACGATCGCGCATATCGACCAGGACAAGTGCATCGGCTGCGGAAAATGTTTTGTGGCCTGCGAAGACACCTCGCACCAGGCGGTCGCGCAGTTGGTCCTCGATAACGGCGCGCGCCGCTACGAGGTGATCCGGGACGAGTGCGTCGGCTGCAACCTGTGCGAGATCACCTGTCCCGTCGAGACCTGCATCACGATGGTGCCGCAGGAAACCGGCAAGCCTTACATGAACTGGACGCAGGATCCGCGCAACCCGCGTGCGGAGATTGCGCCGGTGCCGACCATTGCGGGAGCGACGGCGGCAATCGAAACCGCCTGAGCCGACAAGGCGGGCGGGGCAGCTTTCTCGCTCGCGTTTGCATAATTGTTTGCGCTACACTGGGTCGCAACAGTAACCCGTTTGGAGAGACCTATCGTGACGCAACACCCTGTCAGCAACGAACTCTGGAATCACGACCTGGCGCCCACCAGCGCCGCGCAGCGCACCTGGCGCTGGTACCACTTCGGCGCGCTGTGGGTCGGGATGGTGATCAGCATTCCCGCCTACATGCTCGCGTCGAGCCTGATCGAAAGCGGCATGTCGGCCTGGCAGGCAGTCGTGACCGTGTTCCTCGCGAACGTGATCGTGCTGCTGCCGATGCTCCTGATCGGCCACGCCGGCACCAAGTACGGCATTCCCTACGCGGTGCTGGCCCGCGCTTCCTTCGGCACGCGCGGCGCACGCCTGCCGGCGCTCATGCGCGCGATCGTCGCCTGCGGCTGGTACGGCATCCAGACCTGGTTCGGCGGCAGCATGATCTACACGCTGCTGGGCGTGCTGCTCGGCAGCCCGATCAGTGGCGACGCGCTCCCTGGCCTGGGCATCAACGCCGGCCAGCTGGCCTGCTTCCTGGCCTTCTGGGCGATCCAGATGTACTTCGTCGTGCATGGCATGGAGTCGATCCGCAAACTCGAAACCTATACCGCGCCCCTGAAGATCGCAATCTGCTTCGTCTTGCTCGGCTGGGTATACGGCCAGGTCGGCGGCTTCGGACCGCTGCTCGACCAGCCGTCGCAGTTTGTCGAAGGCGGCCCGAAAGCGGGCATGTTCTGGAGCGTCTTCTGGCCGTCGCTGACCGCCATGATCGGCTACTGGGCCACGCTGGCGCTGAACATCCCGGACTTCACGCGCTTCGCCAAGACCCAGCGTGACCAGGTCATCGGCCAGTCGCTCGGCCTGCCGCTGCCGATGGCATTGCTGGCGGCGCTGGCGGTCACCGTCACCTCGGCCACGATTGTCCTGTATGGCAAGGCGCTGTGGGACCCGGTCGATGTCGCCAGCCGCATGACGGGTGTGGCGGTGCTGGTCGCCCTGTTGATCCTGCTGATCGATACCGCCAGCGTCAACCTGGCCGCGAACCTGGTCGGGCCGGCCTACGATTTTTCCGCGCTGTCGCCCCAGCGGATCTCGTACCGTGTCGGCGGCTACATCACGGCCGGCTTCGCGCTGGTGATGATGCCGTGGAAAATCCTCGAGACGACGCAGAACTACATCTTCATCTGGCTGACCGGATATTCGGCCCTGCTCGGACCGATCGCCGGCATCATGATCATCGACTACTACTTCATCCGCAAGACCGTACTCGACGTCGACCAGCTGTACCGCGACCAGGGCGAATATACCTATCGTGGCGGCTGGAACATCGCCGCGCTCGTCGCCTTTACGGCTGGCGTGCTGCCGAACCTGCCGGGCTTCCTGAATGCGGCCCTGCCGGCCTCGTTTCCCAATGTGGACGAGACCTTCAAGTCGATCTATACGTATGCCTGGTTCATCGGCGTCGTCATTGCCGCCATCGTGTATGGCCTCATGATGAAGGGCCGCACGGCCCCGGCACCGCGCACGGCGGCCAAGGTTTCTACCTGATTCCCTACCTGACAAGGAAATGTCCATGACGACGATTATCCGCGGCGGTACCATCGTGAACGCCGACCGCGCCTTTCGCGGCGACGTGCTCTGTTTCGGCGACAAGATCGTGGCCGTCGGCGAGCATCTGGACGCACCTGCCAACGCCACCGTCATCGACGCGGGCGGCCAATATGTGATGCCGGGCGGGATCGACACCCATACCCACATGCAGCTGCCCTTCATGGGCACGGTCACCGCGGACGACTTCTTTACCGGTACCGCGGCCGGTCTGGCCGGCGGCACGACGACGATCATGGATTTCGTCATCCCCGATCCGAAGCAGTCGCTGATGGAGGCTTACCGCACCTGGCGCGGCTGGGCGAGGAAATCCGCCGGCGACTACACCTTCCACGTGGCGGTGACCTGGTGGGACGACTCGGTACACGCCGACATGGGAACATTGGTGCGCGAGCATGGCGTGAACAGTTTTAAACACTTCATGGCGTACAAGAACGCGATCATGGCCGACGACGAGACGCTGGTGAAAAGCTTCCGGCGCGCGCTCGAGCTGGGCGCGATCCCGACCGTGCATGCGGAGAACGGCGAGCTGGTCTATCAACTGCAGCAGGAACTGCTGCAAAAGGGCATCACCGGCGCCCGGGCCCACCCGTTGTCGCGCCCGCCCGAAGTCGAGGCCGAGGCGGCGAATCGCGCGATCGCGATCGCCAGCGTGCTCGGCACCCCGGTGTATATCGTGCACGTGTCTTGCGCCGAATCGCTCGAGGCCATCACCCGTGCCCGCGCCAAGGGCCAGCGCGTGTATGGCGAGGCGCTGGCCGGCCACCTGGTGATCGACGACAGCGTGTATGCCAGCGAAGACGAGGATTTCGCGCGCGCCCACGTGATGAGCCCGCCGTTTCGCAGCCCGCACCACCAGCAGGCGCTGTGGCAGGGCCTGCGTGGCGGTAACCTGCACACGACGGCGACCGACCACTGCACCTTCTGCGCCGAGCAGAAGGCGGCAGGCGCCGACAACTTCACGCGCATCCCGAACGGCTGCGGCGGGGTCGAAGAGCGCATGGCCGTGGTCTGGGACGCGGGCGTTAATTCGGGCACCTTGACGCCTTCGGAATTCGTGCGCGTCACCTCGACCAATGCGGCGCAGATTTTCAATATGTACCCGAGGAAGGGCGTGATCGCGGCCGGCGCGGACGCCGACATCGTTGTCTGGGACCCGAACGGCACGCGAACCATCTCAAGCAAGACCCAGTTCGCGAAAGGCGGCTTCAACGTCTTCGAAGGGCGCACCGTGCGCGGCATCCCGACCCACACGGTCCATGCCGGCAAACTCGTTTTCGAGCGCGGCGATTTGCGCGCCGAAGAGGGCGCCGGCCGCCACATCGACCGTCCCGCGTTCGCGCCCTTGTAAACCCCTACCTCGACACCCGGAAAACGACCATGCCCGACACCCTGCGCATCAACGGCGAACGCCTGTGGAACTCCCTGATGGAACTGGCCCGGATCGGCGCCACCCCGAAAGGCGGGGTCAAGCGCCTCACCCTGACCGATCTCGACCGCCAGGGCCGCGACCTGGTGGTCCGCTGGGGAACGGACGCGGGAATGTCGGTCACGGTCGACAAGATCGGCAACGTCTTCATGCGCCGCCCGGGCCGCAACAAGGCCTTGCCCCCGATCGTCACCGGGAGCCATGTCGACACCCAGCCCACCGGCGGCAAGTTCGACGGCAACTACGGCGTACTGGCCGGCATCGAGGTGGTGCGCACCCTGAACGATCACGATATCGTCACCGAAGCGCCGCTCGAGGTCGCCATCTGGACCAACGAGGAAGGCTCGCGCTTCGTGCCGGTGATGATGGGCTCCGGCGTCTTTTGCGGCGCCTTCAGCCTCGCGACCGCCTACGCGGCGAAGGACGTCGACGGCAAAAGCGTGCGCGAGGAACTGGAACGTATCGGCTACCTCGGCGACGAGGAACCGGGCCAGCATCCAATCGGCGCCTACTTCGAAGCCCACATCGAGCAGGGGCCGGTGCTGGAAGACGCCGACAAGGTGATCGGCGTGGTGCCGGCCGTGATGGGCCTGTCCTGGTACGACTGCACGGTCAGCGGCATGGAAGCGCATGCGGGACCGACGCCGATGGGCCTGCGCCGCGACGCGCTGCAGGTGGCCACCACCATCATGCAGGAAGTCGTGGCGATTGCGAACCGCTATCCGCCCTACGGACGCGGAACGGTCGGCATGGTGCAGGTGTTCCCGAACAGCCGCAACGTCATCCCGGGCCAGGTGAAATTCAGCATCGACCTGCGTAACGTGAACGACGAGCTGCTGAACACGATGCATGAGGAGATGCTGGCGTTCGTCACGCAGAAACGCAGCGAGACGGGTCTCGGCATCGAGATCGAACGCGTCTCCTACTATCCACCTTGCCCCTTTCACCCGGATTGCGTGACTGCGGTGCGCGCCGCGACCGAGAAGCTCGGCTATTCGACGATGGACGTGGTCTCCGGCGCCGGTCACGACGCCATCTACACGGCGCGGGTGGCGCCGTCGGGCATGATCTTCGTACCCTGCAAGGACGGCATCAGCCACAACGAGATCGAGGATGCGCAGCCGGCACACCTGGAGGCGGGCTGCAACGTGCTGCTGCATGCGATGCTGGAGCGGGCCGGAACGGCGGACTGAGGCTAAAATGCCCGCATGCCGAGCAAATCCCCTACCTTTCCCGGTCCGCTGACCGCGCGTGGCGCCGTGCTGGCGGTGCTGCTGTCCGACGAAGACCAGACCGGCACCGAACCGCTGCGCGGCCGCGTCACGCTGGCGGCCATCGTGCGTACCTTGAAACGCAAGTACAACTGGCCGATCGAGACCAGCAGTTTTCCCTCGAACGGGGCGGATGGTCGCGCGACCTGGGCGACGGTGTACAGCCTGCCGCCGGCGGTCGTGACCCGGGCCCTGAATGCGGGCGGACGCGACTGGCTCAAAAGCCGCAGCAGCGCCAGGCGCGCGCCGCCGCGCGAATTCGAGTAAGCGATGCGTGAGCCTGCCGGCGATACGCCGCGCCGGGCCACGCTCGCGTTGACGGCGGCGGCGATGCTCGCCTTTGCCGCCAACTCGCTGCTGTGCCGGCTGGCGCTGGCCGGCGGCGGCATCGATCCGGCCAGCTTCGGCGCGGTGCGCGTGGTGTCGGGGGCGTTCGCCCTGGCCCTGATCGTGCGCTGGCGCGCGGGGACCTGCGTGGGGACAGGCGGCGACTGGATGTCGGCGGCGATGCTGTTCGCCTATGTCGCCTTCTTTTCCTTTGCCTACCTCAGCCTCCCTGCGGGAACCGGCGCCCTGATCCTGTTCGGCGCCGTCCAGCTGACCATGTTCGGCTGGGCGCTGCGGGGCGGCGAGCGCTTCCCGGCGCCGGCCTGGTGCGGGCTGGGGCTGGCGGCGGCCGGACTGGTGTATCTGGTGCTGCCGGGCGTCAGTGCGCCGCCGTTGTTTGGCGCGGCGTCGATGGCGCTGGCGGGAGCGGCCTGGGGCGTGTATTCGCTGCGCGGACGCGGCGGCGCCGACCCGCTGCTTGCCACTGCCGGCAATTTCCTGCGCGCGGCGCCGCTCGCGCTCGCGCTGTGGCTGCCGTTTGCAGGCGTGGCGCATGCGGATACCACCGGCATCGTGCTTGCGATTGTCTCGGGCGCGGTCACCTCCGGCGTCGGCTATGCGTTGTGGTACACGGCGCTGCGTGGGTTGACGGCGATGCGGGCGGCGACGGTGCAGTTGTCGGTGCCCTTGATGACAGCGTTTGGTGCGGTGCTGTTGCTGGCCGAGCCGTTGACGCTGCGGCTGGTACTGGCGTCGGTGGCGATCCTGGGCGGGATCGCGCTGGTGCTGGCGCGACGTACAAAATAAATCGTACTACAAGCCGTCGAGCTGCTTTTCCATGAAGACCGATGGAATCCCGATGCCCGAGCGGTGCGGATACATCTCCTCGCGCACCGCGACGAAGCCTGCTCGCCCGTAAAAGGGCACCGCGTTCAGCGAGGCAGACAGGAACAGACGCGCGCAGCCGGCGGCGCGCGCCGCGCTCTCGATGGCGTTCATCAGCATCGCCCCAATCCCGCGTCCATGCTGCGCCGGTTCGACGAACAGCCCATCGACCTCGCCGCTGGCCGCGTTCCACACGGCGTAACCAAGCATCCTGATGTCCTCGATGGCGACCATGCCGCCGCCGTCGGCGAACAGTCCTCGCAAGGAATCGGGCACCGGCGAGGCGAGCCATACCGCCAGCACGGCCTCGCTGTAATGCGCTGCGCATGCATGGGCGACTGCGCGTGTGCGCAGTTCCCACAGCAGGTCGAGGTCGTCGCAGGTGGCCGGGCGCAATTCGATCATTCGTTTTCCTTGACATGGACGCCGCTGGCCTTAAGCTGGCAATGACAGCAATCCTTCGCATTACATCACCTCGACTGCCACCGATAGAGGAGCGACATGGAAATGGTCTATTGCCCGGGCTGTGCCAGCGATCTGCATGACAGCACGGGGGCCTGTCCCGTGTGCGGCGTACCCCGCGCCATGCCGCTTGCCCCGACTCCAAAGCGCAACCCATTCAAGCTGATCGCGCTCTGCGTTCTGTACGCCGTCGCGATCTGGTTGACCGCACTGTTCGTGATCGGCGGCCTTGTCGCGTCCGATGCTGCAATGGGCCAGAGCGAAGGCGGGCCGCTCCTGCTGGCGTCCATCGGGGTATCGATCGCGCTGACGGTGCGCGGCAAACTTCCCGGTACCGCCAGTCCTGGTCCTACTCCCTGACTTCGAAGCGGCGCAGGAAATCGAGCAGCACCTGGGCTGCGAGCTCGGCATCGTCGGCCGTCATCGTCTCCAGCCGATTGTGGCTGATGCCGCCATTCCCGCAGCGCGTGAACAGCATCGCCACCTGCGTGAGCTGCGCCATCTGCATCGCATCGTGGCCGGCGCCGGAGAGCAGGTCGAAACGCGGCACGCCCTGGCGTTCGATTGCCGCGCCCAGCGCATCCATCAGGCGCGGGGAGCAGGGCGCCGCCTCGGCTTCGACGATCTTCCACAGCTTTTCCTCGATCCCGCGCCGCGCGCAGATCTGCTTGACCCCGGCCAGGATATCCTCCACTGCCGCCAGGCGCACCGCATCATCGGCCGCGCGAATATCGAGCGACAGGCGGCAGGCGCCGGGAATCACGTTGACCGAGCCGTTCGGCACTTCCAGCTGGCCGACCGTGCCGACCAGTGAAGCGACGCCGCTGCAACGGGTTTCGACCAGCAGCACAATGTCTGCTGCGGCCGCCGCCGCATCGCGCCGCATGCCCATGGGCGTGGTGCCGGCATGGCTGGCCACACCAAGCAGCTCGACCATGTAGCGTGAGCTGCCGGCAATCGCCGTCACCACGCCAAGCGGCAGGCCACGTTCGAGCAACACCGGTCCCTGTTCGATATGCACCTCGACGAAGCCGAGCAGGTCGTCGCTGTTGCGGGCCATGGCGGCAATTGCGGCCGGATCGTGGCCCGCGCCGACGATCGCCTCGCGCAGCAGGACCCCGTCGGCATCGACGGCATCGAGCAGCGCCGCATCGAACTGCCCGGTGATCGCGCTGCTGCCGAGGAAAGTGCTTTGATATCGCACGCCTTCTTCTTCGGCGAAGCCGACCACGTCCAGGTGAAACGGCAGGCGCTCGCCGCGCGCGTGCAAGTGGGCGGCAACCGCAATCGGCAGCAGGACGCCGAGGCGCCCGTCGTACTTGCCGCCATTCTTCACCGTGTCGTAGTGCGAGCCCGTCATCAGGGTTTTCGCATGCGGGTCGTTCGACGCGTAGCGGCCGACCACATTGCCTACTCCATCGATATGCGCTCCCATGCCGGCCTCGATCATCCAGGCGGCGATCTGCGCGGCGGTGCGCCGGTGCGCCGGTGTGAGATACGCGCAGGTAAGGCCATCGTCGGCGTCGCTCCAGTCGCCGATGGTGTCGCACCAGTCCATCACGCGCGCGCCCAGCTCCGGCACCACGCCGAGCAGGGCGCTGAGGCGGATCTCGGCGATGCGGTGCACCTGGCGCAGTGCCTCGGCACATTCGTCGGTGCGCGTGTTTTTCAGGCGCCGCGCGAAGGTTTCGATGATGCCTGTACGCGTGAGCCCGCGCCCGGTCGGCCCCTTCACCGCCAGGATGAAGGGAAAGCCGAATTTTTCGTTGTAGTGGGCATTGAGCTCCTGCAGGCGCGCGTACTCGTCGACGCTGCACAGGTTCAGGCCGCATGCCCTTTGTTCGTCGGTCGACTCTTGCGTGAGTGCGCCGGCGATCGCCGCCTTGCCGGCCAGTTCCGGGTGGGCGCGCAGCAGCGCCAGGCGCTCGTCTTCGCCTGCTGCGCCCACGACCTCCTGCAGCGCAAGCTTGAGCGCGGCGAGGGTCGCGAACGGACGGCGCGGCGCCGCGCGTTCCGCGATCCAGGGCGAATGCTCGTAGATGCCGTGCAGCGCCGCAGCAAAGGCGGCATCGTCAAGGGTGTTCAGGCTGGCAAGCGTGGTCATGGTCGGCTTTCAGGTGGATACCAGCGCCCGCGCCGCCTGGCTCACCTGGTCGCGCAGCCATTTGTGTTCCGGCGACTGGTGCACGCGCTGGTGCCAGAGCTGATAAAAGCGCATCGGTGGAAATTTCAACGGCATCGTAAACGTCTTCAGCGGCAGCGTCTTTTCATAGAAGCGCATGAACTGGCGGCCGGTGGTGAGCACCAGGTCGGTCTGGGTCAGCATATACGGGATCAGCCCGAAGTAGGGCGACTCGACCGCGATGCGTCGGTGGTGCCCCGCGCGCGCGAGAAAGGAGTCGATCACGCCGTGGTAACCCGGCAGCGTCTGCGAGGGTGCCACGTGCGGCAAACTGAGGTAGTCTTCGATGGTCATCGCATCGACGGCGGTGCGCCGTGCGTAGGGGTTGTCGGCGCGCATGGTGCAGACGATCGGGTCTTCGAACAGTTTCGAGATGTGCAGGTGGGCAGGCGGCTCGTCCCAGTTGGCGATCACCAGGTCCATCTCACCGTCCGATAACATGCGCAGGTAGTCGGCGCCAGCGCCCATGCCGTGGATCGCGACCCGGCTGTTGGGCGAGCCGCGCCTGACAGCCGCCACCACGTTGGGCAGAAATTGGGTGTCGAGGTAATCGGGCGCGGCGATATGGAAGGTGCGCGCCGCTTCTTCCGGCACGAAGGCCGACTTCTTGACGAACAGGCTCTCGGTTTCGTCGAGGATGCGCTTGGCCGGTTTCAGCAGGCTTTCGCCGTGCTGGGTCGGCACCATGCCGCGCGCGCCGCGCACGAGCAGCGGGTCTCCCGTCAGTTCGCGCAGTTTGCGCAGCGAAGCCGAGATCGACGGCTGCGGTTGGTTCAGCTTGAGCGCGACCCGCGAGACATTCTTCTCGACCAGCAGCAGGTAGAGGATACGGATCAGGTGAATATCCAGGTGCTGGGGCAGGGCGGCCATGGGCGAAGGAGGATGTTGTATATGAAATCGGGTATGTCGAATATACGTCAAGTTTCATGTTGTACAAAATGAAATCGGGCTATCGTCAACGAAATACTGCGACAAGGATTGGTACATGGACGTGTTCGGACACCTGGCTTCTTATGGCCTCGAATGGCTCAATCTGCTCGTGCGCTGGCTGCACATCATCACGGGCATCGCCTGGATCGGCGCCTCCTTCTATTTCGTCTGGCTCGACAACACCATCCGGCCGCCGGCACCCGGTTCCGAGCTGGCGAACAAGGGCGTCGCCGGCGAACTCTGGGCCGTGCACGGCGGCGGCTTCTATAACCCGCAAAAGTATCTTGTGGCCCCGGCCGAACTGCCGAAGGAACTGCACTGGTTCAAGTGGGAGGCGTATTCGACCTGGATCTCCGGCTTCGCGCTGCTGTTCATCGTCTACTACCTGAATGCGCAGGCGATGATGGTCGATCGCAGCGTGCTTGAGCTCACCAGCTGGCAGGCGGTGGGTATCGGGCTGGGCAGCTTGATCATTGGCTGGCTGGTGTACGACTTATTGTGTAAATCCCCGCTCGGCAAGCACGACCTGGCCTTTGGCGCCGTCGTCTATGCCTTCCTGGTCGGTTCCAGCTATGTGCTGACGCACCTGCTCAGCGGCCGCGCGGCCTACCTGCACATCGGCGCGATGATCGGCACGATCATGGTGGCGAACGTCGCCCACGTGATCATTCCCGGCCAGCGCAAGATGGTCGATGCGATGATGGCCGGCCAGAAGCCCGATCCCGTCTACGGTGTCAAGGCCAAGCAGCGCTCGGTCCACAACAATTACTTCACGCTGCCGGTGCTGTTCCTCATGATCAGCAACCACTACGCGATGACCTACCGCCACCAACATGCCTGGGCGGTGCTGGCCGTGATCATGGCGGCGGGCGTGCTGATTCGCCACTTCTTCAACCTGCGCCACAAGGGCCGCATCGAGTGGAAGTATCCGGCCATGGGCGTGGCGCTGCTGGCCGTGCTGGCCGTGCTGATTGCACCAACAGCGCCACTCGCACCGCAGCCGGGCGTCGACCACATGGCCCAATTCACGCAGGTGCGCGCAATCATGGAGCAGCGCTGCGTGAGCTGCCACGCGGCGCAGCCGACCCAGCCCGGTTTCGCCGCGGCGCCCGCCGGCGTGATGCTCGATTCGCCGGAGCAGGTCGCCCAGCACGCGGCGCGCATCTACCAGCAGACGGTACAACTGAAGGCCATGCCGCTGGCGAATCTCACCAACATGACCGACGCCGAACGGGCGCAGGTCGGCGCCTGGTTCGAAGCCGGTGCCAAGACAGGAAAGAACCCATGACCACCTCCGTACAACAGCAGCTGCTCGACTGGATCGACGCCCACTTCGACGAACAAGTCGCTTTCCTGCAGTCGGTAGTGCGCATCCCGACCGATACCCCACCGGGCAACAACGCGCCCCATGCCGAGGCAGTGGCCGACATGGTCGCCGGTTTCGGCTGGCAGGCCGAGCGCCACGCGGTGCCGCCGCAAGCGGTGCGCGACTACGGCATGGAAAGTGTCACCAACCTGATCGTGCGCCGGCCGTATGGGGCCGAAGGCCCAACGATCGCCCTGAACGCCCACGGCGACGTAGTGCCGCCGGGCGAGGGCTGGCGCCATCCGCCCTACGGCGCCGAGATCGAGGATGGCTTCCTGTACGGACGCGCGGCGGCCGTCTCGAAGAGCGACTTCGCCACCTATATCTTCGCCGTGCGCGCGCTCGAAGCACTCGGCGCGCCCTTGAAGGGCGGGGTCGAACTGCACTTCACCTACGACGAGGAATTCGGCGGCCTGCTGGGCCCCGGCTGGCTGCTCGAACAGAACCTGACGCGGCCCGACCTGGTGATCGCGGCCGGCTTCAGCTATCAGGTCATCACCGCCCACAACGCCTGCCTGCAGCTGGAACTGACCGTGCACGGCAGAGCCGGCCACGGCGCCATGCCCGAGACCGCGGTCGATGCGCTGCAGGCGGCCACGCGCATCCTGAATGCGATCTACGGCCAGCTGCCGGAGCTGAAGAAGATCAAGTCCACGGTACCGGGCATTGACTCGCCAACCATGCTGATCGGACGCATCGATGGCGGCACGAATACGAATGTCGTGCCGGGCAAGGTCGTGCTGAAAATGGACCGGCGCATGATTCCCGAGGAAGACCCGGCGGCGGTGGAAGCGGGCGTGCGCGCGCTGATCGAAGAAGCGGTGGCTGGCTTGCCCGGCATCCGGGTCGAGATCCGGCGCCTGCTGCTGTCGCAGGCGCTGCGCCCGCTGCCTGGCGCCGATCCATTGGTGGCGAGCCTGCAGCGCAATGCGCACGCTGTGCTGGGCGTTGCCATCCCGGCCGTCGGCACGCCGCTGTACGCCGACGCGCGCCTGTACGGCGAACGCGGCATCCCGGCGGTGATGTATGGCGCGGGACCGCGTACCGTGCAGGAATCGAATGCGAAGAAGGCCGATGAGAAGCTGGCGCTGGAAGACTTGCGCAAGGCGACCAAGGTGGTGGCGCTGACGCTGTTGGACCTGCTGTCCGTGTAACTCTGCTCGAGATCTTTGGACAGACCCCTACGTCCTGGCGCTGGAAGATTTGTCTCTATTCGCTACGGCTGCCGGCGCCGCGGCGCGGCACGATCGCGAACTGCGGGCTCGCGCCGTAGTCGGGTTTCACGCTGCGCGCCGCGAATACCGCCCAGGCCTTGCGGCCGGCCTCGCCGCCGGCGTCGGCAGCGTAGGCAAGGGCCGGCTGCATGTTCGAGGGGAAGCCGGCGGGCTCGCCCGCGTAGCCGCCCATATCGCCTGGCTTTTGTTTCAGGGCCGCCGCCATTTGGCTGCTGGCGCAGGGCAGGCCCGCCACCTCCGGCCCGACCGTAGCGGCATAGGCCTCCCCGATCGACGCAAAGAACGGAGCAGAGGATGTCGTTCGCACCGTATAGGTGTAGTTCGCACCCGCCATCCAGCACGCGTCGTCGCCGACCATACGGCCGATCGAAAAACGTGCTTTCCACTTGAGCAGCGGTTCGGCCTCCTTGAAGCCTAGTTCCGCCAAGTGCCCGACGACAGAGGTAAAAAAGTCGTCCTGCCAGGGCGCGAGCGCGGTCTTGTCCTTGTAGCCTACCGAATACCCGTTGACGATCACGCCCAGCTTGTTGGCCGCCGGGTTGCTGCTATAGGTCGCGTTGTACCAAGCCAGGTTACTGTCCAGGATGGTGTCGAAATGGCGCTTGAGCGGATGCCCGTCGGGCGTGATATAGGCAGCCTCGCCAAGCGAGCGCAAGCCCCAGGCCTGGCCGCGCACCTGCTCCGGCGCCAGCAGTCCCTGGACGGCCTTGCGATAGCCGGGATTCGACGAAAACACGTTGTACATGGCCCAGAACTGCAGTTCCTCGAGGTAGTAATGGTCGCCGGTGACGAGGTAGGGAAGGTAGGCGAGGTTTGGCTGGTGTGAAATATCGGGCTTGTTCGGGGACTTGCACATGTCCTTGCGGCAGGGGGGGAAGGCTTCCTGCTTGCCGGTCTTCGGATTGCGCGTATCGCCGCTGCGCCCGAGCAGCGTCATGTACGGATAATCCATCAGGCTGACCGGCAGGCCGGTGCGCTTGTCGCGGTAGTGCGTCGGCCAGCTGCCGGCCAAGTCGGCGGTGCCGAGCGTGACCCGCTTGGCCCGCGCGTCCATGCTGAGCAGGTAGGCCGCACCCCAGCCGGGCAGCAGGCCGATGTCGGGGCGACCGCCGGGGCCCGGCATCGCGGGCGCGGCCAGGCCGACGCCCATCGGTTCGGTTTTCGGGCCGTTCCAGCTCGACGCCAGCGCGGCGAGCGCGCGGTAGTGCATGACGACCGAGCGGTCGTAGTTCGGCAGCGCGCGCGAGTCGATCAGGTAATCGGTGTCATGCCGCAGGTGCAGATCCGGCGCCTCGCCCGTCCAGGCCAGCGTGCGCCAGCGCGCGTGATGCAAGTGGGTCAGGTTCTGCTTGTCGACGACCCGCTTGCCGCCCGCCGTGATCGTCACGTCATACGTGATGTTGTGCGGGTCGGGCTCATACGCCCAGTTGTTTTCGACCACGACGTCGACGCGCGCCTGTTTCGCCGCGCCATACCAGCGCAGCGCGAAGCGCGCCGCCAGGTGCGGGTGCTCGGCGCCCTTCGCGTCCACCAGAGGCGCGGCGACCTGCAGTTCGGTGACGACGGGACCCTGCAGCCAGAGCTGCGCTTTCTGGCTTTTCAGCAGGGCGGCGCTCGATGCAGTGAAGCGCTCACCGTCGACGACGATGGCGACCACCGTGTCGGGGGCGGCGCCGGACTTGGGCGCGCCTGCGCTGTCCCCTTTCTTCGCACCCTTGACCAGGGCCAGGCCGAGATCCTTGCCGGCGCCAAGGCGCGGCAAGACTGCCGAGATGACGGCGTGGCGCACCGAGCCGTCCGGGTGGCTCGCCTTGACGTCCAGCTGCAGCGGCAACAGGCTGCCGTCGGCCAGCTTGCCGGACAATGCCGCGCCGCGCGGCAGGTCGCCCGGGGCGAACACCTGGCCGAAGGTGAACGGCACGTTCGATTGATCGTCGCGGGCGGTGCTCTCGATGACGAGGCCGGTGATGCCGCCCGCGGGGATGGCGGCGCCTTTTGCGGCCGGCCGTGCGCCTGAGGACGCCGGCTCCTTGCGCGCCTGCGCCTTGTCCGCGCCGGCGGCCTTCTCCGGCGGCCCGCTTTTCTCGCGCGGCTCGCTTTTTTCCTGCGCCTTTTCCTGTGGCGCCGTGCCATGGCGCTCGCTCACGACGCGGCCCGCGTCGAGCTGGCCGGTGGTCGGCAGGCCGACGAAGGCTGGCGCGTCGGCCTTGCCTTTGTCCTGGGCGTAGGCGGCGCCGCAACAGAAGGCGGCGAGGATGGCGAGGCGAAGGCGGAGCGGCAGGCAGGGAAGCGTCATGAATAGTCGATCGAAAGCGGAAAGCGAGACCGAACAGTAAAGCAAAAGGCGCCCCGCAGGGCGCCCGTT
Source organism: Massilia sp. CMS3.1 (assembly GCF_051262535.1). Taxonomy (NCBI): domain Bacteria; kingdom Pseudomonadati; phylum Pseudomonadota; class Betaproteobacteria; order Burkholderiales; family Oxalobacteraceae; genus Massilia; species Massilia sp. CMS3.1. The sequence continues at coordinate 223,843 of NZ_JBIMES010000004.1, read as the reverse complement.
TGTTTCGCTGCGTGTCTACCTTACTGCTTGAGCGTGCGCTCGAACAGTTTATAGATGCGGCGGTACTGGTCGAACCAGCTCTCCGGCTGGGTATAGGCGTGGCGTTCGAGCGGATAGCTGGCCAGTTCCCAGTGATCCTTTTTTAGCTCGATCAGGCGCTGGGCCATGCGCACCGAGTCCTGGTAGAACACGTTGTCGTCGACCATGCCGTGCGCGATCAGGAGATTGCCTTGCAGCTTGTCGGCGTATTCGATCGGCGACGAGATTTTATAGGCCTGCGGATCGAGGTCGGGCGTGTTCAGGATATTCGCCGTGTACTCGTGGTTGTAGGTGGTCCAGTCGGTTACCGGACGCAGCGCCGCGCCCGACTTGAACATCTCCGGGGCGCGCATCAGGGCCATGAAGGTCATGAAGCCGCCATAGCTGCCGCCGTAGATGCCGACGTTGGCGGCGTCGCCCTGGTGGTTCGCCACCATGTACTTCACGCCGTCCTGGTAGTCGACCAGTTCCGGGTGGCCCATCTGGCGGTAGATCGCGGTGCGCCAGTTGCGGCCATAACCCTGCGAGGCGCGGTAATCCATGTCGAGCACGACGTAGCCCTTTTCGACCAGCAGGTTGTGGAACATCTGCTCGCGGAAGTAGACCGGGAAGCGTTGATGGGTGTTCTGCAGGTAGCCGGCGCCGTGCACGAACATCACGACCGGATATTTCTTACCCGGTTCCATCTTCGCCGGACGGTAGAGTTTCGACCAGACCGGGTCGCCGCCGTCGCTCGACGGCACGGCCACGTATTCGGGCTGGATCCATTCGCGCGCCTTGTACTCGGCCGTGCGGGTATCGGTCAACTTGACCGGTGTACCGCCGCTGACCGGCAGCGTGGCGAGTTGGGCCGGCATGTAGCTCGACGAATAGTGCACCAGCAGCTTGCGGCTGTCCGGCGACAGGGAGAAGCGCTCGACGCCTTCGAGGCTCGTCACTTCGCGCGTGCCGCCGTCCTTCGCGTTCACGGCGCACACTTCATAGGTGCCCGGATTCTTGCGGTTGCAGAGCATGTAGGCGGTGCCGCCGTCGAAGCTCCACTGCACGTCGCCGGCTTCCCATTTGCCGTTCGTCAGCGCGCGTGGGCGGCCATCGACGGCTTGCGTGTACAGGTGCGCGTAGCCGCTTTCTTCCGACATGTACCACAGCGTGCGGTTGTCCGGCAGCCAGCCGAAGTCGCTGTTGTCGAAGTTGACCCAGGCTTCGTCGCTCAAGCGGTGCTGCGGTTTCAGCTTCGCGCTGCCAAGGTCGATGGTGGCGATCCAGCGGTCCTTGTTGTCGATGGCGCGCAGCATGACGGCGGCCAGCTTGCCATCGAGGCTCCAGCGCACGGCGTCGGCGCGGTCGGCGATGCGCAGCGGACGGTTTCCTTTCAAGGGGTCGAGCTTGGCCTCGGCACGCAGTTTGGCCAGCGGGTCGGTCGCGATGCCGGGCAGGGTGTCGAAGGCGAGGTCCTGTACTTTATTCGTGGCCAGCTCGATCAGTTTCAGCGCATGCGGCGCCGGGTTGGAACGTCCGACGCGGGTGCGCTCGTCATCCATCTCTTCGTAGCCGGACTCGGTCACGTAGCGCGGCATCTTGCCGACGCGGCCCTTGTCGACACCCTTGACGGCGGTGACGACGACCAGCCAGCGGCCATCCGGGGACAGCGCGCTGCCTTCGATCGTGACCTTGTCGCCCAGGTAGACCGGGCTCGGTGCGCGGGTGGGATCGAAGCGACGTTCTTCCTCGGCGCGGGCGCGGCCGGCGTCGCGCTCGTCCTTCGCGCGCTTCAAGGTCGTCATCAGGCGCAGCTGCATCTCGCGCAGTGCGTCCGGATCTTGCGCTGCCGGGTCCTTGGCCGCGCGCGGCAGGGCCAGCGGCGCCTGCAGGCGGCTGGCGCGCTCCCAGCTGAACCAGTCGTGGCCGACGCGGAACTGCACCGCGCGCTCGTCGCTGGAGAACTGCGGATCCTCGGCTTTCACGCCACGGGTGATCTGGGTGAGCAGCCCGCTCTTCAGGTCGCGCTCGAACAGGTCCCCATTACGCACCATAATGGTGCGCGTGTGTGCACGGTCATAGACGACGGTCGGACTATCGAGCTTTGCCAGCTCACTGTCGGCGACTTTTTGCGGGCCGCTCTGGTGGGCGAGGAAGGTGTCGCGCAGCTGCGAGCCGGTGCGCTTCTGCTTGAAATACACGTCCTTGCCGTTCCAGCTCCACCACGCGGCTTCGGCTGGATTGCCGATCCAGTCCGGATGGGCCATGGCCTGGTCGAGGCTGATGGGCGTGGGTGCGGCGGCCGCGGGAAGCGCGCTCAGCGCGGCAAGGAAAGTCAGTGCAGGAAGTCGCATCGTGGATGGGTGGTGAGTGAAAGGGACGTGCTTTCTGGCCAGAAAAATGCGAATGCATTCTAGCGCAGCCACCATGCTGCTGGGGTATTGACAGCGAAATATCGGGCCGGTCGGCATGGCGCCTGATCGGCGCATGGCCCGTTTCTTGCGTCGCTTATCGCATGAAAAGAGCCGATCCCTCACGCAGCCTGCGCATTGTCGTCGTGACGGGCGGCGATGCGCAGGCCTGCGACGCCGCCCTGGCCGCACAGGCCTGCCGCAGCGCGGCCTTGCGCGTCGGCCTGCTGGAATCGGGCTACGACATCGTCGCGTCATTACCGCCCGATATCTTCCTGCCCGAGCGGATCGCCCAGTTGCAGCCGGACCTGATCATCGTCGACAGCGAATCCGACGCGCGCGACGTGCTCGAACACATCGTGATCGCCACGCGCGAGGCGCGCCGTCCGATCGTGCTGTTTACCGAGGACGACAGCGCGGCGACGATGGAAGCGGCGGTGGCGGCAGGTGTCTCGGCGTATATCGTGGCCGGGCTGCGCGCCGAGCGCGTGCGCCCGGTGCTCGACGTGGCGCTGGCACGTTTCAGGCGCGAGCAGAAGCTGCTTGGCGAACTGGCCGACACGCGCCAGAAGCTGGCCGAGCGCAAAGTGATCGACCGTGCGAAAGGCGTGCTGATGGCGCGCCATTCGCTGCTCGAGGACGAAGCCTATGGCCGCCTGCGCAGCCTGGCGATGAACAAGAACATGAGACTGGCCGAGATCGCGCAACGCATCCTGGACGTCGAGGACTTGCTGGGTTAAGCCCGGCGAAAGGAACCGCATGACAGGCTTGGCAGCAGCAGGTGTTCATATCGCCGGCTCGGACCGTCCCGAGAAAGAAGTGCTGCGCATCGGCTTCATGCCGCTGGCCGACTGCGCGCCGCTGGTGATGGCAGCGATCCTCGGTTTCGACGAAAAATACGGGGTCAAGCTGGTGCTGGAAAAGCAGCACTCGTGGTCGGGCATGCGCGACCGCCTGACGAACGGCGAACTCGATGCTGCCCAGGCCCTGTACGGGCTGCTGTACGGCTTGCAGATGGGGATCGGCAGCGCGCCGCACGACATGGCCGTCCTGATGAACCTGAACCAGAACGGCCAGTCGATCGTGCTCTCGCGCGCCATCGCGGCGGCCGGCGTAAAGGACGGCGCCGGACTTGCGGCACTGATGCGCGAGCAGCCGCGCCGCTATACTTTCGCCCACACCTTCCCGACCGGGAACCACGCGATGTGGCTGTGCTACTGGCTGGCCGCGGCCGGCATCGATCCGCTCACGCAGACGCAGCTCGTCACCGTGCCCCCAAGCCGGATGGCGCCCAACCTGGAAGCCGGCCACATGGATGGCTTTTGCGCGGGTGAGCCGTGGAGCAGGCGCGCGCTGATCGAAGCGAGCGGCGTGCTGGTCGCGTCCAGCAGCGAAGTCTGGCCCGATCATCCGGGCAAGGCGCTCGGCGCACGGGCCGACTTCGTCGCACGCCACCCCAACACCTGCCGCGCGCTGGTCGCTGCCCTGCTCGACACGGCACGCTGGCTGGACGCCTCGTCGACCAACCGCGAGGCGGCGGCCGAGGTGCTGGCCAGTCCCGCCTGGGTGCATGCCGACATCGACCTGCTGCGCGCCTGCCTGGTGCCACGCCGGGCGGACTTCCCGGGCTTGCGCTTCTTCGGCGAAGGCGCGGCGACTTTCCCCTGGCTGTCGGATGGGATGTGGTTCCTGACCCAGCAGCGGCGCTGGGGCTTGCTGCGCGAGGACCCGGATTACCTGGGCGTGGCGCGTTCGGTGAATCATGTGGCGCTGTACCGCGAGGCGGCGCAGCTGGCGGGCGTGGATGTGCCGGACAGCGGAATGCGCAGTAGCCGGCTGATGGATGGCAGGGTGTGGGATGGGAGCGATCCGGCCGGGTATGCGGCGTCGTTGCGGGTCAAGCTCATGTAGCGCGATGGAGTACCGTGCGGCGATGGTGCGCAGTGTCGCCTCATTTACGCGCATTGTGCACTGCAATGTAGCGCCTTCCCCGAGCTGCCCGCAACACCCGCCCCGCACAGCGCCTGGCACGGCTCTTGCAATTACTCCTTGCAGGATCAACGGCGATCCCTTCAGTTATAAAAACGTGGGTCCAATGCTGGACCCGCTTTTCGGACAACGGCGTCCGCCTCCCTGGTAAGCACCACGGGACGCGGACGCCTTTTTGTTTTCAAGAGAACGAGGGATAGCATGGCCAGCAAAGCGAACAGCATCACATTGACCGATTTCCACACGCCGCAGATGCGGGCCTTCCACCTGACCTGGGTCGCCTTCTTCATCTGCTTCTTCGCCTGGTTTGCCTGTGCGCCGCTGATGCCCGTCATCAAAGGCGAGTTCGGCCTGTCGGTGGCGCAGATCGCCAACATCAACATCGCCGCGGTGGCGATCACGATCCTGGTGCGCCTGATCGTCGGCCCGCTGTGCGACCGCTACGGCCCGCGCAAGACCTACACCGCCTTGCTTGCCTTCGGCGCAATTCCGGTGCTCGGCGTCGCTTTCGCGCAGAGCTACGAAAGTTTTCTCCTGTTCCGGCTTGGCATCGGCGCGGTCGGCGCCAGCTTCGTCATCACCCAGTACCACACCTCGGTGATGTTCGCGCCGAAAGTCGTTGGCACCGCCAATGCGGCCGCCGCCGGCTGGGGCAATGCCGGGGGCGGGGCGGCACAGGCAGCGATGCCGCTGCTGCTCGCGGCCCTGCTGATGGCGGGCGTCAGCGAAACCATGGGCTGGCGCATCGCGCTGATGGTGCCGGGCGTGGCGATGCTGATCATGGCCGTCGTCTACTGGCGCTATACCCAGGACTGCCCGGCGGGTAACTTCAGCGAGCTGCGCGCGGCCGGCGTCCCTTTCGAGGGCGGCGGCAAGGGCGGCTGGGCGAGTTTCAAGGCCGCCTGCCGCAACCACCGCGCCTGGCTCCTGTTCGTCACCTACGGCGCCTGCTTCGGCATCGAGATCTTCATCCACAACATCGCCGCCATCTATTACGTCGACCATTACGGCCTGTCGCTGGGCGCGGCCGGCATGGCGGCGGGCAGCTTCGGCCTGCTGGCGCTGTTTGCCCGGGCACTCGGCGGCTGGCTGTCGGACCGCAGCGCTGGGAGAGTGGGCGGTGACCTGAACAGCCGCGTCACGGTCCTGTTCGTGCTGATGGTGGGCGAGGGCCTGGGCCTGCTGTGGTTCGCGAATGCCGACGGTGTCGCTTTCGCGCTGATTGCCATGCTGTGCTTCGGCCTGTTCACCCACATGGCTTGTGGCGCCACCTATGCGCTGGTGCCTTTCGTGGCACCCACCGCCTTGGGTGGCGTGGCGGGCATCGTCGGCGCCGGCGGCAATGTCGGCGCGGTACTGGCCGGTTTCCTCATGAAGGGCACCGGCGACGTGCGCGAGACCCTGATGATCCTCGGCGGCCTGGTTGTCGTGGCCAGCCTGTGCGCCCTCGGCGCCCGTTTCAGCAGTACTGCCACGGTTGCCGCAGCGGCGCGTGCATAAGGAGCCAGCCATGAACATCATCGTCATCGGCCACGGCATGGTCGGCCACAAGTTTGTCGAAACCCTGGCTGGCGCCGCGCCGCACCTGCACATCACCGTGCTCGGCGAAGAACCGCGTCCGGCCTACGACCGCGTGCACCTGTCCGAATTCTTCGCAGGGAAGACGGCAGAGGATCTGTCACTGGTCGCACCGGGTTTTTTTGAACGCACCAACCTCGACCTGAAGCTGAACGCGAAAGTGGTCGCCATCGACCGCGCCGAACGGAGGGTAAGCTTGTCGAGCGGCGAAGTACTCTCCTACGACAAGCTGGTGCTGGCCACCGGCTCCTCGCCCTTCGTGCCGCCGGTACCGGGCCGCGAGCGCGCCGACTGTTTTGTATACCGCACCATCGAAGACCTGGAAGCGATGCGCGAATGCGGCGCCCGTTCGCGCACGGGCGTGGTGATCGGCGGCGGCCTGCTGGGCCTGGAATGCGCCAAGGCACTGTGCGATCTCGGCTTGCAAGCCCACGTCGTCGAATTCGCGCCACGCCTGATGGCGGTGCAGGTCGACGACCCGGGTGCGCGCGTGCTGCGCACCCGCATCGAAGAACTCGGTGTGCAGGTCCATACCGGCAAGAACACGCTGGCCATCGTCGACGGCGAGGACAGCACGCACCGCATGGAATTCGCCGACGGTAGCTTTGTAGAAACCGACATGATCGTCTTCTCTGCCGGCATTCGCCCGCGCGATGAACTGGCCCGTGCTTGCGAGCTGGCCTTGGGGCCGCGCGGCGGCATCGCCATCGACGACGACTGCCTGACGTCCGACCCGCACATCTACGCGGTCGGCGAATGCGCCGCCTGGCGCGGCCAGCTGTTTGGCCTGGTCGCACCGGGTTACGACATGGCGCGCACCGCCGCGCGCCACGTGCTCGGCGCACCGGGTGGTTTCCTCGGCGCCGACATGAGCACCAAGCTGAAACTGATGGGTGTGGATGTCGCCAGCATCGGCGACGCCCATGGCGCCACCAGCGGCAGCCGCAGCGTGCAGTACCTGGACGAGCGGCGCCAGACCTATAAAAAACTGGTCGTCAGCGCTTGCGGCAAGCGCCTGCTGGGCGCCGTGCTGGTCGGCGACGCCGCCGAATACGGCACGCTCTTACAGATGGCCCTGAACGGCATTCCACTGCCCGAAGCGCCGGAAAGCCTGATCCTGCCCCAAATCAAGGGCGCGCCGCAGCACGGCCTCGGCGTCGGCGCGCTGCCGGACGCGGCCCAGATCTGCTCGTGCAACGATGTGTCGAAAGGGAGCTTGTGCGCAGCGGTGAGGGATGGCGCCACCAGCATCGGCGCCCTGAAAAAATGCACGACGGCCGGTACCGCCTGCGGCGGCTGCGTGCCGCTGGTGACGCAAGTGCTGAACGCCGAATTGGCGAAGCAGGGCGTGACGGTCAGCCGCGCGCTGTGCGAACACTTCGCGCACTCGCGCCAGGAACTGCACCACCTGGTGCGGGTAGGGCGCATCCGCAGCTTCGGCGAGCTGCTGGCGCGCCACGGCACGGGCCTGGGCTGCGATATCTGCAAACCGGTCGCCGCGAACATCCTGGCCTCGACCTGGAACGATTTTGTTCTCAAACCCGAGCACGCGAGCCTGCAGGATTCGAACGACTACTTCCTCGGCAATATCCAGAAGGACGGCACCTATTCCGTGGTGCCGCGCATGCCGGGCGGCGAAGTCACGGCAGACGGCCTGATCGCGGTTGGCATGATCGCCAAAAAATATGGGCTCTACACGAAAATCACCGGCGGCCAGCGGGTCGACCTGTTCGGCGCCAGAGTCGACCAGTTGCCCCCGATCTGGGAAGATCTGATCGCCGCCGGCTTCGAATCGGGCCACGCCTACGGCAAGTCGCTGCGCACCGTGAAGTCCTGCGTCGGCTCGACCTGGTGCCGCTACGGCGTGGGCGACAGCGCCGGTTTTGCGATCGCACTGGAACACCGCTACAAGGGCCTGCGTACGCCGCACAAGGTGAAATTCGGCGTCTCCGGCTGCACCCGCGAATGCGCCGAGGCGCAGGGCAAGGACGTCGGTTTGATCGCGACCGACAAGGGCTGGAACCTGTACGTGTGCGGCAACGGCGGCATGAAGCCGCGCCACGCCGAGCTGATCGCCTCGAACCTGGACGAGGCGACGGTCGTGCAACTGGTCGACCGCTTCCTGATGTTTTATGTGCGTACCGCCGACCGCCTGCAGCGCACCAGCACCTGGCGCGAGCATCTCGAAGGCGGGCTCGATTACCTCAAGCAGGTCGTGGTCGACGACAAGCTCGGGATCGGCGCCGAGCTGGAAGCCGACATGCAGGCCGTGGTCGACACCTATGCCTGCGAGTGGAAGAACGCGGTCGAAGACCCCGAGGTACGCAAGCGCTTCCGCCATTTCGTGAACAGTCCGGCACAAGACGAGAACGTCGTCTTCATGCCGGAACGCGGCCAGGTTCGTCCCGCAACGATCGAAGAACGGCGCCGCACGATTCCGATCGCACTCAGCAACTGAAGGAGCACACCATGCACCGAGACATCCAACTCAATACCTGGAACGCGGTCTGCGCATTCGACGACATCGTCCCGGATACCGGCGTCTGCGCCTTGCTGAACGGGCGCCAGGTGGCCGTGTTCCGTGTCGGCGCCGAGCGCTTGTTCGCGATCGATAACTATGACCCGAATTCCAACGCGGCTGTGCTCTCGCGCGGGCTGGTGGGCAGCCTGGGCGAACGGATCGTGGTCGCCTCGCCGATCTACAAGCACCATTTTGATCTGCAGACCGGCGAATGCCTGGAGGTGCCGGCGCATTCGGTGAGCAGCTTTCCGGTGCGGGTTGAGAACGGCACAGTGTGGGTTGCCTCATGAAGCCGCGCCTGGTCGTGGTCGGCAACGGCATGGCCGGCATGCGCACGGTCGACGAACTGTTCAAACTCGATCCGGAGCTGTACGACATCACCGTCTTCGGCGCCGAGCCGCACGGGAATTACAACCGCGTGCTGCTCTCTCCGCTGCTGGCCGGCGACAAGAACGTCGACGAGATCATGCTCCATCCCCGCGCCTGGTATGCCGAACACGGCATCACCCTGCATGCGGGCGACCCGGTACTGCGCATCGACCGCCAGCGGCGCGTCGTGATCGCCCGCTCCGGCCTGGAGGCGCCCTACGACCGCCTGCTGCTGGCGACCGGCTCGACGCCCTTCGTGCTGCCCATTCCGGGCAATACGCTCCCCGGTGTGGTCGGCTTTCGCGACCTGGTTGACGTCGATACCATGCTCGCCGCAGCGCGCCAGGGCGGACGGGCGGTCGTCATCGGCGGTGGCCTGCTCGGGCTGGAAGCTGCGCACGCCTTGAAAAGGCGCGGGATGATCGTTACCGTCGTGCACGTGGCGTCGAGCCTGATGAACCAGCAGCTCGACGGCGAGGCGGGGCGCCTGCTGAAAGACTCACTCGAGCGCGCGGGTCTCGCCATCATGCTCGACGCACAAACCAGCGAGATTGCGGGCACGGCCAAGGTGGAAGCGGTGCGCTTCGCCGACGGCAGCGAACTCAAAGCCGACCTGGTCGTGATGGCCGCCGGTGTGCGTCCGAACGTCGCGCTTGGGCGTGACGCCGGCCTGCACTGCGAGCGTGCGATCGTCGTCGACGACACGCTGCAAACCTATGATCCGCGCATCTATGCGGTCGGCGAATGCGTCCAGCACCGGCGCGCTACCTTCGGGCTCGTCGCGCCCGTATGGGAGCAGGCCCGGGTCTGCGCCGCTCACCTGGCCGGCGCCGGGCACCGCCGCTATGTACAGGCCGCCACCGCGACCAAGCTGAAGGTAACGGGCATCGACCTCTACTCGGCCGGGGACATCGCCGGCAGCATTGACAGCGAAGAGCTGGTGCTGCGCGACCGTCATTCCGGCGTCTACAAACGGCTCGTACTCGAGGGGTCACGCGTCACCGGTGCCGTGCTGGTGGGCGATGTCGTGGACGGCCCGTGGTACTTCGACCTGATCCAGCGCGGGGCCGACGTTTCAAGCTTCCGCGACCGCCTGTTGTTCGGCCAGGCGCTGTGCGCGCCTGCCACCTGAGTAGATAAGGAAGCACCATGGACATGTCTCTTCCCGTGCAGACCGTGCGCACCACCTGTCCATATTGCGGCGTCGGCTGCGGCGTGACCGCCACCGTGCGGCCCGGCACCATCCCGATCATCGCGGGCGATGCCGCCCACACCGCTAACCAAGGGCGCCTGTGTGTCAAAGGCGCGGCACTTGGCGAAACGCTGGACCTCGATGGGCGCCTGTTATATCCAGCCTTGCGCGAAGAGGGCACCATGCGCCGCGCAAGCTGGGACGACGCGCTCGGGCGCGTGGCAGGCGGCTTCGCGGCCATCATTGCCGAGTACGGCCCGGATGCGGTGGCGCTGTACGTCTCCGGCCAGCTGCTCACCGAAGATTACTACGTCGCCAACAAGTTCATGAAAGGTTTTATTGGCAGCGCCAACATCGACACCAATTCGCGCCTGTGCATGTCGTCCAGCGTGGCCGGCCACAAGCGCGCCTTCGGCGAAGACCTGGTGCCGGGCTGCTATGAAGATTTTGAATTGGCCGAGATGATCGTGCTGGTCGGCTCGAACACGGCCTGGTGCCATCCAACCCTGTTCCAGCGCATCCTGCGCGCGAAGGAGGCGCGGCCGTCCTTGCGGATCGTCGCGATCGACCCGCGCCGCACGGCGACCTGCGAGCTGGCCGATATCCACTTGCCGATCAAGCCCGGTACCGACGTCTGGCTGTTCAACGGCTTGCTCAGCTATCTGGCAAAGCATGGCGCAATCGACGCCGCCTTCATTGCGGCGCATACCGAAGGGCTGGAGGCGGCGCTGGCCGTCGCCGATGTCGATTGCAGCGACCCGGCGCAAGTCGCCCGCATTTGCCGCGTCGACCTTGCGAAGCTGCTGGCTTTCTATGCAGGGTTCGCCGCCACGACGAAGGTCGTGACGGCCTTTTCGCAGGGCGTGAACCAGTCGTCCAGCGGCACCGACAAGGTCAACGCCATCATCAACTGCCACCTGCTGACCGGCCGCATCGGCCGGCCTGGAGCGGGGCCGTTCTCGCTGACCGGCCAGCCGAACGCGATGGGCGGGCGCGAGGTGGGCGGTCTGGCCAACATGCTGGCCGCGCACATGGACCTCGACAATCCGCTCCAGCGCGAGGCAGTGCGCAGCTTCTGGGATGCGCCGTGTATCGCATCGAAGCCGGGTCTGAAGGCGGTCGACTTGTTCCGCGCGGTGGAGGAGGGCAGTGTGAAAGCGGTGTGGATCATCGCCACCAATCCGCTGGTCAGCCTGCCCGATGCCGACCAGGTACGCCGCGCTTTGGACAAGTGCGAGCTGGTGGTGGTCAGCGATATCGTGGGCGCGACCGACACCACCGCCTGGGCCGACGTGCTGCTGCCGGCGCTGGGCTGGGGCGAGAAGGATGGCACGGTGACCAACTCCGAGCGTTGCATCTCGCGTCAGCGCGCCTTCCTGCCGGCGCCGGGCGAAGCGCGCGCCGACTGGTGGGCTTTGTCCCAGGTCGCGCGGCGCATGGGCTTTGAAGGATTCGATTACGCCGGCGCGCATGCGATTTTCGACGAGCACGCCCGCCTGTCAGGCTGGCGTAACGGAGAAGAGGGCGCGGGACGGCGCATGTTCGACATCTCGGGGATGACCGGGATGAGCCGGCAGGCCTACGACGCGCTCGAACCGATCCAGTGGCCGGTGCTGCGCGCTGCCGATGGCGCGATGACGGAAACGGGGCGCCTGTTTGCCGATGGCCGCTTCGCCCACGCGAGCGGGAAAGCACGCTTCGTCGCCACGCCCCCGCGCTTGCCCGTGCACGCGGTCGACGACGCGTATCCGCTGGCGCTGAACACCGGCCGCATGCGCGACCAATGGCACACAATGACGCGCACCGGCAAGTCGGCGCGCCTGTCAAGCCACACGCCGGAACCCTTCATCGACCTGCATCCGAACGACGCCTTGTTGTGCGGCGTGCGCGAAGGGGAACTGGCGCGCGTCACCAGCCGCTGGGGCGCGATGGTGGCGCGCGTCGCGCACAGCGGCGGCATCGCGCGCGGCAGCGTGTTCGTGCCGATCCACTGGAGTGGGCAGACGGCGTCGGACGCGCGTGTCGGCGCCCTGGTCAATCCGGCGGTCGATCCGGTGTCGGGCGAGCCGGAGTTCAAGCACACGCCGGTGCGCGTCGAACCCTTTGTCGTCGAGTGGCAGGCGTTTGTGCTGAGCCGCACGGCGCTGGCGGTCCACAAGGTCGCGAACTGGACGCGCGTGCAGGGCGACGGCTTCGTGCGTTATGAACTGGCTGGACGGGGATCCGCGCATGCCGACTGGGCCCGTGGCATGCTGGGCGTGGAGGAGGGTGTCGACTGGATCGAATACGACGATGCCGGCGCCGGCGTGTACCGCGCCGCCCACTTGCTGGAGGGGAGGCTGCAGGCCTGTGTGTTCGTGGCGCGCCGCGCGGCCCCGCTGCCGCCGCGCCAGTGGCTGGCCGGCTTGTTCACACAGGAGACGCTGGCGCCCGGCGACCGCGCCACGCTGTTGGCTGGACGCGCGCCGCAACTGGGTCCGGACCCGGGACCGACAGTCTGCTCCTGTTTTGGCGTCGGGCGCAATACGATGTGCACGGCGATCCGCGAACACGATCTCACCACGACGGCGCAGGTGACGGCCTGCCTCAAGGCGGGCGGCAATTGCGGATCGTGCCTGCCCGAGATCGGCAAGCTGCTGGTGCTGACCCGGTGTAGCGAGGAGGTAGGGGGAAGATGATGCGACCCGGGCGCGGCGGGCGCCGTCGACCCGGGTAGGGGAGGGAAGTTTGCGTTCCGGCTGCCGCAAACGCGGCGAACGCTGGAAAGCGAGGTCCTGCAGGTGCTCCTTAGCGGTTTGCCAGCCAGCGCAATTCCGCGGCCAGGTTCGGCGAATGCTTCTCGGCGCTGGCGGCCAGTGCGAACAGTTCGGCGCGGTCAGCACGTGTGGTGACGCGTTCGACGACAGCCTTCGACGCCCGGCTGGCGCGTGCCTGGCGCGAGACCAGCCAGCCGCCCTGGGCGGCGAAGAGTTGCTCCGAGAAAATGCGGATCGATGCGAACAGGTCGGTGAAGGCGTGGCCTTTGTCTTGCGCCTGGGTGATCGTTGCTGCGTTCATGTGTCGCTCCAAGTAAATACTGTGATGTTGCGGTGCAGTATAGTTGCCTTGGACCTATAAATATACTTTCAGTTCGTGATGTCAGCGATAAGGAAAACGTATATTTGTAAATGCGTCAATGTTACATTATTAGGTTCAGGAATGTCCCACCTGGCCCGGACCGATGAGCCGCCAGCGCGGCTCATCGTTTCCTATGGTTCAGTGCTCCTTACCAGACCGGGGCCGGAAGCGTGACCGTCGAACCAGCCTGGACCTTGATTTTCGAAATCTGCTGGCCACCATAGTTCACGATTCCGGTACCGCTGGCGATGCCGGTGATCGGCACAGTGACTTCTTTTGGCGACTTGAGCACGATCCGGTTCGGGCTGCCCAGCACCAGCGTGCCTTTGACACCGGATGCGTTGTACACCATGCGCTCAGCCATCAGCTTGCCGATTGCTTCCTGGGTGCCATTCACGATCGGCAATTTATAGATCGCTTCGTACTTCGTCAGCGTTGCGTTCAACAAGTCGCCGAGCAGCGAATTGACGCCGTCATACGCGCGCATGTTTGGCTGGTGGAACATCAGCGGATCGAGGTCGAACTTGGCCAGGTAGCTGACCATCAAGTCCGATTCCTTGTCGAGGATTTCCGCGTAGGTCAATGGGCGGTCCCAGGCAGGGAACAGACCGCCCGGCGCATAGAAATGGTTGTATTCCGAAACCCATTCGTCCGGGGTCGAGACGTTGAAGTACAAATTGGTCGGACGACGCGGAATGATCATGACGCTCGGCTGGTACGAACTGTAATAACCGGCATTCGGGCTTGGATTATTCCAGCCCGGCTGCGAGGTATCGGACAGGATGTAGCGGATTTTCTGTTCTGCGGCCGCCTGCAGGAAGGACGGGTTGTTCAGGCCGCTGATGTTCGGCTGCACCATCGCACTGGTCGTGTAATTCTTCAGTCCGAGGGATTTGGCCATCTGGTTGTTCTTGCTCAGCTCAAGCCTGGCGTCGGCGACACTGATGGTGTCGAGGTAGGCATGGGTATAGGTATGGCTGATCCAGTTGAATTCCGATTGCAGCAGGCGCACGGCCGGGGTCAGGGTGTCTTTCGCATACATCCCCGACGCGCCGACGCCATTGAATGGAATTTCCAGGGTCATGCCGGCGGCCAGCGGGTGGCGTGCGCGGAAATTGCGTTGCCACAGCGCGTAGCGGGCGAGATCGAGGCCGGAGATCCGAAATTCCGCACCCTCGGCGCTCTTGCGGACCGGATCCCACATTTCGTTTGCAAGCAGCAGGTCATCCGGCTGGACCGTCATGTAGGCCTTGCGCTCGCCGAGGAAGGTTCCCTTGGCCAGCCAGTTGACGATGCCGTAGCCCAGCGCCAGGGTGTGACTGGCATTCTCGTTGCCGTCGGCGGTAACGGCCAGGTTCATGCGGCCATCGTCATACGAGTAGACCGAGGCGATCGCGTAGCCTTCAGGCGTCGTCAGCAGCGGTACCGGATTGGTCGTCCCCACCGGCTTGCCGAGATAGGTCCAGGCATTGGCGATTTTCAGGGGGTTGGCCGCGTTGAGGTAATGGAAGACACCCTTGCCTGCCGTCGTCAGGCTTGCCTTGATCGGGGTCGCCGTCGTGTCGGCGCCCGCGTGCAGCGTCAAACCATAGCCTTCCGGGAAACCGCCCGGGAAGGTGTACAGCGTGGCCTGGCGTACCTTGTAGGCTGCTTCGTAGTTCCACAGTGCTTGCCACTGCGCCGGCGTGAACGCGCTTTCGTAATTGCCCGAAGGCGCAAGGTAGCCGAGATTGCCGGTCGTGAGGACGATGCCCTGGTAATTGCCGGCGCCGTTGCCATCCGAAAGCGTTTGCGCATTGAAGCCGCCGTCCTTGGCGATCACGACATCATAGGGAACGCCGATCTGGTTGAGCACGGCCTTGATGGCGCCAAACACCGGTTCGGTACCGTCCGCCGAGACGACCAGGAATTTCATTCCGATCGAGCGCGGCGCTTCTCCGGTAGGCAGCACAGGCAGCGCCGCGGTCATTGCCATCGGGACGGCCTTTTGTGCCCTGCTCAGTTTTTGCAGTTCGGCGACCTTCAGTCTTTTGACTTTGTGGTCGTGGCCATGGAATTCGGCCTGCGCGAATGTGCTGGCCGTGGCGATGAGCAGGCCGGCGCCGAGGTGCTTGCCGAGCGCAAGGAATTTGTTAGGGCGGGTTTGCATGAAGTTTTCCTTTTTTAGGTAGATGAAGCGGGAGGACAAGGTGCAGCCTGGCTGGAAGCGCGTGCGGAGGGTTGCAGCATGAATGTTTCAAAAATGAGGTGATCGAGCGTGTGCGACAGGTACAGCGCCGCGCTTGCGCACGTGAGCAATACCGCGAGCGCGAAGCCGTAACCGAAGAACTGCGGACCGAGCTGCACGCTGAGCCAGGAGAAAGCGGCATTCGAGACCAGCAGCATCGCGCACAGTTTCAGGGCGATCGCCTGGCGGTCGAGATAGAACAGGATGCTCAGCATGGCCAGAAATGCGAGCTGTAGCGCAACGGCGACCAGGTCGATGGCGAACAAGGGCTGGTACAGGGGCGAAATGCCGAACAGCGACAGGATTTCTCCGGCGAAGAGCATCACGATCGCCGTCGTCACAATCTGGATCTTGACGATATCGCTCAAGCCGTGCCGCACCGCGGCAACGAGCTGCCCATGTGCGAGCTTGACGGCCTGGTGGTTGCCGCCGGAAGTGATCGTGCGATAGAAGGCCTCGCATTTTTGCGCCAGCTCGACTTCCAGACGCACCACCAGCACCGCCATCCCCGGGACGAGGGAAAGGTAGGCCAGAAAAATCGGCAAGTCATACACGACCGATGCGCGCAAGGGACCGACGATCGCGGTACCGGTGAGCGGGTCGCGCCAGAACACGAATTTATCGCACCATACGGCGGCGTTGTAGAGCAGGCCGATCAGGGCGAGGCGGGGAAATACCTGATCGCGGCGCAGGAAAGCGAAGGCCATCAGCGCGCTTGCCGGGAATTCGCGGACGACCATTGCGAGCAATGCAAACAGCAGCACCGCCTGCCCCACGAAAAAGCCCGCCAGCAGGCCGACCAGTCCGAACGATTGGAATGCCAGCGCAGCCCACGCGGTGATCAGGTAGCCAAGCGCGAAGGCCGCGAGCAGCGGACGGAATGCCCTGATGGCCGATGCGAAGATCTGCACGATCCAGATGCAGGACAGGACAACGAAGTTGGCCAGCATGCACAACTGGTAGGGCCAGGGTTCATCGAACCAGAGCAGCAGGACGATGCCGCCACCGAGCGTGCTGATGCTCAGGGTCAGGCACAGCGCCCCCATCAGGTTGGGCAGGATGACGCCATCGCGCCGCTCGAACATGCGGTCGGCGGCATACCTGGTGAACAGCAGTTGCAGCGGACTGGTCAGGATCAGCGATCCCGCCATCAGGTAGCTGACGGACACCTGGAACTGTTCGACGGCGGCCCCATCACGCCCGTCGAGGGCGGCAATGACGCTGATGGCCAGGATCGCCACGATCGACATCAGCCAGGGCCCGCTACCGACCAGGCCGGCCACGGTATACGCCTGGGCGGCGCCGGCGAGCGTGTTCTTGCGCAGCATGCGCTGCAATTGAATGCCGATGCCTGCCATCAGGCCGCCTTCGCGGCAGCGTAGATCTGCCGGTACGCGTTCACGACATTATCTTGCCGGTAGTAGCGCTCGACCCTGGCGATGCCGGCCTGCTGCGCCGCCAGCCACCGGTCCGGGTCGGTCAGCAATGCCAGGGCGGCGGCCGCCATGGCTTCCGGATCGACGATCGGCACCACGGCGCCGCCGCAGCCGAGGGCGCGATCCTCGTCGTCGGTGCCCTCGACCAGCGAGCGGCAGGCGCCGACGTCCGTGGTCAGGACCGGAACACCGCTCGCATAACTTTCCCCGATCACCAGCGGGAAGGCTTCGCTGATCGAGGTCAGGACCACCAGTCCGAGCTGCGGCATGATGGCGTCGATCCGCTGGAAGCCGAGGAACTTGACATGGTCTTCGAGCTGCAGCATCCGCACCAGCTCCATGCACTCGTCGACGTAGGCGGCGTCCTCGTCCTGCGGGCCGATGATCCAGCCCTGTACATCGGCGAGATCGGCGCGCAGCACCTGGATGGTCCGGATGAAGGTCTTGATGTCCTTGATCGGCACCACCCGGCCCAACAGACCCAGCACATGCGGCGCGCGCTCCGGACGCTGGAGACGCAAGGGGGCATAGCGGGCCACGTCGACGCCGTTCGGAATGACGCGGGTACGTTCCGGTAACGCGCCGCCGCCGATCTGGCGCGTCTGGTTTTGCGGATACAGCGAAATGATCGGATCGGCGGCACTGTAGGCGAGCCTGCCCAGTCCCTCGAACATGCGGATCCACAGCAGTTCGTGATGTTCCATGCCGCTGGCGGAAGCGACCTGTTGCTTGCCGGTGCGATTGCCTAGGAACAGCGATTGCAATTCGATCTGGCGCTCCTTGGTGTACATGCCGTGCTCGGTCAGGACCATCGGGCAAGCGGTGAGGCGTTGCAACATGGCACCAAGAAAACCTGCATACCCGGTGCTGACCGCATGCACCAGGCGCGAAGCGGGAATCGCACGGGCAATACGGACCAGCTTCATCAGTGGTTCGTGGGTATTGCGCACTGACCAGAAATAGTCCAGCAGCGATGCATGCGGACAGCTGCGCTCATAGCTTTCGAGAATCTGGCCCCATGCCGCCTCGCTGTGAAAGAATTCCGCCGCACAAGTGGCATCGCTGCGACCCGGTTGCAGGACCGCCGTGTCGAAGACGGCCGGTGCCGGCGCCTGGCTGGGCGCGCGGAACCAGTCGTGCAGCTGCACGTTGGCGGCGAAATAGGCCGGATCGCCCTTGATCCCCTTGTTCGGCGGGGCCGGCGCGTCGCCCGTCATCAGGTCGAAGTAGTGCAGTTGCCGGACATTGGGCGGCAGTTCGTAGCGCATGGTGGTCAGCTCGCGCGGTGTGGCACCCAGATAGACCAGCGAAAAGCTCAGCTCGGGCATCGCCGTGATCAGCTCATGCACCCAGCTCGAGACACCGCCGCGCACGAACGGATAGGTGCCCTCGAGCAGGAAGGTCACGTCTACTATTGGATCAGGCTGCTGCATGGCTTGACATCTCCGGAAAACTTGTAAGGTGGGATGGGATCGGACTCCCGCGCCGGTAGAACTCGCTCTCGGCGCGATAGGGCGCCAGGGTGGTAGCGGCGATCCCGGCTTCCGCAGCGGCCTCGAAAGCGTCGTCTGCGCGGTCGGACTGGCCTGCCCGCAAGGCCATCATTCCGCTTAGCATCAACAGGTCGGCGTTGGCCGGTTGGATTTCCAGTCCGGCGTCGACATGCCGGGACGCCTGTTCCACCCACAGCGTGGCCGCTGCGCTGTCCGGCGTGAGTTGCTGCATGTCCCAGAAATGGTGGGCCATTGCCAGGTGCAAGGGGAAACGCTGCGGCGCGGCGGCGCTGTCGAGCGCGCGTTGGCCATGCGTCAAGCGGTTTTCCAGGACCTTCTGTTTTTTCATGAGTAATGAATAGGCGAGCAGGCGGACATCGTCGTCGCCATCGCGCACGCCGACCTGCAGCACCGGCGCGGCGCAGCGGTCATCGAGCGACTGCGTCGCGATCAGCGCGCACAAACGGTCATGGCGGTCGCTGCCATGCTTGACCACATTGATCAGCCCGCCTGCGCCGGCGAACCGACGCCCCGGCTCGCCGGCCAGGTTGCATCCGCGCGGCTCGTCGCTCGGCCGGTACAGGTCGATGCCGACGGCCGCGCCAGGGCAGGGCTGGCGCGCCAGGGTCAGCAGCACGAGCGCCACGCCGAGCATGCCGAAGAACGGTATGCAAACGCTGAAAAGGAATGCCAGCACGACAGCGTGGCCGCGCGCGTGCCGCAAGCGGGCCGGCAGCGCGCCTGCCAGCAGTGCCGCGCCTGCCGCGGCGGCGGCGATGTGGAGCGCGGCCCAGGCCAGCAGGCGCGGCGGCGCCGCGCGGCCGGCGTCGAGCAAGAGCAGGCCGGCGGCTTCGGCCGCCGCCGCCAGTGCGAACAGGAACCAGGCCGGCCTCACCGGACCACCGCGAGGACGCCATGGGCACGGATGCTGCGCCTGGCGCTGAACGCGACCGGATGCTTGACCACGTCATGAATGCGCTGCAATAGTTCGCGCGCCGATTGATGCGCAGGCGCCAGGAACAGGGCCAGTTGTTCGATGTCGCCCGCGTCCGCACTGCGCGCGTCTTCCTGCAGCTGGCGCTGCAGGCGTGCCGTCACGACATGTGCACCCTGCTCGTCAGGCACTGGCAACAATTTCACCACGACCGGCGCGCCTGAGGCATCGGTCTCCTGCCAGGCCTGGTCGATGCTCCTGTTGACCGCCAGGCAGCGTGCGACGAGCGCAGCGCTGCCCGATGGTTCGCTGCCGTTTACCTTCAACACGACGATGGCCAGCTGCATGCGTTCCTGGCGCGCGTGGTTCAGGCCGCGTTCGATGCAGGCCTGCCTGGTCTGTGCGCTGGCGCCATTCGCATGGACTGCAAGCCGTTCGGAAATCAGGTCGCCGATCTGGCGCGCGACAATGCCGAGCAGGTCGAAGGTGCGCCAGTGGAATGCGAAAAACGCCATCTGGTGGATGGCGACGACAGCGTGCAGGTGGCCCGCCGAGTCGATCAGCGGCACCACGGCGACCAGGCGCCCTGCCTGGGAGTGCGCGGCATCGACGCTGGCGGTCGCGCCGTTCTCGATCGCGCTGCGCAGCAGCGGGTCGTGCGGCGAGAGCGGCGCCGGGGTGCCGATCACGGCCGCCGCGGTCGTCTCGATGGCGCCGCCGGCGTCGGCCAGGTGCAATGCGGCGCCGTGCACCTTGCCACACTGTGCGAGCAGGGCCAGCACGCGCGGCGCCATGCCGGCGAGCGTCGCTTCGCTTGCCGCACCCGTGCCCGGGAAATGCATTTTCAGCTCTTGCAAGGCGGCGCGCAGGCTGGGCGGGGAGTCCGCCAGCTGGTGTTCGAGCTGCGCGTGCGAGGCCTGCAGCAGGTGATAGCTGCTGGTGAAGCGCGCCAGGCGGGCCTGGTGGCGCTGCCCCTCGACTGCGGCATCACGCAAGGCGCGCGACCATTGGTCGCGGAAGTGGCCTGCCAGGCAGCCCGCCAGCAGCACGACGGCCATGTGGACCTTTGAAAAGACCGCCAGCGGCGGAACGGTCAGGTGCATGCCAAGCATGGAGGCGCTGACGAGCAGCGCGCTGCACAAGCCCATCAGGAAGCCATAGCGTACGCCGAACAGCACCGGAATGAGCGTGAGGGCGGGCAGCAGTTCGCGCACCAGCGACGGTTCGGCGAACGTCACCACCAGCGCCGGTACCAGCAGCGCCATCGCCATCAGTTCGATGCGCAGCGCCGCCGGGGTCGCGGCCTGGCCGGCGGACACGCTCGCATCGGCATCCGGCGGGGAAATGAATGGTGTGGTCACGAAGGCACCCTAGAACGAACGTTGGAAGACGACGCCTGCGCGGCGCGTCGTGGGAGAGGCAAGTGCGCCGTGCGAATTTGCATGGAGCAGGGCAAAACGCAGCCTTGCATTGCGGGTCAGCGGCAGCGTCACTTCTGCGCGCACGGCATGCGTGGCCCGTCCATCAGGCCATTGGCGGCCGACTTCGGCATCGACGAGGCCATACGGTTCGCCGAAGTCGTCGTCCGGAGCGCCGAACCGGAGGCTGCTGCCGACGCCAGCCCAGCCGGCCCGCTCGGGCAGGCTGATGCCGTGCAAGGGTTCGGGCGACGCGGTCGCTGCCGGGCGGTTGCGCTCGAGGCGGCCAGCCATCCGCACGGTCCATTCGGGATGGGCAGGCAGCACCGGTGCGCCCACTTCAGTCCCAAGGCGCGTGCCGGAGGCAACCGCTTCGCCGGCGCGGGTGCGGTAGCGCTGCACTGCCGCATCGGCACGCAGGTAGGCACCGCCCTGCCGGGCGAGGGTCAGGTTGGCGCCGGCCCAGTCCTGCTTGCCGCGCAGGCGCAGCGCCGCACTGGCCGTGCTCATTGCATTGAGCCCGGTGTCGAATCCGACAGTGACGCCCTGGCGCAGCGGGATGGCCGCGTTCATGCGGGTGTAAGCGACGACGCTGCCGGCACGCGCGTTGGCGCCGACAGTCACATGGGCCGTGGCCTGGCCGGCCTGCAGGTCGACTGTCGCGGCCATGTCGGTCTCGCCAAGCGCCGGGCCGGCCAGGGCGCCGTGTGTGGATGGGCGAAGGAGTGTCTTGCTCGCGGTGAGCGTGGTGCGCCCGCGGCCGAGCGGCACGCTCAAGCTGGCCATTGCACGCCTCATGCTCAGCGTATCGAGCTGCTCGCGTTCGGTTTCAAGCGACAGGCGCGACTCGAGCCGATGGCGCAATTGTCTGGCCATCGACTGGAGTGCCTGGTTTTGCCCGAATTCGGGCAATGCGATGCTCGATTCGGCGATCGCGAGCGCTTCCGGATAGCGGCCAAGATGCTGCAAACCTGCGATCCGGTCGCCGGGACTGAGCGCGGCTGTGGGCTCGGCCAGCAAGGCGGCGAGGGCGTCGTCGTCTTTGCGTCCCAGTGCGACCGCAAGGCGTTGCCATGCCGGTGCACCCTGGCTTCCAGCGCGCGGCTGGTCGAGCCAGCGCCGCGCCTCGTCGAATTTCGACTGATCGAGCAATGCCGTCACCACCGGTTCGGCCAGTTCGCTGTCGGGATGGCCGCGCAGTCGCAGCCGGGTCAGTACGGTTTGCGCGGCGCCTGCGCCATCGAATTGCCTGACCAGCCCGGCGTAGGCGATGCCGAATTGCTCGATGCCCTGCGGCGCCGGGGTGGTGCCGTCGAAATGGGGCTGCAGCACGGTGCGCAGCCTGCGGCGCTGTTCCTTCGCCCGGATCGGAAGGCCTGCGTTCGTCAAGGCCTCGGCATAGGCGAAAGAAGCGCCCAGGTCATCCGGCCTGCGCGCCAGATGGCGCTCGAGCCAGTCCAGGGCGGCTTCGGAGCGTCCGAGCGAGATATTGGCGGCCGCAAAGGCCTGCCAATACGCCGGATCACCGGCAGCTTCGCCTTTCCAGCGCTGCAACAGGCGCGCCAGCATTCCCTTGTCGTCGCTGTTGATGCTGGCCCAGACCAGGCGCAAACGGCTGTCGGCGTCACCGGTGTCGAGCGCCAGCGCTTTTCCGAGTGCGCGCGTGACCGCGGCGGCGTCTTGCTCGCCTGCGGCCAGCCGCGTCTTCGCCAGCCAGTATGCCGGCTCCCCCTCCAGCGCGGCGCTGGCCGGCCCGCTCCCGGCCAGCAGCGCGTGCAGGTCGGAGCGCAAGTCGCCCTGCTCGGCGGCCTCGATCGCCAGCAGCAGCCAGCGTGCGTCCTTCGTGCGCGCATGGGCTTCGCGGCCGGCTTGCGCGGCGCCGGCGAAATTGCGGTCGGCAGTGTGTCGCGCGATGAGCCATTCGGCGGTTGGTGCGATGGCCGGGGTGGCGAGATTGTCGCTCCGCCACGCCTGCTGGTAGGCATGCAGGGCGGGTCCGGCGTGCCCGCTGCGGTCCGACAGATGACCCATCAATAACCAGTATGGCGCGTTGGACGCATCGGTCTGCTTACGCCATGGAAGCAGTTTTTCCAGCGCCGGGCCGTGTCTGCCCATGGCGTCGAGCAGGCTTGCCTGGCGCAGCGCGAGGTCGGCCGGTTCGATGGCGCCGGGCGCCATCCGGTCGAGTGTGGCCAGCGCCGCCGCCGGCTGGCCCGCCGCCTGCTGCGCCGCCGACAGTGCCAGCCTGAGCTCGGGCGAGGCCGCATGGCGTTCGACATAGGAAGCCAGGAATTGCGCGTATGATGCCGGCGCCGCATGGCGTGAGCCCAGTGCCAGCAGGACGCGTTGCTGGTCCGGTGTCAGGGGCGTTGTGCGCGTGGCCACGCGGGCGACGTCGAACCATGTCTTGTCGTCGCCCAACTGGCTCGCCAGCGCCAGCGCGTGCCTGACCGCTGCCCGATTGCCGGTCCGGGCCAGCTGGCGCCATTGGACCAGGGCTTGCGCGGGCTGCGCGTTCCACTCCGCCACACGCGCCAGGCGCGTCCGGTTCCGAACGCTCGGCGCCGCTTCCACCAGCCGCCGTGCGAGCAGGAGCGCCGGCTCCAGTTCTCCCGTCGCCAGTTCCGCAGCCAGCAGTTTGTCGATCCGTTCAGGATCGTGTGGCGCCTGCGCCAGCCAGGTTCGCCCGAGATCCCTGACCAGCACCAGGTCGCGCTGTCCCAACGCAATCTCGGTCACGCGGCGGATAAACGCGCCATCGTTCCCGTACTGCGCCAATACCGTGGATGAAAATGCGAGCGCACCCTCGCCGTCATTCGCGGCGACAAAGGTGTCGAGCGCGCGCATGACGTATTTGCGTGCCAGCGCCTTGTCCAGGCCAGCTGTCGTGGCGATATCGCGGTAGACGAGGGCAGCCTCGCGTACCTGGCCGTTCGCCAGCAGGGTGCGTGCCGACTGTTCGCGTGTTTCCACGCCGGACGCCTGCGCGATGGCCGGCGCTGCGAGGCAGGCGCGAAAGCGCGTCGCCGGCATGGCGCTGCAGATCGTTGCAAGCCGTGCCGCTGCGGCTGGCGCCAGCCTGGCCGACGCCAGGCTGTCGATCGCCGCGGCCAGTTGTTTGCTGGTGTCGGCATGACGCGGGTCGGTAGGCGCCAGCGATTGCAGATGCAGCCAGTTGACCTCGACCAGCTCGATGCCTGCGCGCAGGCCGGTATCGCCTGGCTGGTTCAATAAAGGAGCCAATGCCTTGCGTGCGTCGTCCCAGCGCCCGGCGCGCGCCAGGGTACGGCTGGCCAGGATGCGCAGGGCCGGGTCCTCCGGCGCGGCGCGCGACAGCAGTTGCAGATAGGCCGTCGCCAGGCTGTTGTGCTGGTCGTGCTCGGCGAGCATGGCCAGCTGCTTTCCGTCGGGTTGCAGGCCGACCATGACCGCGCCGATACCGGCGGCGCCGGTCATGACGGTGAACAGGGTGGCCAATTGGCGCTTGTGCGCCGCAGCCTGGATGGCGTCCGCTGTCACGGCAGGTTCGTTTCAGCGATGGTATCGAGTTGCGGCGTAGCGACCCATGCCGTGAAACCGGCGTCGGTGATGCGCTGCGCCGTGGCGCGTGCCAGCGCGCTGTCCTTTTTAGCGACGTAATCGATGACGGTCACCGGGAGCGCGAAGCGTTGCTGCACCTCGCGCAAGCGCCCGAGCAGCCATTCCCGGCTCGGTTCGTCGACCACGGTGTAGGCGCCCGCCTTGGGATCCCAGCTCTGGAACAAGGACTCGGCGGCGAC
Organism: Massilia sp. CMS3.1; assembly: GCF_051262535.1. Classification (NCBI taxonomy): domain Bacteria; kingdom Pseudomonadati; phylum Pseudomonadota; class Betaproteobacteria; order Burkholderiales; family Oxalobacteraceae; genus Massilia; species Massilia sp. CMS3.1. Next base: position 199,361 of record NZ_JBIMES010000004.1, on the reverse strand, counting down.
ACCGACCACCAGGCTCGATACGTCGGGCAGCACTTCAAAGCCTCGGTTCAGCAGGAGCTGGACACCGGGAAAGCGCTGGTGGATGGCCTCGATCAGGGCCACCAGTGCGCGCTGCTGGCGCACGCGTGCCGCCGGATCTTTTGCCGTCAGTTGATAGCTGTCGAGGGTATCGAGGAAGAACGCACGATAACCCTGCTTCCACAGGCCGGCCATACGCGTCTCAAGGAGGAACCTGGTCCACCCGGGATGGGTCAGGTCGGCGACCCGGCTGCCCCACGCGCTGTTGGCACCGTCAAACAGGCTGTCGTCCAGGGCACGGGTCGACGCACGCCAACCTTCGGCTTCACCCACGCTGACGTAAGCAAAGACGAGCGCCCCCGAAGCGGCAAGACGTGCCGGAGAGCCGAGGTTGTCGGCTTCGACGACAACCCGTTTGTAGCGCGACAACTGTTCGACGGGGACCGGGGCACCGTAGAAAAAGGCCGTGCTGGGCCCTTGGGCTTGCGCCAGCGCGGTGCTGAACACCAGGGCAAGGGAAGGGAACAGGCGTGCCACAGCGCGTGCGGCGCCGCGCAAGGCAGGGGTCGGTGTCGAAGTCGGAGGGCGCATTTTTACGGTGTGAGAACAGGAAAATGAATAAGCAAGCGATTAGAAAAATTGTTCAAAAGAAACTATAGTGTCTATATTGATATTATATAGATTGCTGGAATTAATTGCCGAATTTAATTGTTACTTATCGAAAAAAAACTAAGTTACTTTCTTTTCATCAATTATTTCCCGCGGACAAGCCGGAGGCGCGACGCCGGGCCTGTGGACTGGAAGGGGAAGGAGTGTCCTGGCGAGCGCTGCAGCACAGCAGGATGAGGGGGAGAGCGGACGTAGGGGCGCGCTCGGGCCTGTAGTAGGGCGCGAGAGCAGGTATGGCTGATGGGGAAACAAAAACAGCGGCTGATGAGCCGCTGTCTACAGGAGGACCTCTGGTCGGGGTGAGAGGATTCGAACCTCCGGCCTCTACGTCCCGAACGTAGCGCTCTACCGGGCTAAGCTACACCCCGACTGTTCGAGGCACCGGAAACAATCGCCTCGGGAAGTATTACTATAATTTTGCTTAATGGTTCCTGTCAACAGCGAAGCTGCAGAGCTGTAACAGGCTCTGTTTGTACTCGCTGTCGGGCAGGTCGGCGATCGATTCGGCGGCGCGGCGGGCGGCCGTTTCGGCTTCGCGGCGCGTGTAATCGAGGGCGCCGCTGGCCGTGACGGCGGCCAGCACCGCATCGAAATGCTGCTCGTCGCCTTGCTCGATGCAGGTGCGCACCAGCTCGCACTGTTCAGGAGTGCCGTGTTCCATGAGATAGATCAGCGGCAGGGTAGGTTTTCCTTCGCGCAGGTCGTCGCCGACGTTCTTGCCGATCTCGGTCGCATCGCCGGCGTAATCGAGCACGTCATCAATCAACTGGAACGCCGTACCCAAGGAGCGGCCGTATTCGCCGGCCGCGGCCACCTGTGCCTGGCTCGCGCCCGCCACCAGGGCGCCGAGTTCGGCCGCCGCTTCGAACAACTTGGCGGTCTTCGAGCGAATCACTTTCAGGTAGCTCTCGTGGCTGACGTCCGGATCGTGCATGTTCAGCAGCTGCAGCACTTCGCCCTCGGCGATCACGTTGGTTGCGTCCGACAGGATCTGCATGACGCGCATGTTTTCCAGGCTGACCATCATCTGGAACGAACGCGAGTACAGGAAGTCGCCCACCAGCACCGAGGCGGCATTGCCGAATAGCGCGTTTGCCGTCTGGCGGCCGCGCCGCATCGAGGATTCGTCGACGACGTCGTCGTGCAGCAGGGTTGCGGTGTGGATGAATTCGACGACCGCCGCCAGTTCGTGGTGCGCGCTGCCCTTGTAACCGTGGGCATTGGCCAGCAACAGCACCAGCACGGGGCGGATCCGCTTGCCGCCGGCGCTGATGATGTACTCGGCGATCTGGTTGACCAGACTGACTTCCGAGTGCAGGCGCTGGCGGATCACCGTGTTGACCGCGTCCATGTCGGTGGCGATCGTTTGGGTGATGGTGTTCTGTGCGTGAGGGGTAGCGGCGGACAAGGCGAACCTGCGTAACGTTGATGTGCGGTTGACGTGCGTTGATGTGCGAGAGTGCGGCGATTATACGACATGCAAGCATGAGCCGTGCCATTTCGCCAAGCGCCAGCCGTGCGCCCCGGGTCTCCCTGCAGTTTGCGCGACGTTGCCGGGATGCCACGCGAACTCGGGGGCGATCCGGGCTTTTGACGCAACAGCTTGAACCGTGTATAATTCCCTGTTCCCCGGCACCAGAGAAGCACGACGCAATCGTCGCCGCAGGGATTTTTATTAAACAATTGATGAGGTTTTCAATCATGTATGCGGTCATAAAAACCGGTGGCAAGCAGTATAAAGTTGTCGCTGGCGAAAAACTTAAAGTAGAACAGATACCGGCAGACATTGGTTCCGAACTCACCATCGATCAGGTCCTCGCCGTTGGCGCGGGCGAGAGCATCAAGTTTGGTGCTCCCCTGGTCGAAGGTGCAACGGTTCTGGTGAAGGTCGTTTCCCATGGTCGCCACGACAAGGTCCGCATTTTCAAAATGCGCCGTCGTAAGCACTACCAGAAGCGTCAGGGCCACCGCCAGAACTTCACCGAGATCCAAGTGGTTTCGATCAACGGCTAATTGCCCCTCTCTTCAAAGTCATCAAGGAGTACTTAAATGGCACACAAAAAAGGCGGCGGCACTACCCGTAACGGCCGCGACTCAGAAAGCAAGCGCCTTGGCGTGAAGATCTACGGCGGCCAGGCAGTCAATGCCGGCGGCATCATCATCCGTCAACGCGGTACCCCAGTGCGTCCAGGCACCAACGTCGGCATGGGTAAAGATCACACCCTGTTCGCGCTGGTCGACGGCACTGTGAAATTCGTCAAGCAAGGCGTGGGCTCGAAGCAATTCGTGACCGTCGTTGCAAACGAGGCAGTCGCAGAAGAAGCGATTGCAGCGTAACTCAGTTACTGAGTGACGTACGCGCCGCTTCGAGCGGCGCATCCTTGTAAGGCGCAAGCCTTCCATCGAAAGGCTCTGCCCACGGTAGGGCCTTTTTAGTTTTTTGGCGGTCATTATGAAGTTTATCGACGAAGCAAGAATTGAAGTCATTGCGGGCGACGGCGGCAACGGTTGCGCCTCGTTCCTGCGCGAGAAGTTCCGCCCATTCGGCGGTCCGGACGGCGGCGACGGCGGCAAGGGCGGCTCGATCTGGGCGGTTGCAGACCGTAATATCAACACGCTGGTCGACTTTCGCTATTCGAAAACCCACCATGGCCGCCATGGCGAACCTGGCCGCGGCTCGGATTGCTATGGCAAGGGCGCCGACGATGTCTATCTGCGCATGCCGGTCGGCACGTTGATCATCGATAACGTCAACGGCGAAATCATCGCCGACCTGACCGAACATGGCCAGACCGAAATGCTGGCCAAGGGCGGCGAGGGCGGCTGGGGCAACATCCACTTCAAGACCTCGACCAACCGCGCTCCCCGTCAAAAGACCGAGGGCAAGGAAGGCGAACGTCGCGAGCTGCGCCTGGAACTGAAGGTGCTGGCCGACGTGGGCCTGCTGGGCATGCCGAACGCCGGCAAGTCGACTTTCATTACGGCCGTCTCGAACGCCAAGCCGAAGATCGCCGACTACCCGTTTACGACCCTGCATCCGAACCTGGGCGTGGTGCGCGTGTCGCACGAGAAGAGCTTCGTCATTGCCGACATCCCGGGCCTGATCGAAGGCGCGGCCGAAGGCGCGGGACTCGGTCACCAGTTCCTGCGCCACCTGGCGCGTACTGGCCTGCTGCTGCACATCGTCGACATGGCGCCGTTCGAGGAAGCCACCATCGATCCGGTCAAGGAAGCGAAAGCCCTGATCCGCGAACTGGAAAAGTACGACGAAGAGTTGCTCAACAAGCCGCGCTGGCTGGTCCTGAACAAGCTCGACGTGGTGCCGGAAGACGAGCGCAAGAAGCGCGTCAAGGATTTCGTCAAGAAGATGGCCTGGAAGGGTCCAGTCTTTGAAATCTCGGCGCTCAACCGCGAAGGCTGCCAGGAACTGATCAATGCGATCTACATGCACCTGGAAACGAAGCGCGCTACCGACCTGCGCGTGGATGAGTCGGTGCAGATGACCGAAGAAGCACGCGGCATCACGTCGATCGATCCGGACGATCCTCGCTTCAAGATCCTTGAAGACTAAGCGACTTAAAGAGCAAGGCTTCACGATCGCCATGGCGCGGGTGAAGCTGCTGCAGCTGGTGGCCACCGTCAGTTCGCTGGCGGCGCTCGTTGCCATGCTCGACCCGGACCGGGTCGCCACGGCAATGGGCCTGTTTCTCGTTGGCGTGAACGGCTACAGCCAGTTCTACGCCATCTATGTCGGAGTCCGTCTCGCCACCGCGGGACTGGCTATGCTGGCGGCAAGGCGGGGCGACCAGCCCATCCTCGGCGATCTCGTTGCATTATTCCTGCTCGCTCAGCCGGCCGGGCGCCTGGTCGCCGCTTTCGCGATCGGCCTGCCGCGCGGGGCCTTGTTCGTCGTGTGCGGGATCGAGTTGCTGGTGGGCCTGGCCCTGCTGGCCTTGCGCCCGTCGGAAAAGAGAACCTCGCCATGAATTCCGTCATCCAGGCCGCCGGCCGCATCATCGTCAAGGTCGGCTCCTCGCTCGTCACCAATGAAGGCCGCGGCCTCGACCACACGGCCATCGCGCGCTGGGCTTCTCAAATTGCGGCCCTCCGTGCGCTCGGCAAGGAAGTCGTGTTGGTCAGCTCCGGCGCCATCGCCGAAGGCATGCTGCGCCTGGGCTTTGCCAGCCGCCCGCACGACATCCACGAGTTGCAGGCCTGCGCCGCCGTCGGCCAGATGGGACTGGCCCAGATCTACGAAACGAGCTTCAAGGCGCATGGCGTCAAGACCGCGCAAGTGCTGCTGACCCATGCCGACCTGGCCGACCGCGAACGCTACCTGAACGCGCGCGCTACCCTCACGACCTTGCTGCGCCTGGGCGTGGTCCCGATCATCAACGAGAACGATACCGTCGTCACCGACGAAATCAAGTTCGGCGACAACGACACGCTCGGCGCGCTGGTCGCGAACCTGATCGAGGCCGATGCGCTGGTCATCCTGACCGACCAGCGCGGCCTCTACTCCGCCGATCCGCGCAAGGATCCGCAAGCACGCCTGATCGAACGCGCGCAGGCCGATGACGCCAGCCTGGCGGCGATGGCAGGCGGCGCCGGCAGCAATATCGGCAGCGGCGGCATGCTGACCAAGGTGCTGGCCGCGCGCCGTGCTGCCCGCTCCGGTGCCCACACGGTGATTGCCTGGGGCCGCGAGCCGGACGTGCTCACGCGCCTGGCCCAGGGCGAGGCGATCGGAAGCGAACTGTACGCGACAACAACGCGCCTGACCGCGCGGCGCCAGTGGATGGTCGACCACCTGCACACGGCGGGCGAAGTCGTGCTCGACGCCGGCGCCGTCCAGAAGCTGACGCAAGAGGGTAAATCCCTGCTGCCGATCGGCGTGATTGCCGTGAAAGGCGAATTCGGACGCGGCCAGGTGATCACCTGCGTCAGCGAAGCCGGCCTGGCGATAGCGCGCGGTTTGACGAGCTACACCAGCAGCGAGGTGCGCCGCATCATGCGCCACTCCTCGCGCGAGATCGAGGCCATCCTCGGTTACATCGAAGGGCCGGAACTGGTCCATCGCGACAATCTTGTTCTGCTCTGAAGGCCACGCATGACCCGGTTCACAGCCGGGCCGCAACTGCTGGTGGGGCTGTTGCCGGTGGAGTCTGATGCTGTTCCATCAACTGTGTTGTGACAGTCTGACATCTTGTCCGTTACGCTCTCGTAAAGACAGTCTTTTCGTTGCCGTAAGGATACAGCTCACTGTAGACTGACCGCAACCCGTGCCAAGCTTGCATCCGGCATGTTCCGCCAGCAGCGAGCGCGGCTACCAGCACATCGCCTTCCCCCCAGGATTCACCATGAAACTGAGCCGTAAACTCCCCCTTTGCTTTGCCGTCGTCGCGCTCGTGGTGGCTTGCGCAGGCTTCTTAGGCATGTATGAGCTGAATCGGTCGATGACGACTTACCACGGCGCAGTCGCCAGCTACAGCCAGGCACAGGGCGTTGAAACCCTGCTGTCGACCTTCAAGACCCAGATCCAGGAATGGAAAAACACGCTATTGCGCGGCAAGGACGATGCGCAACGCGCCAAGTACTGGAAAGCTTTCCAGGACAGCGAAGGCAAGGTCGCACGACAGTCGAAGGAGCTGATTGCGGCGCTGCCGGCGGGAGCCCAGCGCGACCTGATCGAACAATTCGATCGCGCCCATACGCAAATGGGCCAGGACTATCGCAAGGGTTATGCCGCATTCGAGGCGGCCGCCTTCGATTCGGCCGCCGGCGACGTTGCGGTCAAAGGCAAGGACCGTGCACCGTCGGAATTGCTCGTGAAAGCACGTGAACAGATTGTCTCGAGCACGACGCAAAGCGTCGCCAACGCGGATGCGAGCAGCAAGCGCGCAACCATGCTGAGCATGCTGGCGATGCTGATCGGTTCGGCAGCGGCGATCGCCGCCGGTTTCGTGCTGTCGCGTTCGATCATTCGTCCGCTCAACCACGCCGTGAAAGTGGCCACGACCGTTGCCGCAGGCGACTTGCGTGCGCAGATCGATGTCCAATCGAACGATGAAACGGGTCAGCTGCTGGGCGCCCTGAAAGCGATGAACACCAGCCTGACCCAGATCGTCACCAAAGTGCGCAGCGGTGCCGAGACGATCGCCTTGGCCTCCGGCGAAATCGCCCGGGGCAACATGGATCTGTCGTCGCGCACGGAACAACAAGCCGGTGCCCTCGAGGAAACCGCGTCGTCGATGGAGGAGCTGACCTCGACCATGAAGCAGAATGCCGACAATGCGCGCCAGGCCAACCAGCTGGCCATCAGCGCCTGCGATGTCGCCCAAAAAGGTGGAAAGGTGGTGGAGCGCGCCGTTACCACGATGGGATCGATCAGCGAGTCTGCGAAACAGATCGTGGACATCATTGGCGTCATCGACAGTATCGCCTTCCAGACCAATATCCTTGCACTCAATGCTGCGGTGGAAGCAGCCCGTGCGGGCGAGCAGGGCCGCGGGTTTGCCGTCGTCGCATCCGAAGTGCGCAATCTGGCACAGCGCTCAGCCACGGCTGCAAAGGAGATCAAGCTGCTCATCAATGCATCCGTGGAGCGCGTGGAAGCGGGCAGTGTTCTTGTCAATGAAGCCGGCACCACCATGACCGATATCGTCACCAGCGTGAAGCGTGTCATGGACATCATCGGCGAGATCAGTACCGCAAGCTCGGAACAGGGCGCCGGTATCGAGCAAGTCAATCATGCCGTCACCGAGATGGACAGCGCGACCCAGCAGAACGCGGCGCTGGTCGAGGAAGCGGCTGCTGCGGCCCAGTCGCTGCGCGAGCAGACCATGGCGCTGAACCAGGTAGTGAGCGTGTTCAAGCTCGATGGCGACACTGGCGTGCCGGATGCCGCCAACGATGCGCCGGCAGCGGCCTATTTTGCGCCGCCGGCGCGCCGGGTCAGACTTCCTGCAGTATGACCGGCGGCACCGGCGCCGGCGCGATCAAGCCATCCGGCGTTGGCGTCTTGTCGCGGAACTCGCACAAGTCATTGATGATGCAGTTCCAGCACTTCGGCCGCCGCGCCACGCAGGTGTAGCGGCCATGCAGGATCAGCCAGTGGTGGGCGTCCTGCAAGAATTCCCTGGGCACGAACTTGAGCAGCTTCATCTCGACCTGGTCGACGTTCTTGCCGGGCGCGATGTTCGTGCGGTTGGAGACGCGGAAGATGTGGGTGTCGACCGCCATGGTCGGCTCGCCAAAGGCCGTATTCAAGACCACGTTCGCGGTCTTGCGGCCCACGCCCGGCAAGGCTTCGAGCGCTTCGCGCGCGCGCGGCACCTCGCCGCCGTACTGTTCCACCAGGATCTGGCACGTCGCGATGACGTTCTTCGCCTTGTTGTTGTACAGGCCGATGGTCGAGATATAGGTCTTCAGTTCGTCGACGCCGATATCGAGGATCTTCTGCGGCGTGTTTGCGATTGGGTACAGGCGGCGCGTGGCCTTGTTCACGCCGACGTCGGTCGACTGCGCCGACAGCAGCACGGCGATCAGCAGTTCGAACGGGGTCGTGTATTCCAGTTCGGTGGTCGGATGCGGATTGGCGGCGCGAAAGCGCGTAAATATTTCTAAACGTTTTGCCGGATTCATTCGTCGCGCTTATTCTGAGGTCGGGTTGCCGGCCGCGCGCAGGCGGGCCCGTTCGATGGCGGCCGCGATGATGGCGCGCTTGCGTTCCTTCTCGGCCAGCTCTTGCGGCGTGTTGGTCGCCTCGAGCGTGACTTCGCGCATCTTTTCGACCGCCTTGGCGGCCAGGCGCGCATCGTTTTCCTCGCGCTCGCGTGTCAGGCGCTCGCTACGCAAGTCGTGGCGCGCGCGCGCGGCGTCGGCCGCCTCCTGCGACCAGGCGGCCCAGCCGGTGGCGTCCCCGGTGACCGGCACCATGCTGATGCAGTCGACCGGGCAGGGCGCCACGCACAGGTCGCAGCCGGTGCACAGGCTGGGCAGGATCGTGTGCATCTGCTTGGCCGCGCCCAGGATCGCATCCACCGGGCAAGCCTGGATGCATAGCGTGCAGCCAATGCACAGCGCTTCATCGATGAAGGCGACCGGGCGCGGGCGTTCAATGCCGTTGGCCGGGTTGATCGGAATCACCGGGCGCCCCGTGACGTTGGACAAGCGGCGCACGCCCTCGAGGCCGCCGGGCGGGCACTGGTTGATCTCGGCTTCACCGCTTGCGATGGCTTCGGCATAAGGACGGCATGCCGGGTAGCCGCATTTCGTGCATTGCGTCTGCGGCAGCTGGTCTTCGATGAGGTCGGCAAGGGTCTTGGTCACGGCGCGCAAGTCGGTTAAAGGCGTCATTATCCGACAAAAGGGTGCACTGCGCGAAGCGCTTTGGCGGGTTCATCGCTTGCGTGTGGAAGCGTACAGAAACATTCGTTGCAGCGTGGTCTACTGAATTCCTCGCCGGCTGTCATGCCGGCTACAACCCAGGGAGTAAGCCATGAAGAAGAACATGATTGCACGGGCGATGATCGCCGTCATGCTTGCCGTTAGTTTGCCGGCAATTGCGCAGGACCGCAGTTACCAGCAAGACCGCCGCGAATACCGCAACGAACAGCGCGAAGACCGCCGCGATGCCCGCGAAGAGCGCCGTGAGGACCGTCGTGATGCCCGTGACGACCGGCGCGACGAGCGCCGCGATAACCAGGCGCGCAACCGCGGCGCCGGTCCACGCCACGACCTCCACCGTGGGCAGCGCCTGCCGTCGAACTATAACAACCGCCACTACGTGGTCGACAACTGGCGTTCCCACCGCCTGAGCGCGCCACCGCGCGGCCACCACTGGGTGCAGGTCGGTAACGACTATGTGCTGGCGGCGGTTGCCACCGGCCTGATTGCGAGCATTTTCCTCGGTAACTGACAAGCGTCGATAAAAGGTGGGCGATCAGTACTTAAGTGGCATATCGAACAGATGTGATCCGCCGGCGGTGGCTTAATATGTCATGGGCTGCGTCATGCGGCCAACGCCAACAGGAGAACACATGAACGAATGGATTATCGCCCCCTTGCTCGAGCCTGACCCGACCGGCATCGTGTCGCACACACCGGGTGGCGCCGGCACGGGAACGGACAGCGATTCGCACGAAGAACGTGCCGAAGAGCGCCGCCACGGCGATCGCCGCGATGGCCATGACGAGGAAGCCGATCCGGACTTCGCTCGTGGCGACGACCGGCGCGAGGACGCGGTGTAACCGGTTCCGTCAGTGTCGGATCAGCAGTACAAAAAAATGCCACGACTTGTCGTGGCATTTTTCTTGGGACGCCTGTGTTACCGGGCCGGACCAGCCAGCGCCTTGCGGAACTCCGGATCGTCGAACAGCTGGCCGGCAAGCGTGCGGTACAGTCCCTGTACTGCGCGAACGAGCCATTGTAGGGCGAGTGCACCTGCGACCCGCGCAGGCTCACGCCCTGGTCCAGGCTGGCGGACTGTCCGGGCGCCAGCGTGAAGCTACCGAGGTTGGCCGGTGGCCGTGATGGCTGCCGGGCTGGCTTCGCCCGCTGCGTGCGGATCAGCGGTGTTCGCGGATGAATTCGCCAAGCTTCGGGCAGATCGTCTCGCGCCAGCGGCGGCCCGAGAAAATGCCGTAGTGGCCGGCTTTCGGCGCCACGAAATCGTGTTTCATGTTGTCCGGGATGCCGCTGCACAGGCCGTGCGCGGCCTGGGTCTGGCCGGCGCCGGAGATGTCGTCGAGTTCGCCTTCGATGGTGAGCAGGGCGACCGTCTTGATGTCCTGCGGACGCACCAGCTTGCCGCCGACTTCCCAGGTGCCCTTCGGCAGACGGAATTCCTGGAACACGGTCTTGATCGTGTCGAGGTAGTACTCGGCCGGCATGTCGAGCACGGCATTGTATTCGTCGTAGAACTGGCGATGGCTTTCCGCCGACTCGTCGTCGCCCTGCATCAGGTGCTGGTAGAACTCGCGGTGACTCTGGGCATGGCGGCCCGGGTTCATGGCGATGAAGCCGGCATGCTGCAGGAAGCCCGGATACACCTTGCGTCCGTAGCCCGGGTAGTTGCCCGGCACCGCGTAGATCACGGTGTTCTCGAACCACGAGAACGGCTTGTCGGTGGCCAGGTCGTTCACCGCCGTCGGCGACTTGCGCGGGTCGATCGGGCCGCCCATCATCGTCATCGTCTTTGGCAGCTTCGGATCGTTAGCGCTGGCCATCAGCGAGATCGCGGCCAGCACCGGTACGGTCGGCTGGCAGACCGAAACGACGTGCACGTCCGGGCCGAGGGCGCGGATGAAGTCCTGCACGTAATAAATGTAGTCGTCGAGGTGGAACGGGCCATCCGACAGCGGCACCATGCGTGCATCGATCCAGTCGGTGATGAAGACATCGTGGTCCGGCAGCAGGGCGCGCACGGTGTCGCGCAAGAGTGTCGAGTGGTGGCCCGACAGCGGGGCGACGAGCAGGACGGTCGGCTGTGCCAGTGCGGCGAAGGCCGTGTCAGGCAGGTCTTTCTTGAAATGCACCAGCTTGCAGAACGGCTTGGTGACGGCCGCATGTTCCTTGATCGCGACCGTGTCGCCCTTGATGGTGACCGTGTCGATGCCGAAGGCCGGCTTTTCGTAGTCCTTGCCCAAGCGATACATCAGCTCGTACCCGGCGGCGATACGCTGGGCAAACGGGGTGTGGGCAAACGGGGAGACCGGGTTCGAGAACAGCTTCGACGACGCATCCGCCCACTGCATCAGTGGCGTCAGGAAGGAGCGTTGCATCTCGTGCAGTTGATAAAGCATGGTAATTCCTTCGTGTGGTGCGTATTGCCCAGACGCGTAGTCCGGGCCCTTGCGCTGTGCTCAGTCGCCGCGTTGGCGATCCGTCATGCGCGAAATTTAATCAGCTAATTATAGGGTAACACGCTTGACCGGTGGAAATATCCGTTTCCATGATGTCGATCCGGCGCATGCTTAAGGCGGTTATACACCCGATTTTGATAGGCCGTCGGTGATGCGGCACACATAAAAACAAATGCCCCGGATAACCGGGGCATTGTGGTTTTCAAGATACCAAACCAGAAAATCAGTCAAAAACCGGCGTCTCGACGCCAAGAATCTTGTGCAGCTTCGGCGAGGTCGTCGTGTACTGCATGTGGATCTTCTTGTCCGGGAAGATGTACGGGGCCGCGCCGAAAGCGGCCAGCGCCGCTTCATGGAAGCCCGACAGGATCAGCTTCTTCTTGCCGGGGTAGGTGTTGATGTCGCCCACGGCGAAAATGCCCGGCACATTGGTTTCGAACTTCTCGGTGTCGACCACTTTCAGCTGGCGCCGTTCGATGTCCAGGCCCCACTCGGCGATCGGGCCGAGCTTCGGCGACAGGCCGAAGAAGACCAGCAGCATGTCGAGTGGCACGCGGCGGGTGACGCCGTCGGCGCCGGTGACTTTCACTTCAGTCAATTTACCGTCGGTTTCATCGAAGCCGGTGACCTGGCCGATGATCAGCTGCATTTCGTATTCGTCGCACAGGGCCTTCATCTTGGCCACCGAAGCAGGCGCCGCGCGGAAGTCTTCACGGCGGTGCAGCAGCACGACCGATTCGGCCTTGCCGACGAAGTTCAGCGCCCAGTCCAGCGCGGAATCGCCGCCGCCGCAGATGACCAGGTTCTTGCCTTCGAACTGGGACGGATCCTTGACGCGGTAGTGCAGCTGGCTGCCATCGAACTTGTCGATGCCGTCGACCTTGATCGTGCGCGCCTGGAACGAACCGACGCCGGCCGCGATGAAGATGGTTTTGGTGATGAAGCGGGTGCCGGCCGAGGTCTCGACATTGAAGCGGCCGTCTTCGCGGCGCTGCACGGTCGTCACTTCCTGGCCGAGGTGGAAGGTCGGCTCGAACGGCTCGATCTGCTTGAGCAGGTTGTCCGTCAGTTCCTGGCCGGTGCACACAGGCACGGCAGGGATGTCGTAGATCGGCTTGTCGGGATACAGCTCGACGCACTGGCCGCCGACGGCAGCGAGCGAATCGATGACGTGGGCCTTGATTTCGAGCAGGCCGAGTTCGAAGACCTGGAACAGGCCAACCGGGCCCGCGCCGATGATGACGGCATCGGCGTCGATGGCGCCGGCGAACGAACTGTTAGGGGCGATGCTGCCCGCATCGTGGGTGGCACTGATAGTCATGCGCAATGGTCCTGTTGATTTTTGAATAGAGGGCGGTGACGCGATGGCCGCTAGTGTGCCATGGAAGACGCACGCTTGCTGCCGGCGGTGCAAACTGGCGCCAGCAAGCGCCGTTTTATCTGACTGACGACAAGATCAGCGGACCAGCTGTTCCAGCTTGTTCTTGACGTCTTTCCACTCATCCGCGTCGGGCAGGGCCGGCTTGGTTTTGGTGATCGACGGCCAGGCGCGCGCCAGGTCGACGTTGATCTTGATGAATTGCTGCTGGTCGCCCGGCACGTCTTCCTCGGCATAGATCGCATTTACCGGGCATTCGGCCACGCACACGGCGCAGTCGATGCACTCGTCAGGGTCAATCGCGAGGAAATTCGGGCCTTCCCGGAAACAATCAACCGGGCATACATCGACGCAGTCGGTGTAACGACAGCTGATGCACGATTCGGTGACAACGTGGGTCATAACAGTCCTATCTATGGTGGGGTGCCGCGGCGTCAGGGGGCAAGGTGGGGCCGCCAACATGGCAAAGCACTGTATTTTAGGGCAATTCGCGCTTTCCTACAAATCACGCTTAGACACAATATACATAAGCAAATGTGATGCGTGACGCGCGATTTGCCCCGCTGGCGGGGGCGGCGCGACCAATCCGCTCAGGCAAGCGTGCGCAGATGGGCCAGTAATGCCGGCCAGCCAAGCGCGTCAAACGAGCCGTCGTCGACCAGCAGCACCGAATGGCAGCGCTGGCCGTCCTCGACCGTGATTTCCCAGCGCGGCAGGTCGGCCCCGACCGCTTGCGCCGGAGCGGTGCCGAAGAAATTAGCCTGGCGCACCAGGGCTTCCAGGTCGGCGCCATCCTTGCGGGAGGCCGTGTCGAGGTCGACGCAGCGCTCGATGCCGGCGAAACCGCCGGCCATTTTCGCCTGGATCCTCATGAGGCGAAGGGGACAGGAAGACTGGCTGCGGCCTGCGCCTGGTCTGCGGGCTCGGGTGCCGGCTCGGGCGTCAGCTCCTGGCTGGCCGGGCCGTTGCGACCGTGCTCGGCGCACCAGCGCGCCAGCGCCTGGGTCTCGGCGTCGAGCACGCGTTCGATGTTGTAGTACTCGGCCAGGTTCATGGTGCCGCAGCAGGCGCGCCGGTCCTGCTGGGCGCCGGGGGCGTCGCAGACGACCGCGGCGAGGCGTTTGAAGGTGCAGGGGGCGGAGGCGGCTGTGCTGGCCGGTCCGACGGGTAGGGCGGGTACGGGCGTGGCCTCAGGTACTTCTTCCCCCACGACTTCGCGGATCGTGAACTGGTGGCGGATCGAATCGGCGTAAGTGGCCGGCTTGCCGTCTTCCAGCGTCATGCGCAGCATCTCGTTGACGACATCTGCATAGGTGGCGGCAATGTCGGGTGCGGCCACCAGCGCGCGCAGCACCAGGCCGCGCAGCCAGGCGGCGATCCGGTGCAGCACGGCGGCATCGTCCTCGAAGGCCGGATTGCGCTCGAGCGCGAAGATGTCGGCCAGGATGTCGTAGACGCCACCGGTGAATACTTGCGAGATCGCATGCACCTGGGTGCCGGCCTGGGACAGCGTCAGGTCATTATCGGCATTGCGCAGGCCCGTGGTGCCCCCGAGCGCCAGGCCGAACTGCTCGGCGATATCGGCAAGGAAGGTCTTGTCGTGCAGGCGTGCCTTGGTCTGGGCCACCACGGCCTCGCACTGGTCCAGCTGGGACAGGGCCAGGAAGATCGCGGTCAGGTCGCCGAAGGCTTCGTGCAGGCCGCCCGTTTGCGGTGGCGCATCGGCCAGCAGCCAGTGCGGTTTCAGCCCGTCGAGCACGGCGTGCCCGGTTTCGTGGGCGACGATGTCGAAGGAGCGGCAGGTGAAAACCCGTTCTTTCTGGCCGGACGGCACGAAGTCGCCGAACTTCAGGCAGTTCTGGCTGCGGCTGTAGAAGGCGTTCATCACGTTCGGCAAGCCGTAAGGGAAGATCTGCAGCGGCGCCGTGTCGATGCTGCTGTTCCATTGCCAGGGCAGCGGCATCTCGGCCCCGGCCGAGGACAGCGAACGCTGGTACATGGTCAGCGTCTGGCGCACCACGGCAAAGGTGTGGACGGCGTCGAACTGCGGGGTGTCGGGCATGGTGACGAAGTCGCCGAAGGCATTCGGCTCGACCGCGCTGATACCAGGGTCGCCGGACGCGATGCGGGCGTCGCGCGGGCCAGCCAGCACCACACCGGGCAGGAACGCTTTCCTCGTGCCCATGTCGAGCACCGAGGGGTCCTGCTTCCACATCAGCACGCGCGCACCAAAGGCATACGGCAGGGGCACGCTCCGGTCGGGCGGCGACTCGGTGCCGCGCGGGGCGCCGGGTTGGTCGAGCAACTGCGCCGCCTTGCGGTGCTGGCGGTAGGGCGCGCTCGGCGTGGGAATATAGGCGACCGGCGGTCCGTCGCGTTCAAAAGTCAGCGGGTCGTCGGGCAGCAATGCTCGTTGTTCCATGGCGCAATCCTCACGTGATTGAGATTCCTCAGCAAATACTCGCGCCCTTCACGGAACCGGTCTTGACCAAGATCAATTGCGCAGCGGACTGGTGTATGCGCCATGCAACTGGCATCATGGCGGATTGTCTTGCGCGTTAGCAGAAGAAAGGAACACAGATGGCTGACATCCAGATCGTCCAGGAACACAACCTGAGCCCGGAGCGGGCACGCGCCGCGGCGCAACAGGTGGCCGACAAAGTGGCCGCCGAATTCGGCATGCAGTGGCGCTGGGAGGGGGATGTGCTCCGTTTCGAGCGCAGCGGCGTCGAAGGCGCCCTGACCCTGGGCGAACAGCGCGCGGCGCTGCAGATCAGGCTGGGACTGTTGATGAGTGCGTTTCGCCCGGCGATCGAGGCGAAGGTGACGGACAAGATGCGCAGGGTATTCGCGGCCTGATGCCATAGCGTGGGCACGGAGCGCCCACGCAGAACAATGCGCTGATCAGCCCTTCAATTCGTCGATCAAATCGACATACTGCTGCATGGCCTCTTCCTTCGACGTGCCCTTCAAGCCGTCCCATGCGTCGAACTTGGCGCGGCCGACCATGTCGGTGAAGCCTGGACGGTCACCGCTGGCGTCGCCCGACGACGCCTGCTTGAACAGCGCGTAGATCTTCAGCAAGGTCATGTTATCCGGACGTTCCGGCAGGTTCTTCGAATCGGCCTGGGCCTGGGTGAACTGGTCCTGCAAACTCATAACAACTCCTGTGGTCTGGTTGCGTAATGGTGCATTGTCTGTAAGGCAATGCGCGCGGCCGTCCTGGCGCACGCGCTCGTCAATCTTTCTTCTTCTCGTCGTCTTCATCGTCGCGGAACGGCGCGGTCGCCACATGGGCCACGCCCTTGCCGACCGCGACGCCGGCACCGACCGCCGTGGAGGCGACGGCGACACCGGCACCCACCACGGCAACCGCGACGCAGCCCTGCAGCGCCATCAAGAGCGCCATCAGCGCAAGCAGGCGCGGCAGGGCGAGACGCATCTCAGACCGCCAGCAGTTCGACGTCGAAGATGAGCGTTGCGTTCGGCGGGATTACGCCGCCGGCGCCGCGCGCGCCATAGCCCAGGCTTGCAGGAATGGTCAGGCGACGGGCGCCGCCGACCTTCATGCCCTGCACGCCTTCGTCCCAGCCGCGGATCACCTGACCGCCGCCCAGCGCGAACTGGAACGGGTCGTTGCGGTCCTTGCTGGAGTCGAACTTGGCGCCGGCGCTGCCGTCGTCGTTGCGCAGCCAGCCGGTGTAGTGGACGGTGACGTAGGCACCGGCTTTCGCCTCGGCGCCGTCGCCGACGACGGTGTCTTCGTATTGCAGGCCGGAATCAGTGGTAGTAGTGGACATGTTGTTCCCTCGATAATCTGGTGAACGGCGATTGTAGTGCATGGCCAGACAAACTGCCATCCGTTGCCCCGTAGCACCTCTCACCCGGCGGCGGCCACGCGCGGCAATCGCGTCTACAATGTACGTTTGCTATCGGGAGCCGCACGACCATGCCTGCATCGATTCTGAACGACTCCAGGAGCCGGCCGTGAACGGCGTCGCCACCGCCTGGGCCAGGGCCCTGCGCGCTGGGTTCTCGCCGCGCATGATGCTGCTCTCCCTGGTGCCCCTGTTGTTGTCGCTGCTGGTCTGGGGCGGCCTGCTGTGGGCCTTCGGGCCGGCGCTGTTCGACTGGCTGGGCGCCCTGTTCCGCGAATATGGCTGGTTCCAGACGAGCGGCAGCTGGCTTTCCACGCTGGGCCTGGGCATGCTGAAGGTGGTCGTGGTGCCCCTGGTGGCGATCCTGCTGCTGCTGCCGCTGATGATCGCATCGTCCCTGCTGTTCATGGGCATCTTTGCGATGCCCGCGATCGAGAAGCACGTCAGCCGGCGCCAGTTCCCGAAGCTCGAGCAGAAAGAGGGCGGCAGTTTCGCCGGCAGCGTCTGGATGAACCTGACCAGCGTGCTGGTATTTGCACTGCTGTGGGTCTGCACGACCCCGCTGTATGCGATCCCGCCCGTGGCGGTCGCTGTGCAGGCGGCGCTGTGGGCCTGGGTATCCTCGCGCGTGATGAGCTACGACGCGCTGGCCGCGCATGCCAGCGTGGCCGAACGCCGCGCGATCATGGACACGCGCCGCTGGCCCTTGCTGGGCATCGGCATGGTCTCGGGCGTGCTGGGCGCCTTGCCGGGAATCGCCTGGATGGGCGGCGCGGTGCTGGCGGTGGCCCTGTTTCCCTTCCTGGCGATCCTCTCGGTCTGGCTCTACCTGCTGATTTTTTTGTTCACGGGACTATGGTTCCAGTACTACTGCCTGCAAGTGCTGGAAGAGCTGCGCGGGCAGGGCGCGAGCGCGCCGCTGGCTGCTTGATTGCGCAGGCACAAGGTATGTCACACGCCCGAAATCCTGGCCTTGTAGGATGCCCAAGCAGGTGCTTGCAGGCATCAGTGCTATCGAGATAACTCTGCCGTTGTTTTTTTGCGAAAAAGATCAGGGCAGGTCAAATTTGTTGAACAGGACTTCATGCAAAACCTGTTGGTGTGGTGGAATGATGGCTTGGGCGCCGACACAATCCACGTGAGATCCGGCGCCACAACAGAAATACTAAAGACCACCTCAATTACTCGAACAGACCGTCGGCAGGGATGGCGAGCAGGTTGACAGGGATTGCAGGAATTACGATTCAAACCGGTTGAGCCATCATGGAAAGTACCCGCCGTTTCAAACGGCCACGTAACGTTTTTCGCGCCTTGCGCGGCCAGGCCGACGGCAATGCCGGGCCTGCAATCGATGCCGCAGCGCAGGAAGCGCCGCTACCCCATCTGTCGCTGGTGACCGAAGCCGGCAACGACGCCGAGGACAGCGCGAGCAGCACGCCCGAACCCGAACCCGAGCACGAAGGCGAACCGCCAAAAGGCAAGGGCCGCGGCAAGCTCATTCTGTTCGGCCTGCTGCTGGTGGTCGTGGCCGCCGGCTCGAGCTATGCGGTCTACGAAACGCGCACGTCGTCGCTGCAGGCGAAAATCTTCGCCGGCATGATGAAGGACGTGCACTACCGGATGGAGAAGGGGCCGAGCAAGGCAATCCGCTTCCCGGCCGAAAGCCCGTACGACGCCCGTCTCGGTTACTCGCACTTGCCCGCTTTCCTCACCAGGCTGCAAACGCGCGACTATCTCATCGAGGCCCAGTCGCGCATGTCGCCCAAGATGCTGGAACTGGCCGACCGCGGCCTGTTCGCGACCTATAGCGAAAAGACCCGCACCGGCCTCGAGATCCTCGATTGCCGCAGCCAGCCGCTGTTCGCCTCGCGCATCCCGGAGCGCTTCTACGAGCGCTTTGACGACACGCCACAGCTGCTGGTGCAAAGCCTGCTCTTCATCGAAAACCGCGAGCTGCTCGACCCGGCCTACCCTAAAAAGAATCCGGCAGTCGAATGGGACCGCTTCTCGAAAGCCGTGTTCGACAAGTCCCTGAGCACGATCGGCATCAGTGGCGGCGGGCGTGTCGCCGGCGGCTCGACGCTGGCCACGCAAATCGAAAAATACCGCCATTCGCCGGAAGGGCGCACCGCTTCGCTGGAAGATAAACTCATCCAGATGGCCTCGGCCACGCTGCGCGCCTACCGCGATGGCGAAGACACGACCGGCGCCCGCCGCCAGATCGTGCTCGACTACCTGAACACGGTGCCGCTGTCGGCGAAGCTCGGCTATGGCGAAGTGAACGGCCTCGGCGACGGCATGTGGGTCTGGTACGGCCGCGATTTCAAGACCGTGAGCGAGACCCTCAAGGGCCGCATGGACACGACGGACGCCGTGCTGGTCTACAAGGAAGCCTTGTCGCTGATGATCGCCCAGCGCCGTCCGGCCTATTACCTGGGCGCCGGCAAAGCCGACCTCGAGACGCTCACCAACAGCCACCTGCGCGTGCTCGCGCAAGCCGGCGTGATCACGCCGCAGCTGCGCGATGCCGCGATCAAGGTGAACCTGAAGCCGGCACTGGCCTCGGGCGTCGAGCCGCCGGCCGCGAATGCCTTTGTGTCGCGCAAGGCCTCGAACGCGGTGCGCAATCACCTCGGCTACCTGCTGGGCGAGCCGCGCCTGTACAACCTCGACCGCCTCGACATGTCGGTCGTCTCGACGCTCGATTCCGAAGCCCAGCAAGCCGTCACGGCAGCACTGCGCCGCCTGACCACCCCGGAGGCGGCGGAAGCGGCCGGCCTGACCGGCAAGGGCCTGCTCGGCAATGGCGACCCGTCGAAGGTGGTCTACAGCTTCACGCTGATGGAGCGTGGCGAGAACGTCAACTACCTGCGCGTACAGACCGACAACTACGACCAGCCGCTCGACATCAACGAGCAGGCCAAGCTCGACCTCGGCTCGACCGCCAAGCTGCGCACCCTGGTCACCTATCTCGACATCGTCGACCAGCTGCATAAACGCTATGGCGCGATGGATCCGAAGGCGCTGCGCGAAGCGCGCATCGATCCGAAGGACCGCATGAGCCAGTGGGGGATCGAATACTTCCAGGCGCTCCCGGCGAATGCCGACCGCGGCCTGGCGCCGATGCTGGCCGCCGCGATGGCGCGCAAGTATTCGGCCAATCCGGGCGAAGGCTTCTTCACCGGCGGCGGCCTGCATTACTTCGGCAACTTCAGCAAGCTCGATAACGAGAAGATCATGACGGTGCAGGAAGCGCTGCAGCAGTCGACCAACCTCGTGTTCGTGCGCATGATGCGCGACGTCGCGCGCTACTACATGTTCCAGCTGCCGGGCTCCTCGGCCGCGCTGCTGGCCGACGCCGACGATCCGCGCCGCGCCGAATACCTGGCGCGCTTTGCCGATGCCGAAGGCAAGACCTTCCTTGCCAAATTCTGGAACAAGTACAAGGGCAAGACCGGGGCCGAAGCGCAGGCGCTGCTGCTGGCCGGCGTGCGTCCGGCGGCCTCGAAACTGGCCGCCGTGCACCGCACGCTCGCGCCGAACGCCACGCTGCAGGAATTCGGCGCCTTCATCGACGCTTCCCTGCCCAACGAGGTCGATCAGGAACGCATCGCGAAGATGTACGAGCAGTATGCCCCGGCCAACATGTCGCTGGCCGACCGCGGCTATGTCGCATCGATCCACCCGCTCGAGTTGTGGCTGGTCGGTTACCTGCGCACCCATGCGAAATCCGGGTGGAGCGAAGCCGTGAAAGCAAGTGTGCGCGAACGCCAGGAAGTGTATTCCTGGCTGTTCAAGACGAACCGCAAGAATGCCCAGGACAAGCGTATTGCCGGCCTGCTGGAAGTCGAATCCTTCCTGAAGATCCATGCGCAGTGGAAGAAAATGGGTTACCCCTTCGATTCGCTGGTGCCCTCGTATGCGACGACACTGGGCGCCTCGGCCGACCGTCCGGCCGCGCTGGCCGAACTGATGGGCATCATCATCAACGGCGGCGTGCGCAAACCCGTCGAGCGCATCGATTCGATGCACTTCGCCAAGGGCACGCCTTACGAGACGCTCGTGAAACGTGCCAAGAAGGTCGAGACCGAAGTCGTGCTGGCGCCTGAAGTGGCGCGCGCCGTGGCCGAAGCGATCCGCGGCGTGGTCTCGGACGGCACCGCCAAGCGCGTCAAGACCGCCTTCACGACCGCTGACGGCGGCGTGGTCGCGGTCGGCGGCAAGACCGGTACCGGCGACCAGCGCTTCGATGTGTATGCACGCGGCGGACGCCTGATCGAGTCGCGCTACGTGAACCGCTCGGCGACGTTTGTCTTCAACATCGGCGAGCGCTTCTATGGTTCCATGACGGCGTATGTGCAAGGTCCGCAGTCGGAAAACTATGACTTCACCAGTGCGCTGCCCTCGCAATTGCTGGTCACGCTGGCGCCAAGCCTGATGCCCATGATCGACCCACCGCAAGGCAGTGTCGGCGCCCAGCGCCAGTGCGTGCGTTGAGTGCAAGCGACAAGGCGCGCCGGGCAAGCCGGCGCGCCGTCTCCACCATCCGCGGTTTTTCATTCGTCTCGCTGCGCGACCTGATGGTCGCCTCCGGGCCGACCATCATCCTCGTCACCGCAGCTTGCATCGCCGCCTACCTGCTGGTCGATCCGGCCCCGCCGCGCCACGTGCGCCTGGCCACCGGCCAGGAAAACAGCGCCTATGAAGCCTTCGGCGTGCAATACGCGAAGGCGCTGAAACAGGACGACATTCTTGTTTCAGTCCAGCCCACGCTGGGCTCGCGCGACAATCTCGAGCGCCTGCGCAATCGCACTGCCGACATCGCGTTCGTGCAAAGCGGCTCCACAGGAGAAGCGCAGGCCGGACAACGCGGCCTGGTCTCGCTGGGCAGCCTGTTCACCGAGCCGGTCTGGCTTTTCTTGAGAGATAGCGTCAGGACGGACAAGCTGACCGGCCTGCGGGGTCGACGCATCAACCTCGGGCCGGAAGGCACGGGCGTGCCGAACCTGTTTCGGCAGGTGCTGTCCGTGAATGGGGTCGAGCCGAACGAACTGACGATCGGCGCGCTCGCGAACACGCCGGCCACGGTCGAGCTGCTGGCCGGGCGCATCGATGGCCTCGTTTTCAGTTCGGCCCCCGAAGCGCCGCTGATCCAGATGCTGTTGCAAACGCCCGGGATTCGCCTGTTTAATTTTCAGCAGGCCGAAGCCTATACGCGGCGCCTGCCGTTTCTGACGCACGTGACGCTGCCGCGCGGGATCGTCGACCTCGGGCGCGACATCCCAGGCCAAGACTACCACTTGATTGCGCCGACAGCGACGCTGGTGGCGCGCGACGACCTGCATCCGGCGCTGATCGACCTGTTCGTCAAGGCGGCGGGCGAGATCCACGGCGGGGCAGGCTGGTTCCAGCAACAGGGCCAGTTTCCGTCACCGAAATTCACCGAAATCCCGGTGGCGGACGAGGCGGCGAAGTACTACCGCGACGGCCCGCCGCTGCTGCAGCGCTATATGCGCTTCTGGATAGCGAATTTGTTCGAGCGGCTCTGGGTCGTGGTGGTGGCGCTGGCCGCGCTGATCATTCCCTTATCGAAGATCGTGCCGCCGCTGTATGTGTGGCGGGTGCGCTCGCGCGTCTACCGCTGGTATGGCGAATTGCGCGCCGTGGAGCAGGCCTGGGAAGCTGTGGACGATGCGCAGCGCGAGATCGTCCGTGCCGACCTGCTGCGGCGTTTGGACGAGATCGAGGAGCAGGTCAACCACATCTCGATTCCGCTGGCCTATGCCGATGGCCTGTACGGTCTGCGCGGGCACATCAATATCGTGCGCCAGCGCCTGCAGGCGACGGCTGCCATCGGTGCCAGCTTGCCGGATTAGCAATTTCACTTCGAATACGATTACACTGGCGGCCCCGTGCATTCGTTGCTGAAGGAAATCATGATTCGTCGTCCGCTTTCTCTCCTGGCGCTTAGCGTCGCGCTTGCCTTCGGTCCCGGCGGTGCGCCGGCGGCCGAACCTGCGGCCGATGCGCCCGCCGCCAGGCCTAACCTGCGCGAAACCTATACCAAATACGAATACCGCATCCCGATGCGCGACGGCGTCAAGCTGTTCACGACGGTCTATGTGCCGAAGGACGGCAGCCGCGCCTATCCCTTCCTGATGGAGCGCACGCCTTACAGCGCCGGTGTCGAGGCGCAGGGCGAGCTGCGCTACGGCGTCGACTGGTTCCCTAACCGGATCGGTCCCTCGCGTGAGTTCGAGGATGCGGGCTACATTTTTGTCGAGCAGGACGTGCGCGGGCGCTACATGTCGGAAGGGAAGTGGCAGGAAATGACGCCGCACGCCCCGCTACAACGCGCTCCAGGGGAGGGGATTGAGAGCCAGGACATGCACGACACCGTGGCCTGGCTATTGAAGAACGTCCCGAACAACAACGGCAAGGTCGGCATCCTCGGCATCAGCTATCCGGGCTTCTATACGTCGGCCAGCATCATCGATTCGCACCCGGCGATCAAGGCCGCTTCGCCGCAGGCGCCGATTGCGGACCTGTACATGGGCGACGACTCGTACCATGGCGGCGCCTTCATGCTGGCCGCGAACTTCGATTTCTACGCCGCCTTCACCGAGGCGCCAAACCCGACGCCGCTGCCGAAAACGCGTGCCGATTTCGACTACGGTACGACCGATGGCTACGACTTCTTCCTCAAACGCCTGAGCTTGCCGAACATCGTGTCGGCCATGAGCGACGAGCAGCGTGCGCTGTTCATGCCGAACGTCGAACACGACACCTACGACGCCTTTTGGCAGTCGCGCGCCATCGCCCCGCACCTGAAGAACATCAAGGCTGCGGTGCTGACGGTGGGCGGCTGGTTCGACGCGGAAGACCCGCAAGGGCCGTTCACCACCTACAGTGCGATTGAAAAACAAAACCCGGGCATCGTCAACGGCCTGGTGATGGGGCCATGGGTGCATGGCGGTTGGGCGCGCGGCGAGGGCGCGCGCCTTGGCCACGTGAATTTTGACAGCAAGACCTCGGAGTACTTCCGCAAGGAGCTGCAGTTTCCCTTCTTCGAGCAGCACCTGAAGGGCGTCAAGCCCGAGCGTGCGCTGGCCGAAGTCACGGCCTTCGAGACCGGCAGCAATGTCTGGCGCAGTCATACGGCCTGGCCGCCGCTGCAGGCCAGGCCGCGCACGCTGTATTTCGGCGCCGACGGCAAGCTGGAATGGAAGCAGCCGGCCGCGTCGACGTCGGCCTACGACGAATACGTCGCCGACCCGCGCAAACCGGTTCCCTTCATCGGCTATCCGGCCGTTGGCGTGCCGAAGGAATACATGGTCTCGGACCAGCGCTTCGCGGCGACGCGTCCCGATGTTCTGGTCTACCAGAGCGAGGTGCTGGAAGAGGACCTGACGATTGCCGGTCCCGTGACGCCGAAGCTGTTCGTCTCGACCACCGGGACCGATGCCGACTGGGTGGTGAAACTGATCGACGTGTATCCGGCGGCGTATCCGGAAACGCCTGCCGAGCGCAAGGGCAGCGATATTCCCGCGCCAAAGCTCGAGATGGGTGGCTACCAGCAGCTGGTGCGCGGCAATCCGCTGCGCGGCAAGTTCCGCAACAGTTTCGAAAAGCCCGCGCCCTTCGTGCCCGGGAAAGTCGAGGCGGTCAGCTTCGGCATCGGCGACGTCAACCATACATTTCGCCGCGGGCACCGGATCATGGTGCAGGTGCAGAGTTCCTGGTTCCCGCTGGTCGACCTGAATCCGCAGACGTTCATGCACATCCCCAAGGCGCGGCCGGAAGATTTTAAAAAGGCGACACAACGCGTGTACCGCGCGCCGGAGTCGGCCTCCGGCGTGCAGGTGATGGTGCTGCCGCGCTGACGGCGGCATCAGGACCTACGGTCAAGCGCCAACCCACGGCAAGCCCGCCTTGCACCAGCCGCCGACTGTCTTGCGGTGGCCCTCGCCATCCTTGTCCCCCTCGAAGCCTTCCAGAATATCGAAGGCATTCGCGTAACCGAGCTCGGTCGCCACGCGCGCGCTGTGGCGCGAGCGCACGCCGGAGCGGCACAGGAACAGCAGGATCTCGTCCCTGGCGGCGATCTGTTCGAGTTGCGCGCCGAATTCGGGATTCGGCTGGCCCCCCGGATACATCGCCCATTCGATGGCCAGATGCTGGCCTTCGGGTACCGCCACGCGGCCGACCCAGTCGCGCTCGGCGTTGGTGCGTACATCGATCAGTTTCACGTTCGGCGCTGCCTGCAGCAGCATGAATGCTTCATCGAGCGTGACCGCGCCTGCATAGGGCTGGCCAGGAGTGCGCTCGCGTGCTGTGTCGAGTATTTCTTTGGTCGTTTTCATCGTTGTCCTTGTGTGGTTCGCACCGCGCTGGCGCACACTTGCCGAAACGGTGCGCACTGCATCAAAATAGTGCACGGTCCTCGCATTGCACCATAATGGTGCAAATCTTGTGTTGGCGTGCACCATTGAATATTTGCATGTTGAAGAAGATTTTATGGTTAAACTCTCGGCGTTCCAAAGAACGATAACGCATTTGTTCATGTAAGAATCGCTGGCATGGTTCCTGCATATGTTCCTGCAAGCATGTCGCAGAGAGGCTGACCGGTCGGAAACGATCTCGCCTTTCAGCGCCACCAAATTTCATTGAGGAGAAACGCATGGCAAAGACCGCCGCAGATGTGATGCAGATGGTGAAGGACAACGAAGTCAAGTTCGTGGATTTCCGCTTCGCGGATACCCGCGGTAAAGAGCAGCACGTTACCGTTCCTGTGTCGCACTTCGACCTCGACAAGTTCGAGTCGGGCCACGCCTTCGACGGTTCGTCGATCGCCGGCTGGAAGGGCATCGAAGCATCGGACATGCTCCTGATGCCGGACCCGAACACCGCCAACATCGACCCGTTCATGGAAGAGACGACGATGTTCATGCAGTGCGACGTGATCGAGCCGTCGGACGGCAAGGGCTACGACCGCGATCCACGCTCGATCGCCAAGCGCGCCGAAGCCTACCTGAAGTCGACCGGCCTGGGCGACACCGCCTTCTTCGGTCCTGAACCTGAATTCTTCATTTTCGATTCGATCCGTTGGAAAGTCGACATGTCGGGCTGCTTCGTGAAAATCGAATCGGAAGAAGCTTCGTGGTCGACCGACGGCAAGTTCGAAGGCGGCAACAGCGGTCACCGTCCCGCGGTCAAGGGCGGTTACTTCCCTGTGCCTCCGGTCGACAGCTTCCAGGACATGCGCTCGGAAATGTGCCTGATCCTCGAATCGCTCGGCATCCCGGTCGAAGTGCACCACCACGAAGTGGCAGGCGCCGGCCAGAACGAAATCGGCACCCGCTTCTCGACCCTGGTCGAGCGCGCCGACTGGACCCAGAACATGAAGTACGTGGTCTGGAACGTTGCCCACAGCTATGGCAAGACCGCGACCTTCATGCCCAAGCCGATCAACGGCGACAACGGCTCGGGCATGCACGTGCACCAGTCGATCTGGAAAGACGGCAAGAACCTGTTCGCGGGCGACGGCTATGCCGGCCTGTCGGACACGGCGCTGTTCTACATCGGCGGCATCATCAAGCACGCCAAGGCCCTGAACGCGATCACCAACCCTGGCACCAATTCGTACAAGCGCCTGGTGCCGGGCTACGAAGCGCCGGTCAAGCTGGCCTATTCGGCCAAGAACCGCTCGGCCTCGATCCGCATCCCGCACGTGGCCAACCCGAAGGGCCGCCGCATCGAAGTGCGCTTCCCGGACCCGCTGGCCAACGTCTACCTGTGCTTCTCGGCGCTGCTGATGGCCGGCCTGGACGGCATCCAGAACAAGATCCATCCGGGCGAAGCGGCCTCGAAGGACCTGTACCACCTGCCGCCGGAAGAGGACAAGCTGATCCCGACCGTCTGCGCTTCGCTCGAAGAAGCCCTCGAGGCGCTGGACAAGGACCGCGAGTTCCTGACCCGCGGCGGCGTGTTCAGCGACAGCATGATCGACGCTTACCTGGAACTGAAAATGCAGGAAGTGCAGCGCATGCGCATGACGCCGCACCCGCTCGAGTTCGACATGTACTACTCGGCATAAACCAACCTGTTGCGCTACGGCATCAAAAGCTGTAAGCACTGGTAACAAACGCGGGGAGGGCCGGTGGCTTTCCCCGCGTTTTTTTATGGATGCGGTATATTCGGCTCAACTCCACCTTGCACGCTCGACGTGCTGCCTCTACTGATGCGACTGACAACCAGTATGACCCGCCTGGCAATGGCCGCCGGCCTGCTGATTCATGGTGCGGCCCACGCCCAGACCACTGTCTACAAATGCGTCGATGCGCAAGGGCGCGTCGAGTTCACCGATACGGGAAAGCGTGGCTGCAAGGCGCTTGATTTGCCGGGCTATATTCCGGCGCCGGTCGAGCGCCGTGCCCCGGCGCCGTTGGCGTCCCGCCCGGGCAATGCGGCCCCGGCCGTCGCCGCCGCGGCGACGCCCAGCCCATCGAACTTCCCGCGCGTCGACACCTCGCAGCAGCGCGCCCGCGACGACGACCGTCGCGGCATCCTGAACGACGAATTGCGCGCCGAAGAGAAGAAGCTGCTTGAGCTGCGCCAGGTCTTCAACAACGGCGAGCCCGAGCGCCAGGGCAACGAACGCAACTACGCCAAGTACCAGGAGCGCGTCGCCGGGATGCGCGACGACATCAGCCGTACCGAGCGCAATATCGAGGCGCTGCGGCGCGAGCTCGCCAATATCCGATGAGCGAGCCCGCGCGTACCGTGCAGCCGGCGCGCTTCGCCGGCCTCGAACTGTTGGCCTCATCGGTGCTGCTGGTCGATGCGACCGACCGCGTGCGTTACGCCAATCCGGCGGCCGAGAACATGCTCGACGCCTCGTTGAAATCCCTGTCGCGCCAGACCCTGGCCGCGTTGTTCAGCAATGGCGACGAACTGGCCGCCCTGTGCGAGCAGACCCGCACCCATCAATACGCCGACCTGCGCCAGGACCTGGCCTTGGAAAGACAGGGCCGCGACACCCTGCATGTGCACTCGATCGCCAGCAGCCTGGAAAACGGCGAAGTGCTGATCGAGCTGCGCGAAAACGTCCAGCAACTGAAACTCGACCGCGAGGAGCGCTTCCTCGACCAGAGCCAGGCCAACAAGGAACTCATTCGCAACCTGGCGCACGAGATCAAGAACCCGCTGGGCGGCATCCGCGGCGCGGCGCAACTGCTGGAACTGGAACTGCCGCCGCTGCACCTGGGCGAGCTCAAGGAATACACGCAAGTCATCATCAAGGAAGCCGATCGCCTGCAAACCCTGGTCGACCGCCTACTGGCGCCGCACCGCAAGCCCTATATCGTCGGCGACGTGAATATCCACGAAGTGTGCGAGCGCGTGCGCTCGCTGGTGCTGGCCGAATTCCCCAACGGTCTGACCATCCGGCGCGATTACGATGCCTCGATTCCCGAGTTCAGGGGCGACAAGGAGCAGCTGATCCAGGCCGTTCTGAACATCGTCCACAATGCCGCGCAGGCGCTGGCGGGCCGCATCGCGCTGGGGAACGCCGAGATCGTTTTGCGCACCCGGGTGGCGCGCCAGGTCACCCTGGCCAAGGTCCGCTACGGCCTGGCATTAGACTTGCATATCATTGACAATGGACCGGGCATCGCACCGGAGATCCGCGACCGTATCTTCTACCCGCTGGTGTCGGGCAGGGATGGCGGCAGCGGCCTGGGGCTGACGCTGGCGCAAACCTTCGTGCAGCAGCACCTGGGCATGATCGAGTGCGAAAGCCGGCCTGGACTGACGGATTTCCGGATCCTGCTGCCGCTCCCATAAGGGGCGGCCGTGTTTCCGCCGTGTCCACTTATCAAGCCACATTGCGGAAAGCACGACCTACATGAAACCAATCTGGATTGTCGACGACGACGCATCGATCCGCTGGGTGCTGGAAAAAGCCCTGGCGCGCGAGAATCTCGAGACGCGCAGCTTCGCCAACGCGCGCGATGCCTTGGCCGCCTTCGAGCTCGATGCGCCGCAGGTGCTGGTATCGGACATCCGCATGCCGGGCGAATCGGGCATCGACCTGCTGCAGGCCGTGAAGGCGCGCCATCCCGGCCTGCCGGTCATTATCATCACGGCTTTTTCCGACCTCGATTCGGCCGTCGCCTCGTTCCAGGGCGGCGCTTTTGATTACCTTGCCAAACCCTTCGACATCGACAAGGCCGTCTCCCTGATCCGGCGCGCGCTGGAGGAAAGCCTGCGCGAAGCCAGTGTGGAAGCAGCGCCCGCCGAAACACCCGAAATCCTGGGCCTGGCGCCGGCGATGCAGGAGGTGTTTCGCGCCATCGGCCGCCTGTCGCAGTCGAACGTGACGGTGCTGATCACGGGCGAGTCGGGCACCGGCAAGGAGCTCGTTGCCAGTGCCCTGCACAAGCACAGCCCGCGCGTGCAGCAGCCCTTCATCGCCCTGAACACGGCGGCGATTCCGAAAGATTTGCTGGAGTCCGAACTGTTCGGCCACGAGCGCGGGGCGTTTACCGGCGCCCAGGCGATGCGGCGCGGCCGCTTCGAGCAGGCCGAGGGTGGCACGCTGTTTCTCGACGAAATCGGCGACATGCCATTTGATTTGCAAACACGACTGCTGCGCGTGCTCTCCGACGGCCATTTTTATCGCGTCGGCGGGCACCAGCCGGTCAAGGCCAACGTGCGCGTCATCGCGGCGACCCACCAGAACCTCGAGCAGCGGGTACGCGATGGGCTCTTCCGCGAGGATTTGTATCACCGCCTGAACGTGATCCGCCTGCGCCTGCCGAGCCTGCGCGAACGCGTTGAGGACATCCCGATCCTGGCGCGCCACTTTCTGGTGCAGAGTGCACACCAATTGGGCGTCGAACCGAAGCGCATGAGCGAAAGCGCGATGCGCTTCCTGTCAAGCCTGGAACTGCCCGGCAATGTGCGCCAGCTGGAAAACCTGTGTAACTGGATCACCGTGATGGCGCCCGGCCAGACGGTCGAGGTCAAGGACTTGCCGCGCGATCTGACGCAGGCGCCGGCCGGTGTCGCGCCCGCGGCTGCGCCGCCCTCCGAAGGCGCAGGAGGCGTGCCGGCCACCTTGTCGGTGCCGCCCTCGCCGGACGGCTGGATTGGTCTCCTGGAACTGCACGCGGCCAGCATGCTCAGCGCCGGCCAGTTCGAGGTGATGGACACGCTCGGCAAGCAGTTCGAGTCGGCCCTGATCAAGACGGCCCTGAAACATACGCACGGGCGCAAGAACGATGCGGCGATGCGGCTCGGGATCGGGCGCAATACGATCACGCGCAAGATCGTGGAACTCGGGATCGACGGCGCACGCGAGGAGTAAGGCGGATCGGTTCTGGTAGCGTGGCCGGGATAGTGTAAGCTCTCGCATCGCCGCCCCATCCATTCCATTTCATTTCATGCTGATCAACTGCGTCGCCTACCAGGAAGGCAAGAAACTGTCCGATATCCCCGTCGAGGATATCAGCGAGTACCTGAAACAACCCGATTGCTTCGTCTGGGTCGCACTGCGCGATCCGGATGCTGCCGAGCTGGCCACCATGCAGGAGGAGTTCAGCCTGCACGAGCTGGCCGTCGAAGACGCCTCGAGCGGCCACCAGCGCCCGAAACTCGAGGAATACGGCGATTCGGTATTCGCCGTCGTCCACACCGTCAACCTGAACGGCGACGAGATGGAGTCCGGCGAGGTGGCGATTTTCGCCGGCCCCAATTACGTGCTGTCGGTGCGGCGCGATTCGACCCAGGGCTTTCTCGGCGTCAGGGCGCGTACCGAACGCGACCCGCAAATGCTGAAAAAGGGCTCCGGCTTCGTACTCTATGCGCTGATGGACGCCGTCGTCGACCGTTATTTCCCGATCGTCGACAAGCTCGAATCCGACCTCGAAACGATCGAAGACCGCATCTTCGGCGGCCAGGGCGCGCAACGCGACAACATCGAACACCTGTATGACTTGAAGCGCAATACGCTGGTGCTGCGCCATGCGGTGATCCCCCTGATGGACGCCGTCGGCCGCCTGCACGGCGGCCGGGTGCCGATGGTCGCCTGCCACACCCAGGAATACTTCCGCGACGTCCACGACCACTTGCTGCGCATTTCCGGGCGTCTCGACACCATCCGCGACACCATCGCCACCGCGATCCAGGTAACGCTGTCGATGGTCACGATCGAAGAAAACGATGTCAACAAGAAGCTCGCCGCCTATGCCGCGATCTTCGCCGTGTTTACCGCCTTTGCCGGGGTCTGGGGCATGAATTTCGAGTTCATGCCGGAGCTGAAATGGAAGTACGGCTACCCGACCGCAATCGGATGGATGATCTGTGTCTGCGGCTATATGTACTACCGCTTCAAGAAGTCAGGGTGGTTGTAGACGTTTAGCTGCGACCAGCGGTGGCGGCACTACCCGCAGTGGCAATGACGATCATCCCGATCGCCAGCCACTGTGTCGTGCTCAACACTTCGCCGAGCACGAAGAAGCCGGCCAGCGCGCCCACGGCGGGACCGGCGCTGACCAGGATGCCGAACACGCGGCGCGGCAGGCGTGACAGCGCCATCATCTCGAGCGAATAGGGCAGGATGGAAGATAGCAAGGCGACCACCAGGCCGCCGATCAGCACCGCCGGCGCGAACAGGGCGCTGCCGGCCTGCGCCAGTCCGACCGGCACCGTGCACAGGGCGGCCACCAGCATGCCCCAGGCCACCACGTGCCCGCCCTTGAGGGTCGAGACGCGCTTGCCGAAGACGATGTACATCGCCCAGCAAAAAGCCGCGCCCAGGGCTGCTGCGACGCCGACCGGGTCGAGCGCGGCCGAACCTGCGCCAGTCGGCGCCAGTAGCCACAGTCCGAACGCGGCGCAGGCCACCCAGGCAAAGTCGCGCAGGTGGCGCGAGGACAGCACCACGACCGCCAGCGGGCCGATGACTTCGATCGCAATCGCAATCCCGATCGGGATGCGCGCGAAGGCCGCATAGATCAGCAAATTCATCATGCCGAGCATGAAGCCGTAGATCGCGACATTGATCGCGTCAACGCGCGCCAGCGGCGCCCGCCAGGGCCGCCAGAAGGCCAGCAGCAGGATGCTCGCCAGGCCCACGCGCACGGCGGTGATGCCGCTGCTTCCCACCAGCGGGAACAGGCCCTTGGCGTAGGCCGCGCCCACGTTCACCGAGATGATCGAGCCGACAACGGCCAGGAAGGGCGCGAGGGCGCCCGCGCGCGTTGCGGCCGCGGGGGAAGTCAAGGACTCAGTCCTGCAGCGCAGGCACCGGCACACCCATGGCCAGGGCCACCGCCTCGGCCACGCGGATGCCGTCCACCGCCGCCGACATGATGCCGCCGGCGTAGCCGGCGCCTTCGCCGGCCGGGAACAGGCCGCGCGTGTTCAGGCTTTGCAGGTCGTCGTCGCGGCGCTTGATGCGGATCGGCGACGAGGTGCGGGTCTCGACGCCGGTCAGCACCGCGTCTTCCTTGTAATAGCCCTTGATCTGCTTGTCGAAGGCGACGAAGGCTTCGCGCATGGCGACGATTGCGTATTCCGGCAGGGAAGGGGCGAGGTCGGTCAGGTGCACGGCCGGCTTGAACGACGGGATCACCGAGCCGAATTCTTTCGACGCCACGCCGCGCACGAAGTCGCCCATCAGCTGACCCGGGGCGTCATAGGTGCTGCCGCCCAACACGAAGGCGCGCGACTCGAGTTCGCGCTGGAAGGCGATGCCCGCCAGCGGGTGCCCCGGGAAATCCTCGGGCGTGATGCCGACGACAATCGCGCTGTTCGCGTTGCGCTCGTTGCGCGAATACTGGCTCATGCCGTTGGTGACGACCCGGCCTTCTTCCGACGAGGCGGCAACCACCGTGCCGCCCGGGCACATGCAGAAGCTGTACACCGAACGGCCGTTCG
The DNA here is from genome assembly GCF_051262535.1 of Massilia sp. CMS3.1. NCBI lineage: Bacteria > Pseudomonadati > Pseudomonadota > Betaproteobacteria > Burkholderiales > Oxalobacteraceae > Massilia > Massilia sp. CMS3.1. Next base: position 166,611 of record NZ_JBIMES010000004.1, on the reverse strand, counting down.
AGGCGTGGTGCACGATTTTATAATCGGCCGCCCCCAGAATCTTGTTGCCGGCGTTCGGGCCGAAGCGGCACACGTCGATCAGCGATTGCGGGTGCTCGACCCGGAAGCCGATCGAAAACGGCTTGGCTTCGACATACACGCCGCGTTTATACAGCATCTCGAAGGTGTCGCGCGCGCTGTGGCCGACCGCCATCACGACGTGGTTGGTCGGGATATGTTCGCCATTGGCCAGCACAATGCCGCGTACCTGGCGCACGCCGGCGGTTTCACTGATCACCACATCGTCGACACGGGTTCCGAAACGGAGCTCGCCGCCCAGCGAGATGATTTCGGCGCGCATCTGCTCGACCATTTTTACCAGGCGAAACGTGCCGATGTGCGGTTTGCTGACATACATGATCTCTTCCGGCGCGCCGGATTTCACGAATTCAGTTAAAACCTTGCGCCCGTAATGCTTCGGGTCCTTGATCTGGCTGTAAAGCTTGCCGTCCGAGAAGGTGCCGGCGCCGCCTTCGCCGAACTGCACGTTCGACTCGGTGTTGAGTTCACGCTTGCGCCAGAAGCCGAAGGTGTCGACGGTGCGTTCGCGCACGACCTTTCCGCGTTCCAGCACCAGGGGATTGAGGCCCATCTGGGCCAGGACCAGCGCCACGAACAGGCCGCAGGGACCGGTACCGACGACGACCGGGCGCGGCGTGCCGGCAGGCGGGCGTGCGGCATCGACGAATTTGTAGCCGGTATCGGGCGACGGAATGACGGTAGGTTCGCCCTTCAGGCGCGCCAGCACCGCCGCCTCGTTCAGTACTTCGACGTCGATCGCGTAGATCAGGACGATGGCCGCCTTCTTGCGCGCGTCATAGCTGCGCTTGAAGACATTGAAGTCGACCAGATCGGCGACCTCGATGCCGAGCCGCTTGAGAACCGCGTCGCGCAGGGCGTGGTCGGGATGGTCGAGGGGAAGTTTGAGTTCGTTAATTCGCAGCATGTGGGAATATCGCAACACGGGGCAGGCCCGCAATCTAATCCGACATTTTACTGGTTATCGCCGGAAGTCAACATGGAATGCGCATTTCATCTCATTAATGTTGCTTGGCAACATTCTTTTTGAAAAAATCGACATCCAGCCGCGCCGAGTCCAGCACACGGGATTTGCACATTTCCGCACCCCAGGTGTGCTGCGTTGCACCACCATTGGGATTAATTTCATTATCAACTTTCCAAGTGTTGCATGCATCCAAACTTCTCTCAATACGTGTTGACAGCTTTCCCATTTGCATGTTTTTATGCATATGTCTGATGCACTTTGATCAATATCACTGGCACCAGACGAAGCCATTCAGCAGTCCGAGGGCAAGCTGCCGTAGGTTGCAAGAAGTGATCCGAAAATGACAACATCTACGCTGGGCATTCGCACAGCCACATAAAAATTAGGACAATCACATGTTGATGAGAAAGACAGTTTTGGCGCGCGCGCTTACCATCGCGTTTGCGGCCTCCGTCGCTTCGCTTTCGAGCGGGGCTTACGCGGCCTCGAACTCGGCAGGCGACATTACCGGTCGCGCTAGCGCTGGCACGGTGATCACGGTTGAGAACAAGTCGATCGGTTTCACGCGCACGCTGACCGTTGAGGCTAACGGTAATTTCCAGTTGTCGCAACTGCCTCCGGGTAGCTACGTGGTGCGCGCCAAGCTGCCGGACGGTACGACCGAAGAGCGCGCGATCGCCGTCCAGGCAGGTACGGGCGTATCGGCCAACTTCGACGAGGCGACCGCTAATATCGTGCGCGTTACCGGCCGTGCCAGCCGCATCGACGTCAAGTCCCCGGAATCGAGCCTGGTCCTGAACGAAGCAGCGATCGACCGTATCCCGGTCGCGCGCAACGTGACTGCAGTGGCCTTGCTGGCACCGGGCGCAACCGGCGGCGACAGCCGTATCGGTCAGACCGCGCTCCGCGCCGGTAACGTGCCATCGCTGGGCGGTGCATCGCCAGCGGAAAATGTCTACTACATCAACGGTTTCAACGTCACGAACGCGCTCAACGGCGTGGCGTTCAATCAAGTGCCTTTCGAAGCAATTGCGCAGCAGCAGGTAAAAACGGGTGGCTACGGTCCTGAGTATGGCCGTTCGCTGGGCGGCGTGTTGAGCGTCACCACCAAGCGCGGTACCAATGAATGGCACGGCGGCGCCAACGTCATCTACTCGCCTGAATCACTGCAGGCATCGTCCGTCTATGCCGAGAAAAGCCCGTCGACGGGTAAATGGAACCTGGTCAATCGTCCGGGCGGCACCGACGACCTCCAGACAAACCTGTGGGTCGGCGGACCGGTCATTGCAGACAAGCTGTTCGTCTTCGGCCTGATCCAGGGTGCCGACATCCAGCGCGAGACTTACAACCTGAATCGTCAGGAAATCGTCAAGTCCAACACGCCGCGCTATTTGTTGAAGGCGGACTGGAATATCACTGACAAGAACCTGTTGGAAGTAACCGCCTTCAGCGACAAGAGCAAGGACAAGGCGCAGACCTTCGTATCGCCGAATGCATACAGCACCGAACGCGGCAACGACCTGGGTACGGATACCTACACGACCGGCGGCGAGAACGTCATCGGCAAGTACACCACGTGGATTACCGACGACCTGACCGTGTCGGCACTGGCCGGCCTGGGCCGCTACAACCGCAAGTCGGACATCGCTTCGGCAACTTGCCCGTACATCGTCGATCGCCGTCCGACCTCGCCGGTTCGCCTGGGCTGCGCCACGGCGACGACCATCACCGACCCGAACGCTAACGACGAGCGTAAAGCCTATCGTGTCGACGCCGAGTGGAACCTGGGCGACCACGGCCTGCGCTTCGGCATGGACAACGAAGAGTATTCGGTTGTCGACGGCACCTTCTATCCTGGCGACGACAACATCAACATCCGTCGCCTGGCTGCTGGCAGCAGGCTGTCGAACGGCTACGTGAACAACACTGGCGCTGCGCTCGACTACGTCGATGTCCGCCGCTTCTCGAACGGCGGCGAGTTCACCACCAAGAACTCGGCCTTCTACCTGGAAGACAACTGGCAGGTCACTAAGAACGTCGTTGCCAGCATCGGCGTTCGCAGCGAATCGTTCGAAAACCTGAATGCAGAAGGCAAGACCTTCATCAAGGTGGACAACACGATCGCTCCACGACTGGGCCTGACCTGGGACGTGCAGGGCAACGCGCAGACCAAGGTCTTCGCCAATGCCGGCCGTTACTACATCCCGGTCATGTCGAACACCAACGTGCGCCTGGCAGGTGCCGAGCTCGACTATCGTGACTTCTACCAATACACCGGTACCAACAGCGCGGACAAGTTCCAGCTGCCTGGCCGTGGCGCACAGCTGGGAAGCCGTTCGGTGACCTCGAACGGCGAAGCTGGCGATCCGCGCTCGGTCGTCGATCCGAACATCAAGCCGATGTTCCAGGACGAATTCATCGTCGGTGTCCAGCAGGCGCTCGCCAACCGCTGGACGGTTGGTGCAAAGGTGACGCACCGCAAGCTGAAGAAAGTCATGGACGACATGTGTAATGACGAGGGCGCCTACAACTGGGCCGTCGCCAATGGCTTCAATAGCGCCCGTGCTGACATCCTGGCCGGCGCGATCGGCCACTGCTTCCTGTACAACCCGGGGGGCGACCTGACGGCCAACATCGACTTCGAAGATGGCAAGGGCTTTACGTCGGTAACGATCCCGGCCAACGCACTGGGCTTCCCGCAGCCCAAGCGTACTTTCAACTCGCTTGAGCTGAGCTTCGAACGTGCATGGGACGGCGTGTGGAACCTGCAAGGTTCCTATGTGCTGGCTGCCAGCAAGGGCAACACCGAAGGTTACGTCAAATCGGACATCGGCCAGGATGACGCGGGTATCAGCCAGGACTGGGATTACCCGGGCCTGATGGAAGGCGCCGACGGTTACCTGCCGAATGACCGCCGCCATACCCTGAAAATGTTCGGCGCCTACCAGGTCACGCCTGAGTTCCGTGTCGGTGCCAACCTGATCGTCCAGAGCGGCCGTCCGCGCAACTGTCTGGGCTACTACAACGGCGATCTCGACGGCGTGTCGATCTTGTACGGCGCAGCGTCGTTCTACTGCAATGGCGTTGCAAACCCACGTGGTACGCTGGGCCGCCAGGAATGGACCCGCGAACTGGGTCTGCAGGCAACCTACCAGCCAACTTGGCTGAAGGGTACGACCTTCCAGGTGGACGTGCTGAACGTGTTCAACGAACGGGGCGTCACCAGCGTGGAAGAAGCTGGTGAAACGGCCCTGGGAACGCCGAACCCGACCTACCTGCAACCGCTGGGCATACAAAGCGCCCGTACGGTGCGCCTGATGGCACAATACGAATTCTGATTAACATCCACCTGCTTGCAGGTGCATGTCTCTAAATGCCGCCTTCGGGCGGCATTTTTCGTTTATTTCTGTCATTAAGCGAATTAGGAGGCGACACCGTCAGCTTCTTTCGGCTCGGCAACATTCGGCTAGGCAAGGGCTCGGTCATTTCGGGTGTGCTGTTTTTGATTCTTCTCACGATGTAGGAATGTGTTGTTTATTATCATCCCGATCATGACGTTTTATTGACATCCAGACTTTCCATATGGTTTTATGTTCTTCTCAGATAATGTTTAGGTCGATCAATGTATTTATGTAGAGTGTCTGTGCTAACCCGCACGGGATACATACATGGTCAGCGAGAAAAAACACCCGAATGCAGTGAGATTGATTTTTGGGTGCTCGATAGCGTACTGCAGTAGCGAGAGAAGCGGTTTTTTGCAGCATTTTGCTGTGAAATTCCGGATAGTAAAACCATTTAAAAAAACCAGAAGGAGATGTATCCATGATGTTTAAGTTGAAGTCGATGCCGCACGCGATCTCGTTCCTGATCGCCACCGGCGCCCTCGCAGGCATGAGCCCGGCAATGGCGCAGCAGGCACAAACCGAGACGCCTGCCATGCAGCGCGTGGTGGTGACCGGTTCGCTGATCAGCCGTGCCGGCACCGAGACGCCGACCCCGGTGCAGGTGCTGACTGCAGCAGATATCCAGAAGAGCGGCAAGACCTCGGTCGCCGAACTGCTGACCGACCTGGCTGCCAACGGCGCCGGTACTCTGGGCACCGGCTTCTCCGGCGCATTCGCTAACGGCGCGTCCGGCGTCTCGCTGCGCGGCCTGACCGTCGGCGCCACCCTGGTGCTGATCGACGGCCGCCGTATGGCTCCATACCCGCTGTCGGATGACGCCCAGCGCTCCTTCGTGGACGTGTCCTCGATTCCATTTGACGCCATCGACAGCATCGAAGTCCTGAAAAGCGGCGCCTCGTCGCTGTACGGTTCGGACGCAATCGCCGGCGTGGTCAACATCAAGCTGAAGAAGAGCTTCAAAGGCACCCGCCTGAGCGCCGAAATCGGCGACACACAGCAGGGCGGCGGCAAGACCAAGCGCGCCTCGTTCAGCACTGGCATCGGTGACATTGACGCCGACGGCTACAATGCCTTCATCACCGCCGAATGGCGTGACCAGAACGCAATCAAGGTCGCACAGCGCGACCAGTACGGCTGGGCCAACCGCGACTGGCGTTCGCGCGGCGGTAACGACCTGACCCTGGGCGTCCCGACCAGCCTGAACGGCGGCCTGACCGCGGCCAGCAGCCCGTTCCTGTACAACTCTTCGACGGCAGCCCAAGGCAACCCGAACCCTGGTGCTACCAACCCGGCGAACTTCCGCTTCCTGGATCCGAGCTGCAACTTTGAGCTGTACCGCGCCGGCCAATGCTCGGTGCGCGACGAAGTGTCGAACATCCAGCCTGCGACCCAGAACCTTAACGTGCTGATCGGCATGACCAAGAAGCTGAACGAGGACTGGGAAATCGCCTTCAAAGGCTCGCTGTTCAAGCGCGACAGCATCAACAACCGTGGCGTCTCGCCGGTCTATTCGGCAAACAACTTCGCCGGCAGCACCACCCTCGTCGACGGCGTGCTGACGGGTGGCGTGAACCGCATTGCGAACACCCGCTTCGCACCGGGCGCGGCAGTCGGCGCTGGCCTGAACAATACCTTCGGCCAGGCTGCCTCGCTGTACGGTTACATCCCAGGACTCGCGCCGACCAACACCACGGACAATACGTCAACGAGCACGCGTTTCTCGGTTGACCTGGTCGGTAGCGCCTACGGCTGGGACGTCAACGCCGCCGCCGGCGCCACCCGCGTCAAGGTCGATGCCGAATACAGCGGCTACGTCAACCGTGCAGCCCTGTACAACGCCATCAACCAGGGCCGCTGGAACGTGCTGGGCGGTAACTCGCCAGCGCTGATCCAGGAAGTCTCCCCGACATTCGGCAATTCGCTGGAAACCACGCTGAATTACTTCGACCTGACCGGTTCGCGAGAGCTGATGCAGCTCGGCGCAGGCCCGCTGGCTGTCGCAGCGGGCGTTCACTGGCACAAGCTGGACCAGAATTCGCCGCCGTCGAGCCTGACCCTGAACGGCGCCGTGGGCAGCACCTCGGCCTTCGCCATTGGCGAAGAAACCAATACTGCGGCCTTCGCCGAACTCCGTGCGACCCCGATCAAGAACGTCGAAGTCGGCGTCGCCGGCCGTTACGACCACTACGATACCTACGGCCATTCGTTCACGCCGTCGGCCAACTTCAAGTGGACCCCGATCAGGGAAGTCGGCGTGCGCGGCAACTTCGCGCGCGGCTTCCGCGCACCGAACCCGTCCGAGGTGGGTAATGCCGGTTCGTTCTTCACGTTCAACGCGATCAACGACCCGATCCTGTGCCCGAACGGCCTGACCAGCACCGCCGGCAACGTCATCGCGGCCTGCGGCCAGAACCCGCCGTACGTCCAGACGACGACCAACCAGAACCTGTCGCCGGAAAAATCGAAGTCGTACACCTTTGGTGTCATCGTCGAGCCGATGCGCGGCCTGAACATGAGCCTGGACTACTACAACATCGAGATCAGCAACTTGATCGTGACCCGTGCCGGCAACGATCCGACCTACGTGCCGCAATGGGTGCGCGGCGTCGCGGTGCCGACCACGGTCTCGGCCGGCGGCACGGCCACCACGCTGGCGACGCCGAGCGTCGGCCCGATCCTGTACGGCGAGTCGCCTTACATCAACGCGGGTAGCACCCAGACCCACGGTATCGAGGCGGACGTGCGCTACCGCTGGCGCCTGGCGAACGACATGGGCAACATCACGGCCAACCTGAGCGCGGCCCATACCTTTGGCTATGAAACCGAAGTGGCAGGCACGACCTACCAGCTGGCTGGCACCCAGGGCCCATCGTCGGTTGGCGGCGCCACCGGCAACCCGAAAAACCGTGGCCAGTTCACCGTTGGCTACAACCGTGGCCCACTGGACGTAACCACGACCGTGAACTACACGAGCGGCTTCTCGACCAAGGATCCTTCGCACGACGCCGTAGATTGCGCCAGCACCGCTCTCAACGTCGGTGGCCGGACCTACTTCCAGGGTCTGATTCAGCCGAATGCCTACTGTGACGTGCCGTCGTTCACCACGACCAACCTGAACGTGCAGTACAAGCTGAACGAAAACCTGACCCTGCGCGCCGCAGTGCTGAACCTGTTCGACAAGCAGCCACCGTACGACGTCGGCACCTACGGCAATGCCGGCCCACAAACCTCGTACAACGCTTCGTTGCACCAGGCCGGCGCGATCGGCCGCTTCTTCAGCCTGGGCCTGGCTTACCAGTTCTAAGTTGAGTGAACACAGCGGCAGGAATGCCGCTGCGTTATGCCGAAAGCCCCGCTTGCAGGATGCCTGCAAGCGGGGCTTTTTTATCTTTCCAGGACCGAGGTCACAGGCCGGACTTTATTCGCCCCACACGCCGGCCAGCATCGCCATTGCCGCCAGCGCAGCCGTTTCGGTACGGAGCACGCGCGGCCCCATCGAGAGGGCGAGGGCGCCGGCGGTCAGCGCCGCATCTTCTTCCTCCTGCGTGAAGCCGCCCTCGGGCCCGACCAGCAGCGTAAGGTCCTGCGCGCCATTCGCCTGCGCCCATCCAGCCAATGGCTGCGTTGCCCGTGGACTGAGCAGGATGCATGGCGCGTTGTTCTGCGCCGCTGCCGCGGGCGGGATTGTGCCGAGCCAGCGACGATAATCTGCCACGGGAGCCAGGACGGCCAAGCGGTTGCGCCCGCACTGCTCGGAAGCGGCCACGATCACGCCCTGCCAGTGTGAGTGCCGCTTTTCCGCGCGCTCGCCTGACAGGCGCACGACACTGCGTTGCGCCGCCAGCGGCTGGATCGCCGCCACGCCCAGTTCGACCGCTTTTTCGATGATCCAGTCCATCTTCGCGCCCTCCGGCAAGCCTTGCGCCAGCGTGATGGCATACGGGAGCTCCACCTCCAGCGCCTGGTGTTCTTCCACGCGCGCGCTCGCGCGCTTCTTGCCGCTGTCAAGCAGGCTGGCACGGTACTGTCCGCCGCGCCCGTCGAACAGCGTCAGCGTGTCGCCCGGCTGCATGCGCACCACGAACAAGTGGTGGGCAACCGCGTCCGGAAGGTCGACGATCGCGCCGGCGGCGAGCGGCTGGGGACAGTAAAAACGGGGCATGGGATTCCTGCGCATCAAAAGAGGGAAGCGCGCATTGTAAAGCGCCTTCGCGTGGCGACCAATCACCCCCTTGGTGCAGGATTGTTTCGTCCAAAAAAAACACAAGATGCAATTGTTGTATTTACGAAACAACTATATGCATGTATTGACACACGTCAATACAAAATGGTCATATCTCTATAGCAAAATTGTTCTGCAGCTGCTACAGCAGAGGTGGGATGGGGGAGAGCGTTTTGCGTCGGGGAATGGTGAGCCAGGTCCGTCATCCGGACCGGTCGCCTTCAGTGTGTTTTTTCGAGGGAAATCATAATAATGACTAAAGAAAAAGTATTGTCGCGGTCCGTCCGTTTGATGTTTTCGAGCGCCGTACTGGCAGGACTGAGTGCCGGGGCCTGGGCCCAGGAACAGAAACCGGCCGTGGTCGAGGTGACGGGTACGCGCATGACCGCTCCCGGCTTCAATTCGAACAGCCCGATTTCGTCGGTCACGGCCGAAGAGATCCGCTCGACGCAGCCGGTAGCGGTCGAGGAATTCTTCAAGTCGCTGCCGGCGGCGGTACCTGCGACCGGCCCGGCGACGAACAACGGCACTGCCGGCGCCGCGACGATCGACCTGCGCGGCCTCGGTACCAACCGCACCTTGGTCCTGATCAATGGCCGCCGCCTGGTGCCATTCAGCCTCCTCGGCGTCGTCGACACCAACTCGATCCCGATGGCCCTGCTCAGCCGCGTCGATATCCTCACCGGTGGCGCGTCTGTCGTGTACGGCGCCGACGCGGTGGCAGGCGTGGCCAACTTCAACCTGCGCCGCAACTTCACCGGCGTCGACGTCACCACCTCGTATGGCATGACGGGTGACCAGCACGACGCCAAGCGGCGCCGCACCGACCTCACCATGGGCGCCAACCTCGACGGCGGCCGCGGCAACGTCGTGCTGAGCATCGGCAAGACCAAGGCCGACCCGCTGACCCAGGGCGAGCGCCCGTTCGGCGTCACCAGCCTGAATTCGGTGACCGGCCTGCCGACCGGTTCGGGCACGACGGTGCCGTCGGCCTTCTCGACCAGCGCCGGCACCGCCGGCAACCCGAACGTCCTGTCCGGATCATGGCAAATCAACCCGGCCACCGGCCGCCTGGTGTTTCCAGCCCAGCTCTACAACACCAATCCTCCGAACTACTATGTGACCGGCATGGAGCGTACCCAGGCAACGGCGCTGGGCAACTACAAGATCAACGACTACGCCGAAGCCTACACCGAGGTCTTCGTCACCAACAGCAAGGTCGCCTCCGCCCTGGCGTCGACTGGCACCTTCGGCAACACCTTCAACGTCCCGATCGGCAACCCGTACATCCCGCAGGCGGCGCGCGAACAACTCTGCGAACGCCGCGGTATTCCCGCAGCCAACTGCGTGCCGGGCAATGCCACGATCGTCCCGCTGCTGGTTAACCGCCGCTTCACCGAACTCGGCCCGCGCTTCAACGACTTCGACAACAAGACGCTGCAGTACACGATCGGCCTGAAGGGCGAGATCGCCTATGACTGGACCTATGACGCCTACTGGAGTCGCGGCACCGCCGACCAGTCCCAGCAGCGCCGCAATTGGGGTTCGCTGGCAAAAGTCAGCCAGGCCCTGAATGCCCTGAACACAAGCACTTGCGTCAATCCTGCCAACGGCTGCGTGCCGCTGAATGTGTTCGGCGCAGAAGGTTCGATCACCCCGGCGCAACAGGCCTTCATCAACAACAGTGCACTGCTGAACCAGAGCGTGAAGCAGGACGTGGCCGCGCTGGCCTTGTCCGGCAACCTGGGCAACACGATTCGCAGCCCGTTCGCGCAGGATCCGATCAGCATGTCGCTGCTGGCCGAGAACCGCAAGGTTTCCGCCGGCACGCAGTCGGACGCGGCTTCGCAGCTGCAGGGCGAAGTGCTGGGCACCGGCGCGCCGACGCCCGACCGTTCGGGTCGCTTCTCGCTGAAGGAGTACGCGGTCGAGATGCTGGTGCCGCTGGCCAGGGACCTGCCGTTGATCCGTTCGCTGAACATGGAATTGGGCTATCGCCAGACCGAATTCTCCACTGCCAATGCCAAGAACGACTACGGCAGCTGGAAAGCGGGCGCCGAATGGGCACCGATCGATATGTTCCGCGTGCGCGGCATGGTGCAGAAGGCTACCCGTGCGCCGAACGTGAACGAACTGTTCGCCCCGAACGTGACCGGCCTGTCGAACCTGGCGACCGATCCTTGCCAGGGCGCGAACATCAACCGTGCCGACGCGAACCGCGCCGGTACCCTGTCGAATCTGTGCGTGCTGACCGGCGTGCCTGCAAGCGAGGTCGGCAGCCTGCCGGCGCCATCGTCGGGTCAGATCAACAACCTTTCCGGCGGCAACCCGGCGCTGGGACCTGAATCGGCCAAGACCAGGACCATCGGTTTCGTGATCGAGCCACTGCCGAAGCTGGCCTTGTCGGTCGACTACTACGAGATCGATATCAAGGATGCCGTTTCGTCGCCATCGACCACCGACATCCTGGACCGTTGCTACAGCGCGGGCCAGAATCCGGGCTTCACGGTCAACGAGTTCTGCGGCATGGTGGGTCGTAACACGATCAACGGTACCTTCAACGGCAACGAGGCACGTGGTGTCGCGACGCCGCTGTCGAACCTGGGTAAGCAGCGTACGAGCGGCGTCGACTTGAATATCGCCTACCGCTTCGCCGCCAGCAAGATGGGCCTGGATGCGCGCTACGGTAACTTCGACGTCAGTCTCGGTGCCAACCAGGTCAACAGCTACAAGTTCCAGGCCACGCCGACTGCAGTCGAGCGAGATTGCCTTGGCTTCTACAGCGTTGCCTGTAATAACATCGTGTCGGCACCGGTCTACAAGCGCAAGTTCAACCAGCGCACCAACTGGAACATGGGCGTCTGGTCGGTGGGCTACAACTGGCGCTACACCAGCAGCGTGATCGAAGAACCGGGCGGCACGGTGTTCCTGCCAGCGTTCGCGAGCATCCCGTCGTACCACTACGTCGACCTGAACGCGAACTGGAACATCAACAAGCACGTGCGCGTGAACCTGTCGGTCACGAATGCCGCCAACAAGAAGCCGCCTATCGTCGGCGGCTCGATCGGCGGCACTGGTCCGAACAGCGGCAACACCTTCCCGCAAAGCTATGACGCGGTGGGCCGTTACGTGACGCTGGGCGCTTCGGTCAAGTTCTAATCGGGTTCGGTGCAATAAATGAAATGGCGGACTTCGGTCCGCCATTTTTCGTTCAGGGAGATGAACGCTTTTTAGGCAGCACGGGCTCTGGTAGAATACCGGGTTACGGCTTCTTCCGACGCCGCCCGCAGCGTCCATGTTCACCAATCCAGACTCACCAATCATGACATCTATGCAAACCACCACCCTGATGGCCAACGCAATCCGCGCGCTGGCAATGGACGCCGTCCAGAAAGCCAACTCCGGCCACCCGGGCATGCCGATGGGCATGGCGGAGATCGCCGTCGCCCTGTGGGACAAGCATTACCACCATAACCCGGCCAATCCAGGCTGGATGAACCGTGACCGTTTCCTGCTCTCGAACGGCCATGGCTCGATGCTGCACTACGCGCTCCTGCACCTGGCCGGTTACGACGTCTCGATGGACGACCTGCGCGACTTCCGCCAGCTGCACTCGAAGACCCCGGGCCACCCGGAAGTGGGCATCACCCCGGGCGTGGAAACGACCACCGGCCCGCTGGGCCAGGGCATCGCCAATTCGGTGGGCATGGCGCTGGCCGAGTGGCTGCTGTCGTATGAATTCAACCGTCCCGGCTTCGACGTCGTCGACCACTACACCTATGCATTCCTGGGCGACGGCTGCCTGATGGAAGGCATCTCGCACGAAGTCGCGTCGCTGGCCGGCACGCTGCGCCTGAACAAGCTGATCTGGCTGTACGACGACAACGGCATCTCGATCGACGGCCGCGTCGAGGGCTGGTTCACCGACGACACCCAAAAGCGCTTTGAAGCCTACGGCTGGAACGTGATCCCGGCCGTCGACGGCCACAACGTGACGGCAGTATCGAACGCCATCGAGCAGGCCAAGGCATCGGACCGTCCGACCCTGATTTGCTGCAAGACGATCATCGGCAAGGGCGCCCCGAACCTGGAAGGCGGAGATAAAGTCCACGGCGCTCCGCTGGGCGACAAGGAAATCGCGGCCGTACGCCAGCACCTGGTGTGGGACCCGATCCCGTTCGACATTCCTGGCGAAATCTACCAGGCGTGGGATGCCAAAGCACGCGGCGCCGAACTGGAGAACGCGTGGAACGCGAACTTTGCCGAATACCGCGCGCAGCACCCGCAGCTGGCCGCTGAACTCGAGCGCCGCATGAAGGGCGAACTGCCAGGCAACTTTAACGAAGTGCTGGACGCGGCCATTGCGACCTGCATCGACAAGAAGGAAACGATTGCCACCCGCAAGGCCTCGCAGAACGCAATCCAGGCGCTGGCCGCGAGCTTGCCGGAATTCCTGGGCGGCTCGGCCGACCTGACCGGTTCCAACCTGACCAACTGGAAAGAAATCGTTGCCGTGCGTTCGGGCATCCCGGGCAACCACATCAACTATGGCGTGCGCGAATTCGGCATGGCCGCGATCCAGAACGGCGTCGCTTTGCATGGCGGTTTCATCCCGTTCGGCGCGACCTTCCTGACTTTCTCCGATTACAGCCGCAACGCGCTGCGCATGGCCTCGCTCATGAAGATCCGCTCGCTGTTCGTGTTCACCCACGACTCGATTGGTCTTGGCGAAGACGGCCCGACCCACCAGTCGGTCGAGCACGTTTCGTCGCTGCGCCTGATCCCGGGCCTGGACAACTGGCGTCCGTGCGACACGGTCGAGTCGCAAGTGGCCTGGGGCGCGGCAGTGCAGCGTCGCGACGGCCCATCGACCCTGATCTTCTCGCGCCAGAACCTGCCGTTCATGGAACGCGACGCGGCCCAGGTCGCCGATGTGGCGAAGGGCGGCTACGTGCTGCGCGACGCGCCGGATGCAAAAGTCATCCTGATCGCCACCGGTTCGGAAGTCGAGCTGGCCGTGAAAGCCTTCGATGCGCTGGCAGGCGAGGGCATCGCTGCCCGTGTGGTATCGATGCCGTCGACCGACGTGTTCGATCGCCAGGATGCCGCTTACAAAGCCAATGTGTTGACACGCGGCACGCCACGTGTTGCCATTGAGGCTGGTGTGTCCGACTTCTGGTACAAGTACGTGGGCCTCGAGGGCGCGGTCGTCGGCATCGACACCTTCGGCGAATCGGCACCGGCACCGGTGCTGTTCAAGCACTTCGGCTTCACGGTCGAGAACGTCGTGGCGAAGGCCAAGGGCGTCATCGCCGGTTAATGACATGGGCGTAGGGGGAAATCAGTCCGGGGACTGATTTTCGAAACGCGTTCATTGCGCCCCTACTTGCTAAAGCTTTTTTCAATCAGGAGCAAAAAGTATGACCATCAAGGTTGCCATCAACGGCTACGGCCGTATCGGCCGCAACATCCTGCGCGCTTTCTACGAAGGCGGTAAACAGCAGGACATCCAGATCGTCGCGATCAACGACCTCGGCGACGCCAAGTCGAACGCCCACCTGACCCGTTACGATACCGCCCACGGCAAGTTCCCGGGCACCGTCACGGTCGAAGGCGACAACATGATCGTCAACGGCGATCCGATCCGCGTGTTCGCGCAGCGTAACCCGGCCGAGATCCCATGGGGCGAGCTGGGCGTCGACGTCGTGCTCGAGTGCACCGGCTTCTTCACCACCAAGGAAAAGGCCTCGGCCCACCTGAAGGGCGGCGCCAAGAAGGTCATCATCTCCGCGCCGGGTGGCAAGGATGTCGACGCCACCATCGTCTACGGCGTCAACCAGGATGTATTGAAGAGCACCGATACCGTCATCTCGAACGCTTCCTGCACCACCAACTGCCTGGCCCCGATGGTCAAGCCGCTCAACGATGCGATCGGCCTGGAAACCGGCCTGATGACTACCGTGCACGCCTATACCAACGACCAGGTGCTGTCGGACGTGATGCACGAAGACCTGCGCCGCGCCCGTTCGGCCACGATGAGCATGATCCCGACCAAGACCGGCGCCGCCGCCGCGGTCGGCCTGGTGCTGCCTGAGTTGAATGGCAAGCTCGATGGCTTCGCGATCCGCGTGCCGACGATCAACGTCTCGCTTGTCGACCTGACCTTCATCGCCAAGCGCGACACGACGGTGGACGAAGTCAACGCGCTGATGAAGTCGGCCTCGGAAGGCGCCCTGAACGGCATCCTGACCTACCAGACCGAGCCACTGGTCTCGATCGACTTCAACCACAACCCGGCATCGTCGAATTTCGATTCGACCCTGACCAAGGTGTCGGGCCGCCTGGTGAAGGTTTCGTCGTGGTACGACAACGAGTGGGGTTTCTCGAACCGCATGCTCGACACCACCGTCGCACTGATGAACGCGAAGTAATTGGCAGGCCATGAGCTGCCGTGGATGGAACAAACGCCCTTCGGGGCGTTTTTTAATGTTTCTGCACAAACGACACCGAGGAATCAGGGTTAAAACCTTGCCATTCAGCCTGAATTGGTCCGTACCGGTTTATTGACGCGTATTCATCAATCGTTCGTTTTCAAGGGCTTGCTTGTCAACGTCAGAAATCGGGGCAGGCGAAGCTTCCTGCTTGGAGCGCTTGCGCGGAATAATGGTTCCGATCGGGACGTAGGCATCCGCCAGACGCTGCGCTGCCGGGGCATTACCCGATTCGGTGTCTGGCGTGCTTGCGCATCCTGCGATTGATACAATCACGACCGCCAACAAACAAAGAACTTTCATGCATCCTCCGTAATGGTTTCAGAATACGCATCAGGTATTCGATAGTTGAAACTTTATCATCGGAATCGTCATCAAAATCTGTTTAATGGTATATATGTTAAAAATATTCTGAACGTGACAAAGCGCGCATTTTGGCGACGGCGCGCATGATATCTTCGTCGTGCGGACCACGGTGGACGAAGTAAACGCACGGTCGAAGTCGCCTAGAAGGCGCCCTGAACGGCAAAGTAATCTGCACGTCAACTGCAGGCACAAAAAAACCCGCTGCTCAGCGGGTTTTTTCGTCCAGCGGCAGCGCGTGCGTAGCGAGGCGGCTGGACAATAAAAAAAAGGCGGGCGCCAGAGCGCCCGCCTCTTTACTACAACCAACCGCTCATCAGAAGCTGTATTCCGCGGTCAGGCGCACGCTGCGGCCCTGCACGTCCCGCAGGCTTTGCGGGATCACGCCGCCACCATCGCTGGCGAACGCACGCAGGTCAACTGGCGGCCGGTGGTCGAAGATGTTACGCATGAATGCAGTCAGGGTCCAGTTCTTGAAGCCGCGGTAGGCTAAGGTATAGTCCCAACGAACGTAGGAACCGACCTTGCATTCCGAAGTGCTCCAGCCGCGGGCCTCGCAGCCTTCAGTGGTGAAGCTTTCATCGAAGAAGTCGCCACGCAGCTGGGTGCCGCGGTTATAGCTTGCACGCAGCGCATTCGAGAAGTTGCCGGATTCCAGCGCAACCGTCGTGTTGGCGACGACTTTCGGCGCGTCATAGCGTCCGGCCAGATTGTCGCCATAGTCGCCGCGCGAGGTGCTGAAATAGCGCAGGTCGGTCAGGTAAGTCGCGTTCGCGTCCACGTTGACTTTGCCGTAGCCGGTGTTGAAGCGTCCCGAAGCGGTCACGTCAAGACCGCTGGTCTTGGTCTTCGACACGTTCTCGAACATGCCCGAAGTACCGATCAGCGACCCCGCCGTTACGCCATACTGAGCGCGCTCGGCAGCATTGAAGGTCTTGTCGTTAGCCAGCGTACCGCGTTCGATCACGCCTGCCGGCTGGTCAGCTTCCGCCGCCAGCAGGTCGGAGGTGCTCTTCAGGCCAATCTCGTCCTTGCGCACGATGTTCCAGTAGTCGACCGAGAAGCTGTAGCCCTTCACAGGCTCGTACACGAAGCCCAGGGTGGCGCTGCGCGAGGTTTCCGGTTCCAGATCCGGATTGTTGCGCACATTGCTGAACACACCGGCTGCGCACTCGTTGCCCTCGACTGTATCGGCGCGTGCGGCAAGCCGTTGCTTGTTCGGATCGTCGGACGCCAGCGCGTCGGCCTGGGCATCGAGGTCCTGGGCCAGGGCCAGCGCCTGCGGGCAACGCCGCGGGTCGACCACGCCGTTGTCGAACGCGAACTTGCTTGACTGGGCGCTTTCGGTCAGGTTTGGCGCGCGGAAGCCCGATTCGATGGTACCGCGCAGCATCAGCTGCTTCGTGGCGGCATAGCGGAAGGCCAGCTTTGGCGACACGTGAGCATCGAAGTTCTCGTACTTGTCGAGGCGTGCAGCACCGTTGAGTTCGAGCTTGTCGGTAACCGGCACATTGACCTCGGCGAACGCGGCGCCGGTCATGCGCTTGGCGTTTGCCGTGGCCGAACCGTTGCCGACGATGTCCCCGTTCAGCAGGTTTGCAGTTGGATTGATCTCGAACTTTTCGTGACGCAGTTCGCCGCCAAGGGCCAGGCCGACCGAGCGGCCGCCGATCTGGGCGATTTCGCCGCTGATCTTGCCATCGACGAAGAACTGGGTGATCTTGCCGTCATAGCCGTTTTCCGGGAACAGGGTGTTGAGTACCTGTGCCGAATTCTGCTGGCCGATCTTGTAATCGCGATTGAAGAAATTCGGGTCGAGCGCCACGTAATTTTCGTCGAACTGCGAGTAGTCGCCGATGACCTGCTTGAAACCGCTGGCGCTCAAGGTGCCACGGCTGCGCATCTTGGTCTTGCTGCCCATGACGCCGGCCGCCGTCTCCCAGTCATACTTGTCCCAAGTGCCCTTCAGGCCGGTCAGCACGCGGTACTGCGAGCTCTTGACCGTGCTGTCGCCGCCTGCGTCTGCGAAGCGATAGCGCAGTTCAGCCGGCTCGCCCGCCGTGCTCAGCGGGTGCGTCCCCGGCAGATACAGGGACGTGAAGGTGAGACGTTCACCGGTGCGTGGATTACCCCAGACGGTGTCCGGATTGGCGGAGCCATATGTCGGGAACGCGCTCAAATAATCGGTCTGGGTCTGCGAAAACAGCACTTCGGCGAAGGCATCGACCTTGTCGTTGATGCGCAGCTTGCCCGACACCAGGGCGTTAACGCGTTCGGCTTCCGGCACTGCCTGGAAACGCGAGAAGCGGTCGTACTGGCACAGGCCAGAGGCGACGGTGGTGCAGCCTGCGATTGCACCGGCGTCCGTGTTGCCCGGATAGCTGAACGACGAAGGCGCGCCGCGGTCGCCGAACATCCGGCCGCTGCCCGACGCGACGGCGCCAAATTTCCGGCCGTAGGCTGGGTTCATGTCGTCCACCACCTGGCGCCAGTTGACGGCATTGCGCTTGAACAGTTCGACGTTGGCCAGTACGTTGTAGCCGTCATTGGCGAAGTCGCCGACTCCGCCGGTGATGCTCGCGTTCGACGTCCTGAATTCGTTGTTCTTGAGCGAGCGGTCCTGGCTTGCCTTCAGGTGCACGCCCTGGTAGTCGCCACGGGTGATGATGTTGATCACGCCGGCCACCGCGTCGGAGCCGTACACGGCCGAACCGCCGTTGCGCAGCACTTCGACGCGTTCGATCGCGTCCAGCGGCAGCGCATCGAGGTTGGTGAACACTTCGTTGTAGTCGGCCAGTGCATACGGCGCCACGCGACGCGAGTTCAGCAGGATCAGGGTCGACTGCTTGCCCAGGTTCCGCAGCGACACGGACGACGAGCCGCCGGCGAACGAATTGCTGCCGCCGATGTCGGTCAGACTGCCGGTCGACGAGGTCAGCGTACCGAGCAGTTCGGTCACCGAATTGGCGCCGGTGCGCACGATATCTGCGCGCCGCATGACGGTCACCGGCGTTGCCGTTTCCGAATCGATCTTCGCGATGTTCGAACCGGTCACGAAGACCTTCTGAACTGGCTGGCCGGTTTCTTGTTGTTGGGCGACCGCCATCTGCGCATAAGCCAGGGTCAATGCAACCGCCAGCGCGCTTTTCTTGATAACACTGTGTCGTTTCAAAATTTCTCCAAATTTCATTGATGGACCATTCCGGCAGGGCCTGAGCATGCCAAATGTCTAGGAAAGCAATTTGAATAAATAAATTGTTACGGTCAAGTGACAGAGCGCTACTTTCCGATAAAAATATTCATTTGTGTTCAATAAACAACTGAATTTACTGTTGAGTGAAGTTGTGCGAGTTTAAGCTGTATAGACGAAAAAATCGTCGGGTATTTACGGTTAGCACCGTACCTCGCATATCAGAGGTCGTAGAACAATGTTAAATCGAGCTATCGGTATTGGTGCCGGTCTGTACTGCACTCAGCCTTTCGGCCAAGGCGTCAGGATTTCAAAGCCGTGCGCGGTCACCGCGATCATGTGCTCCCACTGGGCCGAGAGCGAACCGTCGCGCGTGACCACGGTCCAGCCGTCTTCCTGCTGGGCCACTTCGTCGTCGCCGGCGTTGATCATCGGCTCGACCGTGAAAGTCATGCCTTCCTTGAGCAGCAAGCCCGTGTTCGGGCGGCCGTAGTGCAGCACCTGCGGGTCTTCGTGGTAGACGCGCCCGATGCCGTGGCCGCAGTAGTCGCGCACGACCGAGTAACCCGCGCTCTCGGCCCGCTTCTGGATCGCGTGGCCGACGTCGCCCAGGCGCGCGCCCGGACGCACGGCGCGGATGCCCGCCATCATGCACTCGAATGTGGTGTCGACCAGGCGCTTGGCTTCAGGGCTCGGGGTGCCGGCGTAGTACATGCGGCTGGTGTCGCCGTGCCAGCCATCCTTGATGACGGTGACGTCGATGTTGACGATGTCGCCATCGTTCAGGATGTCCTTCTCGCTCGGAATGCCGTGGCAGACCACGCCGTTGACCGAGGTGCACAGGGTTTTCGGAAAGCCGTGGTAGCCGACGTTGGCCGGGGTCGCCTTCTGCACCTTGCGGATGTACTCGGCGCAGCGGCGGTCGAGTTCTTCGGTGGAGACGCCCGGCACGACGTATTCGCTGATCATGTCCAGGACCTCGGCGGCCATGCGGCCGGCAACGCGCATCTTTGCGATGTCCTTGTCGTTCTTGAGTTTGATTGCCATCGTCTGCCTTAATGGTCTGTACGGGGAACTGCCGCGGACCGGTTTTTTTTAATCCGCAATCATACCTCAGTGCCTGAGGCAGCCGTACTGAGGCAGGCAACGCTCTGCGTCGGAAAAAAAAATCCGCCGGGCTTGCCGGCGGATCCGATGCTGTCACGTCAAGGCGCCGTGCTGGCCGCCCCGACATGGCGAGCTATTTAAAACTTGTACGACGCATTGACATACGCGGTACGGCCGCGCGCATCGTAGTAGCGGTCGTCGTAGCCGAACTGTTGGCCACGGCCCGCGCCCGAGGTCGACGGAACAAACGGCGGTTCCTTGTCGGTCAGGTTGAGCACGCCGGCAGTGATCGACCACATGGCGCCTGGCGTCCAGACGGTCTGCCAATCGACGGTGGCGAACGAACCGACCTTATAACGGACGTCTTCCTGGCCGGTGACGTTGCCGCCGGCGTCGAGTACGTCGACCAGGGTTTCCTGGTCGCGATAGCCCGACTTGAAGTTGACAGTCAGCGTATTGGCGAAATTGCCGGTCTTGAGGGTGTTGCGCCAGGTACCGCGGTTGCGGAAGGTAACACCGCCGAGTTCGGCGAAGTTGCCGAGCGCCGAATAGTATTCGCCGTTTTCTTCCAGCTGGCTCGTCTCGCGCAGCATCTGCGAGATGTTTAGCTGCGACGTCAACTGGCCGTATGGGGTACGGTAGCGGCCGGTGATGTCGTAGTCGATGCCGGTGGAGTACGACTTGCCGAGGTTCTGGTTATCTGCCTTGAAAGCGAGGTAATTGCGGCCGGTGGCGATATCCACCTGCGAACCCCAAGAGCTGGCATAGCGCTGTGGATCTGCAAAGACGACCTGTTCGTTCAACTGGCCGAAGGTGTCGCGAATCGAGACAGTCCACAGGTCGAGGCCCAAGCTCAGCGCGCGGAATGGCTCGTAACGGAAGCCCAAGGTCGCCTGGCGCGATTTTTCCGGCTTCAGGTTCGGATTGCCACCGGCCAGCTGGTCATACTGGCCATTGCCTGGGCGGCAAATGGCATTGTTTGCCGTGGCGACCGCTTGCAGTCCCGGCGTACATGTGTAGTTTTCGCTGGTAACGCCGTAGCTCTGGAGCGCTGCGTTGACCTGTGGAACGGTCGGTGCGTGGAAACCATTGCCGACCGAGCCGCGGACCAGGAAGCTCGTCGTTGGCGACCACTTGAAGCTGGCTTTGCCGGTGACGGCGCTGCCGAAGTCCGAATAGTTGTCGTAGCGCGCGGCAGCGCCCAATTCCAAATTCTTGACAACCGGGATGACCAGCTCCGCGAACACGCCCTTGGAGGTGCGTTTCGCCTCATACGGCAGCGCGCTGGCTGCATCGCCGAAACGCTGGTCGCATTCCAGACCGGTAGTGCCGCCGCACGGCGTACCGGCAGCAGGATCGGCCAGCGCGCCTTGGGCGAACAGGCTCGGCTTCGACGCGTATTCCTCGCGGTTGAAGTTGACGCCCATACCGAGCATCATGGCGCCGCCCGACAGTTGCATCAATTCGCGCGAGCCGTTCAGGGTCAGCGAATTCAGTTCAGAGACGCCACCATCCCAATAGCCGGAATAGGTAGCCGCGCGGATTGCTTCCTGTGCGGCCGCGCTTTGCTGGCCAGGGCCGACGAACGGGTCGAGCAGGCCGCTGCTGGTCAGGTTGCTGACGGCAAGTGCGCCAGGATAGCCGGCGATATAGCCCTTAACCTTGCTTTTGGAGAAGTTGTACGACGTGTCGTAATCCCAGCCGGCGACGTTGCCGCGCGAACCGAAGACGGCGCTGGCAAATCCTGCCACGTCGTTCGATGTACGCTGGCCCATGTCGAACAGGCGGTAGAAGGCAACGCTATCACCGGTGATGCCAATCGGGGCAAGGTAGCGGGTGTGCAGCGCCGAGCCGGCGTCGATCCCGATCTGTCCCGGCACCGGAGCGATGCGCGAGCTTTGGCGCGATTCCGAGATCAGCACATCGGCGTACAGCTCTTGCCCAAATGCTTTCGTAACGCCGGACACCATCATGTTGCTGCGTTTGCGTTCCGGGAAGATCTCCAGGTCCTTCACGAAGTCGTAGCCGCAGTAGTCGTCGACAAAGTTCTCGCCGCCGAACGAATAGGGCTGGGTGACACGGAAGGTTTTTGTCGGGCAGCTGCCGCTGGTGCGCAGGGCCGGGCTGATCAGCTGGCCGCGGTCGTCGAGGGCGTTTGCCGGGATCGGGCTAGGCGAATATTGCTGGATCCGGTACTGTTTGCCGTTCTGGGAGAAAGTGCGCTGGCCGGTATCGGCGAACGTACGGTCGCCCGAGCTGAGCTTGGTGCGCTCATCGTAGCCGAGGGTCAGCATGACGTTATAGCCGTCTTCGTCGAGCGAACCGAAGCCCTTGGTCAGGCTGACACGGCGTTCGCGCGCGCCATCTTGCGGCTTCGAATAGCCAACCGTGATGTCGGCGTCGGTACGGTCGTGCTTGGTGATGAAGTTGACGACGCCGGCAATGGCGTCGGCGCCATACAGCGCCGAGGCGCCGTCGGTCAGCAGTTCGACGCGTTCGATGGCCGACAGCGGGATGGAATTGAGGTCGAAGCCGGCGGCGAAGCCCGTCAGGGTCTGGCCGCCGAACTGGGCCAGGCGTTTGCCGTTGAGCAGCACCAGGGTACGGGTTTCGCCGACGTTGTGGATCGAAATACCCGCGAAGCCGAAGGTGCTGCCGCCGACCGATGCCGATTCGCCGGTCGAGCCCTGCACCGTCGACATGCGCTGCACCAGGTCGGCCATCGAGGTGACGCCCGATGCGCGGATCGCTTCAGCTGTCATGACCGTGACCGGAAGTGCGCCCTCGGCGGCGATACGCTTGATCGATGAACCGGTCACTTCCACGCGCTGCATGACTGGTTGTTCCTGCTGCTCCTGTGCCAGCGCTTGCTGGGCGGCTACGCCGAGACCGAGCGCGACGCCGCTCGAAAACATCAGGCGCAGCGATTGCGCCAACACTTTTTCTTTAAACATTGATTGGTGTTCCTATTGTAGGCATATAAATCCAGACACCAGCGTGGAGGATTTGCAAGTCGTGGGTACTGGTCTGGGTGTGTATAAAGAAGTTCGTTCTTTTTACATTCGCAATGGAAGCATTTGGAGGCCACCGTTGTCAATGCAAGCACAGTGTAAAGATAGAAATGTTGTAAATCTGCGTACTTACATTGTTTGAATGCTCACGCCGGAGTGCGGAATGTGGGGAACTGGCCAGACGTTTACCGGGCGAGGCCGAAGATCGCCTGCCACAGCCCCGTCACCGCAGCCGCATGGTGTGCCACCAGCGCTGCCGCGACCCGCGCTTCACTTCCTTGCAGCCGGAGCTGGTGCTGCAGCCTGCGCATGACGCGGTAGGCATCGGCAGCGCCGGCGGCGAGCAACGGATCGATCAGGCCCAGTTCGGCGCTGCGATGCAGGAGCGCGATGTTGCCGGCATTGGCAGTCAGCTGCGGGTGCTGCGAGGAATGGCGCAGCACCAGGTACTGGACGATGAATTCGATGTCGATCATGCCCCCCGTGTCCTGCTTCAGGTCGAACAGGGTGCTGCGGTTCGGATAGGCCTCGTGCATGCGCTGGCGCATCTTGAGCACCTCGGCCTTCAGTCCATCGGCTTGCGCGTTGCGGTCGCGCCGCAGGACGGCTTCGCGGATGGCCTCGAAGCGCTCGCCGATCGATCCGTCGCCGGCGCAAAAACGTGCGCGGGTAAGGGCCTGGTGCTCCCAGACCCAGGCCGCATTGTGCTGGTAGCGCTCGAACGCGGCGAGCGAACTGACCAGCATGCCGCTGGCGCCGTCAGGGCGTAGCGCCGTGTCGATGTCGAACAGGATCCCGGCCGGGGTGTGCGCCGTCATCCAGGTGATGAAGCGCTGGCCCAGTTTCGCGTAGTTCGATGGCGCCATGTCGTCATCGTCGTCGAACAGGAAGATGACGTCGAGGTCGGACACATAGCCCAGTTCCTTGCCGCCGAGCTTGCCGTAGGCGATGACGGCGAAGCGCGGGTCCTCGCGGTGGCGCGTGGCCACCGCGCGCCATGCCCAGCGCACGGTGGCGGCAACGATGACATCGGCGAGCGCCGAGAGGTGGTCGGCCAGGCGTTCGACCGACAGTTCGCCGGCCAGGTCGAGTGCCAGCAGCCGGAACACCTGGGCGTGGTGAACGTCGCGCAGGATGTCGAGCTGGAGTTCGGTGTCGCCCGCCGCTTCCTCGAGCTTGGCGTCGAGGCTGGCCGCCAGCGCGGCCGGTTCGTCGATGCCGCCGCGGTCGTCGAGCAATTCGTCGAGCAGGATCGGGTGCAGGGTAAGAAACGTCGCGGCCCAGCCGCTGGCGTGCATCATGCGGATCACGCGCTCGAGCGTGCGCGGGTATTCGGAGAGCAGCGACAGGTAGGCCGAGCGCCGCGCAATCGCCTCCAGAAAGTCGAGCAGGCGCCCGAGGGTGGCGCCGTGGCTGCCGACGCCGGCGTCCACGACCACGGTGGCAACCAGCGGCAGCGCAAGGTTGACCAGGGCCAGCAGCCGGACCCGGCTCGCGTCGGGCAGGCTCTGCAGGCGCGGCGCGGCCCAGGTGGCGGCCAGGCGGCGCGCGCCGCCGGCGGGATCCTCGTAGCCGAGGGCGCCTAGGTGGGCCACGATCGCGGCGATTGCCTCGGGGTCGGCCGCAATCGCTTCCAGTTCGGCGCGCTCCTCGCCCGGCGGCACGCTTTTGTCGGCGAACATGTCGTCGAATTGCCCGGCCACGAAGGCACGCTGCTCTTCCAGGCGATCGAGCAGGGTGGCCACATCGGGCAAGCCCATCATCTGCGCGACGACGAGGCGGTCGGCGTCGTTCGCCGGCAGGGTATGGGTCTGGGCGTCTTCCAGGTATTGCAGCCGGTGTTCGAGGTTGCGCAGGAAAGTGTAGGCTTCGAGCAGGCGCTCGACCGTCTCCTGCGTCATCAGCTCGCGCTCTGCCACCAGGCGCAGGGTGACGCGGGTCGAGCGTTCGCGCAGGGCCGGGTCGCGCCCGCCGCGAATGAGCTGGAACACCTGGGCCAGGAATTCGATTTCGCGGATGCCGCCGCGCCCGAGCTTGACGTTGTTGCTGCGGTCCGGATGCAGGCGTTCCTGGCGCTTCACTTCGGCGCGGATCTGGGCGTGCATGTTGCGGATGGCATCGATCACGCCGAAGTCGAGATAGCGCCGGAACACGAACGGCCGCACGATCGCTTCCAGTGCGGCGATGTCTTCCTCATGACCCGTCACGGCGCGCGCCTTGACCCAGGCATAGCGCTCCCATTCGCGACCCTGCACGATCAGGTATTCCTCGACCATGCTCAGGCTCGCTGCCAGCGGTCCCGAGTTGCCGTTCGGGCGCAGCGCCATGTCGACCCGGAAGGTAAAGCCGTCTTCGATCACTTCCGACAGCGCGCCGATCAGGCGCCGCCCCAGGCGTATGAAAAACTCGTGATTCGACAGCTCGCGCTGATGCGGCCCGGCGGCGGTTTCGCCATCTTCCGGATAAACGAAGATCAGGTCGATGTCGGACGACACGTTCAGTTCGCCGCCGCCCTGCTTGCCCATCGCCAGCACCATCATTTCCTGCGGACGGCCGGATTCGGCCCCCATCGGCATCCCGTGGGCGGCCACCAGCTCGGCCATCAGGTCGGCCAGGTGGGTGCGGATGGCGAAGTCGGCCAGGCCCGTCATGGCGCTGACGACTTCGTTCAGGTCGGACAAGCCTTCCAGCTCGCGCCGGATCAGGGTCGCCAGCAAGAGGTTGCGCACGCGCCGCATGGCGCGCGGCAAGGGGATGGCGGCCTCCAGCTCGTGCGCCAATAACGCGCCGAAATCCGGGCAAGCCAGCGATAATTGGGCCAGCTGTGCGACGCGCTCTTCACGCCCGGGGGCGGCGGCGATCCAGCGTTGGTAGAAGCGCGAGGCGCAGGCGGGGGAAGCTGAGGTCATCGGGTAGTCCGGCACGAGTGTAAAAGCGTTCCGACAAGCAGCATGCGGTAGAATTGCCCGCCGTGCCGCCCCGGTCAGCACGATGGTGAGGTAGACGCCGCAATCCTAGCATGCGCTCTTATTCAAAGAATTACTTTACGGCGAGCCTTTTTTATTAGCACCCTGATGCAAAACCCGGAACCGCAGGCGCCCGCGGCGCCCGTGCCGCTGGCCGAACGCTGGCGGCGGTTGCGTGCCGCCTACCGCTATGCGAACCTGGCTTCGCATCATGTGCTCGGCTTTGTCGTCAAGCTGGCGCTGCTCGTGTATTTCGGGCTCGGCATCCTGTTCCTGGCGCTGCGCTATGCCATCCTTCCGAACATCGACCTCTACAAGGACGACATCGAACGCGCCGCCAGCCGCGCGCTCGGCAACCAGGTCGCGATCGCCCGTATCTACGCCACCTGGAGCGGCCCGCATCCTTCGCTGTTCCTGGGCGACGTCACGCTGCGTGATGCGGCGGGGCGCCAGGTGCTGGCGCTGCCCTCGGTGTCGGCCACCTTTTCCTGGTGGAGCGTGTTCGCGGCCGAGCCGCGCTTCGAGACGCTCGAACTGATCCGGCCGCAGCTGGACGTGCGGCGCGGGCTCGATGGCGTGATCCAGGTGGCCGGCATGCGCATCGATCCGAAGGGAGACAAAGGCGGCCCGGGCGGCGACTGGGTGTTCCGCCAGCGCGAGATCCTGATCCGCGAAGGGCGCGTCGACTGGACCGACGCCCTGCGGGCGGCGCCCACCCTGAGCCTGCGCGATGTCGGCGTCGTGCTGCAGAACCACTGGACCACGCACCGGTTTGCCTTGACGGCGACGCCCCCGAGCGCGCTGGCCAGGCCGCTCGACGTGCGCGCGCATTTCACCCATCCGCGCTTCGGCGGCCGCGTTTCCGACATCGCACTGTGGCGCGGCGAGCTGTACGCCGACCTGCGCGAAGCCGATCTGGCCGCCTGGCGGCGCTACATCGACTATCCGTTTTCGCTCACCCAGGGCCGCGGTTCGCTGCGCGCCTGGATGACGCTCGACCAGGCACGCCTGGCCGGATTTACCGCCGACCTGGCCCTGGCCGGCGTGGCCGCACGCGTGAAACCGGACTTGCCGCAGCTGCGCCTGGCTCGGGTCACGGGCCGCCTGTCGGCGCGGGAAACCCTGGTGCCCGGGAAGGAGGACGGCAAGCCCACCTTTGGCGCCAACGGCCATACGGTCAGCCTCGACAATTTCACGGTAACGACGCACGATGGCCGCATGCTGCCGCCGGCCACGCTGACGGAAACCTTCACCCCGGCGCGCGCCGGCAAGCCGCAACGCGTGGCGATCCAGGCGCGCCAGGTCGACCTCGCCGCCCTGGCCGAGCTGGCCGCGCAGCTGCCCCTGTCCGACCTGCAGCGGCGCGCGCTGGCCGACTTCGCGCCGCGCGGGCGCCTGCTCGATTTCTCCGCTTCCTGGGATGGCCAGTATCCGCGCCTGGCCGGCTACCGGGTCAAGGGTCAGGTTGCCGGGCTCAGCCTGCAACCGCAGGCGGCGCGCGCGGCGCAGGCCGGCGCGCAGGCCATGCCGGCCTTGCCGGGCTTCGACAACCTGTCGGGCAGCATCGACGCCACCGACAAGGGCGGCAGCATCACGGTCGACGCGAAAGCGCTGGCGCTGCACATGCCGGCCTGGTTCGCCGCGCCGTCGATGCCCTTCGACAGGCTGGCGCTGGGGGCGCGCTGGACCTACCAGGCGAAGGAGCAACTGCTGGTCGAAGTCGACAAGCTCGATTTCGCACAAGGCGGCTTGCGCGGGACCCTGGCGGGACGCCACCTGCTGCCCCTCGGGGCCGGGCACGGGCCGGGCGTGGCCGACATCACCGGCACGCTGGACGGGTTCCAGATCGCCCAGGTCGGCCGTTTCCTGCCGCTGGCCACGCCCGAGGGATTGCGCGGCTGGCTGAGCACGGCGCTGCAGGGCGGCATGCTCAACGATGTGCGCCTGCGCCTGCGCGGCGACCTGGCCGAATTTCCCTTCCGTGCCGGTAACGCGGCCGCACGCGCACGCGGCGAATTCCGCGTCGCCGGACGCCTGGCCGGTGCCGTGCTCGAATACGCGCCGGGCCACCGCACGCCGGACAACAAGCCCCAGTGGCCGCTGGCGGAAAGCATCGACGGCAGCATCGTGTTCGAGCGCGCACGCATGGAAATCCATGCCGAGAAGCTGCGCACGCTGGGCCTGGACCTCTCCGATGTTAAAGCGGTGATCCCGAACCTCGGTTCGCACGAGATGCTGCTCGCTATCGACGGCACTGCCGCCGGCGCGCTGCCGGATTTCCTGCGCTACGTCGCGGCCAGCCCGGTGCTGGGCTGGATCGGCCACTTCACCGACAACACGCAAGGCACGGGCAACGCCCGCCTGGGCTTGACCCTGCAAATGCCGCTGGCGAACCCGGTCGACACCAAAGTGCAGGGAGCCTTGCAGTTGCAGGACAATACTGTGCAGCTGCTCCCGGACCTGCCGCCTTTCGTGTCCACGCACGGCAACATCGAATTTACAGAGCGTGGCGTGAACCTGAACGGAATCGGCGTGAATTTCCTCGGCGGGCCGCTGGCGCTCTCCGGCGGCACCCAGCCCGACGGGTCGATGGCGATCCGCCTGGCCGGCACCCTGTCGGCCGACGGCATGCGATCGAGCGCGCCGGCGCCGGCGGTGGCGCGCCTGGCCAGCCGCCTCTCGGGCAGCACGCGCTACGGCGGCTTGATCACCGTGCGCGATCGCCAACTCAATGTCACACTCGATTCGACCCTCGCCGGCCTCGGCCTGGAATTCCCGGCGCCGCTGAACAAACCCGCGCTGGACGCGCTGCCGCTGCATTTCGTGCTGAACGGCGCGCCCAGCACGCCGGATGGCGCCGGGCGCGACGAACTGCGCCTGTCGCTGGGCAATGCGGTCGCCGCGCGCTATGTGCGCAGCAAGGCCCCGCGCGGCGCCTGGACCGTGGAACGGGGCGGCATCGGCGTCAACCTGCCGGCGCCCGAGCCGGACGAGGGCATGATGATCAACGCCGACATGAAGTCCCTGGATGTCGACGCCTGGGTCGCCACGGCGCGCTCGATTGCGGGCGAGGGCGAATCGGGCGCAACCGCCGGCAGCGGCGCCGGTGGCGCCGGACTGAATTTTGCCCAGTACGTGCTGCCGACAACGATCGCGGCGCGCGCCTCGGAATTGTTCGTCGGGGAGCGGCGCATGGCCGACGTCGTGGTCGGCGCCTCGCACCGCGGCAACGTCTGGCAGGCGAACATCCATTCGCGCCAGGCCACCGGCTACCTGACCTGGAGCCAGGGACAGGGGCAGGGCGTGGGCAAGGTCACTGCGCGCCTGGCCTCGCTCGTGATCCCGGCATCGCAGGCGGCTGAAGTAAAAGAGCTGCTGGAGTCGAACCGCGGCAGCAGCGCGACCATTCCCGCGCTCGACATCGTGGCCGAGCGTTTTGAACTTTTCAATAAGCAATTCGGGCGTCTTGACCTGCAGGCCAGCAATGTCCAGGCACTGGCCGGCAAGGAGTGGCGCATCGACCGGCTGTCGCTGACCAATCCCGACGGCCAGCTGAAAGCGACCGGGCGCTGGCTGACGAAAGATGGCAAGAGCAACACCGGCATGAATTTCACGCTCGACATCATCGATGCCGGGCGCTTGCTCGACCGCCTCGGTTTCCCGGAAACGCTACGCCGTGGCAAGGGTAAACTCGCGGGCGACCTGTCCTGGGCGGGTTTGCCGTATGCGATCGACATTCCCTCGCTGTCGGGCCAGATCGAGTTGAACGTGGGCGGCGGCCAGTTCCTCAAGCAAGACCCGGGTGCGGCCAAGCTGCTTGGCGTGCTCAGCCTGCAAGCGCTGCCGCGCCTCCTGAAGCTCGATTTCCACGATGTGTTCTCCGAGGGTCTTGCTTTCGATGGCATCAGCGCCAACGCCATGATTACGCGCGGCGTCGTGAAAACCGACAACCTCAAGATGCATGGCGTGGCCGCCACCATCCTGATGGAAGGCACAGCCGATATTGCCAACGAATCGACCGACCTGCGCGTGGTCGTGATTCCGGAATTTAACCTCGGTACCGGACCGCTGGTCTACGGCCTGGCGGTCAACCCGATCATCGGCCTGGGCTCGTATCTGGCGCAACTGTTCCTGCGCGCGCCGGTGATGAAGGCGCTCACTTACCAGATGCAGGTCACGGGGCCGTGGAAATCGCCTACCATTGTCAAACTCGACAACCCGCCGCCGCGTGCGGCCGCCAAAGCGAAGGAATAGACATGACCCGTGTTGCCGCAGTCCAGATGGTATCGACCCCCGACGTCGGCCACAACCTCGCCACGGCGCGCCGGCTTGTCGGCGAAGCGGCCGCTCTGGGTGCGACCCTGGTGACCCTGCCCGAGTACTGGCCGATCATGGGCATGAGCGATACGGACAAGGTGCGCCAGGCGGAGCCGGAGGGCGCCGGCCCGATCCAGGATTGCATGCGGCTTCTGGCGCGTGAACACGGCATCTGGCTGATCGGCGGCACCTTGCCCCTGGTGTCGAACGAGTCCGGCAAGGTGCTCAACACCACGCTGGTCTACGACCCGCAAGGCGAATCGATCGGCCGCTACGACAAGATCCACCTGTTCGGCTTCAACAAGGGCACCGAATCCTACGACGAGGCGCGCACCATCGTGCCGGGCGAAGCGGTGAGCAGCTTCGAGGCGCCGTTCGGCCGGGTCGGCCTGTCGGTCTGTTACGACCTGCGCTTTCCCGAGCTCTACCGTGCGATGGGCGAATGCGCGCTGATCGTGGTGCCGGCCGCGTTCACCCACACGACCGGCAGCGCGCACTGGGAAGTGCTGCTGCGCGCCCGCGCCATCGAAAACCAGTGCTATGTACTGGCCTCGGCCCAGGGCGGCACCCACGCCAACGGCCGGCGTACTTTCGGGCACAGCATGCTGATCGACCCGTGGGGCGAGGTGAAGACGGTGCTGCGCGAGGGCGAGGGTGTGGTGTCGGGTGAGCTCGATCCCGCCTTCCTGGCCTCGGTGCGCGAGAGTCTGCCGGCGCTGCGGCACCGGAAGATGTAAGCGCCGTCACCCGCGTCCGCATCGGTGCGATGTGGGCGGATATGGCACAATGCCCGCATCCACACGAGACACACACGCAAAATGACCCCATTCGAACCGAACCTTTCCTCCCTGGCTGTCGCGCGCGATGTGCTGCTGACGCCGTTTGGCCTCGACGAAGGCAAGTTGCTGCGCACGCTGGGCACGATGTTTACCCACAAGGTCGACTATGCCGACCTGTATTTCCAGTTCACCAAGAGCGAGGGCTGGAGCCTGGAAGAGGGCATCGTCAAGACCGGCAGCTTCTCGATCGACCAGGGCGTGGGCGTACGCGCCATCTCGGGTGAGAAGACGGCCTTTGCCTATTCCGACGAAATCTCCGAATCGGCGCTGCTGGACGCGGCCGCCGCGACGCGCACGATCGCGCGCGCCGGCGCCGGCCGCGTGAAAGTGGCCAGCAGTACCCAGCCGACGGGGGGCCGTTCGCTCTACCTGCCGCGCGACCCGCTCGCCTCGTTGGATGCCACCGCCAAGGTGCGCCTGCTCGAACGCGTCGAGAAAATGGCGCGCGCCAAGGACCCGCGCGTGGTGCAGGTGATGGCGGGCCTGGCCGGCGAATACGACGTGGTGCTGGTGGTGCGCAGCGACGGCGTGCTCGCCGCCGACATCCGTCCGCTGGTGCGCGTGTCCGTCACCGTGATCGCCGAGCAGAACGGCCGGCGCGAGACCGGTTCTTCGGGCGGCGGCGGGCGTTTCGACTATGGCTATTTCGACGACGAGATCCTCGAACGGTATGCCAGTGAGGCCGTGAAATCGGCACTGGTGAACCTGGATGCGCGTCCGGCCCCGGCCGGCCCGATGACGATCGTGCTGGGACCGGGCTGGCCCGGCGTGCTGCTGCACGAGGCGGTCGGCCATGGCCTCGAGGGCGACTTCAATCGCAAGGGTTCGTCATCCTACGCCGGCATGATCGGCCAGCGCGTCGCCGCCAAGGGCGTGACCATCGTCGACGACGGCACGCTGCAGGACCGCCGCGGCTCGCTCAACATGGATGACGAGGGTAATCCGACCCAGTGCACGACGCTGATCGAGGACGGCATCCTGAAGGGATATATCCAGGACACGATGAATGCGCGC
The DNA here is from genome assembly GCF_051262535.1 of Massilia sp. CMS3.1. NCBI lineage: Bacteria > Pseudomonadati > Pseudomonadota > Betaproteobacteria > Burkholderiales > Oxalobacteraceae > Massilia > Massilia sp. CMS3.1. The sequence continues at coordinate 134,642 of NZ_JBIMES010000004.1, read as the reverse complement.
CTGATGAAGATGCCGATCACGGGCAACGCACGCCGCGAATCGTTTGCCCACCTGCCGATGCCACGCATGACGAATACCTACATGCTGGCGGGCGACAGGGACCCGGCCGAAATCCTGGCCTCGGTCAAGAACGGCCTGTACGCGGTCAACTTCGGCGGCGGCCAGGTCGACATCACAAACGGCAAGTTCGTGTTCTCGGCCAGCGAAGCCTACATGATCGAAGACGGCAAGATCACCTATCCGGTGAAGGGCGCGACCCTGATCGGCAACGGCCCGGAAGTCATGAACCGCATCTCGATGATCGGCAACGACATGGCGCTCGACGCCGGTGTCGGCGTGTGCGGCAAGGAAGGCCAGAGCGTGCCGGTCGGCGTCGGTCAGCCGACGCTGCGCATCGATGGCGTGACGGTGGGCGGTACGGCGTAAGATTTGCTGCTGTTGCTATAAATGAATGCCCGGCGTTGCCGGGCATTTTTTTCGACCGCAATTCAAAACTTGTACGTCAGCCGCGCATACACCGTCCGGCCGAGCGGGTCCGTGTAGCGCGGATCGTAGCCCAGCTGGAAGTTGGTGACCTGGTTGGTGAATGGCGGCTCCTCGTCGAACAGGTTCTTGATGCCGGCCGTTAGCTCGAACTGCTTGTGCCCGGTAAAGGTCGTGGACAGCGACCAGGTCGAGTAATGCCCGACGTTGTTGGCGAACTCGGGTGCGACTGCCGTGTTCTGGTCGACGTAGTGCGACATATACCGGTTCGAGAGGTTGAAGGTGTAGTCGCCGCTTACCAGCGTCAGCAGCAGGTTGTGGCGCCACCGGAATACCGGCGTGGCGTCGGCATAGCGCCCGGCGTTTTCGGTGAAGGGGCCGCCGCGCTCGTTCTGGTAGTCGTATTTGTTGACATAGGTACCGTCGAGACTGAGGCTGACGTTGCCGAACGGGTTGCGCGGCAGCCGGTACAGCACCGACAGGTCGAGACCGCGGGTGCGCACTTCGCCCAGGTTGCTGGTGATGTCGAGCACATAGTCGAGCCGGTTGCCGGCCGCGTTATACACGAACAGGTCCTGGTAGCGCGCGAAGTTGCTGAAGATGGTTTGCTCGGCCAGCGCGCTGATCTGGTCCTTGAGGCGGATGTTCCAGTAGTCGGCGGAGACCGTCAGCGATGGTAGCGGCTCGACAACGATGCCGGCGCTGTAAGTGCGCGAACGTTCCGGCTGCAGGTTGGGGTTGCCGCCGCCGCGCACGTTCTGCTGCTGGCCGCAGACGATGTTCGGGTTGGCGCCGGGAATCGGTGTGCCGCCGGGGCACAAACGCGGGTCGTCGTAGGTGTCGGAGCTGTTGGTCGTCGTTTGCGGGCCATACAGGTCGAACAGCGTCGGCGCGCGGAAGCCCTTGTTGAACGAACCGCGCACCAAGAGCTGCTTGACCGGCTGGTAGCGCAGCGCCACCTTCGGGTTGAAGCTGCCGCCGACGTCGTTGTAATGGTCGTAGCGCGCGGCGAAGTTCAGTTCCAGGTCCTTGATCACCGGAACGTTGAGTTCGCTGAACACCGCGCCGATGCTGCGCGCGCCGGACTGGTCCTGGGCGTCTGCCGAACCAGAGCTCGACGCCTGCGAGGCCAGGGCCCGGTTGACGAAATATTTGGCGCGATCGCGCCGGAATTCGGCGCCGATGGCGAAGCCGAGCGGCCCGGCCGGCAGCGTCATCAGCTCGCGGCTGGCGCGCGCATCGACGGCACTGCTGTGGATGCGCGCATGCAGGTATTCGCCCAGCAGCAGGGAGTTCTGCAGGAACTCGGCACCTGCCGCGCTCTGCGGCCCGAAGGGATTGAGTGTGCCATCGCCGACGCCGTCGATGATGCGCTGGTCGATCACATAGCCGCCATCGAAGATGCTGCGCGCCCGCCCCAGCGAATGCGCGATGCCCGCGTTGTAATCCCAGCCGGCGAGCGTGCCCTCCAGGGTGGCCAGCAGGCGCACGGTACTGCTGCTGTCGGTATTGACGCGGCCGCCCGTTTCGGTCGGGCGCCAGCTGATGTCGAGGTTTTCTCCGGTCAGGCCGGGGAAGGCCGGCGTGACGCCGGCGCCCGGGTAGTAGGGGCTGGCCGACGTCATGGTCACGCCGATGTTCGACAGCGGCGGCGGGGCCACGCGCGCCTCGTTGGTGCTGCGTCCGAACACGAACTCCAGGCTGCCCAGGTGGTCGGGCGTGAACTGGCGGTTGAACTTGGCCATCGCGCTGTACTGGCGCGTCTTGGGAACGTTGTCGACATATTGGGTGAAGTCGAATTCGCATACCGGCTCATCAAGGGCAGGCGCGGTATCGGGCGGACGGCAGCCGCTGGCGAAATAGGGGTTGCCGGCGATGCCGTTGTCGGAAAAGAAGTTGGCCGGGAAGGTCGTGCGGCTGACCTCGTTCATGCCGCGGTCCGGCCGCACGCCGGTGCGCGAGAAGCTGCGGTCGACCGCGCGCAGCGCGCTTTGCTGGTGGTAGTCGAGCACGCCGAACATGCTGTAGCCGTCGCGGTTCAGGTCGCCCCAGCCGCCCGACAGGTTGATGCGCTGCTCATTGCCGCCGCCGCGGCGCAGCGGCTCGTAGCCTTCGACCGTGAGGGCGTTGCCCTTCACCGAACGCTTGGTGATGAAATTGATGACGCCGCCGATGGCGTCGGTGCCGTAGATGGCCGAGGCGCCGTCGCGCAGCACCTCGACCCGCTCGAGGGCGGCGATCGGAATGATGTTCAGGTCGACGGTGTCGGCGAAATACGGGTGGTTCGCCAGGCGCCGGCCGTTGAGCAGCACCAGGGTCTTGTCGCCGCCCAGGCCGCGCAGGTCGGCGCTCGATCGCCCGCCGGTGCCGGAACCGACCGCCGACGCGCTGACTGTCGAGGTCTGGTTCATCGGGATCGTATTGAGGACATCCTGCGCCGTGGTCAGGCCCTGCTTGGCGAAGTCGGCGGCGCGGATGGTGGTGATCGGCAGCGATGTTTCCGTTGCCAGCCGTTTAATTGACGAGCCCGTCACTTCGACGCGCTGCATCGGCTGGCCGCTCGTGTCCTGCGCGAGCGCAAGGGGACAGGCAAGCAGGCCCAGGCCCGCGACGGCGCCGCCGAACAGCCGCGACATGGTGCGGGACAAGATGGTTTCATTCATTTTCCCCTCCTGGATCCGGTTAGTCGGTGATGCCACGTCCGGCCTCGTGGCGCCGGACGTGGCTGCTGCTTCCCGTCAGAACGTGTAGCGGGCGCCGAGCGTGAAGCTGCGTCCGACCGCGCCCTGGAAGTCCAGCGGGTTGTAGGCCTGTGCACCGTAGGTCAGCGGATCGAGCGGCGCGACCTTGTCGAACAGGTTCTCGATCGTGCCGAACACTTCCCAGCCGGGCCGTGGCTTCCAGCGCAGGACCAGGTCGAAGGTCGTGAACGAGGCCAGCTCGCAGTTGCTCGGCGCATCGTCCCCGTTGGCGAAGTGGCTGGCACAGCCCTCCGGGTCGCCCTTGAACAGCACATTGTCGATGGGGCCCCGGTAGTTGGCGTTCAGGGCCACGCGCCAGTCGCCGCGGTCCCAGGCGGCGCGCAGGTTGACGCGGTGGTCCGGCGTGCCGATGCAGTTGGTGACGTCGCAATTGCCGTGGGTGCCGGCGAAGTCGCGCTCGCTGCCGTCCTGCTCGGTGCGCAGCCATTGGTCGAGGAAGGTCCATTTTCCGTCGAGCAAGACGTTGCCCCAGCCGTTAGGCAGGCGCACCGTGTGGCGGGCGTCGACGTCGATGCCGCGCACCTTGGTCGAGGCCGAGTTGACATAGTTCGCCAGCACAGCCGTGATGGCGCCCGGGTCCCCCGGCTGCTGCGCCGTGCTGGGGTCGCGCGATACCTGGCCGGCGGCGATTGCCGCATCGGTCAGCTGCTGGTTGATCTCGTTCTTGCGCTTGATTTGCCAGAGGTCGACCGAAATGCTGGTGCGCGGCAGCGGGTCCCAGATGACGCCGAAATTGAAGCTGCGCGAGCGCTCCGGTTCCAGGGCAGGGTTGGGCGAGGTGATGATCGCAATGGCTGCCGGGTTGCATGCGGTCGTGACGCCCAGGCTGCAGCGCAGCGGATCGGCCGCGGTGGAGAACGCCGCCAGGCCGCCGACGCCGTTCTCGGCCGCGCTGGGGGCGCGGAAGCCCTTTGCGAAGGTGCCGCGCAGGGCCAGCTGGCGCGAGGGTTGCCATTTGGCGCCGAGCTTCGGGGTATACGAGTCGCCGACGTCGGTAAAATGGTCCCAGCGCAGCGCGCCGGTGATCTCGAGGCCCGGCAGCACGGGCGCCAGTGCTTCGCCGTACAGCGCGAACACGTTGCGCGACCCGCGGTAGGCCGAGTAGCCCAGGCCAATCACGTTGCCGCGTTCAGTGCCGGTGGTCGGCTGCAGTTCAGTCTCCTCGCGCCGCCATTCGGCGCCGACCGCCACGCCGATCGCGCCGCCGGCCAGTTTTCCGAACTCACGCGTGGCCTTGAGGTCGCCCTGGACAATCTTGGTCTGGGCGTCGTTGGAGATGGCCGGTGCAATCGCCGCATACACGCCAGGATCGTTGAGACCGGCATTTTCGCCGATGCGCCAGACGGTTCCGGGCGGCAGTGCCGCATAGGCCTGGCTGGTGGCCAGCGCCGCGGCGATGTTCGCGGCAGACGGATCGAGCATGGCGAAGGTGACGTCGCGCTGCAGGTAACCGAAGCGTTCGTTCGACACCATGCTGCGCGAGAAGAGCAGCGAGGTATCGTACTCCCAGCCGGCCAGGGTTCCCTTCACGCCGGCCAGTGCGCGGATAAAGAACGAATCGATCTTCGACACCCGCGGACCGACGTCGCCCGCCAGGTAGCGCAGCCGCGCAGCGGTGCCGAAATAGGGATTGTCCGGATGGGTTGCGCCGAACTGCACGCCGGCATTGCTGACCGGGCCGCCAGGGAAGCCGACGTTGGCGCTGACGGTATTGGGCGTGGTCGAGGAGGCGGTCTTGCTCGAGTACAGGTTCAGTTCGCTGTACGCCTCCATCGCCGGCGTGAGGCGCCAGGTGCCGCGTCCGAAGATGCTGTAGTTCTCCTGCTCGGGCTGCATCTGGTTGTAGCTCAGGGTCGAATCGATCAGGCAGCCGCCGCCGGGATCGCCCTGCGGGTGACTGGTGAAGTTCGAGCAGGCCGCGCCGGGGAAGGGCCGGGTGAATCCGGTTGCCGGGTCGAGGTTGCCGCGATTGAAGTAGTTGTTCGTGGCAGGGTTGCGCACGTTGCCGTTGATGGCGCTGCCGGCGGCGTTATTGCCCGTGATGGCGCCCGTGCCGCCGAGCGCCTCCTGGGCCGAAAAGCCCCACGGGCGCAGGTCGATGCGGCCGATGTAGCGCCGGTCGGAGCGGTCGCGCAGCCACATGTCGTTGCTGCGCTTGAACTCGAAATTGACCAGCCCGTTGAAGCCGTCGGCCTCGAGGTCGCCGAAGCCGTGGGTAATGGCGAAGTTCTGCTCTTCGCCATCCCATTCCTCGGTAATGCCGAGCGAACCGCGCACGGTCGTGCCTTTGAAGTCGCGCCGCAGGATGATGTTGACGACGCCGGCGATCGCGTCCGAGCCATAGATGGCCGAGGCGCCGTCCTTCAGGATCTCGATGCGCTCGACGGCGTCGGTGGGGATCACGTTCAGGTCGGAAAACACTTTCTGGCCATCGTCGGCCAGGCCGTAGGGCGCCATGCGTCGTCCGTTGAGCAGGACCAGGGTCGAGGCCGAACCCAGGCCGCGCAGCGAGATGCCCGAGGCGCCGGCTGCGAAGCCGTTGCCGAAGCTGGTCGGCACCGAGCCCTGGTTGTCGACAGACAGGGTCTGCAGCAGTTCGGACACGGTGCTCTTGCCGGAGCGCTCGATATCGGCCCGGTTGACGGTCAGCACCGACGAGGCGGTTTCGGCTTCAGCACGGCGGATGTTACTGCCGGTGACGACGACGCGCGCGATCGGCTGCGCGGCCGGCGGCGCGACGGCATCTTGCGATTGTGCCTGCGACGGTGCCAGCAGGGCCAGGCCGATGGCGCCGCCGCCCGCGAACAGGCGACGCACGGATCGAGATAACAGGGTTTCAGTCATTTCCGGACTCCCAGGGTATGTAAGAATCCCGGTCCGATTGGCTGCACTTGCGCGGCCTCATATGCTATCTCTCAAGAAATTAATCCAATGCAAAGAGACTTGCTGGCCGGACGGGGGCTTGTCGTAACTTTTGCATTGAAGGCAACACGCTGTCTGATATCTCTCAATCGTAATCGGACCAATGCGGAAAGCTGTCAGTTTCTTGCAACCGCTTGTGACAAAAACTGGAGTTACGCCGCAAATGACGCGGTGCGACAAAACGCTTGCCAATATTCGCAGCCAGCGGTTATAGTCATTTCGACCTTTTTCGGATCCCTCATGCGCAACGCTGTCTTCTTTACCTGCTATTTTTGGTTTAGCCATTCCAGCCTTCAGGCGGTGGAGTAGCGGCAGGTTCACGCATCAGCGAACACAGACCGAACGACACGAAACCGCCAGCGATGGCGGTTTTTTTATTTGCAGACCACATACACGGAGTACCGCATGCCTCGTACCGACGATTTACGCATCCGCGAAATGAAGGAACTGACGCCGCCCTCGCACCTGATCCGCGAGTTCCCGGTGACACCAAAGGCCGAGGAAACCGCGTCCGCCGCGCGGGTGGCGCTGCACCGCATCCTGCACGGCCAGGACGACCGCCTGATGGTGGTGATCGGCCCGTGCTCGATCCATGACCCGAAGGCCGCGCTCGAGTACGCGCGGCGCCTGGTCGAACAACGGCGCCGCTTTGCCGGCGAGCTCGAGATCGTGATGCGGGTGTACTTCGAAAAGCCGCGCACGACGGTGGGCTGGAAGGGGATGATCAACGACCCCTACATGGACAACAGCTTCCGCATCAACGACGGCCTGCGCATGGCGCGCGAGCTGCTGCGCGACGTCAACGAGATGGGGCTGCCTGCCGGTACCGAATTCCTCGACGTGATCAGCCCGCAGTACATCGCCGACCTGATCAGCTGGGGCGCCATCGGCGCCCGGACCACCGAGTCGCAGGTGCACCGAGAGCTCGCGTCCGGCCTGTCCTGTCCGGTCGGCTTCAAGAACGGCACCGACGGCAACATCAAGATTGCGGTGGAAGCGATCAAGGCGGCCTCGCAGCCGCACCATTTCCTGTCGGTCACCAAAGGCGGGCATTCGGCGATCGTCTCGACCGCCGGCAACGAGGATTGCCACGTCATCCTGCGCGGCGGCAAGACCCCGAACTATGACGCGCCCAGCGTCGACGACGCCTGCCGCCAGATCGCCGGGCTCGGCCTGGCCTCGCGCCTGATGATCGACGCCTCGCACGCGAACAGTTCGAAGAAGCCGGAAAACCAGGTGCCGGTGTGCGCCGACATCGGGCGCCAGATCGCCGGCGGCGACGAGCGCATCGTCGGCGTGATGATCGAATCGCACCTGCTGGCGGGACGCCAGGACCTGGTGCCCGGCCAGGAACTGGCGTATGGCCAGTCGGTGACCGACGGCTGCATCGACTGGGACACCAGCATCGGGGTTCTGGAAGGATTGGCGGCGGCAGTGCGCCAGCGCCGTTTGAGGGAAGAATAAAAAAACGGGCGGTGAAACATCACCGCCCGTTTTGACCGACTTGACAGGTGCCCGGCTTGAGCCGGGCAACCATTCCTTAGAACTGGTAGCGTGCGCCCACCTTCAGGTAGCGGCCGATGGCGCCGCTGGCGTCCATCGGGTTGTAGGAGAGGCCACCGTAGGTCAGCGGGTCGAGCGGTGCGACCTTGTCGAGCACGTTGTTGATCGCTGCGAACAGTTGCAGGTTCGGACTCATGTTGTAGCGCGCCGACAGGTCGAAGGTGGTGAAGGACGCCAGGCGGCAGCCGTTCGGCGCATCGGTACCGTCGGCAAGGCGCGAAGCGCACATTGACAGCACCGCGCGCTGAGCCTTGGCTCCGGATTGTGCGGTGCAGCAACGTAGAGCCGCCAAGGGCAAGCGATTTACGCTATCGTTACGCCTTTTGGATACGGCCGAGCGCGCGGAAGGTGCTGCCGGCGCGATCTCAGGGAAGGCTCATGCTGGCTTACATATTCCGGCGGCTGTGGCAGATGCTGCCGACGATGGCAGGCGTCATCGTGCTCGTGTTCGTGCTGTTCAACTGGGTTGGCGGCGACCCCGCGTATCTGCTCGCCGGCAAGATGGCCGACGAGGCGGCGATTGCGAACATCCGCGCCCAGCTCGGCATCGACCAGCCCTGGCACGTGCAGCTCTGGATCTTCGTCAAGCAGATCCTCACCTTTGATTTCGGCAACGCCTGGAGCACGGGCGAACCGGTCTCCCGGATCATCGCCAGCCGGCTGGGACCCTCGTTGACGGTGCTGGTGCCGCTGACCATTCTCGAAACCTTCTTCGGCATCGCGCTGGCGCTGGCAATCGCATTCGTGCGCGGCTCGCTCACCGACCGCGCCGTCATGGTGGCCTGCACGGTCGGCATGTCGATGTCGATCCTGGTCTACATCATCGTGTTCCAGTACTTCTTTGCCTACAAGCTGGGGCTATTTCCGGTGCAGGGCTGGGGGAATAGCGTCGGGGAAAACTTACTGCACTATGCGCTGCTGCCGATCATCATTGGTCTGGCGGTATCGATCGCGCCGACCCTGCGCCTGTACCGCAGTTTCGTGCTCGATGAAGTGCACCAGGATTACGTGCGTACGGCACGCGCCAAGGGCCTGGGTGAGCGCCGCATCGTCTGGGTGCACGTGCTCAGGAATGCGGCGATACCGATCATCACCCATGTGATGGCGAACCTGCCGGCATTGCTGATCGGCGCCTTTCTGCTCGAGCGCTTTTTCGGCATTCCCGGCATCGGGCGCGAAGTGATCCTGGCCGTCGAACGCAGCGACTTTCCGGTGATTAAAGCCATTACCGTCTACGTGGCCGCCGCGACGATGGTGTTCAACCTGCTGGCCGACCTGCTGTATGGCGCGGTCGATCCACGTGTGCAATTGAAATGAGGGCCGTCTTGAACCACCATGCTGTGTCGCCAGGCCTGTGGATGCTGGCCTGGCGGCGCCTGCGCGCCGACCGCATCGCCATGACAGCGCTGGCCGTGGTTGGCGCTTTTCTCCTGATGCTGGTGGGCTCAATCAGCGGACTGATCGCGAACGACTGGGAAGAAGAGGTGGCGGTCAACTACGCGCCACCAGGCTTCCTCAAGCCCGACGCCGCGACTGCCGCGCTGGCACGTCCGCAGGCGCCGACGCCGCCGAATGCCTTCGATCCGCTGGCGTCCGAACTGGCAGTGCTGGAGGCGCAAGTGCAGGCCACGCACCCGCCACGCGCGAAAGCATTGACCCTGCCGTTCGGCGCCGACAAGTGGGGGCATGACGTCCTCAAGAAAACCGTCAAGGGCGGCGAGACCTCGATCGTGGTGGGACTGGTGGCAGCCTTCGTCGCGGTTGCGCTCGGCACCCTGTTCGGCGCCGTCTCCGGCTTTTATGGCGGTGCGGTCGATGACCTGTTCAACTGGTTCTACAGCATTTTTACCTCGATTCCTTCGATCCTGATGATTCTCACCGTTGCCGCCGTGCTGCAGCAAAAGGGCGTGATGACGATCGTGCTGATCCTGGGCCTGACCGGCTGGACCGGCCCGTATCGCCTGGTGCGTGCCGAATACATCAAGCACAAGGCGCGCGAATACGTGATGGCGGCCGATGCAATCGGGGCCTCAAACTGGCGCAAGATGTTCTCGCACATATTTCCGAACGTCTCGCACGTGGCGCTGGTGCAGTTGTCGATCCTGGTCGTCGGTTTCATCAAGGCCGAAGTGATTCTCTCCTTCCTCGGTTTTGGCGTGCCGGTCGGCACCGTTTCCTGGGGCAGCATGCTCAACGAAGCGCAGAATGAGCTGATCCTTGGCAAGTGGTGGCAGTTGGCAGCCGCGGCCGGCGCCATGGCGCTCCTGGTGACGGCGTTTTCGCTGTTTACCGATGCGCTGCGCGATGCGCTCGACCCGAAACTGAAGTGAGGCGGGCATGACTATTCACCCTGACATGCTGCTGCAAGTGCGCGACTTGCGCATTTCCTTCCGCGTCGACAAGAAGAACACGGCCGAGGCAATCAAGGGCATTTCGTTCGACGTTCCGCACAACAGCACTGTGGCGCTGGTAGGCGAATCGGGCAGCGGCAAGTCGGTCAGTTCGCTTGCCGTGATGGGTCTGCTGCCGCCCGAGACAACGATCGTGCATGAGGGATCGCGTGTCCTGTTCAACGGGCGCGAGCTGTTGCAGTTGCCGCCCCTGGAGCGCCGCAAGCTGTGCGGCAAGGACATCGCGATGATTTTCCAGGAGCCGATGTCGTCCTTGAATCCCGTGTTCACGGTGGGCTTCCAGATCGGCGAGGTGCTGCGCCTGCACATGGGCATGAGCAAGAAGGGGGCGCGTGCCCGTACGCTTGCACTGCTGGAGGAAGTCGGTATTCCCGAGCCGGCGGACAAGATCGACGCCTACCCGAGCCAGATGTCGGGCGGGCAGCAGCAGCGCGTCATGATCGCGATGGCCATTGCCTGCGAACCGAAGCTGCTCATTGCCGACGAGCCGACCACGGCGCTCGACGTGACCATCCAGAAGCAGATCATGGAACTGATCGCGGCCCTGCAGAAGAAGCACAGCATGTCGGTCCTGTTCATCACCCACGACCTCGGGCTGGTGGGAGAAATTGCCGACCGCGTGATCGTGATGCGCGATGGCGAGGTGCGCGAGGCGGGCACCAGCAGCCAGGTCTTTGGCGCCCCGAAGGATGCCTACACGCGCGCGCTGCTGCATTGCCGGCCGACGCTCGATGCGCGCCCGGTACGGCTGCCGGTGATCGACGATTTTTTGAGCGGGCGAACTGATCCGCTCGCCGTCTTGCCACAACGCACGCGCGGTTATGCGGCGGACGACGAGAACATCCTGGTGGTGAAGAATCTGGCCAAGAGCTTCACGCTGCGCCAGGGACTGTTCGGCAAGCGTGCCTTCCATGCGGTGAAAGACGTGTCGTTCACGCTCCCGCGCGGCAAAACCCTGGGCGTGGTCGGCGAGTCCGGCTCCGGCAAGACCACGGTCGGATTGACCCTGCTGCGCCTGCACCGCGCCACAGGCGGCAGCGCGCTGTTCGAAGGGCGCGACTTGTTCGCCATGCCGGAGCGCGAGTATGCCGTCTATAAACGGCGCATCCAGATTATCTTCCAGAACCCGTATGCGTCGCTCAATCCCCGCTTTACGGTCGGCCAAATTTTGCTCGAACCGATGCGCATCCACGGTATTGGTCGCGACGAGCGCGAACGCACCAGGTCGGTGCATGCGCTGCTGGAGCGGGTCGGCTTGCCGGCGCAGGCATTTGGCCGCTATCCGCACGAGTTTTCCGGCGGCCAGCGCCAGCGCATCGCGATTGCCCGCTGCCTGACGATGAAGCCGGACATCCTGGTCTGCGACGAGTCGGTCTCGGCGCTCGACGTCTCGGTGCAGGCCCAGGTGCTGAACCTGCTGCAGGATCTGCAGGACGAATACAAGCTGAGCTACATTTTCATTTCGCACGACCTGTCGGTGGTGCGCTATATCGCCGACCGCGTGATGGTGATGCATCACGGCAGCGTGGTTGAAATGGCCGATTCGGACGAGCTGTACCGCAATCCGCAGCATCCTTATACGCAGTCGTTGCTGGCGGCGATTCCGCGCCTGGCGTAAGGGACATACGGCCGCCGAACCCTTGTAAAAAACCGGCACCCGCCAGCCGAAAAAGGCGAATTCGGCTACCATGAACGGATGTCCCAGCTCACCCTCCTGATCCAGAACCACGGTGTCTTCTTCCTCTTCGGCACCGTCTTGCTGGAGCAGTTCGGCCTGCCGATTCCCGCTTTTCCGATCCTGGTGCTGGCCGGTGCGATGGCGATGGAGGGCGGTGCCAGTTGGCAGTTGTGCCTGGCTGCGGTGCTGCTGGCTTGCCTGATCTGCGACTACTTCTGGTTCAGCGCCGGACGTTGCTATGGCAAGGGCGTGCTGCGCCTGCTGTGCCGTATTTCCCTGTCACCCGATTCCTGTGTCAACCAGACCGAAGACCGGTTCCGCCGTTTCGGTCCGAAGTCGCTGCTGGTCTCGAAATTCATTCCCGGCTTCAATACCATTGCCGCGCCGATGTCCGGTGCGCTCGGCACCAGTACGCGCACCTTCCTCGGTTTCGCGAGCACCGGCGCGCTGCTGTGGGGCGGCACCGGCATCGCGGTGGGCGCCATCTTCCACGACAGCGTCGACCGCGTATTGGTGACCCTGGAAACCATGGGCAGTGCCGCGCTGATGGTGCTGGGCGGCCTGCTGGCGCTGTTCGTCGCCTACAAGTATGTGGAGCGGCGCCGCCACCGGGCCACGCTCGCCGTGCCCCGTATCGCGATCGCCGAACTGAGGGCGCTCATCGACAGCGGGCACGATCCGCTCATCATCGATGCGCGCAGCCTCACCGCCCAGGGGCTCGAGTCGGCCATCCCGGGGGCGCTGCTGTACAAGGACTGCGAACCGGGGCAACTGATGGCCAGCCTCGACAAGGACCGGCACATCGTCGTGTATTGCAGCTGCCCGAACGACGTCTCGGCGGCGCAGGTAGCCACGCAGTTCCTGGCCAACGGTTTTCACCGGGCCCGGCCCCTGCATGGCGGGCTCGATGCCTGGCAGACGCACCATGCGCAAGCTGCTCCCGCTCAGCCGGCCGCATGCTGAGTCGCCCAGTCGCTGACGTAGTCGTACTACTTTAGAGCCTTGCTAATATGCGCGTCGGGTAGGCGTCCTTGTACCTAAACTACAAAATATACTTGTAAGTCAGCAAAGAAATCCAGTAAGCTTGGACATCACCAGCCTTATGTCCCGCAATGACTGCTTCTCTGCCTGCTCACCTCGCTTCCAGCGCCAGCCCCTTCGATAGCCCACGCCTGCTGGCCGATGTCGGCGGCACCAATGCGCGCTTCGCGCTGGAACTGGCCCCGGGACAGTTCGAGGCGGTGCAAGTGCTCGCTTGCGGCGACCATGCGACGTTTGCCGACGCCATGCGCGCTTACCTGGCGTCGCCTGCCGCGGTGGCAGCAGGCCAGGTAAGCCATGCCGCGGTGGCGATTGCGAATCCGGTCGATGGCGACCAGATCCGCATGACGAACCACCATTGGCAATTCTCGATCGAGGCGGTGCGCCGTGAAGTCGGTCTGGACACGTTGTTGGTGGTGAACGATTTCTACGCGCTGGCGCGTTCGCTGCCGCACCTGCCCGACGCCGACAAGGTGCAGGTCGGCGGCGGCATGGCGCGTGCCGGGGCGCCGCTCGGCCTGCTCGGCGCCGGTACGGGGCTCGGTGTGTCCGGCCTGATCCCGACCGGAAGCAGCTGGATCGCGCTCAACAGCGAAGGCGGTCACGTCGGCTTTTCGCCCGCGAATGAACTCGAAGTCGCAGTGCTGCAATACGCATGGCGCGAATTCGAACACGTCTCGGCCGAACGCTTCCTGTCGGGCGCCGGCGTCGGACTGATCTACCGGGCGCTGGCACATATCGGGGGCCAGCCGATGGAAAGCTTGAGCGCACCGGAAATCTCGCGCCGCGCGCTGACGGGAGAGTGCGCTTTGTCGGAGCAGGTGATCGATGTCTTCTGCGGCATGCTCGGCTGCGCTGCCGGCAATCTCGCCGTGACGCTCGGCGCCCAGGGCGGCGTGTATATTGGCGGCGGCATCGTGCCGCGCCTGGGCGAGCGTTTCGCCAGTTCCTGCTTCCGCAGCCGCTTCGAACAGAAGGGCCGCTTCGCTTCCTACCTGGCCCAGGTGCCCACCTACGTGATCACGGCCGAATATCCGGCTTTCCTTGGCGTGTCCGCTGTTTTGGCGGAAAAACTGTCGGCTTGAAGCCAAAGCGGGCGCGCACCCCTTGCGCAAGTGGCCCCACCAAGGTTTTATCGGTTACAATGAATCGCAGTTGAAAGAAACGATGTCGATCTTGTCATGGCGCGCTTACCCCAGAGCCGCATGCCAGGTCCGCGTTTCGCTGAATAATCATCTGTAGGCCGCCCGCCTGGCACGCGGACAGCCCTTGTGGCAGGGTCCTGTCCCGCCACCGTTATTCCGCCCGCCGCGTCCAAGCGCGGGCCATTGATTCCTGTTTCAACGAGCAGTACTGCGAACCGCGTTGGCGATATGGCCTGCGCTGCGCCGATTCCGGCCAGCCGCCGAGCGCTGGACGCTTATTTATTTGATCGTTTCCTGGCGTGAGCCTGACATCGAGCATGAAGACTGATGAGGCCAAGCGGGTCCTCGAGACCGCCTTGCTGTGCGCGCGCGAGCCGATGTCGCTGCACGGCATGAAGAAACTGTTTGCCGATGTCGACGCGGGTGGGCGGGTGCTCGGCATCGGTGTCGGGCTCGATACCATCAAGCTGCTGCTCGAGGAACTGCGCCACGACTGGAAAGACCGCGGCATCGAGATCGTCAGCCTGGCATCGGGCTGGCGCTTCCAGAGCCGTCCCGAGATGAAGCCCTATCTCGACCGTATTACGCCGGAAAAGCCGCCGAAGTACTCGCGGGCCACGCTCGAGACCTTGGCGATCATCGCCTACCGCCAGCCGGTCACGCGCGGCGACATCGAGGAAATCCGCGGCGTCGCGGTGAACTCGCAGACGATCAAGATGCTGGAAGACCGTGGCTGGATCGACGTCGTCGGCCACCGCGAAGTGGTAGGCCGGCCGGCCTTGCTGGGCACGACGAAGCAATTCCTCGACGACCTCGGCCTGGCATCGCTCGGGCAATTGCCTGCGCTAGATAGTATTGCCGACGCCCAGGATGGGTGCAGCCTGGAAGCGCTGGAAGCGGCGCTGCAACAGAATTTTAACAAGACGGACGCGCAGGCGAACGTCGACGACGAACAAGTTACTTCACCCGTTGAAGTCCCGATACACGACCCGCAACCGGCCTACGGCGTGGACAGGGTCAACAACAACGAAACGAACGATGAATCCAACTGACACCGATACCATGCCTGCCGAAGCGGGCAAGGACGACGCGGCAAAACCGAAGCGTCGCACCAAGGCTGCTGCAGCGGCGGCAGACACCGCAGCGCCGGCTGCCGCACCGACGGCTGCCGTACCTGCCGAGAAGCCGAAGCGCCGTACCAAGGCCGCTGTTGCTGCCGACAGCGCCGCGCCCGCGAGCGCAGAAGCCGCTGCGCCAGCGGCCGACATTGCACCGGCGCGCGTTTCCGTGCGCAAGCCGCGCGGGGCCAGGGCCAAGCCGGCCGAAGCACCTGCCCAGTCGATGGACACCGGGCCGCAGCCGGTAGCGGCGACGACGCCAGCCCCGGCCGCCGACAATATGGCCGCCGCTGACGCACCACGCCAGGAGCAGGGTCAGCGCAAGCCGCGCGGTCCGCGCCAGATGCGCGAACAGCGCGCAGTGCGCGAAGCACTCCGCCCGGTTCCGGCGCCGGCAGTCGAGGCAGCCCCTGAAGCGCAGCTTGAGGACGCGCCGCAGGCCGCAGCCGAGCAGGGCGGTGAAGCGCGCCGCGAGCCGCGCCAGGGTAAAGGTAAGGGCAAGAACGCCAAAGGAGCGCCAAATGCTGCTCCACGCAACGCGCAGCCGGGCGCTCAGCCAGGCGGCCGCGGCCAGGCCGGCAAGCCGAACGCCAAGGGTAAGCCTGGCGCCAAGCCAAGCGACGCCGACGCCGTGTTCTCGTTCGTCACCTCGGACGCGTTCGACGCCAACGAAGGCGGCCGTGGCCAGGCGCCGAAGGCCGTGCGCCGCGACCTGACCGCCGACGACGACGCGCCGAAGCTGCACAAGGTGCTGGCCGAAGCCGGTCTCGGTTCGCGCCGCGACATGGAAGACCTGATCGTTGCCGGCCGCGTGTCGGTGAACGGCGAGCCGGCCCACATCGGCCAGCGCATCCTGCCGACTGACGCCGTGCGCATCAACGGTAAACTCATCCAGCGCCGCGTCACGAGCAGCAAGCCGCCGCGCGTGCTGGTGTATCACAAGCCGGCCGGCGAAATCGTCAGTCACGACGATCCGGAAGGCCGTCCGTCGGTGTTCGACCGCCTGCCGACCATGAAGACCGGCAAGTGGCTGGCCGTGGGCCGCCTCGACTTCAACACCGAAGGCCTGCTGCTGTTCACGACCTCGGGTGACCTGGCGAACCGCCTGATGCACCCGCGTTACAACATCGACCGCGAATACGCCGTGCGTACGCTGGGCGAACTGGAAGAAGGCATGCGCCAGAAGCTGCTGGCCGGCGTCGAGCTCGACGATGGCGTGGCGAGCTTCACCAAGATTGCCGATGGCGGCGGCGAAGGCATCAACAAGTGGTACCGCGTGGTGATCGGCGAAGGCCGCAACCGCGAAGTGCGCCGCATGTTCGAGGCCGTCGGTCTGACCGTCTCGCGCCTGATCCGTACCCGCTACGGCGCAATGACCCTGCCGTCGGGCCTGAAGCGCGGCCGCTGGGAAGAGATGGAAGAAAACGACGTGCGCAGCTTCATGTCCGCGTTCGGCATCGAGAAGAAGGGTGCCGCGGGCGGCGCCGACAAGGGCAAGGGCGGCAAGGGCGGCCCGCAGGGCGATCCGCGCCGTTCCGACGGTAACCGCATCGACCGTGTCGATGCGAACCGCAATGTCGATCCGTACGGCCCGGCGGTGGGGCGCGTCGGCGCGCCGCCGCGTGGCGGCGCCGCGCCTGCGGGCCGTGGCCCGGCCGGTGCCGGTGGCGGCAAGGGCCGCGGCGCGAATGCCGGCGGCTTCGGCGGCGGTGCATCCGGTCGTCCGACCGGTGGTGGCGGTGGTGGCGGCGGCGGTGGTGCCGGCGGTCGTCCACGCCAGCCCGATCCGCTGCAGACCACGTTCGGCTTTGGCAATGCCGGTGGCACACGTCGCGGTGGCCAAGGTTCGCGCGGCGCCGAGCCGGGCCTCCCGCGCCGCGGCCGTCGCGGTTAAGGTGTTGTCGGGTGGGCCGGGCCGATATCGGAACCGAGCCCGCGCGGTACACCGCTTGCATTGCGGCGCCTTGCCACCAAATGGGGTGGCCGGGTTCGGCCAAGCTTACGCGGCAGTTAGCAGCTGACATCGCCATCGCAGGTCCTTGTGTTCCTGACACGACCCGTTTCAGCTTTAATATCGTGCGCAGGCGTTGTTCGCTTGCTCATAAAATGGTATGTCGATTGCAGCGTGCCCTCGAATACGTTATAATCTGCAGCCTAAACGAAGTCCTTTCCCAGTATTAATTTGGTGCAAGTGCTTTCATCTGGTTGGGTTGTAAATACAAAAAGATGGGCAGATGCCCATTTTTTTTTTGGTAAAACGCTTTGAAGCCCTTGGAGAAGTACCGTGCAGCAGTTTGATTTGATCGCCAAGACAGTCGGTGGCCTCGGCTATGACCTCGTTGATGTTGAGCGCGGCGAGCGCGGGGTGCTGCGCGTGTTTATCGATTTCCCGGCTGCCGTCGCGGAAGAGAAGGGCCTGATTTCCGTCGAGGATTGCGCAATGGTGAGTCGCCAGTTGTCGCACGTGCTGACGGTGGAGAACGTCGATTACGAACGTCTCGAGATTTCGTCGCCCGGGCTTGATCGCCCGGTGCGCACCCTGGCCGATTTCGAACGCTTCGCCGGCCACGAATGCACGGTGAAGCTGCATGTCGCCATGCCGGGCGCCGCGAACCGGAAGACCTTCACGGGCATCCTGGTGGCGCCGGAAGGCGACAAGATCGGTCTGGAATTTGAAGGTAAAGATGGGCTGGCGTTGTTGGAATTTACGCTGGCCGAATTGGACAAGGCACGTTTGGTGCCGCAGGTGGATTTTAGGAGTCGCAAAGCATGAGTCGCGAAATTTTGTTATTGGTTGATGCGCTTGCGCGCGAAAAGAATGTCGATAAGGAAGTGGTGTTCGGGGCGCTCGAGTTTGCCCTGGCCCAGGCCACCAAAAAGCGCTATGAAGGCGAGGTCGACATTCGCGTGAACATCGATCGCGACACCGGCGAGTTCGAGACTTTCCGCCGCTGGCACGTGGTACCCGATGAAGCCGGCATGCAACTGCCGGACCAGGAAATCCTGCACTTCGAAGCAAAAGAACAAATTGCCGACATCGAAGTCGACGAATACATTGAAGAGCCGGTGGAATCGGTCGACTTCGGCCGCCGCTTCGCCCAGGACACCAAGCAAGTCGTCCTGCAGCGCGTACGTGATGCCGAGCGCGAGCAGATCCTGCAAGACTTCCTCGAGCGCGGCGACGCGCTGGTCACCGGCACCATCAAGCGCATGGAACGCGGCGATGCGATCGTGGAATCAGGCAAGATCGAAGCGCGCCTGCCGCGCGACCAGATGATCCCGAAAGAGAATCTGCGCATCGGCGACCGCGTCCGTGCTTATATC
This sequence comes from Massilia sp. CMS3.1, assembly GCF_051262535.1. Taxonomy (NCBI): domain Bacteria; kingdom Pseudomonadati; phylum Pseudomonadota; class Betaproteobacteria; order Burkholderiales; family Oxalobacteraceae; genus Massilia; species Massilia sp. CMS3.1. Next base: position 116,195 of record NZ_JBIMES010000004.1, on the reverse strand, counting down.
CTTCGCGTGGACCGCAACATGCGCGGCCCGCAGGTGATCCTGTCGCGTACCGCGCCGGAATTCATCATGAAGCTGTTCGAGCTGGAAGTGCCGGAAATCGAGCAGGGCCTGCTGGACATTAAGTCGGCTGCCCGTGACGCCGGCGTGCGCGCCAAGATCGCGGTCTTTACTTCGGACAAGCGCATCGACCCGATCGGTACCTGTGTCGGCATGCGCGGTTCGCGCGTCCAGGCCGTCACCGGTGAACTGGGCGGCGAGCGCGTCGACATCGTGCTGTGGTCGGATGATCCGGCCCAGTTCGTCATCGGCGCCCTGGCGCCGGCGAACGTGTCGTCGATCATGGTTGACGAAGAAAAGCACGCAATGGACGTCGTGGTCGACGAAGAGAACCTGGCCATCGCGATCGGCCGCTCCGGCCAGAACGTGCGCCTGGCCTCGGAACTGACCGGCTGGAAAATCAACATCATGACGGCCGAGGAATCGGCCAACAAGGTGGCCGTGGAAACAGCGTCGATTCGGTCGCTGTTCATGGAAAAGTTGGACGTTGACCAGGAAGTGGCCGATATCCTCGTCGATGAAGGTTTCTCGAGCCTGGAAGAAATTGCGTACGTACCGATTTCGGAAATGCTGGAAATCGAATCGTTCGACGAAGAAACCGTCAGCGAACTGCGTACCCGTGCCCGGGATGCGCTCGTGACCGAAGCAATCGCTTCGGAAGAGGGCCTGGAAGGCATGGACGAGCAACTGGTCAATCTGGAAAGTATGGACCGTACGACTGCCGGCAAGCTTGGCCTGGCCGGCATCAAGACGGTGGAAGCATTTGCAGGACTCGCGTACGACGAATTCGGTGCCATTCTGGCCCTGCCGTCGGAGCGCGCCCGTGAACTGATCAAGAACGAATTTAATGATGTGACCGACGATGAGATGAAGCTGGTCGACAGTAAATATGATGACCGCGCCAAAGCGCTGCAGGCGAAAGCCTGGAGCATGGCAGAAACGGCCAAGGCATAATTTGCAAATCTTTATCATCTCCGCGACACATAGAAAAGAGGACTGAATGGCGAGTAACAACGTAGCCCAATTTGCCACCGAACTGAAGATGCCTGCAGATTTGCTGCTGACGCAGCTGCGTTCTGCCGGCGTCGAGAAAAGCTCGACGTCAGATCCCTTGTCAAAGGATGATAAGGACAAGCTGCTGAATCACCTGCGCCGTACCCACGGCGCCGGCGAAGGGACTGAGAAGAAAAAAATCACGGTCACCCGCAAGGAAACGAGCGAGATCAAGCAGGCGGACGCTTCCGGCAAGTCACGCACGATCCAGGTCGAAGTGCGCAAGAAGCGCACCTTCGTCCAGCGCGACGACGTCATTCCAGCGCCGGCCGCACCTGCCCAAGCGGCTGCCCCTGTGATCGACGAAGCTGAAATCGCCCGCCGCGAGGAAGAGTCGCGCCGTCATGTCGAGCTCGTTGCTCGCCAGGAAGCGGACCTGCGTGAAAAGCAGGAACGCCTCGCCAAGCTCGAGTCCGAGCGCGCCGAGCAAGCCAAGGCCGCCGAAGACCAGGCCAAGCGCGACGCCGCCGAACAAGCCAAGCGCAACGCAGCCGCTACCGCAGCCGCCAACTCGGCTGCCGGCGAACAAGCGAAGCAGGCTGCCGCCGACGACGCCAAGCGCAAGTCGGAAGAAGCCGCCAAGGAAGCTGCCGAGCGCGCTGCCGCCACCGAGAAGGCACGCAAGGCCGTGGCCGACGAAGTGGCCCAGATCAAGCTGATGATGGCGCAGCCGCGCCGTGTCATCAAGGCGCCTGAGCCGGTGCCGCCACCGGTCGTGGTCAAGCCGGCCGCACCTGCCGGCACGCTGCACAAGCCTGCCGACAAGAAGCCGACCGATGCGACTGCCAAGCCGGGCGACAAGAAGCCGGCCGACAAGAAGTCGATCAAGTCGGCGAACGTGTCCTCGACCTGGTCGGACGACGCCAAGAAGCGTGGCGCACCGAGTGGTGCGAAGGGCCGTGGTGCCCCTAGCGCGCCGAGCGGCCGTGACGGCTGGCGTAGTGGTGGCCGTAGTGGTGGCCGTCGTTCTTCGCATGACGACCGCGAAACCAACTTCCAGGCGCCGACCGAGGCGATCGTCAAGGACGTCCACGTCCCTGAAACGATCACCGTGGCCGAACTCGCCCACAAGATGTCGGTGAAGGCATCGGAAGTCATCAAGCAACTGATGAAGCTGGGCCAGATGTGCACCATTAACCAGGTGCTGGACCAGGAAACCGCGATGATCCTGGTGGAAGAGATGGGCCATAAAGCCTTCGCTGCCGCCGAGGACGATCCGGAAGCGCTGCTGGCCGACCAGGGCGAGCACGCCGAGTTCGAGTCGACCTCGCGTGCACCGGTCGTGACCGTCATGGGTCACGTCGACCACGGTAAAACCTCGCTGCTCGATTACATCCGCCGCGCCAAGGTTGCTGCGGGCGAAGCCGGCGGCATTACCCAGCACATCGGTGCATACCACGTGGATACTCCACGCGGCATGATCACCTTCCTGGATACCCCGGGCCACGAAGCGTTCACCGCGATGCGTGCCCGTGGCGCCAAGGCGACCGACATCGTCATCCTGGTGGTCGCTGCCGACGACGGCGTGATGCCGCAAACGAAGGAAGCAATTGCTCACGCAAAAGCTGCCGGCGTGCCACTGGTTGTTGCGATCAACAAGATCGACAAGCCGGGCGCCAACCTCGACCGCGTCACGCAGGAACTGGTCGCTGAAGGCGTGGTGCCGGAAGAATACGGTGGCGAGTCGCCATTCGTGCCGGTGTCCGCCAAAATCGGTACCGGTATCGACGATCTGCTCGAGCAAGTGCTGCTGCAGGCCGAGGTACTGGAACTGACGGCGCCGATCGAAGCTCCGGCCCGCGGTCTGGTGGTCGAAGCCCGTCTGGACAAGGGCCGTGGCCCGGTCGCGACGATCCTGGTGCAGTCGGGTACCCTGCGCCGCGGCGACGTGGTGCTGGCAGGTTCCGCTTATGGTCGTGTCCGTGCAATGCTGGACGAAAACGGCAAGTCGGTTGCCACCGCTGGTCCGTCCTTCCCGGTCGAGATCCAGGGCCTGACCGAAGTGCCGGTTGCCGGTGAAGAAGTCATGGTCATGGCCGACGAGCGCAAGGCGCGTGAAATCGGTCTGTTCCGTCAAGGTAAGTTCCGCGACGTGAAGCTGGCCAAGCAGCAGGCAGCGAAGCTGGAAAACATGTTCGAGCAGATGGCCGAGGGCGAGGTGAAGAACCTGCCGCTGATCATCAAGACCGACGTGCAGGGTTCGCAGGAAGCACTGGTCAGTTCGCTCCAGAAGTTGTCGACGTCGGAAGTGCGTGTGCAGGTCGTGCACGCCGCCGTCGGTGGCATCACCGAGTCGGACGTCAACCTGGCAGTGGCATCGAAGGCAGTCATCATCGGCTTCAACGCCCGTGCCGACGCCCAGGGCCGCAAGCTGGCCGAAGCCAACGGCGTGGACATTCGTTACTACAGCATCATTTACGATGCGATCGACGAAATCCGCACCGCACTGTCGGGCATGCTGGCACCGGAGAAGCGCGAGACCATCACCGGCCAGGTCGAGATTCGCCAGGTCATCCTGGTCTCGAAAGTCGGCGCGATTGCCGGCTGTCTGGTCACCGATGGCGTGGTTCGCCGCAGCTCCTCGGTTCGCCTGCTGCGCAACAACATCGTCCTCTGGACTGGCGAGATCGACTCGCTCAAGCGTTTCAAGGACGATGCGAAAGAAGTGCGCGCCGGCCTCGAGTGCGGCCTGTCGCTGAAGAACAACAACGAAATCCAGGTTGGCGACGTCCTGGAAGTGTTCGAAGTGACCGAAGTGGCTCGTACGCTGTAATTTCAGCGCGATCGACAAGCGCCATCCGCCGGGCTCACGCCCAGCCGATGGCGTTTTTTTTGCCGCTGCCCCTGCGCGCCGCCCCACACGCCCGTACGCCTCGCGCCACCCAATCGATGTACCATCGTCAGAAAAACATACAGTAATTACCATGGCCAAACACAGCAAAACCATCCCCCAGCGCGGCTTGCGCGTCGCCGACCAGATCCAGAAAGACCTGTCGGAACTGGTCGCCTACGAGCTGAAGGACCCGCGCGTCGGCATGATCACGCTCACCGAAGTGCAGCTCACGCCCGACTACGCCCACGCGAAGATCTATTTCACCCTGCTTAAAGACAGCAAGGAAGAAATCAAGCAGACCCTCGATGGCCTGAACAAAGCCTCCGGCTACCTGCGCAACATGCTCGGCAAGCGCCTGCACATCCACACGCTGCCGGCACTGCACTTCGTGCACGACACCTCGACTTCGCGCGGCATCGAGATGTCGGCCCTGATCGACCAGGCGAACGCCGTGCGCGCCGCCGACTTCGACGACGGCAGCGACCCTGCCGCGCCGGCTGAACCGGCAGCGGACGACGACGCCAAGTGAGCGCACGTTTGCCAAAAAAGCCGCGTGACCTGGTCGACGGCGTGCTCCTGCTCGACAAGCCGGTCGGCCTGTCCTCGAACGACGCCCTGATCCGCGCCAAGCGCGTGATGAACGCGAAAAAGGCGGGCCACACCGGCACGCTCGACCCGTTCGCCACGGGCTTGCTGCCGCTGTGCTTCGGCGAAGCGACCAAATTCTCGCAAGACTTGCTGGAAGCGGACAAGAGCTACGATGCGACGGTGCATCTGGGCATCACGACGACCACCGGCGACACCGAAGGTGAGGCCATCGAAACGCTTCCCGTGGACGTGACGCTCGAACAGATCGACGCGGCGCTGGGGCGTTTTCGCGGCCCGATCCTGCAAGTGCCGCCGATGTACTCGGCCCTCAAGCGCGACGGCAAGGCCTACTATGAATACGCGCGCGAGGGCATCACCCTCGAGCGCGAAGCGCGCCCGGTGACGATCCATTGCCTCGAGCTGGTCAGTTACGACGCGCCGATGCTGAAAATCCGCGTTACTTGCAGCAAGGGCACGTATGTGCGCGTGTTGGGCGAGGACATCGGCGCGGCACTTGGGTGTGGCGCCCACCTGAACGCGCTGCGCCGGATCCAGGTCGGCGCCCTGACGGCGGAGACGATGATCACGCTGGAAGACTTGCAGGCGCATGCCGACCCGCTGTCGCTGCTGGCGCCGGTCGACGCGCTGCTGGCGACCTTCCCGTCGGTCGAGCTGACGCCGGAACTGGCCAGGCGCTTCCTGAACGGCCAGCGCCTGGCGCTGGGCAAGGAGCCGGAAGTGACTGTGCCGCCCGAGCAGGGAAGGGTGCGCGTGTACGCAGCCGGCAAGCTGCTGGGAACGGCGAATGTGCAGGAATATGCGGTGCTGGCGCCGGAACGGCTGATCGCGGCGACCTGATTGAACAGACCCACCCACGCAAGGTCCTGCTGCAAACGTCTACAAGAATTCGTGGAGAAACAGCGAAAAACTGGGTCCAGAAAGCCCTGGAACCCAGCAAGCCGTTGAAATTGCGGGCCTTTTTGAGGAAAGCGCGCATCTCCGTGCTATACTACGCGGTCTCCGAAATTGGCAGCATCGCACACATCCGTACCATCACGCACATCACGCTGAAACTACATGTCAAATACCAAACGCGCAATTCGTAATATTGCAATCATCGCCCACGTCGACCACGGCAAAACCACACTCGTGGACATGCTGCTGCGCCAGTCCGGTACCTTCCGCGAGAACCAGGCCGTCGAAACTCGCGTGATGGACTCGAACGACCTCGAAAAAGAACGCGGCATTACGATTCTGTCGAAAAACTGCGCGGTTGAGTACGAAGGCACGCACATCAACATCGTCGACACCCCAGGCCACGCCGACTTCGGCGGCGAGGTCGAGCGCGTGCTGTCGATGGTTGACTCGGTGCTGCTGCTGGTCGATGCGCAAGAAGGTCCGATGCCGCAGACGCGCTTCGTGACCCGCAAGGCGCTGGCCCTGGGCCTGAAGCCTATCGTCGTCGTCAACAAGGTCGACCGTCCAGGCGCGCGCGCCGAGTGGGCCATCAACCAGACTTTCGAACTGTTCGACAAGCTCGGCGCCACCGATGACCAGCTCGACTTCCCGATCGTCTACGCTTCGGGCCTGAACGGCTACGCCGGCCTGACCGAAGACGTCCGCAGCGGCGACATGAAGCCACTGTTCGACGCCATCCTGCAGCACGTGCCGGTCCGCGACGACAATCCGGAAGGCCCGCTGCAGATGCAAATCACCTCGCTCGACTACTCGTCGTACGTGGGCAAGATCGGCATCGGCCGTGTCAACCGCGGTACCATCAAGACCGGCCAGGACGTCATCATCATGAACGGTCCTGATTCGACCCCGATCAAGGGCCGCATCAACCAGGTGCTGAACTTCAAGGGCCTCGAGCGCGTGCTGGTCGACGAAGCCGTCGCCGGCGACATCTGCCTGATCAACGGTATCGACGAAATCGGTATCGGCTCGACCCTGTGCGCACCGGACACCCCGGAAGCGCTGCCGATGCTGACCGTCGACGAGCCGACCCTGACCATGAACTTCATGGTCAACAACTCGCCACTGGCCGGCCGCGAAGGCAAGTTCGTCACCAGCCGCCAGCTGCGCGAGCGCCTGGACCGCGAACTGAAGGCCAACGTCGCACTGCGCGTGGCGCCGACCGACGACGACACGGTGTTCGAAGTGTCGGGCCGCGGCGAGCTGCACCTGACGATTTTGCTGGAAAACATGCGTCGTGAGGGCTTCGAGCTCGCGGTGTCGCGTCCACGTGTCGTCTTCAAGATGGTCGACGGCGTGCGCCAGGAGCCGTTCGAGAACCTGTCGGTCGACGTCGAAGAAGTCAACCAGGGCGGCGTCATGGAAGAGCTGGGCCGCCGTCGTGGCGACCTGCAGAACATGGAATCGGATGGCAAGGGCCGCGTGCGTCTCGAGTATCTGATCCCTGCGCGTGGCCTGATCGGCTTCCAGGGCGAATTCATGACCCTGACCCGCGGTACCGGCCTGATGAGCCACGTGTTCCACGAATACGCGCCAGTCGACAACACCCGCGGTGAAATGGCCGGCCGCCGTAACGGCGTGCTGATCTCGCAGGATGACGGCGCTGCCGTTGCCTACGCGATCTGGAAGCTGCAGGACCGCGGCCGCATGTTCGTGTCGCACAACGATCCGGTGTACGAAGGCATGGTCATCGGCATCCACTCGCGCGACAACGACCTGGTCGTCAACCCGATCAAGGGCAAGCAGCTGACCAACGTGCGTTCGTCGGGTACCGACGAAGCCGTGCGCCTGGTGCCGCCGATCCAGATGTCGCTCGAGTACGCTGTCGAGTTCATCGAGGACGACGAACTGGTCGAGATCACGCCGAAGTCGATCCGCCTGCGCAAGCGTTACCTGAAAGAGCATGAGCGCAAGAAGGCAAACCGCGACGCGTAATTAAAAAGAAGTCAACAACGTCCGGTGTACCCGGCGTTGTCAGAAACCGCTGTCACCGCATGCAAATGCGGGGCAGCGGTTTTTTCATTAAGGCATCGCGCGGCGCCAGAGCTCATCTGTGCGCAGCGTTCCGGACCCGCTTGTTAAGATCGTTGCATGCGCATTCTCTGGACTTACCTGAAACCCCACTGGCGACTGGGACTGCTGGCCTTGCTCTTCGCCGCCATCGCCCAGGTTCTGGCCCTGGTCGACCCGATCATCTTCGGCACCATCATCGACCTCGTCAACGGCCCACGCCTGCCGGACGCCGAACTCATGCCGCGCGTGATGCGCCTGCTCGGGATCGCGGTCCTGGTGGCCGTGCTGTCGCGCCTGGCCAAGGCCTTCCAGGAATATATAACGCGCCTGGTCGTGCAAAAGCTGGGCGTGGCGATCTTCAACGACGGCCTGCGGCATCTGCTGCGCCTGAAATTCCAGGAGTTCGAGGATCTGCGCAGCGGCGAGATGCTGTCCCTGCTGCAAAAAGTGCGCGCCGACAGCGAACGGTTGATCAATACCTTCATCAACACGGCCTTCGCCGCGCTGGTCGGCGTGACTTTCCTCACCTGGTATGCGGTGACCAAGCACTGGTTGCTGGTGCCGGTGTTCCTGGTCGGGGTCGTGGTGCTGGGCGGGCTCACTGGACTGCTCTCGCGCGAGATCAAGACCCAGCAGCGCTCGATCGTGCGCGAGACCAACCGCAACTCCGGTTTCATCACCGAATCGCTGCGCAACATCGAGCTGATCAAGAGCCTGGGATTGACCTTTCCCGAGATCCGCCGCCTGCGCAGCCAGACCGATGCCATCTTTGCGCTGGAGATGGAAAAAGTAAAACGGATCCGGCTGCTCTCGTTTTTGCAGGGGTCGACGCTGAGCCTGTTGAAGCTGGCGATCCTGTTTGCGCTCTTGTGGCTGATCTTTCGCGACGTACTCACCACGGGAGAACTGATCGCGATGCAGTTCATTTCGGTCTCGATCTTCGCGCCGCTGCAAGAGCTCGGCAACATCATCCTGGCGCACCGCGAAGCCGAGGCGTCGCTGCTGAACTTCAAGACGCTGATGGACAAGCCGGTCGAGCGGCGCCCGCCGGATCCGGTCGAGATCGGACCACTCACCGAGTTGCGTTTCAGCGACGTGCGCTTTCGCCACAAGGGCGCGGGCGAGGATGCGCTGGGCGGCGTCTCGTTCTCAGCAAACCTGGGACAGACGATCGCGTTCGTCGGGCCGTCCGGCTCGGGCAAGTCGACGCTGGTCAAGCTGCTGGTGGGACTCTACACCCCGAACGCGGGGGAGGTCTCGTACAACGGGGTGCGCACGACCGACCTGCGCTACAACCGGGTGCGCAGGCAGATCGGTTTCGTCACGCAGGAGACCTATCTGTTCGCAGGGTCGATTCGCGACAACATCCGCTTCGTGAAGACCGACGCGACCGACGAGGACATCGTCGCGGCGATGCGCCAGGCCTCCTGCGCTTACCTGCTCGAGCGTTCGCCCGAGGGCCTCGATACCGTGATCGGCGAGCGCGGCATGAAGCTGTCGGGTGGCGAGAAGCAGCGGCTGTCGATCGCGCGTGCACTGGTGCGCCAGCCGGCGCTCCTGATCTTCGATGAGGCGACGTCCGCGCTCGATTCGATCACCGAGGAGCAGATCACGAATACCGTGCGCGAGATTTCAAGACGGGCGGCGCAGATGACGATCTTGATCGCGCACCGGCTCTCGACCGTGATGCATGCCGATACGATTTTCGTGCTGGAGAAGGGATTGGTCGTCGAGAGCGGCACGCATGCGCAGCTGCTCGAGACGCGCGGCTTGTACTACGCGATGTGGCGCCAGCAGATTGGAGAGCGGCCGGTGCCGGTGGGGACAGCCGTAGACGGCTAGCGCATCCCCAGCAGGGCCAGCACCCGCTCGCGGCTCACGCCGACCAGCGCCGACGTGATCGCCAGCAGCGACTCGTAATCGTGGCTCGCCGCGGTCGAGGCGAAATCCTGCGCCGTCATGGCCAGTTCCTCCGCACTCAGTTCCGACTGCGCGGCGCGCAGGGTGGCCGCATTCAGGGCGGCGCTGGCCGCATCCTGCGAGCGGCGCACGCGCTCGAGCGCCTGCACGACTTCGCGCAGGTTCTGGCGCAGCGCGTCGGCGTTGCCGGTGCCGAGGTCGGCAAGGTGCACGTCGGGCGCCACGGTCTCGGTGGCGACGCGGCCGCGGCCCGAGATGGCGATGCTGTCGCGCACCAGCGGCCAGTTGGCCTCGGCCGTCTGAAATTCGATGCGGCCCTGGCCATCGAGCCCGGCGCGCACGTCGACCGGCGCCAGGGTGCGGTCCAGGCGCGCGGCGATCTGCACGGACGTCATCTCCGGCTCCAGCGCGGCGGCCAGTTGCGGCCCGCCGGCGCCGCCGACCGAGAACGACAGTTTCAGGGGCGCGGCCGCCTGCAGCATGCCGGTGTCCAGGCCCGTGATGCGGAAACGCTGCTGCGCCGGGACGCCGTCGGAGAAGGCAAACTGCGCATCGACCGAGCCGCCGGCCTGGGTACTGCGGGAGGCGATCGTGGCGCCAAGCTGGCGTGCGCGCGCCTCCAGGTCGCGTGCGCCGCTCTTCATGCCGGCGAGCTTCGCCGACAGCGCGGCTTTCACCGATTCGAGCTGGGTGGCGACGCGGTTGAGGTAGTCGCGCGCCTGCTGGGCGCTGGCGACATCGCCCTGCAGGCGCGTATCCCAGTTTCCCTGGCTGCGGCGTGGCGCGATGTGTGGCGTCGGCCGTACGGACTGGCGAACGCCGACATCAGCCTCTTGCGGCGCTTGGGGCTGGGAACGAACGAGCGCCGGCGCGCCTTTGGCGGCGCCGGCGTTAATGTTGACAGTGGCCGGAAGCGACGTAGGGGCAGGGCGCAGCGTGGTGTTCATCGATTACAGTGCGGAGAACAGGGACAGTGAGCCGATCCGGCTATACGCCTTGTAGGTTGCTTGCAGGGCCGTCGAATAGCCATTCAGTTCGGTTGCAGCGACGCCCATGTCGAGCTGGCCGATATCGGTCAGCGCCATCTGGTTCGACAGGCTGACGTTGGCATGATTCGCATCGAGCGTATCGAGGATGTTCTGCTTGCCGCCGAGGACGGCGATCTTGCCGGTGACCAGGTTGAGGGCGTCGTCGAAGCCGGTCAGGTTCGCGGTCAGCACGGTGCGCGTGGCCGGGTTGTTGACATCGAGGTTGGCGCCCTTGAGCGTGTCGATGGTGGCGTCCAGGCGGTTCAGCAACTGCTCCATGCCTAGCACGTTTTCGTTGGCGACCTGGGTCAGGCCGTTGCCGACCACGACCCGCTGTTCGTTGGTATTGCCGGCGAAACTGTAGCGCGCGCCTGGTGCGGCGCTGGCGTTGTAGGCCATCGGGGCGGTCGAGGTGCGGGTGCCTGCGAACACGTAGCGGCCTTCCTGGTCGACCGTGTTCGCGCTGAAGAGCAGGCTGTCGCGCAGCGCTTCGAGCGGGTTGATCATCGCCTTCAGGTCGTCCGGCGTGTTGCCGCCGTCGAGCGCCCAGACGATCTGGTCGCGGCCGGCGGCGATGTCGTTGACCATGCTGCCAAGATAGCCTTCGTTCTTCGACAAGCGGATCTTGATCGCGCCGATGTTGTCGCGGTACTGGGTGATCGACGCTTCTTCACGCTGCAGGCGCGACAGGCGCACGCTGTCGACCGGGTCGTCCGACGGCACCTGGATGCGCTTGCCGCTGGCCATCTGCTGGGTCAGCTTGCTGAGACGCTCCTGGTTCAGCTGGAGCGACTGGTTCATGTTCGACTGGTACTGGGCGGTGGCGATGCGCATGATTGATCCTTAACCCATCATCGCCAGCGTGGCGTCGAACAGGGAGTTAGCGACCGACATGACTTTCATGTTGGCCTGGTACATATTCTGGTATTCGACGAGATTGACGGCTTCTTCGTCCTGGTTGACGCCGCTGGTGGCTAGCCAGTCGTCGACCGCGTGGGTGCGCATGGTCTGGGCGGTGGCCAGCGCGGCCTGGTTCTGCTGGCTGAGCACGCCGAGTTTGCCGACCAGCTGGGTATCTGCGTCGCTCAGCAACACGTTGCCCAGGCCCGTGACGTTGACCGTCTGGCCATTGATGCCGACCAGTTTCAGCAGGTTGCCGCTGTCGCCCTGGTTGCCGTCGGCCGCGAAAGCCAGGTCGGTCGGCGTGAAGCCGGCCGCGACGTTGAGCATGTTGGTCGCGCCCGGCGTATAGACGAACAGCGGCTTGCCGGCGGTGCCGTCCATCGCGTAGCCAACGCCGAGCTGGGTGTTGATTTTTTCCGAGAGCTGGCGCGCGATGTCGGCCGTGCCCTGTTGCATCGGGCGCAGCGTGTCGCGTTCGTAGGTGCTCAAGCCGCCCAGCTGGCCGCCGAGTTTGGCGGCATCGAGACCGAAGGTGGTCGCGGCGAAGGTCAGGGTGAAGCTCTGCGCGCCGACGCCGCCCACCGCATTCAGTTTACCGGCGACGTTACCGATCACCAGCGCCTGGCCGGTTTTCAGCGAAATGTCGCGCACGCCACCCGGCTGCTCCGATACTTCCACCGCCATCTGCCCGGCCAGCTCGTCGATCGCCAGGTCGCGCGCGTCGATCAGGCTCGAGGCCGGCGCGCCGACCGCGTTCGCTTGCGTGATGCGGGCGTTCAGCGCGGCGATCTTGGTGATGTTCGAATTGGCGGAGTCGACGATCGCGCTGCGCTGCTGGCTCACCGATTGCTGCTGGGCGTTGTAGACATTGTTCAGGCTGTTGACGCGCTGGGACAGCAGGCCGGCAGCGGTCAGTACCTGCTGGCGCAGCGGGGTCGAGGTGGCGTTGTCGCCGGCGACCGCGTTGAGCGAGGAGAAGAACTGGTCGACCGCGACCGACAGGCTGGCCGTGTCGTCGCCCATCACGCGCTCGAGCTGGGTGAGGTAGGGCTGGGTCTGCGAATACTGGCCCGTCTCGGCCGCCGCACGCCACATCTGCTGGCTTTTGTAGCCATCCGAGAAGCGCAGCAGCGAGCTGACCTGCACGCCATTGCCGACGGCCTTGCCGCTGGCGTCCGCACCGACGGCCGACAGCAGCGCCGCCTGGCGGGTATAGCCTTTGGTCTGCAGGTTGGCGATGTTCTGGCTGGTTGCCGACAGCGCAAGCTGCGAAGCAAGCGCGCCCGACAGGGCGTTGGACATGATGGTCATGGAGGTCTTTCTCGAGAAACGGGGGCCTATCTAAGACAGGCGACCAGTTACATGGAATTGTTAAGTATTTCCGGGAGTAATTTTTGCCGGCAGCAGTTGGCGCAGGATGGCATCGGCAACGCCGAAGGCGCGCTGGCCGGCCATTTGCTTCGAGAGGAGGCCGTCGGCCATGTCCTGCATGTCCTGATTGACTCTGTCCTTGAAGACACTGTCCTCGTCGGCCATTTCGCGCGTGGTCGAACGCATGTCTTTCAGCATCTGCGAGATGAAAAAGCTTTCGAACTCGACCGCGGCCTTGGTGGCGTTGGCAACGTGGGCGGCATCAAGCGCGGCAGGCGTTACGGCGTCAAGCTTGGCCATGCCCGGACGCGGCAGCAGGGGATCGAGGGGCGTGGTGCGGTCCATCAGATCACCACCAGTTCGCCTTCGATGGCGCCGGCCTGGTCGAGCGCCTGCAGGATCGCCATGATGTCGTCCGGCGACGCGCCCAGGCTGTTGACGACGTCGATGATCGTCTGCAGCCTGGCGCCGCCTGGCCACTTGAACATCTGGCCCGAACCCTGGTCGACCGACAATTGCGACTGCGGCGTCACGGCGGTCTGGCCGCGCGAGAGCGGGCCGGGCTGGCTGACCCGCGCGCTTTCCGAAATGACGACCTTCAGCGCGCCGTGGGTCACGGCAGCCGATTTCACGCGCAGGCCGTCGGCAATGACCACGGTGCCGGTGCGCGAATTGAACACGACCTTCGGCACTTCGATGCCCGATTCGACCGAGAGGTTCGAGAGCTTGGCCACAAAGGCGACGCGCTCGGTCGGATTACTCGGCGCGACGACTTCGACGCTGGTGCCGTCGGCGGTCGTGGCAACCTGGCCGAAGCGGCGGTTGATCGCTTCGACCACATTGGTGGCGGTTTCGAAATGCGGGTGGCGCAGGCGCAGCAGCACTTGCGGGCGGGTCGCGAAATCGGTCGCGATTTCGCGCTCGATCATGGCGCCGTTCGGAATGCGGCCGGTGGTCGGGGTATTGACCGTCACCGACGAGCCGCTCTTGCCCGAAGCCGACAGGCCGCCGACCACCAGGTTGCCCTGGGCCAGCGCATAGACTTCATTGTCGGCCGCGCGCAGTTGCGTCATCAGGAGGGTGCCGCCGCGCAGGCTCTTGGCATCGCCCAGCGAGGAGACGGTGACGTCGATCGCCTGGCCGCGCCGGTAGCCCGGCGGGAAGACGGCCGAGAGCATCACGGCGGCGACGTTCTTGTTCTTGGCGTCCTGCCCTTCAGGGAGCTTGACGCCGAATTGCTTGAGCATGTTCAGGACCGACTGGCTGGCGAACTTGACCTGGGTCGAGTCGCCGGAACCGTTCAGGCCAACCACCAGGCCGTAGCCGACCAGCGGATTTTCGCGCACGCCCTCGATGCTGACCAGGTTGCGCAGCGCCTGCGCGGCCTGCGCGGGCACGGCCGCGGCAAGGCTCAGCGCGGCGGCAAACATGATACGGGAAACGAGGGAGGTGCTGCGAAATTGAATCATGTTGTTCCTATAGGAGCGTCAAGCGTTAAAACGGCATCAGCGGGCCGGTGAAAAAGCGCATCAGCCAGCCTGCCGAATTGGCATCGGCCAGTACACCTTTCGCCGAATAGGCGATGCGGGCATTGGCCACACGCAGCGACGACACCTGGTTATCGGCATCCACGTCTGCTGCGCGCACATAACCTTTCAGGCGGACGAATTCTTCGCCCTGGTTCAAGGTCATGTTCTTTTCGCCCGCCACACGCAGCAGGCCGTTCGGCAGCACTTCCTGCACGATCACGGTCAGCGCGCCGGACAGGGCGTTCTGCTGGGTACTGGTCGAGTCGCCCGAGAAGCTGCGCTCGGCCGAGAGGTCGACGCCGGTCTTGCCAAACGTTTTCCCGAGTACGCCCAAGGGCGTCACGCCCACCGACGAACCTTTATTGAAACTGGTACCGGCACGCTTGCTCGCCTGGGTGGTCTCCTGCAGGATCACAGTGACCACGTCGCCGACGCGGTAAGCGCGTGCATCGGAGGTCAGCGACAGCGCGTCGCTACTGAACACACCGCCGGAAACGCCGCGCCCAACAGTGCGCGACACCGGCACGGAATCTTCGTCGGGCGCTGCCGCAATCGGCGCACGCGAGGCACAGCCAACCAGCAACACAGAAAGGATTGTTGCTGCAAGGCTAGAGTATTTCATTATCGGGCCGCCTGCGCGAGGTATTGCAGCATATTGTCGGCAGCCGACAACACTTTGGTATTCATCTCATACGTACGCTGGGCAGCGATCATGTCGACCATTTCTTCGACCACTTGCACGTTCGAACCTTCGAGCGCGCCTTGCTTGAGTTTGCCCAGTGCGCCGTCGCCCGGACGACCTTCGGTCGGCGCGCCGCTGGCGGCCGTTTCCGAGAACAGGTTCTCGCCCAGTGCCAGCAAACCGGCTGGATTGACGAAGCCGGCGAGGGTCAGCGCGCCGATTTCGGTCGGAGCGGCCTGGCCGGGAACGGTGGCCGAGACGGTGCCGTTTTCGGCAATGGTGATCGCGGTGGCGTTGTTCGGCACGGTGATCTGCGGCACCAGCGGCAAGCCCTGGGCATTGACCAGGGTACCGTTGGCGTCGAGCTGCAGCTGGCCGGCGCGGGTGAACGCGGCGTCGCCGTTCGGGCGGCGCACCTGCAGGAAGCCGTTGCCGGAGATGGCGACGTCGAGCTGCTGGCTGGTCGTTTGCAGCGAACCGTTCGTAAATACCTTCTGGGTGCCGACCAGGCGCGTACCGTTACCGAGCTGGACGCCGTTCGAGACGGTGTTGTCGGCGCTCTGCGCGCCCGGCTGGGCATCGACCTGGTAGTGCAGGTCTTCGAACACGACGCGGTCGCGCTTGAAGCCGACGGTGTTGACGTTGGCCAGGTTGTTGGCGATTGCTTGCAGCTTGGCGTCTTGCGCCTGAACACCGGTCTTGCTGATCCACATTGCTGGATTCATGAAATTCTCCTTGAGTTGTCGACTGCTCAGTTAAGCAGAGTTAAGCGCCGAGCAGGCGGTTACCCGCTTCATTCATCTTGTCACTGGCCTGGAACAGCTTCATCTGCAGTTCGAAACTGCGGTTCAGGGCCATGGTCGCGACCATCTCTTCGACAGCCGACACATTGCTGCCCTCTAAGGCACGGCCGCGCACGGTGATGTTGGCGTCCGCCTGCAGCCCCTCGCCATTGCGGGCGACGATCAGGCCGGCTTCGTTCTTGGTCAGCTCCGGACCTTCGGCATTGACCAGGCGCAGCTTGTCGATCACCTGCATCGTGGTCGCGCCTTCGGCCATCACCGAGATCGTGCCGTCGGTGCCGATCTCGACTGCCGAATGCGGCGGCAGCACGATCGGGCCGCCTTCGCCCAGCAGCGGACGGCCACTGACCGACAGCGCGCCGTTGGCGTCGAGGTCGATCGCGCCGGCCCGGGTGTAGGCTTCCGCGCCGCCGAATTCGACCGCGAAGTAGCCGTTGCCGGTGATCGCCACGTCGAGCGGACGGCCGGTCTCGCGCACGGTGCCCGGTTTGGTCGAAATCGTGTCGGCCTGGGTGCGGGCCATGTGCACATCGTCGTAGCCATAGCCGCCCAGCGACTGGGTCGTCACCAGCTCGAGGTTGGCGCGAAAGCCCGGCGTGTCCATATTGGCCAGATTGTTCGCGTGGACCTGCTGGGCACGCAGCGTATGCTCGGCGCCGGAGACGGCGGTGAAGATCAGTTTATCCATGGCCCGTCAGTCCTTAACCCAGCGCCTGCATCAAGGTTTGCATCATCTGGTTCTCGGTCGTGATGACCTTCGAGTTCGCCTGGTAGTTGCGCTGCGACGTCATCAGGCCGACCAGTTCCGAGGTGATGTCGACGTTCGAGCCTTCGAGCGCACCGGTATTGAGTTTGCCGGCCAGGCCCGTGCCCGGGGTGCCCATCAGGGCCAGGCCCGATGCGGCATTCGCCTGCCAGCTGGTGTCGCTGGTGGCGGTCAAGGCGCCTTCGTTGCCGAAGGTGGCCAGTGCGATCGTGCCGACGGTCTGCTTTTGCTCGTTGCTGTAGCGCGCCACCACCGAACCGTCCGACGCCAGCTCGACGCCGACGTAGCTGCCCGAGGCATAGCCGTCGGTGCTGTTGGTGGTGCTGGTCGCTTCGCCGGCGAACTGGGTACTGCCGGTGTAGTCGACCGAGAACCCGATTGCCGCAGCGCCGTTGGTCGGGGTCAGGGTCAGCGGGCCGCTGTTGGTCGATGCTGCGTCCAGCTGGCCTTGCGCATTGAAGGTCAGCGCTTTCGACGCAGCCGGCGCCGCGCCATCGAAACCGTAGCGCACGGTGACGCTGTTGTTGCCGGACTTGACGAAATACTGCGACACGGTGTGCTGGGTGCCGAGCGAATCGTACAGGACCGATTGCTTGACCATGTTGTAGCTCGACGGGTCGTTGGCGTTGAAGGGCGTGGTGGTCGGCGGCGTCCAGTCGGCCGACAGGTTGCCGACGAAATTGACTTCGGTCGAGGCCTTGGCGGCGATCTGGCCGGTCGGGATCTTGATGTCGCCCATCGTGCCGAGCGTCGTGCCCACGCTCGGGCCATAGCCCTGCACCCTGCGGTTGGCCGCATCGACCAGGTTACCGTCCTTGTCGGCGGCGAAGATGCCGACGCGGCTGTACGACATCGCGCCGGTCGTGTCGCGGCTGACGAAAAAGCCGCGGCCTTCGATGGCGGCGTCGAGCGAGCGGCCGGTCGATTCGACCGAGCCGTTGGTGCCGATGTTCTGGGTCAGCGAGCCGACCGAGACGCCGTTCGCCTGCTCGCCCGCGTACATGGCGGAGAAGTTGGCGCGGCTGCTCTTGAAACCGTAGGTGCTCGAGTTGGCGATGTTGTTCGAAACGGCTTCCAGCTGCTCGTTGATGGCCTGGATACCGGAGAGGGCGATGTTAAAGCTCATGGCGTAATCCTTGAATATTAGTTGGCGGCGACCGCGGGGGCCTTGCCGTTGAAACCAGTGATGGCGCTTGGATCGACGTCGCCGACGCCAGCGACCTGCAATACGACGGAGCCGGTACCCGACAGGCGTACGCTGTCGACGCGGCCGGCGATTTCGACGGGCACGCGTGCACCGTCGGCGATCTGGCCCGAGATCGAGTAGCTGCCCGGCGCCAGGCCCAGCGCGCTCGGGTCGATCGTGAAGCTTGTCGCGCCGGCCGTGTGGAACGGCAGGGCGACGCTGTGGTTCCGGCCATCGGCGCCGGTCAGCACCAGGTTGGCGCTGCCGGCGGCAGGCAGATTGATGCTGCCGCTGAGCGGGCTGCCGTCCAGGCGCACGCGATCGGTGGCGACCGTCACTTGCGAGCCGACCTGGCCGCCCATCGCCAGCACTTGCAGGCTTTGCAGCACACTGCCGCTGGCGCTGGTGGTCTTGGAGAGGCTTTGCAGCGCTTCGGTCTGCGACAGCTGCGACAGCTGGTTGACGAACTGGCTCGGGTCCGACGGCGCCAGCGGATCCTGGTTGCGGATCTGCGCCACCAGCAGCTTGGTGAACATGTCCTTGGTCGCGCTGACATCCGCGCCGGCCGATACCGGCTCGGTGGCGCCGCTGGTGTTGTTCGCGCTTGCGAGAGAATTATTGGTCAGCATGATCAGCTTTCGCCCAGTTTCAGCAGCGACTGCTGCATTGATTTGATTCGGCCCAGCACCTCGACGTTGGTCTCGAAGGCGCGCGAAGCGGACATCATGTCGGCCATTTCGGCTACCGAATTCACGTTCGAGTAGACGACCATGCCTTCGGCGTTGGCCAGCGGATTGCCCGGCTCGTAGACCTTGCGCACCGGGTCCGCGCTCTGGACCACGTCGAGCACCTGCACGCGCCCGCCAGCGTCGTTGTCCATGACGGCGGCGAACACGGGTTTGCGTGCGCGGTAGGCGTCGGCTTCCGACGAGGCGGCGGTGTCGGCGTTGGCCAGGTTCGATGCGATCGTGTTCAGGCGCACCGACTGCGCCGTCATCGCCGAACCCGCAATACTGGAGATGTCTTTAAAACTCATGGTTTATCGTCCGTCGATGGCTTTTGCCAGGCCGCGCAGCTTCATGTTGATGAAGGTGAGGCTGGTCTGGAAGTCGGAGGCATTTTGCGAGAACGCCGCTTGCTCGACGCCGATTTCAACGGTGTTGCCGTCGGCGCTAGGGTGGAAGGGAACGCGGTACAGGGTGTCGGCGTCAAACGTCGCCGTAAAGCCGTCCGCATCGTCGGCCGCACGTTCCTGCAGCATCGCGCCGAAGTCGACGTCGCGCGCCGTATAGCCCGGCGTGCTTTCGTTGGCGATGTTCGCGGCCAGCACTTTCGTCCGCTCGGCGCGCACGTGCAGCGCGTCGGCATGCACTCCCAGTGCGTCCTTAAAATTAATCGTCATCTTCGATCTCCGTCGTGAACTGCAGTGTGTTTCGTTAGAATGGGTAATTCTTTCATGCCGGGGTGTGTCGCAATGATTGTTCGTGCTGCTTGTGTTCTCGTCCTGCTCTCTACGTTGCCAGCCTTCGCTGCGCCATCCATCACCAGCCAGGTCGAGGAGGCTGCCCGCGCCCAGCTGGAAAAGCAGGCTGCCGCTTCCGGTCTGGCAGACGCCCGCTTCGAGCTGACCGTGGTGCCGCCGCGCGTGGCGCCAAACTGCCCTGGTCCGGTCGAGGTCGACACACTCGATACCCGGCAGGCAAGCCGGATGCGTTTTGCGGTGCGCTGTCCGCAGGCTGGCAGCAGTCGCCTCGAATACATCGTGCGGGCGCGCATCTCGGCGTCGGTGGTGGTAGTGGCTGCAGCAATCGCTGCCAACGAACTGCTGACCGACCTCCATCTTGCTATAGCGCAACGAGACATTACCACCATTGCCGATCCAGTTGTCGCCACGCAAGATGCTGTAGGGCAAACGAGTCGTCGTTCGTTGCGTGCAGGCGACGTTCTCCGTAGCAGTTCGCTAACAGCACCTGTTTTGGTGAAACGCGGGGACGCGGTGGTGATGATCGCGCGCATCGAAGGGATCGAGGTCAGCACGGCTGGCGAGGCGCTCGATGCCGGTGCGAAAGGGACAACGATTCGGGTGCGCAACAGCACCAGTGGGCAGACACTGCGCATGCGCGTTACCGCGCCTGGCACTGTCGAGCCGGCCGAGATGCCTCGCATCAACCGTTAGTTCCTTGCAATTTTCCGGCCAGGCGCGCCAGCTTGGCGGCGTAGGCCGGATCGGTGGCATAGCCGCCTTTCGCCAGGCCCTGCGCGAAGGCGTTGGCGTCGCTGCCAGCGCCGATGGCGCCCTTATAGCGTGGGTTATCGAGCAACATCTGGGCGTAGTCGCGAAAGGCGCTGGCGCCATCCGGATACGCCCTGAATTTCGCGCTCGTCTTGACCGCGGCGCCACCGACGTATTCCGTGGTGGCCGTTTCGCTGGTGGCGCCTTGCCAGGCGCTGCCGGCCTTGATGCCGAACAGGTTATGGCTGCTGGCACCATCGACATTGCGGATCGGGCGCTGGCCCCAGCCCGATTCGAGCGCGGCATGTGCCTGCACCAGTTCGGGCGCGACGCCCAGCTTGTCCGCCGCTTCCTTCGCCCATGGTGCGATGCTGTCCAAAAACGCCTGCTGGTCGTCGTTGGACGAGCCGTCGACTTCCGGCGCGCCCAGTACCGATTGCGCGCTCCGTGCATGCCAGAGGCTGCCTTCCGGCGTCAGGTCGGGCATCGAAGCGCCGCCGCCGTTCTGGATGAAGTCGACGACTTCGCCCTGCACGTCGGAGAACGCGCGGCCGAAGCCGCTGCCGCCACCGATCGCCGTTGTCGGGCGGGTCGCTGTGGTCGGCACCGTGGCCGAGACCGGGGAGCTTGAAAAATCAGCGTGGCGCATAGGTTCCGTCTCCGCCGTGCAGCACGCGCCCCATCAGGGAAAATTGCTCTGCCAGCAAGTTGCTGTTACGCGTGGTGGCAGCCTTGCACGCGAGGACCAGGCGTTCCAGTTCAGTCCAGGCGGCGGCCAGTGTCGTGCGGCCTGGTTCGGCCTGAGTGGCGATGAAGCCGCCCATCGTGCCTTCCTGGCCGTGCAGCGCGCGCACCAGTGCCACGCGCTGGCGGCGGCGTGCGTCCATCGCATCGAGTGCCGGCGCCAGTTCCGCGGCCAAGGCACCGAGTTCGGCGCTCTGGTGGCGCAATGCAGCGTCGAACTGGCGCTCCAACAGGGCCTGGATCGCATTCGCGGCGTCCAGGTCCTGTTGGATGCCGTCGACCAGGGTGCCCACTGCCTGCTGGCGCGTCATGCGGCTCATCCCCGGCCTCCATGGAAACGCTGGATCAGGCCGGCAAGGCGCGCCGGGTCGAAGGGGAGCTCGCCCTTGGCCAGCGCATCGCGCAGTTCGGCCACGCGGGCGGCATCGAAGTCGGGCATGGCGGCAAGCGCCCTGGCGGCCGGCTGCAGCACGCTCGATTCCAGGGCAGCGGAGCTTTGCAGCGCTGCCGCAGGTGCGGCCGGGGCCGCAGCAGCAGTGGCGCCACCAAGGGCGGGCGTCATGGTGGGAGCGCCGCTTCCAGTGATTTTCATGCGGTTACCTCGGGTTTTCGATTGAATCGTCATGGTCAGTTCGCCAATTGGCCGCGCAGCGTCGCCGCATCGCCTGCTTTGCCGCTGCCGGGGGCGCTGACCGACACGCCGTCAAGGAGCGCTTCGGTGGCGCCGGGTGCGCCGAACATCGCCGCCACCGAGCGCGATTGGGCGCGCGTCAGGATCATCAGTTCGATGCGGCGGTTGATGCCGGCATCGGTGCGTTTTTCGTCGAGCGGCGCGCGGTCGGCCATGCCGACCACCTGCAGCACGCTGTTGCTGCGCATCCCGCCCGTCAGCAGCTGGGCACGCGCCGCCATCGCGCGGTTCGACGACAGCGACCAGTTCGACATGCCGGTCTTTTCCGCAAACGTGTACTGCACCGAGTCGGTATGGCCGACGATCAGCATCTGGTTTTCCATCTGCGCGAACAGCGGCGCCATTTTCTGCAGCAGGCGCACGAAGCGGCCGGTCGGCAGCGCGCTGCCGCGCATGAACATGCCCTGGCGGTCGGTATCGTGCAGCATCACGCGCAGGCCGTACGGCGTCACTTCGGACTGGAGGTTCGCCGCCAGGCCCGCGTCTTCACTCATCTTTTCCAGTTTTTTCGACAGTTGCTTCAGGTCGGCCGGCGAATCATAGGATACGCGCGCATCCTTGCCTGGGCCGGTACCGTCGTGCAGGGTCGGGAACCGTTCGATCAGGCTGCCGCGCGGCGCGGTGGCGATTTCGGGACGGTTGCCCGGGCCTTCGAGCTGGCCGGCGGCGGCGTCGCGCGTCATGCTCTGGATCGCTTCCTTTTCACGCGCGGCCATCAGCCACAGCACCAGGAACAGCGACAGCAGGGCCAGGCAAAAGTCGGCGAACGCGACTTTCCAGGCGCCGCCGTGCTCGTCGTGGTCGTGCTTGCCGCCGCCACGCTTGATGATGGTCTGTTCGTGGTGCTTGTCGTTAGGAGCGGACACTGCTTACCCCGTCATGCGGTCGCTGTTGCGGCGCCGCTTGTTCTGCGATTCGTCATCGCCGCCCATCGCATTGATCCACTGTTCCAGCTGGGCGAAGCTCGGCTTCGTGTTGAGCTGGATCAGGCGCCGTCCGGCGTCGATCGCCAGCAGGGCAGGCTTGCCTGCCACGTGGGTGCACAGCACGACTTTCACGGTTTCCATGGTCGACGCTTCGCCGTTCACTAACTGCTTCATCATGTTCGACAGCGGGTCGAGCAAGCCGTAGCAGAAGAAGATACCGATGAAGGTACCGACCATCGCCGCGCCCACTTTTTCCGCGATCGCGCCCGAATCGGCGCCTTCCGCGACCGAATACATGGCCATCACGATGCCCAGCACGGCTGCCAGGATGCCGAAACCCGGCATGCCTTCGGCAATCTTGTGCAGCGACTTCGACGGCTGCATGAGTTCTTCGTGGATCGCGCCGAGTTCCTGCTCGAGCACGCCTTCCAGTTCGTGGGCGTTGATTTTGCCCATCGCCATCAGGCGGAAGTTATCGACGATGAAGGCGAGCAGCTTCGGCTCGTCCAGGATGCGCGGGTAGCGCTGGAAGATGGCGCTGTCTTTTGGCGCTTCGACGTGGGCGTCGAGCGCCTTCAGGCCGCCGGCGGCCAGTTGCAGCAGTTCGTACATCAGCAGCAGCAGCTGGCGCTGGAATTCCGAGTCGTGTTTTTTGCGCGACGCGATTTTTTTCAGCTGGTGCGCCATCTCGCCCAGCACGTGCTTTTCGTTGCCGATCACCAGCGCACCGAAGGCGGCGCCGACGATGATCAGGATTTCGATCGGGTGCCAGATCGCAACGACCGTGCCGCCCATCAGTGCGAAGCCGCCGAATACGGAGCCGAGCACGATGAAAATACCTAGGAATTGCTGCATTACAGGCCTTTCTGGATGAGGATCATGGTGTTTCTTTTCTTTTCAACGCGCCCCGAGGGCCGCTTTCATCTTGGCCAGCGCGCTCTTGTTGAGCTGGCAGACGCGGGCGTCGGACAGATCGAGCACGGCGGCGATTTCTTTGTAGCTGAGCTCGAACTCGTAGATCATCTGGATGACGCGCTGCTCACGCTCGGACAGCGCGCCGAGTGCCTGCTCGAGGCTGCGCCGCACCATAAATGCTTCTTCCGGACCGGCCGTGCTGTTGGCGGGATCAAGCGCTTCCTGCAGCACGTCGTCGAAGCTCAGCATCTCTTCGGCGCCGTCGTCCAGCAGATGCTGGTAATACGCTTCCTGGCTGATGCCCAGGGAGTCTGCCGCCTCCTGCGGGCTCGGCTCGCGGCCGAGATTGCGGGTGAGGGCGCGCAGGCCGTCACGGACGCGGTGCGCATCTTGGCGCACCGCGCGCGGACGCCAGTCCTGGCGGCGCAGCTCGTCCAGGATGGCGCCGCGGATGCGCAGCGAAGCAAAGCTGCCGAAGCCCGTGTCGGGCGCGCCGTAGCGGCGCAGCGCTTCGAGCAGGCCCATCAGGCCGATCTGTTCCATGTCCTCGCGCGCCATCATGCCGGACACCTGCGAGTTCAACTGGCGCACGATGCGTTTCACCAGGGGCGCGTAGGCCACCAGGTGCTGCTGCTCTTCGCGCGGGCTCATGTTGGCGGCAGCCGATACCTCGCGGTATTCGCTGCCGCCGGAAGCATCGGCGTAGTCGGCGTAGTTGTCGGAAAAGGCCACGTGGTCCCCGGCCTTATTCAACGATCAGCTTGCCGATCATGACCTCGCCGAACGGTTTTTCCCGTTCCTCGCTGGCATAATTGGCGTCAAACGTCTTGTTCAGCAGCGCGGCGACCTGCTCGACGGTCATGGTCGAGGCTTGCGCCAGCGTGTAGCCGGAGAGCGAGCGCACGGCGATCGCGCGCAGCAGCGGCAGGTGTTCCTTGGTCGGCTTCTCGCCCTTGGCGTCGGTCGCCAGCACCAGGTCGGTCGACAAGTAGTGCGTCGTCGCTTCGTTCGGGCCGCGCTTGAGCATCACGATCACTTTGTCGAGTGTGACGTACTTGACCGGCTCGCCTGATTTTTCCTTCTTCGGCGCAGCCTTGGCCGTCGATTGCGCGCCAGGGGCAGCTTCCTGGGATTTCATCCACCACATGGCGCCACCGGCCGCACCCCCACCTACGAGCAGGATGGCGACAACGCCGATCATCATCTTGAGCTTGCTGTTCATTATTTGTCTTGGTTAATTAGCTACGGCCTTGGCCGCGCCCGTTCAATGAGAACGGGGAAGTACCGGTATTTGCTTCGGCCAGGGCCGTACCCGGGTCTTGTTCCTGCTCGCGTCCATCCTGCTGGCGGCCACGTCCTTCCCCACCGGCGAACATCGGTGCCCCATTCGCGCCGCGTGGTGCCGGCGCAATGTTGACTGCGACATCGGTGAACTGGCGCTGTGCCAGGTCGTTGCGCAAGCCTTCGCTGACCGATTGCAGCTGGCGCAGTACTTCGCCGTGGGTGGCCGTGATATGCACTTCGAGCGAACCGGCGCTGTGGCGGATCGCGATCTCGACGCGCCCCAGCATCGGCGGATCGAGACGGATCACGGCTTGCTCGGCGTTCTTGCCGACTTGCAGCTGCATACGCTCGCCGAGCGCTTCCTGCAGGGTCTGGCGCCATGCGGTCGGCGGACCCGACAGCGTCACGGTGTCGGCCGTGCGTTGCGACGTGCCCGCGGCCGGTGCCTGGACGCCGGCGGTGTGGGCGGCGCCACGCTCGGGGCCTGGCGCGGCCTGGTCTTGCGGCGCGTCGCGCAGCGCCGCCAGCGTCTCGGCCGGCGGCGCGACGGGTGCGCCAGCCTTCGATGCCGCGCCTGGTGCTGGCTGGACCGGCGTTTCTGCCAGCGTCAGGGCAGGTGCGGCAGCCGGCAGGCCAGCGAAGTCGGCGCGGCCTTCGCGCTTGGAAGAGGCGGTACCCGCCGGCAGCGAAACGTCGGTATCGGCAGCCGGTGCGGATGCTTTAGGGAGCGGCACACCCGGCAGCGCGGCAGCAAGGGCCGCCAGCGTGGTTTGCGCGACCGGCATCATCGGCATCGACATCGTCATCGCGCCCAGCAGGGGCGCGTCGGCGTTTTGCTGCTCCGCGGCCGTGGTCTCGGCCGCGATCTCGTCGGCTTCAGGCGCTGCGTTCTCGGGCCTAGCGGCGACAGCGCCCGGCGGCGCCGGAATAATCTGTTCCAGGCCGAGCCATTGCGCGAACGCCAGCGCCGGCTGGGCCGGGGCGGGCTGCGCGCCGTCCTGTGCCGGCGTTCCAGGCGACTCGACTGCCGCACCCGCCACATCCGGCGTTATCGGTGAGCCGGTCTCGTTCGCCGCTGGCGTTGCGCTCTTGGCTGCTTGCGCCGGCTGGTTCAGGTTTGTCAGGGTCAGGTTCATTCGTGGTGTCCGGCGAGTTCCGTATCGCTGGAGAGCGCATAGGCGATCCAGCCATCCTTGTTGTTACGCATGTCGGCAAGACGCGCGCCCAGCGTCTCAAGCGCTTCGGCGCACGCTGCGGCCGCGCCGTCGTGGGCCGCGCGCAACTGCGCCAGTGCGGCCAGTTCGCTGCGGTTCCACGCGCCGCGTGCGCCCAGCGTCGCCAGTTGCGGCGCCAGCGCGCTTGCCAGAAGGCCCAAACGCTCCCAGTCGCGCGCAGCGCCGGCGTCAGTGAAGGCAGCGACAAGCTTGCCGATCGCAGCGCTCCTAGGCATTGCGTGCCTGCACGCCTTGCCAGCCCTGGCGGATCGTCGTCAGCACGCCGACCACTTCGTCGACCATCGCCGGGTCCAGCTTGATGCCGGCGCTTTGCAGGCGCGCCGAGCAGAAGTCGTACAGGTTGGCCAGGTTGACGACCGTGTCGCCGCCGCCCTCGAAGTCGAGCGAGCTCGACAGGCCGTTGATGATTTCGCAGCATTTGTCGATGCCGATCGCTTTTTGCTCGTAACGCTTGCCGACGATGTGGCCGCGTACGCGCGCCAGTTCGTCGAGCAGGCCGTCGGTCAGCAGCAATACCAGCTCGACTGGCGTCGCGCGCGCGGTCTGGGAATCGAGGTTGACAGCGTGATAATTGCCGTAGGCTTCTTGATAGGACATGGCTATGAGTTTAATCTTTTGAGCTGCTGAACAAAGCGTCGAACAGCGAGGTGTTATAGGACATGTTGCTCTGAACGGATTGCAGTTGGGTGAACTGCGCCAGGTAGCGCGAATAAGCGCTGTCGTACTGTTTGTCGAGCGTGGTTTGTCGTACTGTCAAGTCGACCTGCAACTCGCTGACGGCATTCTTGCGGCTGCCGATCTGGCCATTCGCGCTGTTGGTCCACAGCTTCAGGTAGCCGTCGAGCTGGCCGGCGATGCCGCTGGCGCCGGTCGTGGCGGTGCTGCCGATCAGGGTATCGAGGCCGGTCGGGTTCAGCGCCAGCGCCTTCGTCAAACGGGTGCTGTCGAGCGTGAGCGTGCCCTGGCGGTTGGCGGTGATGCCGAAGTTGGCCAGGCTGGTCGCGCCGGCAGTGCGCAGGGCGCTGATCATGCGGTCGCGCAGGGCGCGTACGCCGCTGTCGCCGGAAAAGGCGCCGGGTTCGCCGCCGCTTTTCGGGTCGCCCGGGCTGACCAGGCCGTCGATGGCCGTTTTCAGCTTGTTGTAGGCGTCGACAAACGCCTGGGCGTTTGCGCTCGTCTTCGTGGCGTCCGAGGCAACCGTCAGCGTGACCGGCGCGCTGCCGGGCGCCTGTGCTTTCGAGAGCGTCATGGTGACGCCATCGACCACGGAGAGCGTGTTGCTGGCCTGGCGGATTTCGGTACCGGTGCTCGATCCGACGCGTACCACGGCGTCGAGGGCCTGGGTCAGCTGATTCGGTGGGGTGGCCAGTTTCGCTGCAAGAACGGGGTCGGCGCCGGTGCTGCTGAGCGAAATGGTATTCGCCGCGCCCGTCGTTTTCGACGTCAGCACCAGTTCCGAGGTGCCGCCGGTGGTCACGACCGCAGCCGACATGCTGGTGTTGCCGGTCGCGCCGTTGATCGCCGCCGCCAGCTCGCGCACGGTCCAGGTCGGCTTGGTACTCAGGTCGACCATAAACGAACTGGCGCCCACGCCCAGCGTCAGCGAACCGCCGCCCGTGAAATCGGCCATGCCGCTATACGACACCTTGTTCGCGCTGGCGACCTGTTCCACGAAAAAGCTGTAGGTGCCCGGCGCGGCGGTCGCCGTCGCGCTGGCGCTGGCGACGGCGGTGTCGCTGAAGACCGCGCTGCTGGCAGAAATCGTCTTGTTCAAGCCCGTCAGCGTGGCGAGGGTGCCCTGGAAAGCAGTCAGTGCGGAACCAAGCGTGTTCAAGCCTTTTTCGGTGGCGGTGGCCTGCGCGCCCTGGCGCGTCAGGATCGACTGGCGCCCGGCCGTGAAGGATTCGGCCAGGGCTTGCGCGGTGCTCGCCGGATCGTAGGTGTTCGAAATAGCTGCCATGAGTTCTCCTTGATGTCCGGGCTTACGCCCGGCCTGCCAGCCACGATTGGGTGGCGATTTCGTCTTCGCGCTTGCGTGCCGCACGATCCTGTTCCCGCGCAAGCGCGTCCTGCTGCTGCTCAAGCACCTTGCCGAGCAGTTCGCGGCGTGCCCACGCCGTGCTCAAGTTGCGCTGCGAGACCGCCATATTCGCCTCGTGCAGCTGGAGGTCGGTACGGTGATTGTCGGCCAGCGCAAACACGGCCTGCTTGTAGTGGCCGCAATTGAGGGCCAGCGCCGGCGCCAGTCGCCCCGAAGCGCCGCTGCCTTCAGCCAGCGACGTCAGCCGCGCGAGGTTGGCCTGGTAGCGCGCCCGTGTCGCTTCCTGGCGCGCCAGTTCGGTCTGCAGCTTGTCGACCTCGATGCTGCGCAGGTCGACCAGCGTGTCCAGGCTCTTGATTTGGTCTTTTCGCTTCATGCCATCATCCCTTGCAGTTGCGGTACGCAGGCGTCCATTGGCGCGCCTTCGCGCGTGCCCTGGCACAGGAAAGCTTCGATGTGCGGCTGCAGGCGCACTGCGCGATCGGTTTCCGGATCGGCGCCCGGCGTGTAGGCGCCCAGCGGAATCAGGTCGCGCACGCGCGCATGGCGGGCCATCGTGGCTTTCAGTTTGCGCGCCGCGTTCGAATGCTCGGGCGTGACCACCTGGGCCATGCAGCGGCTGATCGACTGGGCGACGTCGATCGCCGGATAGTGGCCCGCTTCGGCCAGTTCGCGCGTCAGCACGATGTGGCCATCCAAAATCGCACGTGCCGTGTCGACCACCGGATCCTGCTGGTCGTCGCCTTCGGCCAGCACGGTATAGATCGCACTCATGCTGCCCTCGGCGTTCTCGCCATTGCCGGCCGATTCGACCAGTTGCGGCAGGTTCGAGAACACCGACGGCGGATAGCCGCGCGTTGCCGGCGGCTCGCCCAGCGACAGCGCCACTTCGCGCAGCGCCATCGCGTAGCGGGTCAGCGAGTCGACCAGCAGCAGCACGTTCTGGCCGCGGTCGCGGAAGTGCGCCGCGATCGAGTGGCACAGTTCCGTGGCCATCACGCGCATCATCGGCGACTCGTCGGCTGGCGCGACGACTAGCACGGCGCGTTTCAAGCCTTCCGGGCCGAGCGACTTCTCGACGAATTCGCGCACTTCGCGGTTACGCTCGCCGATCAGGCCGACCACGACCACATCGGCCACGGTCTGGCGCGTGATCAGGCCGAGCAGCACCGACTTGCCGACGCCGGAGCCGGCCATCAGGCCGACGCGCTGGCCCTTGCCGAGCGTGAGCATCGAATTGATCGCGCGCACGCCCACGTCGAGCGGCTCGTCGACCGGGGTCTTGCGCAGCGGGTTCACTTTCGGTGGCGTGAAGTTCAGCGGCTGGTCGCCGCCAAGGCGGCCCAGGCCATCGATCTCTTCGCCCAGGCCGTTGACCATGCGGCCCAGCCAGGACGGGCCGATCATCAGGCTGGCGGCCGTTTTTTCCGGCAGCACGCGTGCGCCCGTCGCCAGGCCGTTCGCCTTCTTGAACGGCATCAGGTACGAGACCTTGTCGCGAAAGCCCACGACTTGCGCGTCGAGCCAGCCACCGTCATTGAGTTCGACCCGGCAGCGCTGGCCGGTGTGCAGCTTGCAGCCGACGCTTTCCAGCAGCAGGCCTTGGGCACCGACCAGGCGGCCGGTCGGCGTGGCGACCGGCACCTCGCCGATGTCGAGCGAACGCAGGGTGTCGAGCAGGGCGGTCATGCCTGTTCTCCTTCGGGGACGGCGAGGGCATCCTGCACCTGCTCCATGCAGGCGGCGAGGCGTCCCTGGCAGCCGGCGTCGACTTCGTGGTCGCCCGCCTTGACGCGGATTTCGCCCGGAATGAGGGATGGATCGGCCAGCAGGTTCCACTTCTTGGCGCGCTTTGGATCGAGTTCGGTCACGCGTTTGAGTTCTTCCGGATTCATCAGCACTTCGATCGTGTCGCGCGCCGGCGGCATCGCGGCCAGCGCTTCGTCGACCAGGGCCAGCAACTGGGTCGGCTGCAGGGCCAGCTCGGCGCGGATGACCTGGCGCGCGATCTTGCCGACCAGGTCGACCACTTCCTTGCGCTGGGCGGCCTTGAAATCGGCCTTCAGCTTTTTCAGCGCTTTCAGGGCGGCGTCGATCGGTTTGCCGATCTGGTCGAGATGGGCCAGCGCCTGGGCGCTGCCTGCTTCGAGACCGGCAGCCAGACCGTCGGCCTGGCCGGCGGCAAAACCTGCGGCGCGCGCTTCTTCGAAGCCGGCGTCGTAACCGTCTTGCTGGCCCTGGCGATAGCCGGCTGCCAGGGCACCCTCCCAATCCTGCTCATGGGACGCGTCGCCACCCGCGGCGGGCGACGCGCCATGCGAACCGCGCACCTGGGCGAGGGGCGGAAAGTGAAAAGGCCGGAACTGCTTCATTCGGCGGTGGCCTCGGCGAACAGTTGCACGTCGATCTCGCCGGCATCCGCCAGCGCTTTCACGGCAACCATGATGTCCTTGCGCGTCTGTTCGATGCGCGACATCGGCACCGGACCCGAACGGCGCATCAGGTCTTCGAAACTCTGCGCTTGGCGCTTCGGCATCGCCATCAGGATCGCGTCGCGCAGGGCCGGCTCGGCGCCCTTCAAGGCGATCGCCCACTGCTCGAGCGGAATGTCGTCGAGCAGGCGCGTGATGACCTGTTCGGTCTGGCGCGAGAGGATGAAGAAGTCGTACATCGACATCTCGATCTTGGACACGACCTCCGGATCGTGGGCGCGCAGCAGTTCGACCATGCCGGCACGGTTGCTCGGCAGGCGGTTCAGGATCTCGGCGACCTGGCGCACGCCCTCGACGCTTGCACTTTGCGTGTCGAGCGCGGACAGGCAGCGCGTGACCAGGTCTTCGAGTTCCTGCAGCAGGTCGCGGTCGATCTCGTCCAGGCGCGCCAGGTTCAGCAGCACCAGGTCGCGGCTGTTTTCAGGCAGCCCTTCGATGATCTGGCCGGCCAGCGCCGGCGACAGGAAGGCGAGGAACACGGCCTGCATCTGCACGTGCTCGTGCGAGATGAATTCGGCCAGCCACTTCGGCGAGGCGTACTGCAGGCGCGCCATCATCGGGCGGATCGCATCGCCATAGATCGTGTTCAGCACGCTGTTGGCGATGTCGCTGCCCAGCGCCAGGTCGAGCGAGCGCTTCAGGTAGGTGCGCGAGGCGCCATGCAGGCCGCTTTGCTCGCGGTAGTCGTCGAAGAAGTTCTGGACGGCGTACTTGACCGAGTCGACCTTGATGCCGCTCATGCGCGACATCACCTGGGTCAGCTCGATCAGCTCATCGCGCTCGAGGCAGCGCAGCACGGCGGCGGCCGGCTCTTCGCCGATCGACAGCAGGACGATCGCAGCTTGCTCGACCGGGGTCAGGACGACGCCCTCGGCGTTATTGTTCAGTTCGGCCATGTTTTTTCTGCACCCATTGTTTGACGACTTCGGCGACGCGCTCCGGCTCTTTACCGGCAAGCACCTTGAGGTGATCGACCATCACATCCACGGCGGAACCGGCCGGCGGCAGATCGTAGTTCTCCAGCAGCGGCACCATCGGCATCGTGCCGACACCGCCTGCGCTGGCGCCAGGGGCGGCCAGGGCCGGCGCGGTACCGGCAGCGGTGGCATTCGGCAGCGCGGCGGCAGCACCCGTACCCGGTGCCGGCAGGGCCGGCGTCATGCGCGCCGTGACGGTGCGCAGCATTGGACGGGCCAGCAGCAGGTAGGCGAGCAGGGCACCGACGATCCAGAGGCCGTAGCCGGTAGCGTCGACGATGGTGTCGCGCTCCTGCCACCATGGCTCCACGAGCGGCGGCGCCGGGAAGTTCAGGCTCGATACGGCCAGCACGTCGCCACGTGCGGCATTGATGCCGAGGCCGCCGGTCAGTATTTTCTCGATGTTCGCCAGCTCGGCAGGCGTGTAGCCGGCCTTGGCATTCGCGGCGCTCGCATTGTTCAGCACCACGGCGACGGACAGCTTGCGCAGGCGGCCACGCGAACGCTTGATCTGGGTGATCGCGCGGTCATAGGCGTACTGGCGGGTAGTCGCATTCTTGCGCGAGTTGTCGTTGCCCTTGTCGGCAGCGGCGCCGTCGGCGCCAGCCGGTGCCGCAGGATCGGCAGGCACTGGCGGACGGTTCGACAGCGTGCCCGGCACACCCATCGCCAGGCGGCTCTTTTCCATCTCTTCGCGCGTCGCTTCGCTGGTGACCTTCGGCGCTTCGCCGTACTTTTCCTGGGTTTCTTCGATCTTGTCGTTGTCGATGTCGGCGGTGACGCTGACCTTGAAGTTGTTCGCACCCAGCACAGGTCCGAGCAGCTCGGCGACGTTGTTACGCACTTCGTTCGACACGCGCTGCGCGGCCGCATCGCCCTGGCCGCCACCGTCGAAACTTTCCGACAGGTCGACACGCGAAGACAGGTAGTTGCCGGCCTGGTCGACCAGCGACACGCGCGCCGGACTGAGGCTGGCGACGCTGCCGGAGACCATGTTGACGATCGCGGCGATCTGCTCGTTGCCGAGTGTCTTGCCTGGCTTGGTCGCGATCACGACCGAGGCCGAGCTCTGGTCCGAGGCGCCGGCCACGAACGAGTTGGTCTTGGCGATGGCCAGGTGCACCCGTGCCGACGCGATGGAATCGAGGCTCAGGATGCTCTGTGCCAGTTCGCCTTCGAGGCCGCGCCGAAAGCGCACGTCCTGCACGAACTGCGACACGCCCAGCGGATCGTTCTTGTCCATCAGCTCAAGGCCGGCCGGCAGTTGCGCAGTCACGCCCTTGGCGGCGAGCAGCATGCGCACCTTGCCCAGTTCGTTCGACGGCACCATCACCTGGCCGCTGTCCGGATGGATGCGGTAAGGGATCTGCTCGGCCTCGAGCACGGTCATCATGTCGCTGGCGGCGACTTTTTCGCGCGCCCCGAAGACCGGCTTGTAGTTGGCCTGGTCCTGCCACATGAACATCATGACGGCGGCGGTAATGACGACAGCCAGCACCAGCAACGGGGTCAGGTTGTTGCGCAGGGCAGGAGGCAGGCCGGGCATCGCGCCGAGTTTCGCACCACCGAAGACATTCTTGAGTTTCGAAATCACGTTGGGTTTTTCCCTTGAATCAAACTGGCAGCTTGATCAGTTCATCGACCGCGCCCATGACCTTGTTGCGCACTTGCATGAGCATCGAGAAGGACAGGCTGGCTTCCTGGCTGGCGAGCATCGCGCCGACCAGGTCGTCGCTTTTGCCGCTGTCGACATCGGCCATCTTGACGGATGCAGCCTCGCCTTGGGCGTCGACGCTCTGGATCGCATTCTTCATCGTCTGGGCGAAAGAGAAGTCGGTCTGAGCTGCAGGCGTTGCCATTTCGACAGATGGTGCGATCGCCATGCGCTGCGCTTCATTTGTCAGAGCAGCAAGGTCGGCTTTAATCTGGCCGGCTAATTCAATTCCCATTTGTTAAATCCTATGCGTTGAATGTTGCATGTGGGTGACAGACTAAGTATCTTTTTTGCGACATTTGACGATTAAAATCTAGGTTCGCAGCGTCAAATGTTAAATATTACGCATGTAAAACATGCATCAAACGACCATTCAAAACCCGGCGGATTTCACGATTTTCCCTCGTAGAGCACCTGTGTTTCCCAGGAAGCCGCGCACATCCAGATACGATCTTACCGTAGGGCAATGGGGAATTCAAAGAGGAATATCGAGTGAGCGGAAACATCTAAGCAGGTATAATTGTTGCCTTCGGGAATGAAATAAAAACACGTCCCTTTTGATCTCATCAATTCGTCATTTATGCCGATTAACAATTCAACTGTTCAAGAGCGTCCGCATCAAGTGCTCGATCCGGCTTTATTAGGCCGGCCCGTGCATTTACTGCCGTCGTTTGCCGGCGCCTTTGCCGAGGACATGACGGCGATGCTGTCTGCGCCAGGCTGGCGCCGCTATTGGAGCAGCTTCGAACTGGCCGCGGTCGTCTTCGAGCGGGCGCCCGACAGCAGCAGCTTGCGCTGGCTGGGCGTGAGCGGTCCGCACGGCAGCACCGCCGTCGCTTTCGAGCGTGCCCTGCTGGTGGGCCTGCTCGAAGCGCGCTACAGCGGCAAAGGCTCGGCCAGGGAGCTGCGCGATCCGGCAGGCGAGCGGGTCACCGCCACCGAAGAGCGGCTGGCGCATACGCTGACGCAGCAGTTGTCGGAAGTATTGGCGATGCGCGTACGCGTGGCTGCTGGTGCCGCCGGCGTCGATGTGGCGTCGTCGCCGCTGTCGCAGGTCGTCCCGGCCACGCCGGGCAAGAATGCATGGGCCCTGGCCATCCTGCTGCGTGAACCCCAGGGCGGCAGCACCGCGCGCTGCTATATCGCGCCGGATGCCCGCATGATGGGCCTGATCCTGCAGGCGCTGCAGCCGGAGCGCCCGCAGCGCGCACGTCCGGCCGAATCGATCGGCGCCAGCCTGAAGGTCAAGCTGGACGGCCGCCTGGTGACGCATGAGATCACCCTTGAAGCGCTGTTCGGCTTGAAGGTGGGCGACGTGATTCCGGTTTCCGTCGGCCGCGCCGACGTATTGCTCGACGAAGCGCGCCTGTTTACGGCGGCCGTCGCCGAGCACAAAGGCAAGCTGTGTTTAACCTCTTTTGAAGACGCTGAATAAATGGACATGAACCTCAACGAGCAACTGGCTGTCGACGTCCTCCTGGACGACAACGTGGAGATCGGCGCGCCGGTGCGCAATACGCGCCTGCCGCAGATGATGCGCCGTATCCCGGTCACGCTGACGCTGGAAGTGGGCTCGGCCCGCATCTCGCTGCAGGATCTGATGGACCTCGGCCCGGCGAGCGTGCTGCCGCTGGACGCGGTGGCCGGCGAGCCGCTCATCATCAAGGTCAACGGCGCCCCGATCGGCCGCGCCGAAGTCGTGGTCTCGGGCGAGCAATACGGCCTGAAAGTGATCGATCTCGACGGCCTGAATCTGGACCTGATCACGGCATGAAGATAGTCGGGAGCGCCACGGTTTCCTTGTTGGCTGGCGCCGTTTTTTTCATCGCTGCAGCACCCGCCGGCGCCCAGGACCTGATGGCCGGGGTGATCCCCGGTGCGAATACCGGGATGAGCGTCAAGTCGCAGATCCTGGTCCTGATGACGCTGCTCGGGCTGTTGCCGGTGCTGGTCATGATGACCACCTGTTTCACGCGCTTCGTGATCGTGCTGTCCCTGCTGCGCCAGGCCCTCGGCCTGCAGCAGGGCCTGCCGAGCCGCGTCGTCACCGGCATCGCGCTGATCCTGACGCTGCTGGTAATGCGTCCGATCGGGGTGCAGGTCTGGAACGAGGCCTTCCTTCCGTATGACCAGAACAAGATCGGCCTGGAGCAAGCCTTGAAAACGGCCGAAGTCCCGCTGTCGCGCTTCATGCTGGCCCAGACCAGCAAGAGCGCGCTGGCCCAGGTTGCCCACCTGGCCGGCGAAGCCCCAGGCATGAAGGCGCAGGACCGCGCCTTCACGGTGAAACTGGCCGCGTTTGTCCTGTCCGAATTGAAGACCGCGTTCCAGATCGGCGCCATGCTCTTCATTCCCTTCCTGATCATCGACCTGGTGGTGTCGTCGGTGCTCATGGCGATGGGCATGATGATGCTGTCGCCGCTCGTCATTTCGCTGCCGTTCAAGCTGCTGCTGTTCGTGCTGGTCGACGGCTGGACCCTGACCGTCAACACGCTGGTCGGCAGTATCCACGGCTATTAGGGGGTTGTTCAGATGAGTCCTGATGTTGCGGTCGACCTGGTAGCCGAAGCACTGCGCGTGGTAATGCTGCTGGTAATGGTGCTGGTGGTGCCGGGCCTCCTGATCGGCCTGGTGGTGGCGCTGGTGCAGGCGGCCACCCAGATCAATGAACAGACCCTGAGCTTCCTGCCGCGCCTCCTGGTGACGCTGATGGTGCTGATCCTGACCGGTCACTGGATGACCGGCTACCTGATGGACTATTGCGTGTCGGTGTTCCAGCGCGCAGCGACGATCGCCTCATAGTGGATTTCGTCAGCTATCTGATGCCGCTGATCGGCGCGCTGTGGTGGCCGTTTTGCCGCATCATGGCGCTCTTGTCCTCGGCCCCGGCGATCGGCGACGGCATGGTGCCGATTCCCGTGCGCGCGCTGTTGTCGATGGTGCTGGCATTCCTGATGCTGCCGCTGACGAAGAACATGCCGATGCCCGATCCGTTTTCGCTGGCCGGCGTGGTCGCCATGTTCGAGCAGGCGGTGATCGGCGGCGTGCTCGGCTTCGCACTGCAGTTCGCGACTTCCGCCATCTCGATGCTTGGCTTTCTGGCCTCGAGCCAGATCGGTTTCGCGATGGCGCAGATGAACGACCCTGTCAATGGCCAGCAGTCCGATGTCATTTCGAGCTTGCTCTCGCTGGTGGCGATCTTCATCTTCTTCGCGATCGACGGCCACCTGGTGCTTGCGAGCATCCTTGGCCAGAGCTTCCACGCCTGGCCGGTGGGGCAGGGCATCGGGTCGATGGCGCTGCAGACGGTAGCGCTGAACCTGGGCTGGGTGTTCGCAGCCGCGATGCTGCTCGCGCTGCCGATCGTGTTTTCGACGATGGTGGTGCAGATCGGTTTCGGCTTCCTGAACCGGGTGGCGCCATCATTGAATTTGTTCTCGCTGGGCTTTTCGCTGGTGACCGTGTTCGGCCTGATGATGCTGGTGCAGCTGGTACGCTTCATCCCCGAACACTATATCCAGCTGACGAATGCGGTACTCGAAATGCTGCAGCAACAGATGAGGGCAGCGCGTGGCTGACAATGGCGACAAAACCGAAAAGGCCTCAGCGCAAAAGCTGAAAAAGGCGCGCGAGGAAGGACAGATCGTCCGTTCCAAGGACTTGTCGACCGCGATCGGCATCCTGGTCAGCCTGAAAGTGTTTTCGATGATGCTGCCGGACTATTTGGAATCCTTCAGGTCCTTGTTCAGACTCGTCTTCGTGCCCCTCGGCGAAACCGGGGCGATCGAAAATGCGATGTCGGTGGTCTTCATGGCCGCCGCCATGTTGTTCGTGAAGATGGTGCTGCCCCTCGCGGTGGTGCCGCTGGCGATCATCATCGGCGGCCTGGTGCCGGGTGGCTGGATCATGTCGGGCAAGAACATGATGCCGAAGGCGGATCGCCTGAGCCCCATGAAAAACCTGGGCAACCTGGTCAGCCAGAAGCACCTGGTCGGTTTTGCCACCTCGGTGGCCAAGGCCGTGGTGCTCGGTTTCGTGCTGGTGCACGTGACGCGATCGAGCATTTCGAGCTATGTCGACCTGCAGCGCCTGCCCCTTGGGGATGCCGTCGTCCGTGGCGGAACCATGATGTTCGACGCCCTGTTCGCGCTGGTCGCCGTGTTCGTGATCTTCGCCGTGCTCGACGTGCCGATCCAGGCCTTCCAGTTCGCGAAGAACCAGCGCATGAGCAAGCAGGACCAGAAGGACGAGCACAAGACCAGCGAGGGCAAGCCCGAGGTCAAGCAGCGCATCCGTCAGCTGCAGCGCCAGCTGGCCCAGCGCAACGTGAACAAGACGGTGCCCACGGCCGACGTGGTGATCGTCAACCCGGAGCACTATGCGGTGGCCCTGAAGTACGATACGAACCGCGCCGAAGCGCCCTACGTG
The DNA here is from genome assembly GCF_051262535.1 of Massilia sp. CMS3.1. Classification (NCBI taxonomy): domain Bacteria; kingdom Pseudomonadati; phylum Pseudomonadota; class Betaproteobacteria; order Burkholderiales; family Oxalobacteraceae; genus Massilia; species Massilia sp. CMS3.1. Next base: position 78,808 of record NZ_JBIMES010000004.1, on the reverse strand, counting down.
GTGGCCAAGGGCGTCGACGAGATGGCGCTGTACATCAAGAGCGTCGCGGCGAAACACAAGATCGAGACCGTGTCGCTGCCACCGCTGGCGCGCGCGATCTACAACACCAGCCAGGTGCAGCAGCAGATTCCGGCCCAGCTGTACCAGGCCGTGTCGCAGGTGCTGAACTATGTGCTGCAATTGAATGCTTTCCGTGATGGCCGGCGCCAGGCGCCCCCACGGTTCCCCAACGAGGTGGCCGTGCCATCTCATTTGAGCGAGGTAGTTGCTTCATGAATTCGTTGAACGCCTTTGTCGCCGAGCTGCGGCGCCAGAAGTACGCCGCCCCGGTCTTCATCCTGATGCTGCTCGGGATGATCATGCTCCCGCTGCCGCCGATCCTGCTCGACGTCCTGTTCACTTTTAACATTGTCCTGTCGCTGCTCGTGATCCTGGTCGCCGTGTCGGCCAAGCGCCCGCTCGACTTCTCGGTGTTCCCGACCGTGATCCTCGGGACCACGTTGATGCGCCTCGCCCTGAACGTGGCCTCCACCCGCGTGGTCCTGCTGCATGGCCACGAGGGCACGCACGCCGCCGGTGCCGTCGTCGAGGCCTTCGGTAACGTCGTCATTGGCGGTAACTTCGTGGTCGGCCTGGTGGTGTTCATCATCCTGATGATCATCAACTTCGTGGTCGTGACGAAGGGTTCGGAGCGTATTTCGGAAGTGTCGGCGCGCTTTACTCTCGACGCTTTGCCGGGCAAGCAGATGGCGATCGACGCCGACCTGAATGCGGGCCTGATCAACCAGGAAAAGGCGCAGCAGCGGCGGAAAGACGTCGCCGCCGAAGCGGACTTCTATGGCGCGATGGACGGTGCCTCGAAATTCGTGCGCGGCGACGCGGTCGCCTCGATCCTGATCCTGATCATCAACCTGATCGGCGGTATCGCGATCGGCGCGCTGATGTACGACCTGCCGCTGGGCGACGCCTTCCGCGTGTACGCGCTGCTCACCATCGGTGACGGCCTGGTCGCACAGATCCCGGCACTGCTGCTCTCGGCCGCCGCCGCCATTCTGGTTACCCGTATCGGCGAAGCAGGGGATCTCGACAAGCAGGTCGGCAACCAGTTGCTGGCGCAGCCGCCAACCCTGTTCGCCGCATCCGGCGTGATGGTGATCCTGGCCCTGATTCCGGGCATGCCGTTCATCGTCTTCGCCGTCTTCGCCGCCGTCCTGGGTTATGCAGGTTATCGTTTGCACACCCGCGTGCAGCCGGCCGATACGGGCAGCGTGGCCGCGATCGAAGCGGCGCTGCGCGACGACCGCGCGCCCGACCTGGACTGGGAGCAGCTGCCGGTGGTGCAGCCGATCTCGGTGGCGGTCGGCTATAAACTGGTCGGCATGGTCGACAAGGCGCAGGGCGAGCAGCTCACCAAGCGCATCAAGGGCATCCGCCAGAGCCTGTCCGAATCGATGGGCGTCCTGCTCCCGGCAATCGGCGTGCGCGACGACCTGGCGCTGCGCCCGTCGCAGTATTCGGTGAGCCTGTCGGGCGTGGTCGTGGCTGATGGAGAGGTCCATCCCGAGCACCTGATGGCGATCCCGTCGCCCAACGTGTATGGCGAACTCGATGGCATCCCGGGCCTCGAGCCGGCCTTCGGCATGGCCGTCACCTGGATCACGCCCGACCAGAAAGGCCATGCGCTCGGCCTGGGTTACCAGGTGGTCGAGGTGCCGAGCGTGATCGCGACCCACTGCTCGAAAGTCATCCGCGACCACCTGCACGAACTGTTCCGCCACGACGACGTGCCGGCGCTGCTCGAGCGCCTGGGCGCGCTCTCGCCGAAGCTGTCGAACGCATTGGAAAAGGCGCTGAACCACACCCAGTTGCTGCGCGTGTTGCGCGTTTTATTGGCCGAGGGCGTGTCGCTGAAGGACATCGTGGTCATCGGCACCACGCTGCTTGACGCTTCCGAGACGACCAAGGATCCGATCCTGCTGGCGGCCGAAGTGCGCTGCGCGTTGCGGCGCCAGATCGTCTCGACCATGTTCGGCAAGAAGAAAGACATGCCGGCCTTTAACCTGTCGGCGGAACTCGAGAACATGCTGCTCGGTTCCTTGAACCAGGCACGCCAGAATGGGGGCGGGAAGGTCGCGCTGGATAACTATCCGATCGATCCGCAACTGCTGTCGCAACTGCAGATCAACATGCCGGTCGCACGCGAACAGATGAAGGGGCAGCACACGCCGCCGCTCCTGCTCGTGCTGCCGCAGGTGCGCCCGCTGCTGGCGCGCTACGCCAAGCTGTTCGCGCCGGGATTGAACGTGCTGTCGTATAACGAGATTCCCGAGAACCGGGAAGTGTCGATCGTGGGGACGGTTGGGTAGTGATGGCCGGTCGCCGTTGCTGGAATATTCTTTCACCACACGCTCTGCGGTGAAATAAAATTTCATCCCTGCGCCGGCAACATCAAGGCCAGTTCCGCCACCGCGCGAAACACCGGCAAGGTCAATACCTGCGCCGCATCTTCCGCCGCCAGCTTCGCGTGCGCCGACCCGGCGGGCGCGATGCCCGTCATGAAACTCCAGCGCACGACCACCAGCCCCGCGCGTCCCACCGCCGCGTCGAGCGCGGGCTGCAAGGCGCGCAGGCGCGCCAGCGTGGCGGCGTCCGGCGCGGCCATCTCGATCACAACACCGCCCGGCGCCGGCTCGACCTGCACCACGACCTGGGTGCCGTCGGCCAGCGCCAGTTCCAGCCGCAGCGCCGCGCGCGGCCGGCGCCGGCGGCCCGCGCCGCCATCGGCCCCTTTGCGCATCACTTGCAGGTGCTGTGCCTGGGCGCTCCCTGCGTGCACCGTAAAACGCCAGGCGTCCGCCGGCAGCAGCTGGCCATCGAGCGCGCGGCCTGGCGTGCGTCCTTCCTGTCCGACCAGCATCAGCGCAGGAGGCAGGGCGCCGGCGCGGGTGCGCAGCTCGCGCTCGATCAGGGTCGCGCCATAGTTGCCGACCATCGAGCGCCAGTTGCCGGCCAGTGTGCGGCCGTCGGCTTGCGCAAAGAGCATCTGGCGCGTCATGAACACCTGGTCGGGGCGCATCGCCACGCCGTCCTGGTGCTCCGTGCCTGTGGCGACAGCTTGCGCATTGGGCAGCGGTAGCGGCTGGGAAAAAGGCAGTTCCGGCTCGGCGGCGGCAAAGGCGACCGGCGCAATCGCCGTGATCGCAGTGGCCTGCAGTGGAGGCGTGATCGGAGCCAGCAAGGGAGCGGAGAGCGAAAGAGGGTTCATGGCGCGATCCAGAATGAAAAAAAGCCAGCCGGAGTGCGGCTGGCCCATGATACTCCCCGTCAAACCAGACCGGGGGTAGCCGTGATTACTGCAGGAGCGACATGACCATCGACGACATCTGGTTGGTCTGCTTGAGCATCGCGGTACCCGCTTGCATCAGCATCTGGTTCGAGGTCATCTTCGCGCTTTCCGTTGCGAAGTCGACGTCCATGATGCGGCCGGCGGCAGCTTGCGTGTTGGTGCTGATGTTCGACAGGTTGTTGTTGACGTGTTCCAGGCGGTTGGCGGTTGCACCGATCTTCGAGCGCAGGGTGCTGACCGAGTTGATGGCCTGCGACAGTTCGTCGATGGTGTTGTTCGCGTTGGTCGCGCCGAGGGCTTCGGTCGTGCCGCTGACGTCGGTACCGACCGTGGTGGCGCCGGCAACGGTGCCGCCGGAGTAACGGGCGCTCGTTGCAGCAAGCTTGGTGTGCACGTCGCCCAGTTCGACGGTGAAGTTGCCGATCATGGTTTCGGCCTTGTCGGCGCCGATCTGGAAGGTCACGGCAGCGTCGAGCTTGCCGTTATCGGAGTTCAGCAGCGTGGTGCCGCCGAACTTGGTGTTCTTCATGATGTTGCCCAGCTCGTCAGCCAGCGAGTCGTACTCTGCCTGCATTGCAGTCTGGTCGTCCTTCGACGACGAACCGTCGGCTGCCTGGGTGGCCAGGTCTTTCATGCGGACCAGGATGTTGCCGGTTTCGTTCAGCGCGCCTTCGGCGGTCTGCAGCATCGAGGTCGAGTTCTGGGTGTTGCGCATTGCGACGGCCATGCCGCTGGTCTGGGACTTCAGGCGGGTAGCGATCTGCAGGCCGGCTGCGTCGTCGCTCGCCGAGTTGATGCGGAAGCCGGTCGACAGGCGAGTCATCGTGGTCGACAGCTTGCCCTGGGTCGACGACAGGGAATTTTGTGCGGACAGGGAAGCGGCGTTGGTGTGAAGGCTCAGCATGTTTGGCTCCAGTTAGTTGGGATGCATGGAGCAGAACATCTGCTCTCACAAGTACAAGACGACCGTTTCTGTACATCCATTAAATGCCGTATGGAAATTATTTGAAATATTTTCCGGATGTGCTTGTTACGGCCTGCAGAGCGCATCCTGAAACGAAAAAAGGCCAGCCGGGTAAGCGGCTGGCCTGTCCTGACCCGGCTCAGTTGCGCCGGGGTGCGCCTGATTACTGCAGGAGCGACATGACCATCGACGACATCTGGTTGGTCTGCTTGAGCATCGCGGTACCCGCTTGCATCAGCATCTGGTTCGAGGTCATCTTCGCGCTTTCCGTTGCGAAGTCGACGTCCATGATGCGGCCGGCGGCAGCTTGCGTGTTGGTGCTGATGTTCGACAGGTTGTTGTTGACGTGTTCCAGGCGGTTGGCGGTGGCACCGATCTTCGAGCGCAGGGTGCTGACCGAGTTGATGGCCTGCGACAGTTCGTCGATGGTGTTGTTCGCTGCGGTCGCGCCGAGGGCTTCGGTCGTGCCGCTGACGTCGCTGCCGACCGTGGTGGCAGCAGCTGCGGTGCCGCCGGCGTAACGGGTGCTGGTCGCGGTCAGCTTGGTGTGCACGTCGCCCAGTTCGGTGACGAAGTTGCCGGACATGGTTTCGGCCTTGTCGGCACCGATCTGGAAGGTCACGGCAGTGCTCAGCTTACCGGTGTTCTGGTTCAGCAGGGAAGTGCCGCCGAACTTGGTGTTCTTCATGATGTTGGTCAGCTCGTCAGCCAGCGAGTCATACTCTGCCTGCATCGCGGTCTGGTCATCCTTCGACGACGAACCGTCGGCTGCCTGGGTGGCCAGGTCTTTCATGCGCACCAGGATGTTGCCGGTTTCGTTCAGCGCGCCTTCGGCGGTCTGCAGCATCGAGGTCGAGTTCTGGGTGTTGCGCATTGCGACGGCCATGCCGCTGGTCTGCGACTTCAGGCGGGTAGCGATCTGCAGGCCGGCTGCGTCGTCGCTTGCCGAGTTGATGCGGAAGCCGGTCGACAGGCGGGTCATCGTGGTCGACAGCTTGTTCTGGGTCGACGACAGGGAATTTTGTGCGGACAGGGAAGCGGCGTTGGTGTGAAGGCTCAGCATGTTTGGCTCCAGTAAGGTGGGATTCATGGAGCAGCTCATCTGCTCTCACAAGTACAAGACGACCGTTTCCTTACATCCATTAAATGCCGTATGGAAATTTTTTGAATTATTTTTTCAGGCCTCGAATGTGGCGCAAACCCCGACGCCGCGCGCCGGGGAGGGTGCTATTCTTGCCGCACGTAAACACCTCCCTCTATAATGGGACGCAAGTTCATCACCACCGCCTGTACCCTGCACGGCGTGGCGCCGCATGCGGCTGCTCTCATTACAAAGGTTCTCCAGCATGGCAAAACACAGCAAGGGCGCACCGGCATTCAGGCCAGCCAATTCGACCGCCGCACGTGTCTCCACACTGTTTGCCGAAGGGATGGCGTTCCACACGAACGGCCAGCTCGACCGCGCACTGATTGCCTATGAACAGGTGCTGCGCCTGATGCCGAAGCATTTCGAGGCACTTCACCACACTGGCATCATTGCCTTCCAGGGTGGTAACTATCAAATCGCTGCCGGGTTCATCCGCTCCGCAATCGCGATCAGCCCGAACGTGGCCTCGGCCCATGGCAACCTCGGCAATGCCTTGAAGGAGCTTGGCAACTACGACGGGGCGCTGGCCAGCTACGCGCGCGCGCTGGCCCTGGCGCCGAAGGACGCCGATACCCATTACAACCGCGGCACCGCACTGCAGGCCCTGGGGCGCTACGACGAAGCGCTGGCCAGTTTCGAGCGCGCCATCGCCCTCAACCCGGGCGATGCCGACGCGCTCAACAACCAGGCCGTCGTCCTGCACGAACTGCGCCGCAATAAGGAAGCGCTGGCGGGCCTGGACCAGGCGCTGGCGCTCAACCCCGGTTTTGCGCACGCCCAGAATAATCGCGGTAATGTATTGAAGGACCTGGGCCGCTTCGAAGAAGCGCTCGAGAGCTACGAGTGCGCCCTGGGTTGTGCGAATGCGTTCGGCGACGCCTGGTATAACCGCGGCATCGTCCTGCAGGCACTCGGCCGTCTGGAAGACGCCCTGGCCAGCTACGACAATGCACTCGGGCTCAACCCGGCCTCGGCCGCCGGCTGGCACAACCGCGCCCTGGCCCTGCAAGTGCTCAGGCGCCGTCCGGAAGCGCTGGCCAGCTGCGAGCGCGCACTGGCCCTGCAGCCGGACAACCCGGAAATTTTGCGCCACCGCAGCCGGCTGCTGGTGCAGCTCGACATGCAGGGCGCGGCACTCGCTAGCCTCGACCAGCTGGGCGTCCAGAAGCCGGACGACCCGAAGACCCTGCACCTGCGCGCGCAGACCTTGCGCCAACTCGGGCAGAACGAGGCCGCATTGGCCAGCATCGACCAGGCGTTGGCGCTCGATCCGAATCGTTACGAATTCCTCCTCACGCGCGGAACGCTGCTGCGCGCGCTGCTGCGCTACCCCGAAGCCCTGGCCTGTTTCCAGGAGACCCAGACGCAGCGTCCGGATGCGGCGTCGAGCCACACCGATTGCGGCATCGTGCTGGCCGACCTCGGCCAGTTCGAGGCCGCGAGTGCCGCCTACGACCGGGCGCTGGCACTCGATCCCGACTTCGCGCTGGCGCGCTGGAACCGCGCGCTGCTGAACCTGCTGCTGGGCGACCTGGCGCAGGGATGGCAGGATTACGAAGCGCGCTGGCATGTGGAAGCACTCGGCGTATTCCACGAAAAGCGCGACCTGGGCGCGCCGCTGTGGCTGGGCGTCGAGCCGCTTGACGGCAAGACCATCCTGCTGCACGCCGAACAGGGCCTGGGCGACGCGCTGCAGTTCTGCCGCTATGCATCCATGGTGGCCGAGCAGGGCGCGCGCGTCATTCTCGAGGTGCAGCCGGCGCTGGTCTCGCTGGCGCACAGCCTGCCGGGCGTGGCCCAGGTGGTGGCGAAGGGCGATCCGCTGCCGCAGTTCGACCTGCAGTGCCCCCTGATGAGCCTTCCGCTGGCCTTCGCTACGCGCACGGACACCATCCCCGCTCCGGCCGCCTATCTGGCCCCGGACGCGGCCAGGGTCGCCGAATGGGCGGCCCTGCTCGGCGAGAAGACGCGTCCGCGCGTGGGCCTGGTCTGGAGCGGCAACGCCTATCACCGTCTGGACCACTTCCGCAGCCTGTCGTTCTCGGCGATCGCGGGCCTGGTATCGGACCAGTACGAGTTCTTCTCGCTTCAGAAAGAACTGCGCACGCTCGACAAGGTGACGCTGCAAATGAAGCGCAGCGTGCGCCACTTCGGCGAACGCCTGCACGATTTCGAGGATACGGCCGCGCTGGTCGCGCAGATGGACCTGGTCATCACGGTCGACACCAGCGTGGCACACCTGGCCGGCGCGATGGGTAAGCCGGTCTGGATCCTGCTGGCGGGCGGCACCCTGACCGACTGGCGCTGGCTGTGCGATCGCCCCGACAGTCCGTGGTATCCGAGCGCGCGCCTGTACCGCCAGGCGGTGCCGGGCGACTGGAACGCGGTGCTCGACAAGGTGAGAGCGGACCTGTGCGCGCCGGTCGCGAACTGATTTCTGGCTCAGGCATGTACTGAGCAAAGTTTTTGTTCAAATGCTCAGGCGAAAAAGGCCTTCACCTGTGCTGCAACATAGGCCACGTCGTCTGCGCTCAGATACGGCGACATCGGCAGACTCAGAATCTGCGATTGCAGTCGCTCGGTTACAGGGAGCTCAGGCCAAGCCTGATGGGCAAATGCCCCTTGGCGGTGGCACGGCACCGGATAGTGAATTTGCGTGCCAATCCCCCGCGATGTCAGGTAATCGCGCAGGGCATCGCGCCTGGGAGTTCGCACGACGAAAAGGTGCCAGATAGACTGGGCCTTGTCAGGGATGCGAATCAACTCGACTGGCGTATCGGCCAGCGCTTCACGATAACTATCCGCGACAGCTGCGCGTCGTGCGTTGTCTGCATCCAAATGCTGCAACTTTACGCGCAGCACGGCTGACTGCATCTCATCCAGACGGGAATTGACGCCCGCGACATCATGCTGGTATTTGATCGATGAGCCGTAATTGCGCAGCTTCCGGAGATGCTCGGCAAGATCATCGTCGCTCGTTGTGATCGCGCCGCCGTCACCCAGCGCGCCCAGGTTCTTGCCGGGATAAAAACTGAAGCCTGCTGCGTCACCGAGGCTTCCCGCACGAAGCCCCCGATAACGCGCGCCATGTGCCTGCGCTGCGTCCTCAATGACGCGAAGATGATGTCGTTGCGCGATTTCCCGGATCGCGTCCATGTCCGCCGGAGCACCGTAAAGGTGAACGGGCATGATCGCGCGCGTTCGCGGCGTGATCGCTTCTTCGATTCGCTCCGGGGCAATATTCCAACTCAACTCGTCAGGTTCGACCGGTACGATTCGCGCACCAACAAGGCTGACGGCGAGCCAGGTTGCGATGAATGTATTGGCAGGCACAATGACTTCATGCCCCGGGCCGATGCCATAGGCGCGCAAAATCAAATGCAGTGCATCCAGGCCATTGGCCACGCCGACACAATGCTTTACTCCGCAGTAGCTCGCGAACTCCCGTTCGAAGGCGGCGGTTTCCTCGCCCAGGATGTAGTAACCCGAGCGAAGCACACGCTCGATCGCCTCCCGAATGGCCGGCTCATATGGGGCGTTCACGCGGCCAAGATTGAGAAAATCTATCAACATTTTATCGGTCAAATCTTCGTACAAGACAGGTCATGCACCGGCAAGTGTATTGTGCCGGGCGCGTGCGAGAAATTCGTCATGGTCGCGAATGTAGTCATCGGCGGTGTAAGGTTCCGACGCAAGCACCATACAGACGCCGCCCGACGAGAAGTTATCCAGCGTACGCCACATCATGGGACAGATATACAGTCCATAGTATGAGCGGTTCAAATGGAAACGCCGCTGACGGTCGCCGTCATCGAGAACAATGTCGAAGCTGCCTGACATTGCCACGACAAACTGATGGAGGTTCTTGTGTGCATGCGCTCCGCGGTCCGAGCCTCCCGGAACGTCATACAGATAGTAGACCCGCTTGATGTCGAATGGGATGTGGTTTCCGCCTTCAACGAAGGTCAAGTTGCCACGTGGATCGGAAATCTTCGGCAATTCGATTAAGCAGCAATCATTGAGAGGCATTTCCAGCTCCTTTTAAGTTCAACTCGTAAAACTCATGTACAACTCCGCCGGCGCCGAACTCGTTTTTAAACTGTGCAAGGCCGTCATTCAGGATCAGTCCCTGGTCTTCGGTGCTGATGCCGAAATCGAAATAGCGCTTGCCGGACTGGGAGCTATGCCCGATCGCTTCGTCAAACAGGAGATCAAGTGCGTTAACCGAATAACCGACTTCGCTCGAAGCAATGTACTGCGCGTGCGCAACCGTCTGCCCGAGAAAAAGGACGATGCCCGCCTCGACGACGCCGTTCACCAGCGCGGTCATGACATGAATATGCTCAGGAAAGCGGTCCACAAGCAAGCTGATCTCGTCCAGCGTATGCACCGGGGCGACGCCATGATTGCGCATAAGGTTATCGGCAAGCACTAACCATAGCGCCGCAAGATGTGCTCTTCCCCGAACAACTTGCACGCATGCCCGCTGTGCTTTCCTTTTTCCGCGTTTCCGGCGTTCGCTGACCGGCAGGCGACATCGCAGGTCGATGCAACTGGAGAGGTCGACGCGATAGCGAACCGCCCCTGCCCGAAAAAGCGCGTAAAGATCCTCCTGCGCGGGAGCTGCCTGGTATATGTGTGGAACGGCCTTGTACTGCAGCCGCTCATAGCCGGCGGACGCCCATAGTGCACGTGCCGAATCGAACGCATGCAGCATTTGCGTACCCCGAAGTCGTCCCTGATGCACAATCCCGCCATAGGTTGCGCCTGGGTGGGAAACAACAGTGGATGGGTCAGCAGCATGCCCCGCGGCCGGGATTACCCCCAGCCACTCGCCATGCTGTTCGATCACGACAGACCGGTCAATGAATCGGGTGCCGTGATAGGAAAGGAAGGCGCGAGAATGCAAAAACGTGGCGCCATGCGCGCCGCGACAAAAATTATCCCAGGAGCTTGCTTCATCGAGATCGAAAAAACGTGCCTGCATCATGGCTGCACGCGCTCCGCGATGCCAAACCCTGTGCCACCGAAATCGTTTCCGTTATACAGCAGCCACGTTCTGCCACCGGCATCGATGTCGATACCGTAGGAGATGGCCTCGCCATCCCATGCCCCCTCGGTGACGTCGAGCCCCATGTCGGCGTCAAGCCGTTGCCACATCAGCCCGTCGCAAGATTGCGCATACCCCAGGCGATAGCGGGCGGGATTGCGCTTGCGTATGGAGTAGAACATCCGGTACCCGTCGGGGCGGTTCCGAACGACCGGGCGTCCGAAGCCGTGCTCGTTCTCGAGCGCTACCGGCATCACGACATGCCCCTTGGCTGGCCAGTGTATGCCATCGTCGGACTCCATATAGCGGATTTCGTAGATGGGCATCTGCTTGCCGTCGATTGTTTCCCAGTCGCTTCCTGCAACGTACCACATGCGAAAACGGTCGCCTTCGCATTCGACCCACGGGCCGCAGCGAAAGAACTGCTCATCCGGGCTGCGCTCCAGAACCGGCGTGGCCTGGGCGCGATGAAACGTGTTCCCATTGTCCGTGCTGATGGCAAGCCCCGTCAGGAGGCGATAACGGATCCGATGGCACAGCTCGAAGCCAACGTAATACATATAGATACGGCCATCCGGAACACGAATGACCGACGTTTGAAATACGCCGTTGTCGTCGAAGGAACCGGGCGAACCGATGTCGAGCACGGGTTCCGGACTTTCACGAATCACCTTGCGCGGGTCCAGCGGGTCGAGATCGACGAAACCGATGCGCCCGACGTTATTCTCGTCCCGACATTGCACGTAAACCCGCAGGGTTTGGTCGTCGAGCCAGATCGGCGTCGGGCAGGTCGCATGCGTGCGAGCCCACCATGTCGTTCCCGACGGCTTCCACACGACGCCATGCTTCAGCCATTTCATTGGTTCACCCTGAAGAAACGTGTCGTTGGTACTTTTGCAGGCTCGGCATGCGTCGCCTTGAACAAGGTATTGGGTTCGGTGTCTTTCATCAAGGTCATGCCGGGGCCCACCCAGTTATCCCTGCCAATCGTCACGTTGTTTGCAATGGTTGCATTAACGCCGAGAAAAGAGTTCTCACCGATATCGCAAAAACCAGAAATGACGACATGGGATGACACGAAGATGTTGTCGCGCAGCTTGCTGTGATGGCCGATATGATTCCCGCTCCACAGCACGACGTTATCGCCGATCTCGACAAATGGCTGAACAGTATTGTCTTCGAAGATGAACACGTGCTCCCCCAGCCTTACATTGCGCCAGATGAACGCGCGTGGGCTGACATACGACGCGAGCCGGTATCCCTGGTCCTTCGCTTCGCCGGCAAGTCGCGCTCGCAGGCGGTTCAGCTGCGTGTAGACGACAGCGACAAACACGTCATGCTCCTGCGGCGGATAAAGCGCATGAAGCTGTTCGAACGCCACGAGCGGCAGGCCCTGCAATTCGTTCTGCTTCAGGTAGGACTCTTCCACGGCGAATGCCACCACCTGGTAGTCCGTATCGACGTCGAAGTATTCGCGTGCGATTTCGGCAAACGCCGATGCGCCGACAATGACAAGCTTTCTCTTTTTCATACTCGCTTTCCAAATGCCTCGCGGTGAGGCAAGTGATGTTATTGGTCCAAACTCGCAGACCCGAGCTGCCGCCCCGTATGCCGCTGGCCGATGAGCGAGACGCCTGTATCCTTGATGTCGAAGGGGGCGGTGATGTTTCCTTTACTACGGCTTAATGATGAGCACATCTTCACGTCGATTTGCCATTGGAAGCGATTCTCCCTGGGGCAGCCAGTAGGCATCGCACCCTTGCGCGCGGGCGCGCATGATAACGCCAAGGATGACGGCATCGTCAATCTTGTCTTTTTCTACCGCGCGAAAATCCACATGCGGCACTTCTGAAGTTTGCGTGAAATCCTGATGAAATCTGACACCCGCATCGCTCGCAAAGAAGCGCTTGCGTTTAGACACATTCGGGATATCCCCGATCAGCATCTGACCGCCTGGTGCAAGCAGCTGGATTGACAGGTCCAGGAATTTCCAGAAACTGGCCTCAACGAATATGTATTGGAAGACGCTGTAGCAAATAATGACGTTGAAACGACCAATCCATGGCTGCAATGCGTCATTGCAATCCGGGTAAAAGCCCGGCAGCTTGATCACGCCGGATGCATCAGGCAGGTGCGCCAGCATTTCAGGCGAATCGATCAGCACGAGCGAATGCTCCCGCAGTCGGCATGCATCCATCAAAAGGCGCGGCAGGCCCGCGCACCCGGGGCCGATATCGAGCACGTTCTGGGAGCGGCGCGCGAGGTTGGCGAGCTTCGATTCGATATCGGCGAAGATTGCCGCTTCATGGGCATCCCGGTATGCGTTCGGAAAGCCGATCTTCTCGTGGGGGCTCAGGCTATCATCCATTGCCATCTGGCGAAAATCCTCATAGCCAATGTCGTCGAAAACAGCCATTTCCTCACCTTTTCCAATTCCGAGCATGTCACAGCGCGCTCCGTGCCGGCTTCAGCATTCGCGGTGAAACGGTTAAACAAAAAAAAAAATTATACGCCGGCGCAAGCCGGGGACATCCAGAGAACTAAAACCCTATTTACACTTAATTTGGCGATTCAAGTCGCCCAGAACACTCCTGCAGCAGGCACCGCTGGACAGCGGCGCACAACATATCACGCCCTCGCTCGAGCCCTGACCATGTCACTCATCCCTTCGAGGTGCTTGATGAAATTGAAGAGCGAGAAATGCTGTTGATAGTGCCGCGCAAAATCGCAAGCCTGCGCTCGGTGGGCCTCGGGCGACTGCATGACACGCTCTGCTCGAGCACGTAATGCGCCGGCAGCGCCGTCGAAGAACAGGTCACTGTAGTCGCCGCCAAGGAAAGTCTCGTACGACCAATTGGACCCCATCAGGAAGCCCGACCGGTTGCTCATGGCACGAAGGGTGCGGTCGTGCAAGGAATCGTGAATAGGCGCCGCATCGACAATGCCGTATTGGGACGCAAACTGGAAAGCATTGTCCGACATCGCGTCAAACGGGAGAAATTCGTGATGGCGGTTCTGCCTGAGCCGGAAACGCTCCCACCCCCGCCCGTAGATCTTGAGCGGCACATCTTTAAGATCGTTGACGACGTGCTCGGCGACCATATTGCGATAGATTTTGTCAAGCAGCGTATGGAGGTGCACGCGCACCGTGAACTCCGAGTTGTCCAGGTTCTCGCAGAGCGCTGCCATCACCTCGGCATTGAGCATGCCATCAATGATGTCGTGATGACTCGTTCGATTGCCATTCCTGAATTCACCGATGATCGCGTCCGCGGCCTCGAGCAGGAAGCTCGCGACCAGGCGCTCTGGTGCACCGCGCCACTTGTCCAAGGTCGCGTCGAGGTCATCGATATTCTTGGGGAAAACGAAAAAATTCCCCTCGAATTGTCCTTTGACGCCATCGGTAAACCAGACAGGCGTCGGAAAGAACGTTGCGCTGGTCTCGCGCGAAAAGTAGGTGTTCGCGAACATGGCGAATGAAGCCGTGCCGTAGATATGCTGCACCCATGGAGACGTAGCCTTGTGATGAATAGGCATGTGGCATGGATGGTCGCCGTGATAGCAGAGTACCGGCACCTTCAGCTGGTCCCAGACGGTGGCGGGGTCGGTGTCCGTAGCGCCAATCTGCGAGCCGAGGCCCTGCCACAAAATGACAAAATCGATACCTTTGTTGTTGATTTCAGCCAGCTCGCGCATGAACGAATCGTCAAGATTGACGATGTGCGTCGGGCGCCCCATTCGCTCGAACGCCTGCTTCATGCATGCGCTGAAATAGGTGAAGGGATCGTTCTCGCCCCCCCGCCAGTTAATTATTACGATGCTCATATTTGTGCGAGATAAAGTGGGGGAATCATGCGAAATACCGTTGATTTGCAAAAACGATATCGCCGGAACGATCTGCGTATATTTCAAGGCATTGAGCCGCGAACTGCCGCTGCCGCTATTCTAGATGGAAGCAGACTGCGCGTGCAATCAGGCGCCATCGTGGCCGGCCCCTTCCATGTCGAAAAGGAGCAGCCATGGCGCGTGACTGGCCTTCGTGTCGTCGGCAACATCGCCGCTGACACTCGCGAGCGTCGCGTTCTCGGCGATCTGGTCAAGCAAATATAGCAGCATCGACGCATCGCCGATAGCATTGTCGGTCACGGCGATGGCTCGGAACTGGCGCTTGCCCAAGTACGCACCGACGTCGCGCGCTGCGCCAGCGGGGATATTTCCTCGGCCGGTTTGCGCTAAAATCGACCCTTCGCCCGCATCGAATCACGTATGGAAATCCCAAATGAGCTGCCCAGCCGCCGCCTCCCGGTCGTCCCCGTATGAATAAGCGCCGCGCACTCGTCACCGGCGCCAGCGGCTATGTCGGCTCGCAGTTGGCGCGCCGCCTCGTGGCCGACGGCTGGGAGGTGCACGTGCTGCTGCGCGCCGGTTCCAGCCTTGCCGCCTTGGCGGGCGTGAACGTCACCCTACACCGCTGCGGCACCACCACGGCCGACCTGGTGGAGATCGTGCGCATGGCGGCGCCGGACGCCGTGTTCCACCTGGCCGCACTGTTCCTGGCCCAGCACCGGCCCGAAGAAGTGGCAGGCCTGGTGCAGGCCAACATCCTGTTCTCCACCCAGCTGGCCGAAGCGATGGCGGCCAACGGCGTGCGCATCCTGGTCAACACCGGCACCGCCTGGCAGCACTTCGAGGGGCGCGACTACGACCCGGTCAACCTGTACGCCGCGACCAAGCAAGCCTTCGAAGCGATCCTCGCGTATTACGTCAACGCGGCCGGCATGTCAGTGGCGACGCTGGCGCTGTTCGACACCTATGGCCCGCACGACCCGCGTCCGAAACTCATGAGCGCCTTGTGGAAGGCGGCGGCCAGCGGCGGGGCGCTGTCGATGTCGGCGGGCGACCAGCTGCTCGACATGGTGTATATCGACGACGTGGTCGAGGCCTATCTCGCGACCGAACGCGCGCTGCGCGCGGCCGGCCCGGTGCAGCTGCGCTATGGCGTGTCCTCGGGCGCGCCGCTGCGCCTGAAGGACCTGGTGGCGGCCTTCGAAGCGGCGCTCGGCGTGCGGGTGAACGTGGGCTGGGGCGAGCGGCCCTGCCGTCCGCGCGAAACCATGCTGCCCTGGACCCGTTTCGAGGCCCCCCCCGGCTGGCAGCCGCGCATGCCGTTCGAGGAGGGCATGCGGCGCAGCGTGCCGCCCGGTTTCGTGGCGGCGCCGCTTGGAATCTCAACGAAGGACGCCTGAAGGCGTCCCAACCCGGTCAAGTCAGTACACCCGCGGTTGACGCCCCGCTGGGGTACAATTCCGCTCCCGCGTGTGCGGCGCTCGCGCTGCCGCTCCCGAATTCTTCTGATCGCCATGACTCTCGAAACAACTCCCCCGCGTGCTCCAGGCGGACGCCGCCTGTCGGTCGCCCCGATGATGGACTGGACGGAGTGAAACGTCGTTAGCCCCGAGAACCGCTAAAAAACCTTGATTTGTGGCATCAATTTGTGGCACCGAGCTCATCGGGTGTCACTCCACGGGAAGAGTTCTACTAGCCTTATGGCGGCGATGCCGTTTGAACGGCGAACTTGCGATTAGGCTGAGCCATAGATGCGCGCTAGCGGTCATGCGGATCTGCGGTGGTTCCAGCCCTCCAACGTCCTGAACACCTTGCACCTATTGAGGCGCTGGCGGCGGATGTTCACGATTCTGACCAATTCTTGGTGTCGATGGCCTATAAGAAGTCCATAAGGCCGGGCGCATGCATCAGTATTCGTTCCATGATGACGTTGTCGATGTCATGGAAGAGTTGCTCAAGTCTACGCTGCCTTTGTATGGCCGCGCTAAAATTCTAAGCCACCTACCGTTGCAGCGAGCGCAACCATCGGGCGCGCGGGAGGATTGACCGGTCGATCGAAAAGCGGTGGAATCGGGCAAATGGAGATAATGTGGCACGCCACGGCAGAATTTTCCCAGGTGGCGTGACGTAGCGAGTCATCGCGCAAAGTGCGCCGCATGGAGCAAGCCGTTTAAGGTGGTCACAATAATAAAATATATTGCGCTGTTACCTCAACTGTATTCCAAGTAAATCGAACACTTCTGGTATCTGATTCGTCCTCGTCATCGGAGGTTGATACCAAATTCGTTCAAGCGTGTCAGCTAGAATGAGCCGCTGCAAAGCATTTAGGTTGAGAAGTTTGCTGATGAGCGGCGCGGCGCATGAGACTTCATAATTGTCAAGTTTGATACCTAAGGCCTCACATACGTAAGATGGAATGGTACTTATTTGGTCGGTGCTGAACACAATGTCTTGATAGCAGTTTATCAAAGTAAAAATGTCCTTCTCGCTAAACACTCCGCTTAGTGTAGAGCGTGCTGCGCCAAGCAACCAGCTAAGGCGACCCGCTGCCATCAATCCAGACCGTCTGTCATCGAAGCATTCATCATTATATGTATGCTCGTCCAGATAACGCGCAATGTGATACAAGCTGGACGTCCAACCTTGATCAACTTCGAATGATAAATCGTCCGACAATGTAGATAATCGCTTTGACATATCTTTGATTCTGTTTGTATTGTGTTTCATGGAAAGACCTCATTTTTTTGACAGTATGTTAATCGCTAATTTCTTATCCGGCGAAAATTTGCCTAGCTAAGGAGCGCTGGATGTCAACATAATCTGCGAGATCTCGAACGTCGACCACACGGTTTTTCCCCATTTTTCTTGTGGGCAGTGGAAATGTCCCTGCGCCTATCTGGTTGTGCGCAGTACCGACCTCCAAGCCAAGTTCCGCCGCAGCTTCGGCTAACGTAATAATAAGCTTTCCAAATTTAAGGCCATAATAAACGTGTGAATTCATTTGTTGCCTCTGCAGATGATTTGCCCAAGACTATCGAGATTGCCCAGCAGATCGGTGATCAGTATTTTTATGTTTCGAAAATTCGTCATTTTAGTAGGGAGTTGATTATGTGTGTTCAGACAGTTAGCTTTTAAGTTTTTTCTAAAAGCATTCTTGTTTGATTTACGAAGTGAATTCTATAAAGAAAGCGAATAAGGAAACAAGGTGGAATTTCGAAATCTTTTGGATTTCATCGAATTTTCCCAAATTTCCAACACTGTTGCTATTTATGCAGCCAGAAAGATTTTGGAGTGCAGCGCTAAAACGAAAGATGTTTCGTTTTTATTTAAAATTAATTTCGATGGAACATCCGTTGAACTGATTCGCGAATTATTTTGTCGAATTTTTGAATAAATCTGCGCAACCGTCGTTTTGGGCCGAATGTAAGCTGAAAAATTGGTATCGTAATTGCTCCAGAATAGGAGGAATTATGGCAAATAGAGAGAGAGTGAAAAAGAAATCGGGCGTAAAGGAGTATTCTTCGCCTGCTTGGGAAATGTCATTGATAGATAGAATGAAGTTGCCGAAATGTATGCCCATACTGGCAATCCAATTGGAAATTCCGGATCTTTGCGCGGCTGACGGATTAAAAAAATCTGTTTCTCAAAAAACGAAGCCAAAGACAAAAGGAAAACGATCTCTGTCTTACGCGCAGAATATTGCGATCGACCCTCGGCAATTGCAGCTTGCATTTTTCGAAGCATGAAATTCAAGGTCGAAAGAAAAAAATGAACTGGACATTCAATTGGCATCCCTCCTACGTTGGCAGACAGTGTACTGGCGATGAAGGTACGATCAAAAAGGCTGACGAAAAAGTAGTTTTCAGCACGCGTATGGGCGTCGTTAAGCTGCTTGCTTCATACAAGGATGAGCAACTCAGCATACTACTGAAGCAAACCTATGACCGTGATTTCCAAACAGAAAATGACATTCCGGCGTCGCTTCGTCGAGAAGATGCGGAGATATTAGGTAGAATTCGTCTCGAAGTTGACAGACGCCTCGCAGCAATTATCGAGACAGAAGGCAAGATAGCCAATTACATCGATTTTGACCAATTTGACATTAAGCAGCTTGCTGTCAACCTTGCTGAGCAGGAGTATCGTGACCCAGCTGATAAGATAAAATTTGCCGAGACACTTCTCGGTGTTCCTGTACCAGGTTCGTCGCCGTATTCTCAATACCAGCGCACATGCACTGCTATGTTTTGGCGTAGAGCTTTGACTATGCGCATAAGCCGAGCGAGAGAGCATTTTTTTCTTAGAGTTGGTTTGATCGGAAAACAAAAGGAAAAGTATTCTTCCAGTCTTAGCGTAGACGCACGCGAGCAGCAACTCTATGCCCAGGAAAAATGGATGCGTGATACTGTTTTGGTACCTAGGAAGATCGATAATGATGACAATGACCTTGCACGCGTGCGGCCAGAGATTAGCCTATCCGACGTTGTAAAACGGCCCGAACATAAGTTCGCGAAACTGTACACCTTTGTTAAGGGAATGGAAACGCTAGGCGAGCAGCAAAATTTGGCTTCAGCCATGGTCACTATAACTCTTGATCCAGAATGGCATCCGAATCCATTACATGGGAAGAAAAAATGGAACGGCAAATCCCCACGGGAAGCACATAAATTTTTCTGCAAGCGTTGGCAGGCTATCATGCGCGATCTCGAACGAGACGGAATCAAACTCAGCGGCCTACGCGTTGTGGAACCGCACCGTGATGCATGCCCGCATTATCATATTTGGCTACTTTATCGCGCCGAGAACGAGACGAAGATTTTGCTTGCGGTCATGCGTTACTTTCCGCTTGGGCTAAAAGTGCGTACCCCAGGCGCCGGTGAATTATCTGACAAAGATGAGATCTATGAGAATAGATTAGCCTTGGCAGCAGGTGCTTCTCGCGTATGGCGCGGTATGAAAGACAAGTTTCAGGTTGAGTTCTCTCGGATTGTTCGTAGATTGGATGCTAACGGGGAGCGCCGTCCTTGTAGCAGCGCGTCGTACGTGATGAAGTACCTGATGAAAACCCTCCCTGCAAATGTCAGCAAGGCTTCGAATAAGTCGATAGACGGGGCAGGTAACGGCAAATCATCTGACGAAGTTGAAATTTCCCGGGTTGATGCTTTTCGTTCCGTGTGGGGTATAAATCAAGGACAGCTTTTCGGTGTTGCGAAGTGCTTGACTATCTGGGATGAGCTCAGACGAATCCAACACCCCCCCGAGCATCCTCGAATGAAGGATTTGTGGGAAAAAGCGCGTGGAGGGGATGGGGTAGGTCGCATCGAAAAATGCTCTGAACAGAAAGGTGACGCACATGCATTTCTTGAGGCTTTAGGTGGACTTGACGCTGCTAGAAACGGTAAACGGAATGGTAAGCGTTTAGTCGTTGGGCGTTTAGTTGAGGAAGTGCTTAATCGATATGGAGATTTAATAAAGAAGACGACTGGTATTCGTTTGTTAGAAAAAGAGAGTAAGAAAGTGAAAAAGGTTGACAGTAGCGGAAAGGTAGTACGGTGTGGATGGAAAATCTTCACGAAAGTTGTTGTAAGTATAACAACCAAGAAGGAAACATGGACATTTGAGAAAAAAAGATCAGATTTATTTAATTTAAATATAAGACCGACAGCATCGCATTTTTCGACTGCTTAGTGACTTTAGCTAACGTAACATGAAACGAAGCCGGCAGAGCCGGCTATTTGTGTTTGTGTTTGCTCGGCGTGTTGGCGTGAACTCGGAAAACCTAGAATAAAATATTTCACATTCTGAATATTTTTGCGAAACTGGCAATTTTTTTATTTACTTTTCCGTCGGATAGCGGATTATTTAATATAAAAGCGCTATAATTCGTGCCATTTTTCTGAAGCAAAAGCTCAATGCCGGAAAACTTTTCCTAGTTCTCCAAGTGGGGGCGCTGCTTATAATAAGTTCTAGCGATACTGTGTGTGAAAAATTACGTCGTTATAACTTTATTGTACCCAAGAGCAAAATATCTCGTCTTGCCTGAGGAACTTTCCAATTTTAAGGACTGAGCCTTAGAGAGAATGTTATCAAGTTCTTTTAACTGAATTTTCTTGTCTTGCGTCTCGCCTTTCTGGCATTGCCCTATAAAGAACCGAAACTCTTTTTGATAACTATATTCATAATCCTTTACTGTTAGAGAACGGTCTAATGGAGCGCTAGAATATCGAACTAGACCGTAGCGGACTGCGGAGCCACTCGCTTGCTCAAGCAAATTGGCATAAGTATCAATATCTTTGGCAGACAATAAAACGAAATAACTACCAAATTCGTCTACCATTCGCTGTAATGATTCTTCGAAATTATTATGAGGGCCTATGATGCACCATGATTGCAGCCAAGCATCTTGTTGCTCATCTGCGGGATATATTAAGACACTTTTAACGTCGGCCATGTCCATTGGCGAGTCGCCGCGTACTAGATTCGGCATCTGGTGACCTAGCCCCTTATCCCAGTAGCCTAGACATGATTCGTTCCTATCACCTCGTCCTGGATCTTCGCATGTCCGGTAAAAATGGGGAGTCCGGAGTAATAAATTTCCGTTTCTAAATGCCAGGTAGTGCTCTTCTTTACTAAAAAACTTGATTAAGGCTAATGCTTTTTCGGAGCCTTTAACATTTCGATCCATGAAATATAAGTCCTTTTTTGATTCGTATCAGTGACTAGATTTTGAGCAAAATCTGGCCATGTCAATTCCTGAGATTATCAGGTATACGCAAAGCTGACCCGTTTAACTTAAGTTCACCCAGCCAGCATGCTTGGACACAAATCAAATGAGGGGGCACGCCCGATTTTGCATGGCTTGGCGTCTGCCAGAGTCTTGATGCTCACAACATGAGGAGGTTCTGTTGGGTGCTCAGAGGCGTCGTCATGAATAACTTGTTGTGTCGCAGCAACAAGGCGGAAGCTTCTTTCGTTGTAAAAGCTTGTGCTTTCACCTATCAATTGTGGATTCGGTAGCGTCCAAAGTTATGCATAATATTGGCGATTTATTGCAACTTATACAATTAACGAGTGTCTGGCCATCAAATTTGCGTGCCATGGTTAGAGAATTCGGTGCCATCGTTAGAGCGAAGTGTGCCGCTATTAGAGAACGCGAACTGTGGATAAGTCTGGTAGATACTAACGTAAGGCGATGAATTTTAAGGGAATTATATTAATCTTCAAGGTGCTCTGAAGTTATCCACAATTTCTCTCTAACCGTGGCACCGAAATCTCTAACGATGGCACATCTCACTAAGGATGGCACATTACCTCTCTACCGATGGCACCGGACCTCTCTAACTACGGCACATTACCTCTCTAATAGCGGCACAATTGACACTACTTTTCTGATTAAATTCAAGGACTTAGGCAGAGCGTAAACAACATCTTAAGGTTTACAATAAAAACTCAAGCTGTTTTTAACCACGCGACCCCTTAAACCGCTTACCGCCAAGATGGCGGCCTATAAGCACGGAAGAGGTTGATTTAGGTGTCGTCCACGACAGTGCCTTGACATTTGACGGCTTGCCGCCAGGTCGAAACACCTTTAAGCTCAGCGTCCATTGGATCGTGCTTTGGGAATAAGGAGCTACATGGCATCGACAGCACGGATTCGTAAGTTGACTATCCAGCGCTTCAGGGGTATCGAATCCCTGACATGGCTTCCTGCCGAAGGTATGAACGTCATTCTGGGTGGAGGTGACGTAGGGAAAACGACCATTCTTGAAGCGGTCGGCTTACTACTTCTGCCATCGAACACAGCGGTCATCTCGGAGGCTGATTACTGGCTTCGGGACAGTACGCAGGAATTTGTCATCGAGGCTGTTATGTCGCTGCCTGACGCAAGCGGGATCAGTTCACAGAATACTTTCGTCTGGCCATGGGCGTGGGATGGGCGGGATGCTGTCGTTCCATCTGCAGACGGAGATAATGGGGTTCCGATACTTGCCGAAGCGGTGTACCGGCTTCGCGTTCGAGGGACTACTGAATTGGAACTTGTATGGGAGGTTATTCAACCTAACGATGAGTTCACTTACTTTTCCACCGCTGTTCGTCGTCATATTGGGCTCGTCCGAATGGGTGCGGACGAACGTAATGATCGGGACTTGCGTCTTGTCTACGGGTCGGCTCTGGATCGATTGCTAGCTGACAATGCCCTGCGGGCACGCATTGGAAAGCAGGTGTCGGAGCTCAACTTGCACGATGCGCTTAATGATAAGGGCAGGGAGTCGATTAGTTCGTTGGATACGCGCATGGCAGGTGCAGCGCTTCCAAGCGATTTAAAGCTCGGACTGACTACTAGCCAAGGACTTTCTATTGGAGCGCTGATCGGTTTGCTGGCAAACAAACATGGAGTAGCGTTGCCACTTAGCACATGGGGAGCCGGTACCCGTCGCATGGCTGCACTTGAAATTGCTTCTGCAACTGAGAAGGAATCAAGCGTAACGCTCATCGATGAAATAGAGCGGGGATTGGAGCCTCATCGTCTACGAAAGCTGATCAACATCCTCGCCGAACAGCACGGACAAATTTTCCTAACGACCCACAGCCCTGTCGCGATAACCTGCGCGGAGAATGCGCATCTTTGGTATTTGGACAGTCTCGGGGCTATTGGTGCTCTACCACGCAACAAGATCGGTCCGCAACAGCGGCGAGACCCCGAGACGTTTTTGGCACGCGTTGCCGTCATCGCAGAAGGGCCAACCGAAGTCGGTTTCCTGCAGTATTTGTTGGAGAAGGCTTTCCGTGGTGACCCGCTAGATCACGGTGTTCGGATCTGTGATGGACAGGGAAATGATGCGACCTTGGACCTACTTGAGACACTCGTTTCTTCCGGACTCGTGTTCGCTGGTCTGGTGGATGACGAAGGGACTGCTCCGCAACGCTGGGCCAGGTTGAAGGAAAAACTCAAAGAGCGTCTGTATCAATGGCCAAAGGGCTGCACTGAAGAAAATGTGATCGGGGTAGTCTCCGAGGAAAATCTCATCGAACTTCTCAAGGATACTGAGGGCGAGCTGGACAGCTACCGCCTCCGCACACTGGCGGAGCGACTAGGTCTTCAAGATAAGACGCCAGAAGCGATAGACACGGCGCTGAGAGCGGCCGACCGAAGTTGGCGCAGCCTGATCATTGCAGCGGCGACTGGAAGCAAGCACGGCGCCCCTGATGGACAAGATAAAGCTTGGAAGAAGCATTCGCAACAATGGTTCAAGTCGACCGACGGCGGGCGCGAACTAGCCGAGAGAATGGTCGCGCTGGGTGCATGGAATGACATTCAGGCGAAATTGCTCCCGCTGATCAACGCGGTGCTTACGCTCGCGGGAAAGCCCGCTTTGGAAAAGCTAGATCTATGAGCGATGAGACCGTCGCCAAGCTTCTTCGATCACGCGAGCAACTGGTGATCATCGAAGCTGCTGCGGGTTGCGGCAAGACGTTTCAAGGGGCCACCTATGGCCAAGAGGTCGTAAGTAACCTTGGCAGTGGACGCTTGCTGATTCTGACGCATACCCATGCGGCTTGCTCCGTGTTTGCCAGTCGTACCAAAAGTGCCGGCTCTCGCGTGGAAATTAAGACCATCGATGCGTTAATCGCGCAAGTTGCACTGGCCTATCATAGGCCGCTAGAACTGCCCCGAAATTTAACTTCATGGGCTTGGCAGGACGGTGGAAAGGGTTTCGAGATCATGGCCGCAAAGGTAGCCGGATTTCTTCGCCATCAGCCCATGGTTGCCCGTGCACTTGCTCGACGATACCCAATCATCATCTGCGATGAATATCAGGATTCTAGTGTTGATCAGCACGATGTGGTGATGGCCCTGTTGTCTGCGGGTGCGGCAGTCCGGATTTTTGGCGACCCCATGCAGCGAATTTACGGAGCCAAGAGCGACAAGGCTGCGCGTAGGGATCGCACACGCTGGGATGCATTGAAGGCGCTAGGTGCAGGCGGAAAGTTGGTCGTCCCTCACCGCTGGGACGGCGGCTGCTCTCGCCTTGGAAAGTGGATTATTCGGGCACGGGAGAACTTGGAAGGCGGGGTGCCAATTGACCTGACGCGAGATGTGCCTTCATCGGTCAAAATTCTTGAAGGGGATAACATATCCCTGAAACGCACCGGCTACCGACTGACCAAGCAGCACCGAGCCCCGATCGACGAAATCCTGCGAGCCAACTCGCAGCTGATGATTCTGGCCTCGCAGAATGAGTTGGTGACAGCCCTCCGGGCATTTTGGTGGAGATCGATACCAATCTGGGAAGGGCACACGCGGGAGGCATTGGGTGCCCTTGTGCAGACGGTGCGTGAGGGTCAGGGGAATGCAGAAAAGCTGGCGCATGGCGTAATTGCTTTCATGGGTAGCGTCGCCGCTGGATTCAGTCCAACAAGTCACGGTGATAGACTTATCCAAGAAGTTCTCACGGGCGCAGCCCGTCCCACGATGGGAAAGCCCGCGAACATACAGACGGTCGCGCGTTGTCTTCTGATGAACCCGACGCATACCGGAGTCTCTGAAGCGCTTTTGACGATAAGCACCTTGGTGAACGAAGGCGCTGCGGGCTTTGACACAGTAAAGGTCGACCGTCGTTCTGAACTCCGTGACGCTATGCGAATCGGCCAGTTCACTGGAGTCGATGAAGGTTTTGCCGAGTTGTCGCGTATGCGCTCCTACTCCCGCCCATCTCCTCCGGAAAAGGTACTCAGCAGTATCCACAAGGCGAAAGGATTGGAGTGCGACCATGCCATGCTGATGGCCTGCGACAAAACTCAGTTTTCTTCAACCTTGTACGCCAGGTCCAAACTATATGTCGCGCTCAGCAGAGCCAAGAAGAGTCTGACCCTAGTAGTCCCGACATCCAACTCCAGTCCTCTCCTTAAATTAAGTTGAATACAGAACTATGTTAATGCCTATTTCAACGACGAAAAGATGTATAGTGCGTTCGCAAGTGTTTCAACATGCCATTAAAAATGCTCCGATTATTTTAGCGCCAGTGTGCGGCGCGCGCCGTTAAACACGATTACAGAAATAAGCGTTCCGACAGCGATATCGGAATATGGAAAGTCGGTCCATGTTCCCAGTGCGCTTGCAATTATGTGGCGAAGCCGTTCTCGTTCGCATTTATGGCGAGAGGCATGCCGCGCTGGAGAGCAAGGCACCTGAGCACCGGCATTGATGTTGCTCAGATCTTACCGAGTTGGCGATCGATCGCTTTCAACGCTCGCTCATTGCGTTCGCTATACCTGTCTGTCAGGTAGTCCGTGCGTCCACGCATCAGCAAGGTGAATTTTGAATAACTCCTCCATCACGTCGACCACTCTGTCATAGTAGGCGGACGGCCGCATGCGCCCGTCATCGTTGAACTCCTTGTAGGCCATCGGCACAGATGACTGGTTCGGAATCGTGAACATGCGCATCCAGCGGCCAAGCAGCCGCAGCGTGTTCACGACGTTGAACGACTGCGAGCCGCCGCAGACCTGCATCACCGCCAGCGTGCGCCCTTGGCTGGGACGCACTTGTAGCAGTAGCTTGATTGCTTTTTGGAGCGACAATCAAAGACTGCTTTGGGTCGTTAGCGGACGCTACAATACGTCGGCTGCCGGCCAGGAGCGGACCTGCGATGCCAAGTTAGCACGCATTTAAGACTGACAAGACATTCGCCTAATTATGTGCTTCCATGGAGTAACACATGAAATCAGTACGTAGATGTTTTCTCGCATTTTGCGTCCTGCTGACCGCGATGACTTGCCATGCCAGTGAGCCAATTGTGGACGGTCGAGGTGTCGGCAATCTCCTAATTGGAGAGGCGCCGCCACGCCTTCTAGGAAAGCATCTTGTCTCTCGAGAATGGCAGGAAGATGAAAACGGCGAACGCTACGAAAGTCTAAAAGCGCGCGTTGAAGGTATTCCAGTTGAGGCAGAAGTGTACGACGGTAGGATCTGGCGAATCACCGTGATGCGTCGTGGCCTGAGAACTCGGGACGGTTCACAGGTCGGCGATAGTGTACACAAATTGATTCATGCGAATCCCTCACTTCATCGTGAAATTGGTCCAGGTCCGAGACTTGTACTAATCCCAGAAAACTTCTGTGGGATCAGTTACACGACGGATGCGGATTTACCGGAAAGCGTAATGAACAACCTCAACAGCGAGTTGCCGACCCAGTTTGCGAGAAACACGCACATACACCAGATTTTGGTCACGGGCTGCGAAATATAGCCGGGTGGATCGTCCGCTTCGGGTCGTAAGCAGACGTCGAGGTAGGTCTGCTAACGGCCCAGGCTGTGTAAAAACGTACGGTCGTGTAAACGGCGGCAGTGTAGTAAACGTTAAGCCAGTATCTCATCACTACGGGTGCAAAATGAAGCGCTTTATTGAGGGCGAAGACCGGGGACAAGGCACGCTGCTTCCCGAACTCCTGGACGATTACGTGGCCGAGGATAATCCGGTTCGTGTAGTCGACGTGTTCGTCGACGAGCTCGACCTCGCCAGCCTGGGTTTTGCTCGGGTGGCGCCGGCGAAAACGGGCCGGCCGGCTTACCATCCAGCTGTGCTTCTCAAGCTCTACATCTACGGTTATCTCAACCGCATTCAGTCGAGCCGCCGGCTCGAGCGTGAGGCGCAGCGCAACGTCGAGCTGATGTGGCTGACGGGACGCCTGGCACCCGACTTCAAGACGATCGCGAACTTCCGTAAGGATAACGGCAAGGCCATCCGAAACGTGTGCAGGCAATTCGTCATCGTGTGCCAGCAACTCGATTTGTTTTCAGACGCGGTCGTCGCAATCGACGGCAGCAAGTTCAAGGCAGTCAACAGCAGCGACCGCAATTTCACCGACGCCAAGCTCAAGCGAAGGATGGCGGAAATCGAAGCGAACATCAGCCGCTATCTCACAGAGCTCGACACGGCTGACCGGCAGGAGCCTAGCACTGCACAATCGAAAAGCGTTCGTCTGAACGACAAGATCGCCGCGTTGAAATCGCAGATGGCCACGCTCAAGGAAATCGAAACGAAGCTGGAAACGACTGGCGAAACGCAGATTTCGCTCACCGATCCGGACTCACGTTCGATGATGACGCGCGGTTCAGGCATCGTTGGCTACAACGTGCAAACCGCCGTCGACACCAAGCATCATTTGATCGTCGAGTACGAGGTAACCAATAACGGCAGCGACCGCGATCAGTTGTCTGGCATGGCCAAGAAAGCCCGCACTGCAATCGGCACGACGACCCTGACAGCAATCGCCGATCGCGGTTACTTCAAGGGTGAAGAAATCCTCGCCTGCCATGAGGCCGGTATCTCAGTTTTGGTGCCACCTACGAAAACCTCGGGGGCCAAGGCCGACGGTCGATTCGACAAGGCCGACTTCATTTACGACCCGCAAAAGAACGAATACCGCTGCCCGGCAGGCCAAGCTTTAATATGGCGCTTCGCCAGCATCGAGAAAGACATGACGAACCACCGCTACTGGAGTTCGAACTGCAAAGACTGTGCTCTTAAGGACAAGTGCACGCCGAGCGCAAATCGGCGGGTAACCCGCTGGGAACATCAGGACGTGCTCGATGAGATGCAGGCACGTCTCGAACAGACGCCGGATGCCATGCGAATCCGGCGCTCGACGGTCGAGCACCCGTATGCAACGATCAAGGCATGGATGGGAGCGACGCACTTCCTGACAAAAGGCCTGGAGCGCGTAAAAGCCGAGATGAGCCTGCACGTGCTTGCCTACAACTTTAAGCGCTTGATGACCCTGCTCGGCATGGAGGAACTGCTGGCAGCGATCAGGGCATACGCCCGTTTTTCGACGCTACAAGGCTTGCTCACTGCGGTAATCTTGCTGGCCCTGCCGAAAATGCTAAAGCGGAATTACGATGCCTGGGGCACTGCCATGCACTTCAGAATCCGCCTTAGTCCGTACAATCAAGCTCCCAGTCCTCCATTTTGAGTTTTTACACGGGCTGGGCCAGAAGCAGACATAAACATGGGAGGTGTATGGCACTCGAGGCACTGGCGGAATTTATCCTGCGGCCAATACTTGAAATTGCTTTTCATGTAGCCGGATACATGACAGGTTACATCGTTGTGCCACTCCTTACCCTTGGTCGCGTTTTTGTCGAACCAGACAAGAAAGGCTTGGGTAATTTCAGGAAAGGCAATCGCTTTATGCGGCGGCCCGACGGGACGTTGGTCATGGAAGCTGAGCTAGGCGCTTTATGCGGCATCGTATTCTGGGCTGTGCTGGCTGGCTTGTTCCTTGCATTCCAATACTTAATCCCGTGAGCCGACTTTAGACTGCCAAACCGAACTTCAAGCTGATGCCGGTAAGGCGACTGGACGCAATCGATGTCCGCTTCGGGTCGATAGCGGACGCTATAATACGTCTGCTTTCGGCCAAAAGCAGACATTGGTGACCGATGCTTTCGATGAGGCCCGTATCGAATAAATGATAAGATTTGGCATGACCGCTCGTAGGTAACACTCAAGCGTAGCGGCTTTACGACAAAATGTTTACACCGCCGTTTTTGCCGGGGTACCAACTGTCGTCCAAGCACCTATTTGAATTTCTTTCCTTCCCTTTAGCATGTCAAGCAACATCACTTCAATTTCCGCGCCAACGCGACAGCAGACTGACGAAATCGAGGAACGTCTGCGACTGGTCAATCACTACAATCATCTTCGCGGCCAGCCTGGTGGGTTCGTAGCTGAAGCGCAGAAAAAGTTTGTAGCGGGCACTATGGCGGACAGCGAAATGGTCTCGTTGCGTAGGCTCTATACGTACGTGGTCGACGCTGCTGAACAGAACGATGCTTTGCCTTCACAGCAGTCACTAGGCTAGAGCACGGTTGGGAGTTGCAAAACGAACAGATAATCTGGCCAGTCTGTTAAGCTGAGTTCTCCAGGCGGGCACGCTTACGCGTACCCTTCACAGGAGGTTGACTCGCGTCGGAATCGTATGCAATTTGAATCTCTACCGCTTCACGACGCATTGCTGGCAGATGTCTACGTTAGTTGGGATGCCGCGCTTTGTGATCTACGGTTTTGCCCTGTTGGCTTGCCGGATCACCTACTGTTGTTTGAAGGGTTTACACATGTAGAGCTGCCTCGAATTGAAAGATGGGGGCGGTCTTGCTCGGTAGACGCCGTTCCCCAGCCCCTCGAAGGTGTATTTGAAGTTTCCCTTCAGTCGGGAGACGTAATCCGAATCGCAGCCCGGCAGTGGAGATTCGCGCCAGTATGAGTGATCTACCTTCAACAGTTGGCTGAGTCCTGTCCAGCAGAATGCACCCGTACTGCCAACAGGCAGAACGCAAGAAAGCGTTATCGTTGTCAAGTTAGTTCCACCGCGTCTTGTAAATACGATACTCTCTTTAGACAGGGGGAGAAATGCATCAAATGCCAGTTCCCGACAGACGCCTAAATCGCCACCGCAAGTCACTGGTCGAGGTAGGCATCCTGCTAGAGCGCGCTTACGGTGGCGCATATGCGCGCGCCTATCTTCAAGACGTCAACATTCCGGAGCCTGTCATAGTTCGAGTTCTCGGGCACGGCGTTCGACATCACGTCGCAAAATCTGAACGTTAGCTCCTGCAAAGCTAGTGCGCGGCTTCTTCACAAGCTCTGCAGTCAATAACCCGTGTTATCTTTGCAACAACCTTATTCACTCGTCACCTGAAGCCTCCACTATCGGCCAACAGCGGAGCCAGGCGTGTTCGCCCCTTCCGTGTCTACTTTGGCATACGACGTCGCTCAACCGGTGGGGTCGCTGCAGTCATATTAACTCCAAATCCTTCTATGTTGGATTCAAGCAATCGACGCAACAAATCGAGAGACGGATGACGCGGAACAACTGCGCATGCACCTACTGGTGGTAGGAACTTCGTGACGAT
Organism: Massilia sp. CMS3.1; assembly: GCF_051262535.1. NCBI lineage: Bacteria > Pseudomonadati > Pseudomonadota > Betaproteobacteria > Burkholderiales > Oxalobacteraceae > Massilia > Massilia sp. CMS3.1. The sequence continues at coordinate 48,539 of NZ_JBIMES010000004.1, read as the reverse complement.
GTACTCCTCGTCATTGGCAGCAATAGCAATAACTGCTGACTTTGGCGCAATCCGCTTCAGTTCACCGGGCAGTTGGCGGCGCTCGGTCAATAGATCATGTAGCGGTGTGAAGATCAGCTCAAAATCCATCGCTGCGGTAAGTGTGAGTGCTTCGTCTGCTGTTGAGGCCACAACGGGTGTGTGGCCTAACCATCCCACTAGCTTAACAAACCGCTCGCGGGTGTACTCGTCCGTTTCCAGAATCAAAGCATATTTCATTGAGTTCCCCCTTTACCTAGGGGTAGTGGTCAATTTGATATTTTCAAGCGGTGGTCCAAAGTATTTCTCTCAGCAGTATCCGCTCAAGCAAACGTTAAGGCAAAAAAATGCCCGACTCACGGCCGGGCCAAACCAAAGCGGACTACGAGAGGTAAGCGCCCATCTTAGCAAGCCTGCCGCAGCATCGCCGCACAGTTGGGTTACCGAAGCGACACGTCTGCTCTGGGTCGTCAGCGGACGCTACCGAAGGTCCACAACCACCTACTAGCGAACCTCAGGTTCTGAGCCAGCGTCCTCATCCTGCAGTTGGCTCTTCGTTCATGATAGGGTACAGCTTCATCTAAGGAGACTACGCATAATGCATGACCTGTCTAAATATTCGCTAGCTCAGCTGCGCGCTCTAGAAGTACAAGTGATCGACGAGCTAAAAACTCAACATTTCCTCAGTATCAGTAAGGCGCGTGAACAGATTCTTCACATTGCTCGCAACGCTGGGCTGTCTGAAAAGCAGCTTCGCTCTATCAAAGTTGGTAAAGCGCCGAAAAAAGGCAATGTGCAGGTCAAGTACCGTAACCCCGAAGATTTAACCCAGCAGTGGACCGGTCGTGGACGCCAGCCAGCGTGGGTCAAGGCTTGGATTACATCTGGAAGGTCCCTCGAGGCCGCTAAAGCGTAGAACGGTTGCAGTGGATGCAGATATTTGAGTCAGGTCTAAGTCATTAAAAAGCTGGATTCAGGCTGCGGCGTGTGGCCACGATGACTGCTTTCGACCAAAAGCAGACTTTTTCTTGGTTCAGTCTATTGGCGTTTGCACATGTCAAGGAACGGCATGTGCCGAGTCTAGGATATGATGTTTTAACCTCAAGGCGTCGAGACGATAATCCATCGTTGCCTTCAATCCTGCGCCATTCATCTATGTCCAAGACTCCTAATTTTTCGGCGTTGTTTGATGCGTCACCCTATCCATATCTATTGATAGATACGAATTTTACAATTATCGGCGCCAACACGTCCTACCTGACGGCAACACGTCGTTGCGCTGATGACATTGTCGGCAAGCATATATTCGAAGCATTCCCTGCGGACCCGAGTGATCCAGAGTCGACGAATATAACCGAAGTGCATAACTCGATCTCCCTCGCCGTTTCAACGAGGAAACCCACACCAGTACGCTGCTTCGATACGCGATCCCTGTTGAAACTCCCGACGGCACCGCCTATAAGGAGCGCTACTGGAGCGCCGTCCACACTCCGGTGTTCAACGACGAGGGAGAAGTGGACTTCGTCGCCCAAAACGCCATTGACGTCACTGACCTGTATCGCTTTGATCCAACGACCCAGCGCTACTACCTAAAGCAAGACGCGAACGGTGTCCCAGATGGGCAGCAGGCAAATCGACCGCAAATTCATGAAGCGATGACGCGAATCTTGAATGCCGAACGCAGTCAGCTTCAGACCATGTTTGACCAGGCGCCCGGTTTCATAGCGGTGTTGCATGGCAAAGAGCATGTGTTCGAAATGGCAAATGAAGCGTACTACCAACTAGTCGGTCATCGAGACATCATAGGGAAGCCGGCGATGCAGGCTCTTCCGGAGTTGGCCAGCCAAGGCTTTGCCGAATTGTTGGACAACGTATTTGCCCTCGGAGAACCACTGGTGTTGCGAGACCGTAAAATTTCGTTCCAGCGTTATACCGGTGCTCCACGGGAAGATCGATTTGTGGATTTGCTTTATCAGCCAATCATCGGGCTTGACGGTCGGGTAACAGGAATTTTTGCGCAAGGAAATGACGTAACGCGGGCTTACCAGGCCAGTATGGCGTTGGCTGAAAAAGTGCAGCAGCTTGATGAAATACGATTGAACCAGGCCTTTCAACTTGAACTGAGCGACAGCATTCGACCGTTGAGCAATCCGGCGGATGTGACGGTAGTTGCATGTGCGCTATTAGGACGCAAACTCAATGCGTCGCGTGTGATGTACGCAGAGGTCGACAATACCTGCGGTACCATTTTCATGCGACACGACTGGACTGCTAAAGGATTTGCCAGCCTGGCAGGGCAGAGCAAGACAATGGATGATTTCGGCCCGGATTCGATCGCGGATTTACGCGCCGGAAGAGCAGTGATCAATGACGATGTGGTAAAGGATATCCGTACGGCAGCACACGCCGATGCCTTTTTGGAAAATGGCGTACGTGCTGAGATCGCGCTTCCACTTATCAAGAATGGAAAATTGCGGGTCGTCCTTGCAATTCACAGTGCTCACCCGCGCACTTGGCAGGAAGAAGATCTGAAGTTGGCAAGAGAAACGGCCGAGCGGACCTGGTCGGCAGTGGAAGCCTCCCAGGCCCAATCAGAATTGCGTTTGGAACGTGATCGAAGCCAGGCTGTTTTCGACACGATGGCGGAAGGCTTTGTGTTGATCGACCAGCATTGGACCGTGCTGTACGTAAACGCGGAAGGTCTGCGACTCGGCGATCGAACCAAACAGCAAGTCGTCGGCCGACCGCATTGGGAAACATGGTCTGAGCTTGTTGAGTCTGACGCCTACCATCTGTATCGGCGGGTAATGGAAAGTAGGGAAGCAGAAACCACGGAATTTCAATTTTCCTACCTAGACGGACGTAGTGCCTGGATCGAAGTGAGGGCGTCTCCTGCCATGGACACCGGTCTCGCCGTGTTTTTTCGAGACGTGACAAGCCGCAAGGAAGGCGAAGAACGGCTGCGCGATGCTGACCGGCGCAAGGACGAGTTTCTTGCAATGCTTGCGCATGAGCTAAGGAACCCCCTGGCACCGATTCGTGCCGCTGCCGAGCTGCTCCAGTTGGCAAAAATGGATGAAGTACGGGTACGAAAAACAAGCGAAGTCATCGTGCGGCAGGTGACCCACATGACCGGGTTGATCGATGACCTGCTCGATGTTTCTCGTGTCACCCGTGGCCAGATCGAACTGAACAGGATTGAGCTGGACATCCACCAAGTCGTAAACGAGGCAGTCGAGCAGGCCAATCCGCTTATCCGATCACGCCGGCATGAACTGACGATTCGACATGCGCCGCACACGGCCGTCGTCGCTGCCGACAAGAAACGCCTTGTGCAGGTGCTTTCAAATGTCCTAAACAATGCTGCTAAATACACGCCGGAAGGTGGTCACCTGAGCTTGCGCACCACGGTCGACGAGTCGCGGGTACAAATTGAAGTAACCGACGACGGAATCGGCATGACGCCGGAGATGACCAAGCACGCATTCGACCTTTTTGCCCAAGCACAACGCAGCTCCGACCGATCCTCTGGGGGGCTGGGACTGGGGTTAGCGCTGGTAAAAAGCATGGTAGAGCTCAATGGTGGCTCCGTGACGTGCAGAAGCGAGGGGCTCGGCCAGGGCAGTACGTTCTCGATCTGCCTGCCGCTCCTGCGCGAGCAAGCACCGGCTGAGTCCAGCGAGCTTTTAGAAAGTGGCGCCGAGACAGCTTTTCATCGCCCACTACGGATCATGGTGGTCGATGACAATGTCGATGCCGCAGAAATGCTAAAAATGATTTTGCAAGAGATGGGACACGACGTGCTGGTTGAAAACGAGCCGTTTCAGGCACTGGAGCGAGCCAGGATTGATAGTCCGCAGGTTTGTCTGTTGGATATCGGCCTGCCCGAACTTGATGGCAATGAACTCGCGCGACGGCTTCGGGCTCAGCTTGAAAATAGTAGGTTGGTCCTGGTCGCGGTCACCGGGTACGGGCAGGAGAGCGACCGGCAAAATGCGATATCTGCTGGGTTCGACTACCACCTCGTCAAGCCGGTGGATATTAATGCGCTCGCTTCCATCCTTAGGACAATCGAGGTGGCTTGATCGTCTGCTTTGGGTCCGGAGCGGACGTTCCGGTAGGTCCGCTACCGGCCAAGAGCGGACGTAAGCACTGCCATTATCTAGGAGTGTCATGCATATGGTGCAAGCACGATTCGAGCAATTCCGTTCCGAACAGCCTGGTCTGAAGTTCATCGATAGCGGCGCGGTGTCCCACGTACAGCTATCTCGAACGCTCCGCTCGCACGAAGGGGAAGCAAGGGCGCCGTCATGATCCATGCGGCTTCGCAAGGTGAATCGTTGATGTTAGCTGAGGTGCAGAGAATCGGCTTTGGCGGCGGCTGCCATTGGTGCACTGAAGCCGTGTTCGCTGCTCTTCGCGGCGTTATCCGCGTGGAGCAGGGGTTCATCCAGGCCGACGCGCCCGACGACAATTTCTCCGAAGCGGTACTGCTCACCTTTCTACCAGACAAAATCGCGCTTAAGTCCTTGATCGAGATCCATTTGCGGACACATTCAAGCACGTCGAACCACTCCATGCGGCACAAGTATCGCAGCGCGGTTTATGTAATGGACGAGCTACAGGCCGAGGCTACACGGCGCGTCCTGATCGAAGTCGGGCCAGGATTCGATGCGCCCCTGGTCACCAGAATCCTGCCTTTTCGAACCTTCAAAGCATCGGATGAGCGCTTTCAGCGCTATTCTGAAAAGAATGCCGGCGGCCCGTTTTGCAGCACTTATATCGATCCGAAGCTCGCGCGACTTAGAGAGGAATTCGGCGGATTACTGAGGTCGGCAGGGGAGTAGTCGCGGAATTCGGACGCGTGCGAACTTCCGAGATCGACCAGGGTAGGAAACTGGAAAATCGGCACACGCGTGCACAGCTTTGAATAATTTTAAGTTACTATCTCGCATGAAAAGGCGGGTTGACCACGAAACTGCCGCTCACATGTCCAAGCGATCAAGATCAAGCAATCGCGGGGAGAACTTGAAGCCGCAAGATTTCTCTAAGAGCACAAAGTCTAAATCGAAATTGCTCTACGTGTCGTATCAAAACTTTGGCAGATATCGGGCTAGACCTTACACGCTGTGTGACGAAGTCTGCTATGGGTCATAGTCAGATGCTTCATGGGTCCTCTCTCGGCCGTTAGCGATGTTCAGCCCTGCTTTTATCAGAACTGCCATTGGCTATAAGCTATGCTCGTCCGTTAGCACTGCGGTATTGCATTTCGATATGAATCAAGTGCAAGAGTAATGCAAATCTTATTCCTCTTACTGGAGCCATACGTTAAGACAGTGTGAGTAATCAGTAGTATGCCAACTGTGAAAACCGCCAAACTAATGCTGAGCAGAGGGAAATATGGTAGATTTTTTTGGGTCGGTGGACTGGTACACTATACTCACACCGCAGATTTCAATTGCAGAATTGTTCGTACGCGCAACATTCATGTACTTCATCCTGCTAATACTTATGAGAATTATTCTAAAGCGACAGGGTGGCGGAATTGGCACTGCAGATGTTTTAGTGATTGTCTTATTGGCTGAGGTTTCAGGCAACGGATTTACTACAGAGTACAAGTCGATAATAGAAGGCGCAGTGTTGATTGCCACAATCCTTTTTTGGACGTACTGCATTGAATGGCTGGCTCATCGGTTTAAATTTGTTAGTCGCATTTTGCACTCGCCAACCTTACTCCTAATTGAAAACGGAAAAATGTTGCGAAGAAACATGCGTGCAGAACTGGTTACCGTCGAAGAGCTAATGGCACAATTACGCGAAAATGGGATTGATGACTGTTCTAAAGTGAAAAGTGCATGCATGGAAGCCGACGGGATGATCAGTGTCGTAAAGATAGAGAACTGACTTTTGATCGTGACGATTCGACGCGGTAGTGGAGAGGCCCACTATAGAGCAGGGGTATGTGGCTTGGCTTTCCTACGATCCATCATACTTAAAATAAATTCGGTGGTTAGCCCATACACAACGTGCGCGATTAAGCCGCGTGCATGTGCTTGCCAAGGATAAGCGCCCGGTTTTGCTCCCAGTCCGGTTAACGAATTCAATGCTTCGTCTTGCACCAAGAAAAGACTGAGGCCGAAGAGCGCTCCCCGTGAAACTTCATTGCCAGGCAATTTTGCTCGTATTAGTGCATAACCAGCGGCCGGTGCCATACCAATGGAGTAGTGGGTTGTGTTTCCGGCAATATTATGTTGCCGTTCAGTTAGATTCGAACCAGTGAATTCCTCGACCTTTGTAATCAGTGCATGTGAGGGCGGCTCCCCTCCAGGTCGAACACGTATCGTCTGGGCACGCGCTCGCGGATCTTCTCTGTTCCACATGAGCCAGTCGACACGGTCAAGTGCCCATACGCCTACTGTGCCAGCCACAGCGCCCAATAGTGCTGTAGTAGCAGTCCCCCTTGTTTTCGCGCCCACTGCAAAAAATTGATTCATAAGTCTTCCGTTGCGTTGTTCACCAACTGGCTCGGTGTCGTGGGGCGTCGATCGGCCGGCCGAGCAACAATACGCACTGCGACACCTACTGGTACTCCTTGCTCAACAAGCTCCCACGCCGTGTCAATCCGGCTATGGGCCCTGCCGTCTTTGAGAGCTTCCTCGATGAGCCGAGCCGTGCGTAAGTCATTTCGATTATGCATATTTCCTCCTGTGAACAATGTGCTTCAGCCTTCGGAGTCTCGCGAACAACTAACGGTAACACTTTCAGTAAGCAGTGACACTAACTCGTTTGCAGCTAGAGCGGCTGGTCCGCTATGGGTCGGAAGCGGACGCTGCAATAGTCAGCTTACGGCTAACAGAGGACAGTGATGAAAATGCAGCAATGGGGCAAAGAACCTGTGAAAAAATTATTTGGAAAATTGGTATTGCTCAATTTTGTCAGCTTTTTTGTGGGCGGCATCTACTTAGGAGGGGACGCCTTAAATGGAAAAATCGAAGATGGGCGTTTCTACCTGGCTAACCATGGGCAACTTACCGAGGTCAGCGAGGGTATCTACCGATACAGCCAGCTCCACGCACTGTCCGTGCTTCTGCTCATCGGCGTCGTCATGATTGTCCATTTCGGCAAGAAAAATGACTAATGCTTCTGCGGTGCTGTTCGGCAGGTCGCTACGACTGAATCGCCCCGGATTTTGTAGAGGCTCCATTCTTTGAGAAAATGGAGCTATGAAAAAGCAACCCAAGTATTCCCCCGAACTCATCGAGCGCGCCGTGCGCATGGTCAGCGAAGCCGGCAGCCAGTACGAGTCGCAATGGGCCGCAATCACGTCGATCGCCGCCAAGATCGGCTGCACGCCGGAGACACTGCGAACGAGATCCTGCGCCTAACGAGTGCGTTTTTCGCCCAGGCGGAGCTCGGCCGCCACTTCAAGCCGTGAGGGCTTTCATCGACCGGTACCGCCATGCCTACGGCGTCGAGCCGATCTGCAAGGTGATGCAGGTCGCGCCGTCGGGCTACTGGCGCCACGCCGCGCAGCAACGCAACCCGGCACTGCGCTGTGCCCGTGTCCAGCGGGACGACGTGTTGAGCGTCGACATCGAACGTGTCTGGCAGGCGAACCTGCAGGTTTACGGGGCTGACAAGGTTTGGCGCCAGCTGAGACGTGAGGGAACGGACGTAGCCCGCTGTAGTGTGGAGCGTTTGATGCGCAAAGCCGGCCTGCGTGGCGTCATGCGTGGCAAGGTCGTGTGCACGACGGTAGCCGATGCGAAGGCACCGTGCCCGCTCGACCGCGTCAACCGCCAGTTCAAGGCACAGCGGCCAAATCAGCTATGGGTCAGCGATTTTACTTATATCTCGACCTGGCAGGGCTTTGTCTATGTCGCCTTCGTGATCGACGTTTTTGCCCGGCGCATCGTCGGCTGGCGCGTCAGCAGCTCGATGCGGACCGACTTCGTGCTCGACGCCCTGGAACAGGCGCTGTACGCTCGCCAGCCTGAACGCAACGAGCTGGTCCACCATAGCGATAGAGGGTCGCAATACGTATCGATAAAGTACAGCGAGCGCCTGGCAGAAGCCGGCATCGAACCGTCTGTGGGTAGCAAGGGCGACAGTTACGACAATGCCTTGGCCGAGACGATCAATGGGCTCTACAAGGCTGAACTGATCCACCGCCGTGCTCCCTGGAAAACGCGTGAAGCCGTCGAACTGGCGACGCTGGAATGGGTGTCCTGGTTCAACCACCACCGCCTGCTGGAACCGCTCGGCTATATACCGCCTGCCGAAGCTGAGGCAAACTATTACAAGCAACTGAGCAGTCAAGCCGTCGCGGCCTGACTCACACTAACCGGCCTCCACGAAAGCCGGGGCGATTCAGTGCAACCTCTCCTGCATATTCAGCTGGTTCAGTTGCACCTGAGGAGTGGATTTTAAACCCTTGGCGAGGCGGCCTGTACCTAACAACTCCGTTTGCAGCACGAGACTGCTCAAGTGGCAAACGCTGCCAAGGACCGTTTCAGTAGAAGCGAGGAATGCTCATATCACGAAGTCGGGCGCCCACCTGCCCCCACCGTTGGTCGCGCTACATACGCGATTGCGACCACCACGTTTTGCAAGGTAGAGTTGCGCGTCAGCTGAGGCTACAAGTTTGGAAAACTCGAAGCTACTGTCGATCTGCATCGATGCTAAACCAATACTGACCGTTGCACCACATGGCAAGTCAGGGTGCGAGCGCGTTGTTCGTTCAAATTCCCGCCTGGCATGTTCGGCAAGTTCGACGAGCGATTTATCTGAATAGCTGTCGACGACCAGGCAGAACTCTTCGCCTCCCCACCGGCACGGCGCAATATGCGGACTGCCAAGAGCACGCATGACGTCTCCCATCATGGCGAGAACCTTGTCCCCAACATCGTGCCCATGCTGATCATTCACTGTCTTGAAATGGTCAATGTCGAGCAACAATACTGCTAGCGACTGCACAGATCGTGTTGGTGTCAGAAGTGAATCAATGTGTGAACGAAGTCCTCGGCGGTTTAGTAAGCCAGTGAGCGAGTCCTGCGCAGCAACGGCCTTCAACTCACTAACCAGACGAAGCATGACGAGGAGGAACAGAATCCAATTTCCAATTAGGGCATTCGCCATCGCTCCTACCCAAGTTACGATATTTGCAAACGGAAGCTCTGGCGCTGCATAGGTAACAGTTACCGAGCTAGTGAGCACAAGGAGTCCCTGCGCCAACGCGGCAGCAGCTTGGGCGAGAACCACTGCAGAAGCTACCCAATACGAGCGGGATGATTGTGGCTCTCGATATCTCCACAACAACCATGCGGTATAGCCGTTCACACACGCCTGAAACGTCGATAATGTAAAAATTCGCAACCCGCTGCTAGGTAAGAGCAGCGTGAACACGACGGTCAACAGTACAACGATGACGACGAGCAGAGATAAAGTATGCTTCTTAGCGGGGCGGCTAACGAAGTGCGCTGTTCCGACCAGGAATAAAGCCTGACCTGCGCTGAGTGGGATGTTGAAAAGCAACGAAGCCCACTGCCAGTTTTCGACCAGCCGTGGGGCGTCGAGAAGGACGGCAAAACCGACTGATAGGCAGCCCAATGCCCACAAACGTACGCCGGCGATATGACGGGCAGAAGCATGCAGCGCAAAAAACATAGCGCTCGCTGTGATCGAGGCCACCCCGAGGACCATCATCAGGGTCGATTCATCAATATTCATTGGAGTATTCAGACGAGGAGGCGAGGTGGCAAAGGAATTGGGTTGTGCAGGCGAGACACAATGACCGGTTGACACAGCTGCTTGCGCTTTATACAGCTTACGTAGGATCAGTCTGACATAGATAGGTCGAAGGGCAACTAAACTTCATGCAATTGTTGTTTCCCGGCAACTTATGCTCGATACGCTCTTCTGTGAGCGGTGGTTGTCTTATTATTACTGATCTTCCTCGGTGGACATCAGGGATCAACTTTCTTTGCAAGGTAAGCTTTTGCTCTTGGTTTGATTACGCGGTCATGAAGCACATCCTGCCCAGGATGTTGTTAGAAAGGGAAGTATGCCGCCCTGGTCTGCCGTTGCAGCGATATTTGCTACGTCTAAGCCATGATTTCTGAGTCAGTTAGCAACGTCCGACGCACGAGTAAGCGCAATAATTGGTGACAATGTAATGTCTTGTGATCCGTATAATTTCTGGCACGGGGTACTTAGGTGCCTGTCTGCTAGGATAAACCAATGGCTTTGCAAGCATGTGTTGAGTGTGGATATGTTAGTACCTTCGTAACAGCATGTCCTCAGTGTAGAAGAAAGCCACGCGTTTTCATTGGTCTTCGCACAACTGGGTTAGCTGCTGCTGCGCTCTTAGCCTGCCTAGCAGGGCATTATTTTTTACAGGCTAACGAGGTTCAGTCTGCACCGGTTTTAGCTACTCTGCGCCATGGATGAACTGCTCGATCTCTACAAGGCGATCGCAGAACGGGACACGGGCTTCTGGATAGATTTGCCAGCTGCTACGGGTCAACAAGTCTTACGTGCCGAATGGATGAGTTTAATGAAGGAAGATCCGGATCGCTTTCAGCTTGCTACGCTCCCGATTGAAGAATTAACTCACGATTCTGTTCAGGATAGAGGTGTTATAGAACGTGCAGTAGTTGTGACCTGGTCAGACGAAAAGCTGCATTGAGTCAAAGAAGCCGATGGCATTGAGCATATGCGCCAGGTGCGGATACAAACGCTTATTTTATAAATCTGTCCACGATGTGGCAGAGAGCCGAGCTTGATTGCCCAACTTGCCTTGAGATGCCTAATTTTGTTGGCACTAGGCGGATTTGTTTTTTTGTTCACTTCTTGCTGCCGGAAGTAGGCCACAACGTCGGGCGTGCTTTCGCCAGCGTGGTCGCGCTACTCATCGATCGGCACCTGCCTAGAGAACAGGGCGCAGAGGGTTGCGTGCCTACGTTTGATTACTAATCTCTGTTGTGCCGTGGTCCGTTCTCGGCTAAAAGCAGACATTCGACAAGGCGGAAACCCAGCTCAGGCATAGGTCTACAACCGGCCAGAATCACTCAGTGGATGTAAGGTAAATATCAGGATTAGCAATAGATAGGCATGCGCCAGTTTTTAGCAGCGATAAACGGCGGCTACTCGCGCTCAACCGGCGTGTCCTGTCCAGCTTTTAATAATGCCTCATTCAATTGCATCATATCGACCGGCTTCACTAAATGATGATGGAAGCCCGATGCTCTAGATAGCACGCGGTCGTGTGCCTGACCATATCCGCTTAACGCAATGAAGGTTGCTAGCGACAACTCTGGAAGTTGTCGCAATCGTCTTGCCAATTCATACCCGGTCATATCCGGCAAGCCAATATCCAGAATAAACACTTGTGGAAGTATGCTGCCTACCGAATCCAATACGGAATGAGCATTCTCTTTAATCGTCACTTGGTGGCCTTGTGCTTCAAGCAACGCCCCTAAGGTGAACGAAGCATCTAGATTATCATCAACAAGCATAATCTTGCTTGGGTTAATAACAGCCATGGAAAATAGAGTTTCTTTAGTGGACTGACCTTCAGTGACATCGACAACCACTGGTAAGCTCACGGTAAACGTACTTCCCATGCCAGGTCCGCTGCTCGACGCCTCGACTTTTCCAGCATGAAGGTCAACGATACTTTTTACTAATGCCAGCCCAATACCAAGGCCGCCCTGTGATCGATCAGGGGTGCGCTCAGCTTGGGTAAATAGCTCGAAAACATGGGGTAAGAGCTTTAGCTCCATCCCAATCCCATTGTCCATAACCTCGATTTTTGCTTCACCATCCTCGACGATGACGTTCAAAATAATCTCTCCGCCCTGTTGGGTATACTTGGCGGCGTTACTCAAGAGATTAGAAATTACTTGAGTAAGCCGTGTACGATCCCCATGAACAGAAATATGGGCTGACGCCATCCGGGTTGTCAGCACATGATGGCGTGCTTCGAATATTGGCCGAGTCTGCTCAATGGCACCGTCCACGACGGATTTTAAATCTAGTGCCTCCTTTTGCAGCTCTACCAGACCGCGAGTCACTCGTGATACATCCAGCAAATCATCTACTAACTCAACCATATGACTTACTTGACGCGAAATAATGTTGCTGGCTTGCCGGACACGCTCTTGGTCGCCGCTGGCGAGTTTAAGCAACTGGGCCGCCGTGCTGATGGGCGCCAATGGGTTACGTAACTCATGTGCCAGCATCGCCAAAAATTCGTCTTTACGTTTGTCGGCACCTTTCAGGGCCTCGATCATTTCTACCCTCTTTGTCACATCGCGGAAAAGCGCCGCGACCCCGTCTCCGACCTTGAAAGCACGTACCTCGAACCAGACGTCACGACTATCTGCGAACACATAACGATGTTCCAGAAAATTTGGTTGCCCACTGGATAGCACTTGACGATACACCTGCCCGAGCTCGGATTCGTATGTTCCCGGAAACAGTTGCCAATGGTTGGACCCGATAAACTGCGAGCGTGTAAGGCCGACGAGTCTGCAGGCTGCGTCGTTCACCTCGACGATGTTAAAGTCCACGTCAAACAAAGTGAACGCTTCATCCATGTTCGAAATCATCCCACGATGACGAGCCTCGCTTTCAGCAATGCGCTCTTCCGCAAGCTTTTGAGTCGTGACATCTACCGTGAGCCCGTCAAAGTGGATGGGGCTCCAGTCACTCGCGTAATCAGTGCCGCCGAGTGCACGAATCCACTTTACTTCACCTGTTGATGGGTGCACCGTGCGATAAACGATATCGTAAGCATCGCGACTACTGATCGACGCATCAATGGCCGAGCGGGTTAGTTCACGATCATCCGGGTGGATTCTGCCGTAAAAGTCCTCGATGGTAACCGTCGCCGACGGCTCCAAAAAGAAATGCTCTTTTACACGTTCGTCCCACTCGAGGACGTTGAAAGGTAGATCGCAGTACCAAAAACCAACATTCGAGAGGCGGCTGGCGTATTCGAGACGTGCGCGATTAAGCATCAGTTCTCGGTCAATCGCTTCACGTGCGATGCGATCCTGTGAAAATTCCCGACTGAAAAAGTCCACTGACTCGGCAATAGCTTGATCAACCGCCTCGTTAAAACGCATCACGTCGCTGGCAGCCGACGCATCGCTCAACGAGTGATCCACTGTCGTCCATAGCCGCAATACACTGGCGCGCAGTGCACGGTATTCGCTTACAAGTTGCGTCATTGAGAACCCATCTTGCGCCCGCAACGTCCCATGCATTTCGGCTGCGGTGCGGCCGCTTTGCACGACAACGGCCAAACCATGCGACTTGGCGAACTGGGCGCCTTCTGTTTGAGGCTGACGCAGATCATCGGCAATCGCGTGGAGAATCTGATGAGCATGGTCCCGTAGCGCCGCTACGTCTATCGTTGCGGCCGACGGAAAGCGAGTCGCAGCGAATGCGTCCCACTCGCGAAGGATTTCTGCCATATATAAATCGATAAAATCTGCGAAACGCATCTTACTTCTGCCCTTAGTAGCCAATCTATGATGTACTAATCGAAATACAAATTTAGCCCATTACTCTACCTCAATTGCAAGGATTCAGCTTAGTGCGGACGCATATATGCTACTGCTTGACCGGCGCAGTGGTAACGGGACAGAAGAAGCATCTGAGAGGCGTCGCCACTAGTGCAAAGGTTGATAGGTGCTCAGGTGGAAGGACGCTGCGAGCTTCTTTAGAACTATCAAAGTCCGTAGTAGGCCGGTAGCGGACGCTACAATACCTCGCTTTCTACCAAAAGCAGTCATTAACTGACCACTCTCTTCTGTGCCAAGTGTGTCCATCATGCTGGGGAAGCCCAATTCTGCGCGGCCACAAACGTACACCGACGATATGACGGGCCGAAGCATGCAGCGCAAAAAACATCCCGCTCGCTGTAATCGAGGCCACCCAAGGACCATCATCAGGGTCGACTCATCAATATTCATTGCAGTGTTCAGATGAACATGCGAGGTGGCGATGGAAGCGGGCAGGCAGGCGCAACAAGACGACCCGGTAACTAGCTGCTTGCGGTTGTACAGGCGATGTAGGATCAGTCTGACATTGAACAGCCGCAGCAGAGCTGAACTCATGTGATGTTGTTTTTTGGGCAACTTATGATCGATGTGCTTGTTTGTAGCCTGTAGCTATCTGATTTGTACCAATCTCTTCGATGGTGCGTGTCGAAAGGCACGCGTGCTGACGCAGCTGGAGTGTTGCAGGTGGTAAAATATTACCCCATCGAATTGCGCTTCGTTACAGAGCCAGATATCCCAATTTAAGGTTTGTTTGATGAACGCTACTACTGTTCTTCGCGCCGTTGGCGGCTTGCTCGCGCTTTCCCTCTCTCAGCAGCTGGCGGCACAAGAGGTCCCGCCGTCACTTGCCGAGCTTAGCTTGGAAGCCTTGAGCAACACCAAAGTAACTTCGGTCTCGAAACGCTCGGAGCTACTGACTGATGCCGCTGCTTCCGTCTATGTGATTACGAGCGAGGCGATCAGGCGTTCCGGCTACGCGACACTGCCTGAAGCGCTTCGCCTAGCGCCAAATTTGCAAGTCGCGCGAGTTGATGCCCGCAACTACGCGATCACCGCGCGCGGATTTAACAGTGCTTTTGAAAATAAGTTGCTGGTACTGATCGATGGCCGCAGCGTGTACACCCCCTTGTTTTCCGGCGTGTTCTGGGATGCCCAGGACGTCATCCTCGAAGACATTGAGCGCGTCGAGGTCATTAGCGGCCCCGGTGGAACGCTTTGGGGCGCTAATGCCGTCAACGGGGTGATTAACATCATCACCAAAGCAGCGGGTGCGACTCAGGGCGTCCTCGCAGCGGCCTCGGTGAATGGAGATCAGCGAGTGGGCACCATCCGTTTTGGCGGACGCATCGGCAAAGGACGCTTCCGCGCGTACACCAAGACGCTGACTTTGGACGACTTGCAGCGCGAAAGTGGTGCGGTCAGCCTGACCGGAATGCAACGCTCCCAAGTAGGTGCACGCGCCGACTGGGAGCGCCCGGACGGCGCCAGCACCCTTCAGGGCGATGCCTACACCGGTGCGTTGCACCAGCAGGGCACCGCCGATATCAAGATCGCCGGCGCTAACTTGCTGGCCAGGCACACCGTACGCATCAGCGGTGGGACCGAACTTTCGGCCCAGGCCTACTGGGATTTCACTGAGCGTAATCAGCCCAATGCCTTCATCGAGCACCTCAACACGGTGGAGGCGCAGGCGCAGGCCGCGACTTTGCTGGGCGCCAGCCATCGACTTGTAGTCGGGGCCGGGTACCGCCACGCATTCGACCGTCTGCAAAATGGCGTTGGTTTCGGCTTCTTACCGGCCAAACTGGACATGCACTGGGGTAATATCTTCGTGCAAAACGAATTCGATCTGACGCCTGAGGTGCGCTTAATTGGCGGAGCGAAGTTGGAGCATAACAACTATACCGGTTGGGAGTTCCTGCCCACCCTGCGCCTGGCCTGGAACCCAACGGCGTCTAGCCTCCTGTGGAGCGCCGCCTCGCGCACTGTGCGCGCGCCCTCGCGCATTGACCGCGATTTTTATAGCCCCAGCAATCCGCCGCTGGTCGGAGGGGAGCGAAGATACAACATTGCAGGGGGGCCAAACTTTCAGTCGGAAGTCGCTGTAGTGGCCGAGCTGGGATACCGACTAAATCTGCTATCGGACTTCACGTACTCCGCGACCGCGTTTTACAGTATTTACGATCGTCTGCGCACGCTCGAACCCAATCAGGCTGGTGCAGGCTCCGTTTTCTTGAATCGCGCCAGTGGCCGCACCAAGGGCGTCGAGATGTGGGCAGATTGGCGTGTTACCCCGGCGCTGCGCATGTCCGCCGGGGCGGTGGCACAACAGGTGCGAACTCGACTTGATCCCGACAGCCGCGATGCCTCCGGCACTACCGGGTTAGCCACGGGCGATCCGAGTTCGTATTGGAAACTGCGCACCGCCTATGATATCGCTCTCGGCCACAGCATTGATCTCTTGGTGCGCCACTACGGCAAGCTGACGCGCCCGGCGGTGCCGGCCTACACCACGGCTGACGTGAACTATCTGTGGCGCATCTATCCGAACTTGGAGCTGTCCTTGAGTGGGACCAACTTGTTCGAGGCACGCCACGCTGAATATGGAGGGGCGCCTAACCGCACCCTGTCGGGGCGCGCCGTAGGGATGAAGTTGCTCTGGCAGCCAAAGTAATAGTCGCCATGGCCTGTTTGATTTCTTCCCAATCCCGCCGTCGCCTGATGCAGGCAGCGCTGCTCCTGGCTGTATGCGGATCGCCCGCAGCCGTGCTGGGGCAGGGCGGGCCATCGGTCGATGCGGTCAAAGCGGCCTATTTGCACAAGTTCCGCCATTATGCCGAGTGGCCGGGCAAGCGCCATCTGGGCGTCGAGCCGGTGGCAGTAATTGGTCTGGTCGGGGCCGACGATGTGGCCGACGCGCTACTGCAGATGGGTGGGGCGAGCACCCGCCCAGGGACCCCCATTGAAGTACGCCGTCTGCGCCTGAGTGAATCGCCTCGCGGCATTAACGTGCTGTACGTGAGCGCGGCCTACTGGCCAAGAGCCCAGGCGCTGGTCGAGGCCGCCGCCGCCCAGGGCGCGCTGGTGGTGAGCGAATCAGAAGGCGCGCTCAACAACGGCAGCATGCTCAATTTTCGTATTGTTGACGAACGTTTGCGTTTCGAGATCGACCTCGATACGGCAGAGCGCGCCGGCGTTAAGCTTAGTTCCCAATTGGCGGCGCTGGCGCTGTCAGTGTCGCGAAGAAAAAGGTAAACAAGCATGCTCGCTTTGGTTCGCCGCTCCATTTCCGTCAAATTCATGGCGGCCGTCATGGCCACGACCTTTGTGGCAGTGGTTGTGTCCGGCCTCGCCAACCTGGCCTATGACATTCATGATTTTCAGGATAGTGCCGTCAAGGACCTGAGCTCCCAGGCTGATCTGCTGGCCCGAGTTAGCACTGCATCGCTCGAATTCCAGGATGCAGCAAGCGCGCAAACCCTTCTGAACCAGTTACAGGTCAAACCTCAGATCGAAGCGGCAGCCATTTATGGTCCGGATGGCCTCCCGTTCGCGGCCTACAGCGTCAATCGCGGCACTCCCGCGCCAGCCACTTTAGGCCCAATCGGCACCTACATCGACGGCAACAACATTGTGCTGTCCAAAGCCATCACACGCAATCGCGATCAGCTGGGTACCGTCTATCTGCGGTCTGTCTATCCGATCGATGAGCGCATTTACGGCGGAACCAAAATTCTCGCTGGCGTCACTTTGCTCAGTCTTGTCATAGCAGGCTTCGTCTCGCTGTGGCTGCAATCGGCAGTGACGCGCCCCGTGCAGGCAGTAACCCAGGCGGTGCGCGAGCTTATCGCCCAGCGCGACTTTGGGCGTCGGGTGGCGAAAAGTACGGAAGACGAAACTGGAGAGCTGGTCGATGCCTTCAATACCATGCTGGGGGAACTCGGCAGTCATGCGGCCTTGTTAGAAGCGAGTAACGCCTCGCTGCAGCGAGAAGTAGGCGAACGGGAAAAAGCCGAAAGAGAACTGAGCGTCCTGAATGCCTCCCTGGAAGAGCGTATCGATGCGCGCTCGCGCGAATTGGAAAAGACCAACGAGCAGTTGCGCCAGGCGCAGAAAATGGAAGCTATCGGCCAGCTGACCGGGGGTGTGGCACACGATTTCAATAATGTCCTCCAGGTTATCTCAGGTAATTTACAGCTGCTCTCCATTGCAATGCCCGGGGACGCAGTTGCTCAGCGCCGCATCGAGACGGCGAAGTTTGCCACCGATCGCGGCGCCAAGCTGTCCTCGCAATTGCTAGCGTTTGCACGGCGCCAGCCGCTTCAGCCGAGTGTGGTCTCCCTCGGCCGGGTGGTCCGTGCCATGGACGACATGCTGCGCCGGGCGCTGGGCGAAACGGTGGAGCTGGACACGGTGGTTGCTGGTGGCTTGTGGAACACCCTGGTCGATCCTAACCAAATTGAAAATGCTATCTTGAACCTGGCGATTAATGCCCGGGACGCAATGGGCGGCAGCGGGAAGCTGACGATCGAATTGGGCAACGCCATGCTCGACGAACATTACACGCGCGGCGAGCAGGAGGTGGCGGCCGGTCAATATGTCCTGCTTGCGGTGTCCGATACCGGCTGCGGCATGCCTCCCGAAGTCGTCGAACGCGCATTCGAGCCGTTCTTCACGACCAAGCGGGAAGGTGAGGGCACTGGCCTGGGCCTGTCGATGGTGTTCGGCTTCGTCAAGCAGAGCAGCGGCCATTTAAAAATTTACAGCGAAGTTGGTAGCGGGACTACCGTGCGCATCTATCTACCCCGTTCGCATCAGCCGGAACAGGTCGCGCGGAAAGATCGCACGGCTGAGGCCGTCGGCGGAAGTGAAACCATTCTTGTGGTGGAGGACGATCTGTCAGTGCAGGCGACAGTTGTGGACATGCTCAGGCAGCTCGGCTACCGGGTACTCAGTGCGAACGATGGCACAGCAGCATTGCACGTGGTGCAAAGCGGCGTGCCAATCGACATGCTTTTTACCGACGTGGTGATGCCTGGTCCATTGCGCAGCCCGGAATTAGCCCGCCAGGCTAAGCTGCTGCTGCCAAAGCTAGCCGTGTTGTTTACCTCTGGCTACACGCAGAATGCAATTGTGCATGGGGGCCGCCTTGATCCGGGCGTGGAGTTGATCAGCAAGCCGTACCGGCGCGACGATCTGGCTCGTAAAATTCGCATGCTGCTTGGTAATGCTGGCGTGGCGTTAGAGCCCAGCGAGATCCAGACGCAATCACCAAAACTAGCCCAGCCGACTGCCACGGCGCCGCGCGGGCGCCGTATCCTGCTCGTCGAAGATGAACCCGACAACCGTATGATACTGTGCGAGATACTGAGCATGCTGGGCCATCAGGTTGCTGCCGTGCCCGATGCGGAGCAGGCGCTGACACTCTTCGTCCCTGACGCATTCGACGTACTCATCACCGATCTGAATTTGCCAGGCATTTCAGGTACGCGGCTGGCGGCCAACCTGCGGGTTAAAGCACCGGGGCTGCAGGTCATTATTGCGTCGGGAATGGCGCTTAGCCCTGAAGACCTCGCTTCCGGCTCATATGCTCATATGCTAAAGCCGTATCAACTTGATAATTTACAAAAATTGCTTGACGCGCCGTGAAGCAGTGAAAGCCTGCGCTCAGCTCTGCTATTTTCGTGATTCTTTAGGAAAAAATTGCCGCGAAGTCCAGAGCGGGCGGGGAGCTCTTTTTCTTTGTTTCCCGCACGTTGCTTCCTCAGTGCTCGCTACAGTGGAATCGCTCAATGCTAACAAGTTACGCATGCTTGCAATGAATCATTTGTCTGACGAAGCTCGGTGGGGCTATTACAACCTGCCGGCAAATACAAAACTCGTATCTATCGACAAAGCGGTCCCCCTCTCTATCGAGGAGTTGGCGAGAGTGCCCAGAAGACAGCCGAGACCATTCACTTGGGAGTGAGGAATTAGCCCGTCCAGCTATATTCTCTGCATGAGGCGGGCAAGTCACGTGGTCTTGCAATCGTTCGCTTCAGCTAGATCGAATAGCCAAGCCTGCCTTTGAGACATGTGAGACCACTCCTTGTCTCGCCAACCGCCAGGTCTGCTTTAGGCCGACTTCAGATCCAATAGGGTAACCTGAGTAGTCATTCACAGATGCAGGCGCAGCGGGCCGTAGCGCTCTCTAGCGCCGGGCGCCGCGCCATGTCTATTTCGTCATCCGCGACATCGACCTGTCGCGGACACCTGAGACCCCGCCTGGGCGAACACATCCCTGTCGGTCCGCTCCCGACCCGCTTCGGGCTTGGCGTCCGGCCGACCCGCTCCCAGTCCTGGTTCGTGCCGGCGCTGGCGATGATACCGCCGGCGTCTCATAATTCTCTGGTCCGACTTGTCCGCCGTTGAGTGGCTTGGCTATACACTTTGAAACTGATCGCCGAGGCGCTTGATTGGGCGCTGAGCATTCGTTACTGTTGGCGCTTCGGGAAAAAGCTACAGCAGGCTTTCGACCGGTCTACCACGGCACATGGCGCCTTGGTCTTACGTTTTTACACAGTGTGAGCTGAGGGCACAGATGCCGACTGTGCCTTTTGAAAAGTCGCTTGTAGGTACGAGAACGCCTTATCACGCGGCTACGCGTGCTTTTGGGGTAACCTGTTACTCGGAAATTACAAACTTATTTGCCCCGCTTTCCGCACTCCTAGGGCTGCCTTCTCTGAGTGTGCGGATAGCAAACCATCTTTCCACTCGCCCCTCACCTGGAATACCGGTTTTTCGCCCTCAGTGCGGAAACCACATCGCCAACACACCCGGTCCTCACCACCAACACACTTCAGCATCCGGTCCGAATCCAACAGTGCGTATTCAGTGCGTTCCCGGTGCGAAGAACGCACCGCGAATGCACTAGCAGCACACAACGGCAATGCCCATAATAGGCCAGGTGCGCATGGGCCTCGGACGTTGCTTTAGCCCGCACGGCGAGCGATGCCCCGGCAAGCGCAGCTCCATTTATGGAGCGTAACCCCTTTAGGGGCAGACGACACTTTCCCTTTAGGGGAAGTGTCTAGTCTGTTACTAGAATCTTTAGGGAAAAGTAAGAAAGCCGGGAACATGGCATTTTTGGCATGATAAGATACCCTAGTAAGTATAAAAATAATAACTTCTATTAACTAGGAGAAATACATGGCAGACCCAACAGGAGAGGTAGTTACCGGTTACCAATTTATTCACAAAGACTGGTCAGCCCGAATACAGATAGAGAAGAAGAGCACGATCATCGTCGGAAACAGGCCGGTGAAAGCCGTTGCGTGGTCGGTTACTGATCTTCTCTCAGAAGCGCTCAGGATTGAAGAGCACATCCCTCACGTCTTAAAGCCGGAGCCACCTGGAATCCTTTATGCATGCAATGACGAAATTCGCGAAAATCCGCTCAAAGTCGCTGACTTAGCGGACGAGTGGGCAAGATCCGTAAAAGAAGTCACTGGCCGTGCGCATCAGAAAAATTCGCCAGTGATGGCTAACGGAGTTATTTCATTTCCGAGAGAGCGGATGGATGACTGGCCTGCTTTTAGGGATGCGTCCCTAGCATGGCTTAAGAAGAAATACGGCGAACGACTCAAGTTAGTTGTCGAGCATGCAACGGATGAGGCACATCCGCATGTACATTATTACGCAGTCCCAACAAAAGGTGAAAGTTTTGGCGCAGTGCATGAAGGGTATGGAGAAAGCCGAACGACCCGCCGAAATAAAATCGAAGAAGTCGGGAAAAATGCGGTCGACAAAAAGGGCAAAGCGTTCACAAAAGGCGCAAGTACGGGTAAAGCATATATCGACGCGATGAAAGGTTATCAAGATGATTTCCATAATAAAGTCGGAAAATATTTTGCATTAGCTAGGCTTGGTCCTCAGGTCGAAAAGCTCAGCCACGCTGAAGCAATAAGGCAGCGAAATGAGCGTAAAGCGGAGGCTGATCGTTTGGCTGCGGAGAAGCTTAGGGACAAGGCTGACGACGAACTCATAGCAGCCCTGGAGGAGCGCCGAGTCTCGAACCTAGAGATGGCGCGCAAGGCTGCTCAGGTCGAAACAGAAGCCGAGGAGGCCGGACGACAGATGATCGAAGAAGCAAGGGAGCGGTCTCGTATCGAGGCTCAGCGGCTGATGGAGGCGGCAAAGATAGCTGCGGAAGAAAAGAAGCGCACTATTGACGCATTGTTGAAAGGTGACGAGCGTGTTGCTATCAGAGTGTTCAAAGAGAACGTCAAGCTAAAAGAGGAACTGCGGACTACTCGAACGGCCCTCGCTGCAGCGAAGCAAGAAATAGAACTATTAAAGGCTAAGTTTAGTTCTGCCTATAACTGGTTGAAGGATGCAGTGAAAAAGCTTGAATTCATTGGCGATTTCAGTTTTTCTCGTATCTTTGCTCGCCAAGCTGTAGAAGAGCTGAGAGAAAGAGAAAAGGCAAGGGGAGGGGAGAGAGATAAAGGGAAAGTCGGTAGTAAATTATCTTCTCTCCCAAAACCAGCTCCAAAAGGCTACAAAGCTTAGATAAACATAATTCAATCAAAAAACGTGCGTTTTTGTCGTTATAGCGGGTCGACATTTTAAAGTGGGATGCAAGATAGATTCTATATATCTTATGTAAGTGCAATATGCCACGACGTATAAATGAATCGGATTTAGATGCAGCCCGCGAGGCAATCCAGCAGTGTGCCGGCTAGGTAAATGCTGCGTGCAAACTCCTCGGAATAGCACGATCTAGAGCAGTTCCAGAACGCATTCCCGAAATAACAGAAGAGCGCTTATATGCGATGGCAAAGAGCGGGGGTGAACTATCGGAGCAGCTAAGAGCCTTGCAAGCCTGGATCCGAGAAAGCGGTTTATATTAGAAATCGTTGTATCTTTGCGAAAATCAAAGGGGAAACAAGAATTATTATTCGTCAAGCGGGTTTCGATAAAGTGATAAGAAAGTGTGTGTACAATATTTGCACATTCACTTTTAGGAGATCATGATGTGGAATACGAAGCGCGAAGTATCAAACGAGGTTATTCGATTGCACGGAACGGATTATCGTTTCGTTATTTTAGAAATGGTCGATGAGGACGCCGAGCTTCACGGCTACCTTTTAGAAATGACTGCGGCAGACCAGCACGGTCGTGTAATTAATTGCGGTGATAAATACGCTCATCCAGATTTGCGTGTGCTAAGGCAAGTAATGCAGGCCGCGATCGAGGAAGAAGAAGAGGAGCGTTACTTCATGCTAACAAACGGCAGTCGGCTTTTCTCTCGCATGGACAGGAAAGTGCTGGATCAAAAGCAGAATAAGAACAAGGTGTTTTCGCTTCGTCTCGATGCTGAGATGCAAAAGAGTTTCAGCAAGAAGTGCAGAGAAAGAGGCCACTCCAAGTCAGTGGTCGTTCGCATACTGATGGAAAAATACATTGAGGCGAACTCCTTCTCACTGAGCTGAACTGGAAATAAAATGATTTCACGACGCAGCGCTGACATGGCTCTTTTTTCCGCATAATTGCAAGTAATGATCCCAAAGTGGCCGAGGAGTTCGTGCCGCAGTGTTGCCCTAAGGTCTTCCTCATTGGCATGATTGGCAGCGGATATATCGCATCTCCGTCGATGAAACTGAGTTTCTCCTGAGGAGAAGGATCTAAAGATAATTCCAGCAGCTGCTTTAGTTGCTTGCTTTCCATAAAGTTACTCTTGTGTATTTCGAACACGAAAGTCAAGATTGTACCCAGACTTACATGGTTCTGTCCGTTCAAGAGAGGATATCTTGAGATATCCTCTAAGTTTAAAATTGATTTAGTGGATCTCGCTATGGTTCGTCGCGACGCTCGACATCGAATAGTGATCGCCATCGAGCAAACCGGGTCCGCTATCTCCCGTTGTCGAAATCCAACGCACACGGACATCATGCGGGGGCGGCTGCATCCAGCAACCGGTCACGGAAGGTTGAGCGCAACCTTTCCGTTTGCGAAAGAACCAATGGCGACGGATAATTTCGGACCCGAAGCAGCGTAAGCAACGCCAGCGATGAGTAGGCCGACAACAACGAATGCGCTGGCGATCAGGATGACAGTAGAGCGGCTCTCAGCGTTCCTGTAGAGAAGTATCTCACGCTCCGCTGAGCATTCAAAAGTTGTTCAGCGAATGGGGGCAGCAAATAGGTTTTTCATTTGAGACTCCTTTATTTAATTAATTTTAATTTTGTGGGTTTCTTGTAACCTAATGGTATCACTGTGTGGTGCATGCCGATGTCTCGCATAAAGATTTCGTGCTTGTGCTTAGCTTGTAGATTGCCATGTAAGTATTCTTCGACAGTCACCGTATGAATGTCGCCTCCTGGGCCGTCCTCGTCATTGTATTTCTGAAATATCGGTGGATTTGAAGTCGAGTAGCGCTCGGACATCTGCTTCAGCTTCTTGATTACTTCATCAATGTCAGCGACATTACTGATATAGATTGCAGAATCAGGAGACTCAGCGAACGGTAGGAGGGGTTTCGATCGCCTGTCTGGTGCAAATGCTCCAACAATTAAGTTTTTATCGTAGGAGTCGACTGCTAGCGTAACCATGATTCCATCAAAGTGCGCTGCTTTTGAAAGACGTTGCAGCATGTCGATATCTAGCTCCTCAAGCGAAGCGATCGGTATTTCGTCTAAATGATTCATCGCCTGCAACGTGTAGTAGAAAAATGCAAGTTCGTCAAATTCGTTGTGTCCCATGATCGGCTCCTATGTTGTGGGATTTTTCATCAGTATTCAAACTGTGTAGATCTATATTAAAACGAATTAGCCGGCGAGTTCCCGGAGGGATGGGGGCACAAAGATATTTTCGCATTTTCATGGCATCTTCGGACGAGCTCGAAGATAATAAAAAGGATAGTGCAGGTTGCATTTTGACGAAAAAGGGTAGTCTAATACCCATACCAGCAACGAATTTCTGCTATGGAGGTGTTACTTTGACGCAACAACTTTTCTTCGATTCAGAATTTACGGGTTTCAAAAATCCCAAACTGATCAGCATTGGAGTTGTAGCTCAGAGCGGCGAGGAATTTTATGCGGAAGTGGAATATCCCATTGATGAGTGCAGTGACTTTGTGCGCGCGACGGTACTGCCGCTTCTAAATCAAAATAAGCGCTATTCTTTGGCGGAGTTGAAAGAGGCGCTGTGTTTGTGGATCGAGACAGTGCGGCAGGATGCGCCAATTTTAATTTGCTATGACTCTGAGTACGATCGCGCGATGCTTAGGCAAATCTTTGAGAAGGACACCCCAAATGGACTTGTGTTCCGAAACTTAGGAACGAATTACGTTAATAAGCTGCGGCAGTATGAGTGGCACGTCAAGCATAAACAGGCCGAGCATCACGCACTCCATGACGCACGAGCATTAAAATACGCTTTCCGGGGATGGTTGCGGAAAGTGCGATAAATCTAATTTCTGGAAAATTCGCTTTTTGCGGGCGCGCTGCAGAGGTAACATTAGTGTATTGTTACTTTGGCAGGAGATGTCATGGCCCGTGAAGAATTCTTGGAAGAGCTGTCAGAAGACTTCCCACCGCAGCGAATTTACTCCTACGATGAAAACGCTCGCTATCTTACTGATCGCCGGGAGTTGATGGACGCGGTGCTTGATGGTACTTTTCAGACGTACGAGTGCGCAGTCAAAGAGTGTGAGTTTCGATATAAGATCAGCGCCGATGTGGATTTTGAGCTCGAAGTGTTTTATCGCGACGAAACTTGGCGGAAGACATTCTCTTACATTGCAGAGGCTTTTGATATCGCAGAAGCAGCGTATCGTTTCTTCATCGTAGTGCCACGGATCTTAGGAGAAGCTGAACCGCGTCAGGCTGTTGAGAGTGCTCGCGTTCCGGAACAGGTAGTTCGCACAATAGATGCCGATCGATCAGAAGCTGAGGAAGCTAATTCTGTCGAAGTCATTGTTCCACCGGTTTTCAGCGAGAGAGGCCAGTACCTCTCTGCTAGCATCTTTCGCTGCACAGATGACAGCTACACTTTGTGCGTGCTGCATGCTAGGCCCCAAGGAAGTCGGTTGCATCTACTCGAGAAGTCGTTCACTGATAAAGACTTCGCAGAGTTGATGGCAAAGAAATACCTAGAGTTGTTTGACCACGAACTGCCTGGCGCGCCTACTGAGGTCTATCAGTTTGTGTACAAGCGCGTAACGCAATGACAAAAAGGGGTTTTGATGGGTTCCATGATTACGTTTCCAGACTTGGAATTACAACGACTCGTCAATGTAGGACTGCTGACGAAAGGCATGAACTATCGCATCCACCCCAGTCCTGCGCTGCTCCTGAGCTTCTGTAACCGGCTGGAAGGTCGCACAATTTATGCAGAGATAGCATATGACAGCTTGCGTTCGCCAGCTGAGATCTTCGAGATGGTTGTCATGGAGCAGATTGACGGACAAGATTCAGAGCTGGTTTCGCTGTACCGGCATGGTTCGCTGGAGCACGCGGTACGCGTTGGGAACGGGTTGCTGTGCTATCACAGCACTGCCCGAAAAATGAGCAAAAAGGCCGAGAAGGCCGTTGTCACTGTAAGGGTTGATGAGGATCTGCGTCAGGCTTTTGAAGCTGCTGTAGGCGCTACAGGCGAGTCGCAAGCTGTGGTGATGCGTCAGCTGATGCGCTTCTTCATCGGAAAAGGACCCGACCCACGACTGGTCGGGTAGCATTACAGTCAATTATAGTTTTCTATAGCCCATTATAGTAGTTACTCGGGGGCAACTCTTGCTCCCTTCGGCGCATGTTCTCCGCAGCGAGATAAGTAAGTTTCTCCACTTACCAAAATTGCCCCCGGCCCGCCGCAGCATTCGCAAATACGGGCGGACATGGCCTCAGCCATCGTGATCATCCCGTTCTGTTCCTGGTCACCTCCGTGACCATAAAAAGAGAGCTCTCCCCACTTCTCCTTCACCTGAGAGACGACAACTTGCGGTGCACCGTTGTGGTCCGTCCAGAATTGAAGGCGCTCACACAGCATGTCTAGCAGATCGAACCAGCCGTCGTTGCACATCGTGCGTTGGCAGTCGGCGAAGATCTTCGGATAGCGCTGGCACAGCAGTGCGTCGAGCTCTTGCTTCATTGTTGTAGATCCAATAGTTAGGCTGCTCTAGCGAACTGCTCTGGCTTCCTGACAAGGCGTAACCAAGGCAGGTTTCCGTCCTCATCAGGGTGTAGGTCCTCGGCGCGAAGCTGAACATACCGAGAAAGCATCTTCCAGTCATTGTGGCCGGTGAAGATAGCGACGCGTGGGATGTCGTACCCTATCTCGAACAGCTTAGACGTACCCTCATGGCGAAGGTCGTGGAAATGCAGGTTTTCGATGCCACATGCTTGTACAGCGCGCGGGAAGATCGTAGAGATCGTGTTAACGTCATAGGGGAAGACCTTATCACTCGTGCGTGGTTGCCTGTTTAGAATCGCCCAAGCCTGGGGCAAGAGCGGCACCTTTTGATGATTGCCCTTCTTCTTCGTAGGGTGCTTCCTGTCACGTATAATGACGGTCCTTTTGTCGAAGTCGACGTCTGACCACCTGATGCTGGTAATTTCCGACGCACGCATCGTTGTTGCTACTGCGAAGTCGATGATGTCGGACATTGGGATCTTCTGGCGTGTCTTCTCGTTGAAGTGCTTCTTGATCGCGTTGAGTTCTTCTTCAGTAGGACGCCTATCTCGCCAATGTGACTTAGTCTCGAGACCCAAGTCAGACAGGTGCTCGCGGATTTCACTGAAGACAGCGATGTCAAAATCGTACTTGTGTCGCTTGCGACCAGCGCGGATGACTGCAGCTAGTTCAGCGATGTCCATGCCGATGGTAACGCCGCCAGCTCCTTCCTTTGCACGATCGCTGACAAAGAAGACGAGGCGGTCATATTTTAGGGCTGTGAGCAGCACTGAGCCGAGCATGCGCTTAATGCGGTTCAGGTTCGCTTTCTTGGTATCACCGAATGGCTTAGCAGTGGTTTCTTTACCGAAGTATTCATCAACCAGCTTGCCAACCGTGAGATCTTTCATGGCACGCTTGTCTTTGAATAGCTTTTCATTCATTTCCGTTTCGGTTTTAGCCGCCCACTTCTCGGCCTCCTTCTTGGTGTCGAAGTTTTCGGAAGTGGATGGGAAGCCTTTCTTACGTATGCGAGCCTGCCATTTTTCGCCGATTCGTTGGAATGATGCCACGTGTTCTCCATGTTCAAGTAGGGCGCTCAGCCAGCGGAATTAGGCTGAGATCGTAGGGCAAAGTGTGGCATTTTTTGTGGCGCCCGTACAGTGACACACCATGATAAATAGTGATTCAAGATGACTGATCAGAAGCAAGAAAAAATGGGTTTCTCCTGTGAGAACACAGGGGAAAAAAATATTTACAAGGGCCGTCGATTATCTGTTGCCCCGATGATGGACTGGACCGACCGCCACTGCCGCGTCTTCCACCGCCAGATCACGCGCCACACCTGGCTGTACACCGAGATGGTGACCACCGGCGCCCTGGTGTACGGCGACGTCGCGCGCCACCTGCGCTTCGACGAGATCGAGCATCCGATCGCGCTGCAGCTCGGTGGCAGCGAACCGGCGGACCTGGCGAAAAGCGCGAAGCTGGGTCAGGAGTGGGGCTATGACGAGATCAATCTGAACTGCGGCTGCCCGTCCGAGCGGGTGCAGCGCGGTGCCTTCGGCGCTTGCCTGATGAGCGAGCCGCAACTGGTGGCCGACTGCGTCAAGGCGATGCGCGATGCGGTCTCGATCGACGTCACCGTCAAGCACCGGATCGGTATCGACAAGAACGAGGAATACGGTTTCGTGCGCGATTTCGTCGGCACGATTGCCGATGCCGGCTGCCGCACCTTCATCGTCCATGCCCGCAATGCCATCCTCAAGGGTCTCTCGCCCAAGGAAAACCGCGAGATCCCGCCGCTGCGCTATGAAGTCGCCTACCAGCTCAAACGCGAGTTTCCGGACCTGGAAATCATCATCAACGGCGGCGTCAAGACCGACGATGAGATCGCGCTGCACCTGCAGCACCTCGATGGCGTCATGCTCGGCCGCGAGGCCTATCACAACCCGTATTTGATGGCGCACTGGGACGCGCGCTTCTACGGCGATACGGCAGCCCCAAAAACGCGCGCAGAAGTGCTGGCGGCGATGGTGCCGTATATCACTGCCCAGCTGGCGCAATACGGCGGGTTTGGTCTCAAGCTCAACAGCATCACGCGCCACATGCTGGGCCTGACCGCCGGTTTGCCCGGCGCGCGCGCGTTTCGCCAGATGCTGTCGGACCCGAAAAAGCTGGCCACGGCCGACCCACATCTGCTGCTCGAGGCGGCTGCACAGATCCGCAGCATGTAATGCACATCGGCAGGGGCCCGCCAGCGGCCGCCTGCCTTCTCGCGTCTTTCCTTCCGCATGACCTAATTCCCAGGCTGGTGCCTGCGCCCTTGCCGTGGAAGCCATTTGGCTTGCCCGTCTTCACTACCTCTAATCACAACGACAAGAACGCTCGTGCCTTTTCTTATTGCGTGTAGGAAATTTACTACACGGAAACGGCAAATTGTGTAGACAAATCGACCCAGGGCTTGCTCTGCAGCAAGACCCAATCCATAATTTCGACGACGGAATCTCCGACGATGCAGCACCGAAGCAAATCTGATCAACAGACAGGAAGGCGAAATGAATTTATCGAAGATGAAAGTCGGGATGCGCTTGGGACTGGGCTTCGCCCTGGTGCTGGTGCTGCTCGTTGCGGTCACCGGGGTTGGCATCATGCGCATGGCGCAGATCCAGGACCGCCTCGACCACGTGGTCAGCGTCAACAATGTGTCGAGCCGCGCCGTCATCGAGATGCGCAACAACGTCCATGACCGCCTGGCGTCGCTGCGCGTGCTGACCCTGATGACCGATGCCACCGAGATGGAGCCGGAACTCAAGCGCTTCAAGGAACAAACCGCCAAGTACGACGAAGCGCAGAAGAAACTGAGCGCCATCTTCGCCACAGCCGGCACCGCCGCAGAAAAGTCCCTGCTCGCCGAGATCAAGAGCCATGAAGCCGCCGCCATGCCGGCGATTGCCAAGGCGTCCGAGCTGTATTTGGCCAACGACGCCATGAGCGCTACCCGCGTCATGGTCAAGGAAGTGCGTCCGGTCCAGAAGAAGTGGACCGAAGCGCTCGACAAGCTGGTGACCCTGGAAGACACGCAGAGCGCCCAGAGTCAAAAGGATGCCGAGTCCGCTTTTGCCAGCACCCGTAACTTCATGGTGGGCATGCTGATTGCCGCCCTTGCCATCGGCATGGCCGCTGCCGTGGTGATCACCCGCGGCCTGATCAAGCAGCTCGGCGGCGAGCCGGACTACACGGCGAGGATCGCCACCAGCATCGCCCATGGCGACCTGGCCATTGCCATCGACACCAGTACCGCCGAACGCGGCAGCCTGCTGGCCGAGATGAACGAAATGCGCAACAGCCTGGTCGGCATCGTCGGCCAGGTGCGCCGCGGCACCGAGACCATCGGCACCGCCTCGCGTGAAATCGCAGCCGGCAACCTCGACCTGTCGTCGCGTACCGAACTGCAGGCCAGCTCGCTCGAAAAGACCGCTTCGGCGATGGAAACCCTGACGACGACCGTCAAGCAGAATGCCGAACACGCCCGTGAAGCGAACCACCTCGCGGCCAGCGCCTCGGACGTGGCCCGCAAGGGCGGCGACGTGGTGTCGCAAGTGGTCGGCACGATGGGCGAGATCAACAGCTCGGCCAGCAAGATCGCCGACATCATCGGCGTCATCGACGGCATCGCGTTCCAGACCAACATCCTGGCGCTGAACGCCGCGGTGGAAGCGGCACGTGCCGGCGAGCAGGGCCGTGGTTTCGCGGTCGTGGCTTCCGAAGTGCGTAACCTGGCGCAGCGTTCGGCAGCGGCCGCCAAGGAAATCAAGACCCTGATCGGCGACTCGGTCGAGAAGGTCGAGCGCGGCAGCAAGCTGGTCGGCCAGGCCGGCGTGACGATGGACGAAGTGGTGGCCAGCGTCAAGCGCGTCACCGACATCATGGGCGAGATCGCCAACGCCAGCGCCGAGCAGAGCGCCGGCATCGAGCAGGTGAATATGTCGATCATCGAGATGGACAGCATGACCCAGCAAAATGCGGCCCTCGTCGAAGAGGCGGCGGCAGCAGCCCAGAGCCTGCAGGACCAGGCGGGCGAACTGAGCCGCGTGGTGAGCATCTTCCGCCTGGTCGAAGGCGAAGAGCACACGATCGAACCGGCGCTGGCAGCACCAGCAGCAGTACCGAAAGCACCGGTAGCAACCCTGCCGGCGGTGCGGACCCCTGCACCACGTCCCGCACGTCCTGCCATCAAGAGCAGCGCCGCCGCGGCGGCACCGGCCAAGCCGAAGAAGGCAGCTGTGACCCCAGGCACCGACGATTGGGAAGAATTTTAAATGACGGCAAACCGCCGGACTCACTGAAAGACCGCACGCAGTCAGCGGCAGATTAACACCAACTAAACAGGAACGACAATCATGAAAAAAACTACCTTCAGCGCCATCGCAGCCTTCGCTTTCACCGTCTTCGCCGGCTCGGCGTTCGCCGCTGAAACCCCAGCCTCGTTCGACCCGTCGAAGTGCAAGGTCGACTACCCGAAAGCCTCGCTGATGAACGAAGAGCAGGGCACGACCACGATGTCGTTCCTGGTCAACGCCGACGGCAGCGTTGCCGATTCGAAGCTGGACAAGTCGAGCGGCTTCAAAGGCCTCGACAAGGCAGCCCAGAAAGGCCTGACGGCCTGCAAGTTCAAGCCGGGCATGAAAGACGGTTCGCCAGCCCAGACCTGGGCCAAGGTCGACTACGCATGGAAGCTCGACTAATCATCAGCGTCAGCATGAACAATAGCCGGCCTTGTGCCGGCTGTTTTTTTTATGAAATGCATTCTTGCGAAATGTATCGCATGTAAGCACTTGCATCAATTCAACTGTGCGGTGGAGCGTCTGGCTATAGTGGTTTCACACCGAACCGAAAGGAGCACTACCATGAAACGAATCCTCTTTACTGTCGTCGCTGCCGTGATCAGCACCGCCACTTTCGCCCCGGTAGCACAAGCACAACAACACACCCGCACCGAGGTAATCGTCGTCAAGAAGGCGCCGCCGGCACTGCGCCGCGAAGCGGTCCCTGCAGCACGCCGCGGCTATGAATGGGCGCCGGGCTACTGGAACTGGACTGGCCGCCGCTATACCTGGGTTGGCGGCCACTACGAGAAAGTCCGTACCGGCTACGTCTACGCCCGTCCTGAATGGCGCCGTAACGGCGGCGGCTGGGTCCTCGAGCGCGGCGGCTGGCAGCGTGGCGACCGCGATGGCGATGGCGTCCGCAACCGTGACGATGCACGCCCGAACAACGCCAACCGCAACTGATCGAATAGTGCCGGCACGGTCCGGCCCCTGACATCGACGATGGCCACCCTCGAGGTGGCCGTTTTTTTGCACGAATTTTTTTTGTCGACGGTCGCGCCCGCTGCAGGAAGGTGCCCCTGACGCCGGAAATGGGTCTTGCTAAAACGTATCGATTGTAAGCACTTGCATCAGTTCTACTGTGCGCCGGAAACTTTAGCTATAGTGATCTCACACCGAACCAAAAGGAGCACTACCATGAAAAGAATCCTCTTCACTGTCGCAGCTGCCATCATCAGCACCGCCGCCTTCGCTCCGGTCGCTCAAGCACAGCACACCCGAACCGAGGTCATCGTCGTGCAGAAGGCGCCGCCTGCGCTGCGCCGCGAAGCAGTCCCGGCAGCACGCCGAGGCCATGTGTGGGTGCCTGGTTACTGGAACTGGACCGGCCGTCGCTACACTTGGGTTGGCGGCCGCTACGAGAGGGTTCGTGCCGGCTACGTCTACGCTCGCCCTGAATGGCGCCGTGACCGCGGCGGCTGGGTGATGGAGCGCGGCGGCTGGCAGCGCGGTCCAAACGGCGACCGTGACCGCGATGGCATCCCGAACTACGCCGACCGCCCGAACCGCGACCGCGATGGCGATGGCGTGCGCAACCGTAACGACGCGCGTCCGGACAATCCGAACCGTTATTGATCGGGAGGCGCTGGCGAAAGCCGGCGCCTGACATGAGGAAGGCCACCGATGGTGGCCTTTTTTTTGCCGGCGCCAGGTACCTGACTGCGTGGCAGTTCGGCGTCTAGCCGCCGGATGCGGTATCGGAGGCGCCCTGAAAGCCCTTCGGCATGGACGGCATCGTCAGCGTGAAGGTCGTCCCGTCATCTTCATTCGACACCAGCTTGACCTTTCCGCCGTGCGCGTGCACGATCTCGCGCGAAATGTAGAGGCCGATCCCAAGGCTGGTGCGTTCGATGGAGTCGCTGTTGACGTTCGCGGCGATGCGCACCATCGGATCGAACACGCTCACTATCCTGTCGGGTGCAATCGCTTTACCGCGGTTATTCACCGCAATGACGATGTCGGCCTCGGTACTGGTCACCCGTACTGTTACCGGCACCTCGCGGTTGCCGTACTGGATAGCGTTGCCGATCAGGTTAGATAACACCTGGGCGATGCGGCTGTCGTCGAAAATGGCGTCCAGGTGGGGTGGCACGTGCAGGTCGATCAACTGCTCGGGGTGGTAAGTGCGCAGTTCGTTCACGACCTCTTCGCACACGGCCACGATGCTGCTCTGCTTGACCCGGATCGGAATGCCGTGGCCGAGGTGGGTGCGCGTGAAATCGATCAGGTCATTGATCAGCTTGCTCATGCGCTTGGCGCTGTTGAACATGCGGGTGGCAACCAGGATGTAGCGCGGCGGGATATCGATTGCCTGCATCATGAAGCTCGATCCGGTCACCACCGTGCCCAGCGGGTTGCGCAAGTCGTGGCCAAGGATCGCCAGGAACATGTTCTGCGATTGCCTGACCATGTATTCGTAGCGCCCCACCGATTCGGCCAGGGCCTGGTCGATCGCCTCGTTGAAGCGTGTCACGTCGATGATGTGCGCGGCCCGGGCTTCGCCGATGTCGGCAGCCCAGAGTGTCAGCACGCTCGCGCGCAGGGCGCGGTATTCCGATACCAGCTGGACCACGGTATATCCCGACAGCAGGCGCGCTTCGGCGTGCGTTTCGGCAGCCGTATCATCCGGTCCGCGCTTGCCGAGGCCTTTCGACTTGTTGGTGCTCTCCTGCGTCGATTGCGGCGTGCCCAGGTCGGATGCGATTGCAAGCAGCATCTGGCGGGCATGGTCACGCAGTTCGGCGTCATCCATGGTCAGTGCCGGCGGCTCGATGGTGCGTGCAAAATCCTCCCATGCCTGCAGAATCGACTCCATATTGTCGTGTATGAAGTTGCCTAATCGTTGCTCTGTCATGATATTCGTACCTTATATTCCCCGATTCCGCGATATTTTCGTCCAACCGGTTTTCGATGATAACAGCCATTGCCTGCACTGATGCGTATTCACACACAGCAGCCCGGTTCCAATTAGATTGAAAATTATTAGGACAATTCCCGAAAGTGCTGTATCTTCTGCCTCGCACTACGTCAAGTCGTTGTTATTGTTGGTCTTTCTTTCCTGTCTCGCCTTTCGGCGGTCCCGTTTGATTCCCTCCCGTTACACCCTCTCTTGGTCGAAAGTGCATTTCGGGCACTCATGCCCCATGCAAATCTAAAGGAATGTAAATGACTACTCAAACCGGCACAGTAAAATGGTTCAACGATGCAAAAGGCTTCGGCTTCATTACGCCTGACGCAGGCGGCGACGATCTGTTCGCCCATTTCCAGGACATTCAATCGCAGGGTTTCAAAAGCCTGTCGGAAAACCAGCGCGTCTCGTTCGAGCGCTCGACCGGCCCTAAAGGCGAAAAAGCTGGAAACATCTGCGTGATCTGATCGGCTGGCCAGATACCCGGCGCGCACCACGCAGATAGCGTGGGCGAGGCTGGCGGGAAAAGCTGTCACGTGTAAAAACCCGCCAATGGCGGGTTTTTTGCATGTGGGGGGTGGGCAGGGGAGCTGTTGATGAAAACTGCGCGGGAATGAAAAAAGGGTTACACGCCGAAGCATGTAACCCTTTCTTTTTACTGCTGAATTCTTGGGGTGGCTGATGGGGCTCGAACCCACGACAACAGGAATCACAATCCTGGACTCTACCAACTGAGCTACAGCCACCACTGTCTTGCTTTCCATCTCTGCATTGCCGAGACAGAGCAAGATTATACAAACTTCAAAGCAAACTGGCAAATCTATTTGTTCTACCCGGTCAACATGGCGCCGGCAGGATCTGCAAGGACCGCGTGCGTGGGCGGATCGAGGCCGAGCAGGGCGGAAAAGGCAGACGAGAGCGCAGTCGCGCTGGCGCTCGTGTAGCCGTCGAGGCGGGCAGGGACGTCGCTTGTCGTGCGCGCGATGCCGCTCGCCGCCAGTAGCCGCGCCAGGTGGCGCGCCACTGCCTCGCCGGTGTCGATCAGGGTGACAGGGCGGGAGCTACTCCCCGCGATCACGCGCTCGATCGCGGCTTGCACCAGCGGATAGTGGGTGCAGCCGAGTACCAGCGTGTCGGCGCCTTGTGCCAGCAGGGGTTCGATATAACGGCGCAGCAGGCTGGTCGTGGCATCGGAGTCCAGTTCGCCCAGTTCGATCTGGTCCACCAGGCCGTGACAATGCTGGAGCAGGAAGCGTGCGCCGGTGCTTTGCGCGATCTGGTCGCGCAGCAGCAGGAACTTTTTACCGCCGAGCGTCACTTCGGTCGCGAGTACCCCGACGGTGTTGCTGCGCGAAGCGGCCGCAGCCGGTTTGAGTCCCGGTTCGACGCCCACGATCGGCATGGCTGGATAGCGCTCGCGCAGCACGGCAATCGCGGCGACGGTGGCCGTGTTGCAGGCCACGACAATCGCCTTTGCACCATGCCGGACAAAAAAATCGCCGATTGCGAGCACACGCTCGACCACCAGCTGTTCCGGTTTCGCGCCGTAGGGGGCGAAGCCGGAATCGGCGAAATACATCAGGTGCTCGTGGGGCAGTTGCGCGCGGATATGGCGCAGGACGGACAGGCCGCCGACGCCGGAGTCGAAGATGCCGATGGGGGCGTCGGGGGACATGTGGAGTGTGGATTTACATTGCGTTGATTGGAATGCCCTTCAGCGATTCGATCTTCGCCGCCCATTCCTTCGGACCGGTGTTGTGCACCGAGGTACCGGTCGAATCGACCGCCACCGTTACCGGCATGTCCTGAACGTCGAACTCGTAGATCGCTTCCATGCCCAGGTCTTCGAAGCCGACGACCCTCGCCGACTTGATCGCTTTTGAGACCAGGTAAGCCGAGCCGCCGACCGCCATCAGGTAGGCCGACTTGTGGCGCTGGATCGATTCGATCGCCATCGGGCCGCGCTCGGCCTTGCCGATCATCGAAATCAGGCCGGTTTGCTCGAGCATCATGTCGGTGAACTTGTCCATGCGGGTCGCCGTCGTCGGACCGGCAGGACCCACGACTTCGTCGCGCACCGGATCGACCGGGCCGACATAGTAAATGACGCGATTCGTGAAGTCGACCGGCAGCGATTCGCCGCGTGCCAGCATGTCCTGGATGCGCTTGTGGGCGGCGTCGCGGCCGGTCAGCATCTTGCCGTTCAGGAGCAGGGTCTGGCCCGGTTTCCAGGAGGCGACTTCTTCTTTCGTCAGCGTGTTGAGGTCGACGCGCTTCGATTTTTCGGTGTCCGGTGTCCACTGCACGTCAGGCCAGGTCGACAGCGCCGGCGGTTCGATGTACGAAGGACCCGAGCCGTCCAGCACGAAGTGGGCGTGGCGCGTGGCCGCGCAGTTCGGGATCATGGCCACCGGTTTCGATGCCGCGTGGGTCGGGTACATGTTGATCTTGACGTCCAGCACGGTCGTCAAACCGCCCAGGCCCTGGGCGCCGATACCGAGCGCATTGATCTTGTCGCACAACTCGATACGCAGCTCTTCCGTCTTGTTCTGCGGGCCGCGCTGCTTCAATTCGTACATGTCGATGTCTTCCATCAACGATTCCTTGGCCATCAGCATCGCCTTTTCGGCAGTGCCGCCGATGCCGATGCCAAGCATGCCTGGTGGGCACCAGCCGGCGCCCATCAGCGGCACGGTCTTCATGACCCAGTCGACCAGCGAATCGGATGGATTGAGCATCACGAACTTGGTCTTGTTCTCCGAGCCGCCGCCCTTGGCTGCGACTTTCACGTCGACCGTGTGGCCTTCGACCAGTTCCATGTGGACCACGGCCGGCGTGTTGTCCTTGGTGTTCTTGCGCTCGAAATGCGGGTCGGCCACGATCGAGGCGCGCAGCTTGTTGTCGGCGAAGTTGTACGCGCGGCGCACGCCCTCGTTGACGGCGTCGGTGACGGTGCCTGTAAAACCTTCGAAGCGCACGCCCATACCGATCTTGAGGAACACGTTGACGATGCCGGTGTCCTGGCAGATCGGACGCTTGCCTTCGGCGCACATGCGCGAATTGGTCAGGATCTGCGCGATCGCGTCTTTCGCGGCCGGGCTTTGCTCGGCCTCGTAGGCGCGCGCCAAATGCTGGATGTAGTCAGCCGGATGGTAGTAGCTGATGTACTGCAGCGCGGCTGCAACCGATTCGATCAGGTCTTCCTGCTTGATGACAGTCATGAAATTCTCGCGAAAAGGGATTAGTGGTTTTTTGCCGCATGCGTCGTCATGACGATGCGGTCGGTATAGGCGATCGCCATGGCCGACAGCAGGAAGGCGAAGTGGATGATGGTTTGCCACATCATCGTCTCGTCCTTGTACGACGCCGCGTTGATGAAGGTTTTCAACAGGTGGATCGACGAGATGCCGATGATCGCCATGGCCAGCTTGGTTTTCAGGACCGAGGCATTCACGTGCGACAGCCATTCCGGCTGGTCCGGATGGCCTTCGAGATTCATGCGCGACACAAACGTCTCGTAACCGCCGACGATGACCATGATGAGCAGGTTCGAGATCATGACGACGTCGATCAGTCCCAGCACCACCAGCATGATCGTCACTTCGGTCAGCTTCGTCGGACGGTCCGCGCCCGGAACGGTGACGGCGTCGAGGATATGCTCGAGCGAGGCGACATTGCCCATGGCGGCGCCAATCAGGTCTTTCAGTTCGACCCAGAAATGGAAAACGTAGACACATTGCGCCAGGATCAGGCCCAGGTACAGAGGCAGCTGCAGCCAGCGGCTCGAAAAAATCAGGCGGTTCAGGGGGGTAAGCTTTTGCGGCTCGCGTGCGGGTTGGTTTTGCGCCATCAGGTACGACTCCAGAGTTCCGACAAAATTCAGCCCATCATTTTACACCTCTGGCGCGCGCTTGCCGATGGCCGCGCCACAATGACCGGCCATTGGTAAAATCACACCTGAATAGGGAAGGTGCGATGCACAGGGCATGTAAGGGCTCAGTAAGCGGACGCACCTAAGGTGTCTGGACAAAACTACTACGATGGAGACGAACATGGCCGAGAACGAGACCAAGCAGGAAAATCATGGTTTGCAGGAGCACCGCGTGTTCCCTCCGCCGCCGGCATTCACCGCGAATGCCGCCATTGCCGGCATGGACGCCTACGACAAGCTGTGCGCCGAAGCAGCCACCGATTACGAAGGGTTCTGGGCGCGCCTGGCGCGCGAACACCTCGACTGGCACAAGCCGTTCACCAGCACCCTGGACGAGTCGAACGCGCCATTTTATAAGTGGTTCGCCGATGGGCAACTGAACGCCTCGTACAATTGCCTCGACCGCAATCTGCAGAACGGCAACGCCGAAAAGACCGCGATCATCTTCGAGGCCGACGACGGCACCGTCACGCGCGCCACCTACCGCGAGTTGCATGCGCGCGTCTGCAAGTTCGCCAACGGATTGAAAAGCCGCGGCATCGGGAAGGGCGACCGCGTCATCATCTATATGTCGATGTCGATCGAAGGCATTGCCGCGATGCAGGCCTGCGCCCGCATCGGCGCTACCCACTCGGTCGTGTTCGGCGGCTTTTCCGCGAAGTCGCTGCAGGAACGCATCATCGATGCCGGTGCCGTGGCCGTGATCACCGCCGACGAGCAACAGCGCGGCGGTAAGTCGCTGCCCCTGAAAGCCATCGTCGACGAGGCACTGGCGCTGGGCGGCTGCGACACCATCCGTAACGTCATCGTTTATCGTCGCACCGGCGGCAACATCGCCTGGAGCGAAGGACGCGACCTCTGGCTGCACGAACTGGTCGATAGTCAGTCTGCCGAGTGCGAACCGGAATGGGTCGACGCCGAGCATCCGCTGTTCATCCTCTACACCTCGGGCTCGACGGGTACGCCGAAGGGCGTCCAGCACTCGACCGGCGGCTACCTGCTGTGGGCCGCGCTGACGATGAAATGGACCTTCGACATCAAGCCAAGCGATGTGTTCTGGTGCACCGCCGACATCGGCTGGGTCACCGGCCACAGCTATATCACCTACGGGCCGCTGGCCGTCGGCGCCACCGAGATCGTGTTCGAGGGCATTCCAACCTTCCCGAACGCCGGCCGCTTCTGGGACACCATCGCCAAGCATAAAGTCTCGATTTTCTACACTGCGCCGACCGCGATCCGCTCGCTGATCAAGGCGTCCGATGTTGACGAGAAAGTTCATCCTAAGAACTACGACCTGTCCTCGTTGCGCCTGCTCGGTTCGGTGGGCGAGCCGATCAATCCGGAAGCCTGGATGTGGTACTACAAGAATATCGGCCAGGAACGCTGCCCGATCGTCGATACCTTCTGGCAGACCGAAACGGGCGGCCACATGATCACGCCGCTGCCGGGCGCCACGCCGATGGTGCCGGGTTCGTGCACCTTGCCTTTGCCGGGCATCATGGCGGCCATCGTCGACGAGGCCGGCGCGGACGTGCCGAACGGGCAGGGCGGAATCCTGGTGGTAAAAC
The DNA here is from genome assembly GCF_051262535.1 of Massilia sp. CMS3.1. NCBI lineage: Bacteria > Pseudomonadati > Pseudomonadota > Betaproteobacteria > Burkholderiales > Oxalobacteraceae > Massilia > Massilia sp. CMS3.1. Next base: position 9,003 of record NZ_JBIMES010000004.1, on the reverse strand, counting down.
GTCCGTGGCCGTCGATGATCCGCACCATCTGGAACAATCCGGAACGCTTCCGTACCAGCTACTTCCCTGAAGAACTGGGCGGCAAGTACTACCTGGCTGGCGACGGTGCGATCCGGAACAAGGACACGGGTAATTTCACCATCACCGGCCGCATCGACGACGTGCTGAACGTATCCGGTCACCGCATGGGCACGATGGAAATCGAGTCGGCGCTGGTGGCGAATCCTTTGGTCGCCGAAGCGGCCGTGGTCGGCAAGCCGGACGAAACCACCGGCGAATCGATCTGCGCCTTTGTCGTGCTCAAGGGGCCGCGTCCGACGGGCGAGGAAGCGAAGAAACTGGCGCTTGAATTGCGCAACTGGGTCGGCAAGGAGATCGGTCCGATCGCCAAGCCGAAGGAAATCCGCTTCGGCGATAACCTGCCGAAAACGCGTTCGGGCAAGATCATGCGCCGCCTGCTGCGCGTGCTGGCCAAGGGCGAGACGATCACCCAGGACGTGTCGACGCTGGAAAACCCGGCTATTCTGGAGCAGCTCAAGGAATCGGCGTAATCCTTGTAGTGAGGGCCGGCCCGCGGTCCGTGCGCGGGCTGTTTTTCTCTATATACTTTGTGCATGACACGGCTCTTTCGACATGCGCTGGCCACCTGGATCGCTTTGCTTGCGCTCCTGTTCGGCGCGCTTGCGCCGACGCTGTCGCACGCCTTTGTGCGCGCCGGCGGGCCGGCGATCGAATTTCCGATTTGTAGCGCAGTTGGCCATACCGCGGCAGACGTGAAAACGGCGGGCCTCCCCGACCTGGGGCCCGATCCGTTCCAGCATTGTCCGTATTGCGCCGACGGGCATCACGCGCCTGGCCTGCTGCCAAAGTCGCCGGCCGTCCCCGTTGTCGTGGGCAGCCCGGTACACCCCTTCCTGTTTTACCAATCCTCCGAGCCCTCCTTTCACTGGGCCGCGAGTAAATCGCGCGGACCGCCCCTCGTTTCCTGATCTGCCTTTGACACTGTAGCGCATGCCAAGCGGCATGTGCTGCGTTCGCATTGTACGAACAGGAACGCTGATGAAACCGACAAAAACCTCACTCGCGCTGACCATCCTGGCCGCGTTCAGCACCACTGCCGATGCGCAGGAAGCCACCTTGACGGACGCCCCGGTCAAGCAAATGGGTACCGTCATCGTGACCGGCAACCGTCCGACCTCGCTGCCGACCCAGATCCCGACCACGATCGAAGGCATTACCGCCGCGGAAATTGCCCGCACGATCAACGCGACGGACGCCGAAGACGCCCTCAAATACCTGCCGAGCCTGCTGGTACGCAAGCGCTACATCGGCGACTACAACCACGCCGTGCTGTCAACGCGGGCCTCGGGCACCGGCAACAGCGCGCGCTCGGCCGTGTACGCCGACGGCATCCTGCTGTCGAACTACCTCGGCAACGGCGCCACCTTCGCGCCGCGCTGGGGGATGGTCACGCCCAGCGAAATCGAGCGCGTCGACGTGCTCTACGGACCGTTCTCGGCGGCGTATGGCGGCAATTCTGTCGGCGCCGTGGTCGACTACGTTACGCGCATGCCGCGCCGTTTCGAAGCGCACGCCAAGCTGTCGCTGTCGCACCAGCCGTTCCGGCTGTACAACACGCGCGAACATTTCAATGGCCGGCAGGGCAGCGTGTCGTTGGGCAATCGCGAGGGCGCCTGGTCCTGGTTCATCGACCTCAGCCGCAACGACAGCGATGGCCAGCCACAAACTTTCCTTACCCGGCTGCCTGGCGCCGGGGGGGCGAGTGTGAACCCGGACAGCGTCACCGGCGCCGTGCCGGGACAGGACCGGAGTTTCCGTGACTGGCTGATCCTCGGCAGCGCCACCCAGTACCAGACGGTGCAGGACCATCTGAAAGCCAAGCTCGCCTACGATGTCTCGCCTTCCTTGCGTGCGACGTATGTGCTGGGCCTGTGGAGGAACGATTCCGAAGGCCGGCCCGCCAGCTACCTGAGCAATAGCGCCGGCCAGTCGGTCTACAGCGGCCCGGTCACGATCGACGGCCGGACCTATACGCTCGGCCAAACCGATTTCAATGTCTCCAACGAACGACTGCGCCACGTGATGCATGGCCTGACCGTAAAGCGTTACACGAAAGGCGTCTTCGATTGGGAACTGGCTGCCAGCCTCTACGACTACGATGAAGACACCCTGCGTGCCGCGACGGTGGCGCTGCCGGGTGCACTGAATGGCGGCGCAGGGCGCATCGTCGATGGCAGCGGCACCGGCTGGAATACCTTCGCCGCCAAGGGAATCTGGCGCCCGCGGGGGCAGGGCGGGGCGCACATCGTCGAGTTCGGCTACCAGCGCGAAGCCTACAAGCTGGCGAGTATTGAAAATGCGACGCCACACTGGATCGATGGCGGGGCAGGCGCGCGCAACTCGGCCTTCGGTGGCCGCACGCAAATCCAGGCGCTTTACGCGCAGGACACCTGGCGCTTCGCACCGCGCTGGAAAGCCGTGCTTGGACTGCGCATGGAGCGCTGGGAGGCGAGCGAGGGACGCACGTCGAATGCGACCAGGACCGTGACGCATCCGGAGCGGCACGGGACGTTTGCCTCACCGAAGGCGGCGCTGGCCTGGCAGGCCACGCCCGACTGGGTCCTGAAGGCGTCCGTTGGCCGCGCGGTGCGCATGCCGACCGTCTCCGAGCTCTACCAGGGTGGCGTGAACGGCGTTGGCGTCCTGATCAACAACGATCCGAATCTCGCGCCGGAGCGCTCCTGGACCGGCGAGCTGACGGCCGAGCGCAAGTTCGAAGCCGGAACGCTGCGTTTGACAAGCTTTGGCGAGCGCACGCGCGACGCTCTGTATTCGCAGACGAATGTGCTGGTCACGCCAAACGTCACGAACGTCCAGAACGTCGGACGCATCGACACGAAAGGCGTCGAGCTGGCCTATGGCGCGAGCGACGTGCGCTGGGCAGGGTTGGACCTGAATGCCAGCCTGACCTGGACCGATTCACGGATCGAGCGCAACGCCAATTTCCCGGTCAGCGTGGGCAAGCGCCAGCCGCGCATTCCGGAGTGGCGGGCGACGGGGGTGGCAAGCTATCGCGTGAGTGACAAGCTGGCGCTGACCCTGGCGGCGCGTTACAGCGGGGACCAGTTCTCGACCCTGGATAACTCGGACCCAAATGGATTTGCCTACCAGGGAGCCAGCAAGTATTTCACGGCCGATTTGCGGGCAACGTACCGTCTGAATGCGCAGTGGAGTGTGGCGGTCGGGATCGATAACCTGAACAATTATCGGTACTGGAATTTCCATCCGTATCCGCAGCGGACGTTTTTGGCGGAGCTGAAGTACGACTTGTAGCTTTCGAAGGGTGGGCCGGGCCGCGAAAGGCACTTGTTCCTACGTGGTACGGCACATGCGTGATGCCTACGTGTGCAAATGCATGCAAGCGTTTGCATCGCGAAAAACCGGCAATGAGAAAGGCCACCCAAGGCTGATCTCAAGCCAGTAAGCGACTCGGCGCTGTAAAGAGGCGCTACTGACAGCTGACTTGAACGTTCGGCTCCTGAGGAAACTTCTTCTTCTCATGCGTCAGCGTACATGCTGTGGTCGTGTCCGCAACACGGCGGGCTAGCTGCACATTTCCGCCAGCTCCGTAATAGCAGATGAACCACTTCTCTGGTGGGTCCTGCTCCCGATCGAATCCGAAAAAGGTCTGGGAGCCACCTTTGATTCGGTGCGCGCTGCCGTGAAGTTCTCCGCGTCGGGCAAGCGGGCCTGTCGCCATGCCAGCGCCCTCCAGGGGCAACTTTCCGAGAACGAGACCGGTATCCCACTTTCCACTTTCGGGCAGCCTTACGTCTTCAAGCGGATACCGGGACGGGCATTCAATACGTAGCTCAGCGGCGCGTGCCGGTAACGCGAGGAGTACAGCGGCAAGGAATAGAAGTCTCATCGGACCACGTAAAAATGTTCAGAGTTATCGGAATCATCCATCGAATTTCCGTCGATACGGAGCTTGTGGCCGCGTGGGTAAATGCTGCGCGCGCTGATGCGTGGCTTGCGCTTCCACTGATCAATCACCACAATATACTGCGGCTTCCCAGTCTTTTGACTTCGGGGACCGGAGTAAAGATAGAGCGCCGCGTGGTTGCCCGTCGGTCTGCTCGGGTATCTTCCATTTTCGAACGTCGCGATCACCGTGCCAGGCGCAATCGCGATGGCATCCATGACGCGTTCGCCTGGACGCCACGTACTTGTATGACCGACTTTCGTAAGTTCCTGGACTAACGCGACGCAATTCCCATCGCCGAGCTTGTGTTTCCCTTCAAGACCCCGCGCCTTTGAATAGACGTATGGCATATCATGCTGGCCGGTTCGTTGCCAGATTCCAGCCACCTGCCGTATTGCCAGCGGAACTGCCGGCAATACGCTGCTGGGTATAGCGCCACCGTACTTGCGAAAACTTGAGACCGATACTCTCTTGTAGAAGGCCCATACCGAGGATCGGGGAGATCGTGCCGATGAGGACGTTTTCTAATTCAATCTCGAAATACTTGATCGGGTTGCCATCGCCGTCCGCACGCATGAATTCGAGAGTCGCCTTCGGGATCGTCTTGCCCATCGCGCAGGTCTGCATAAGAATTGGCGAAGAGAGGTCACAGAGCTTCTCGAAGCTGACTTCAGAGAGTTCGGCGCGCTCTGCAGTGTGGCCACCCGCCGTTGAGGCCGTCGCGCTCTTTGGTTGCTGGATTGCCCACCGCACGCCTGAGACTTCAATCCACTCCCTATGCCCGTGATCTTGGGATTCGCCTTTGATTCCATCGAACCGCAGATACGCATCGCTTGCCATATTGCCTCCTGTCTGTAAAGAGGCAATTTTGCTGTTGCTAAATTTACTGGAACTTGGCTTGGCTCAACCGATGGGCTATTGAGTGCCGATTTTCGATCCTGGCGCCATATGGTATGGAATGTACTCGAGCCCAGCAGAAGCAAATACAACAAAAAATGCCAGTCAGCCTCACTGACCGGCATTCGTCTGAATGGCGGTGTTGTCGATGACCAGGGCCTGGGCCTGTAACTTACGACCCCGCGAACGGGCTGCCAACGAGGCCCACGGCCAGCTCCGCCCACACGAACACGAAGCACAGCGCAATCACCGCGATGGCGATAAAGCGCGACTTGAGCGTAGGCAGCTTGGCCCGTGCCAGTTCGAACAGCAGACCGGTGCCGGCCAACAGGATGGCTGCGATCACGAAATCGCTGACAGTCCAATTGACTTCGCCGGTGAACTGCATGGCCACAAACGGAATCAGGAGAATAGCCGCCGTGCCGAGCAGGACGCGCAGGAATTGTTTGCTGCCGATCTGCTTTGCTGGTTCGTTTCCGCCTGCCATGGTGTTCATCGTCGTTCTCCTGAGTGTGAGGGGAGCCAGCTGTCAGTTTCCCATGATTGGAGGATGGGTTCAACCGGTAAATACGCCGCGCCCACGCCATATCGACTGATACGTGACAGCACCTGTCGGCGGCGTGCCGCGCGGGCTCGGCACTGCGATTACAATGGTCGTTTCTCAGCTGTGGGTTTCAGATTGGAAAAATCCTCCGTTCACCAACCCTTGCTCCATGTCATCCTCCTGATCTGCTTCCTGCTCGGGACGGCCAATGCCATCGGCTGGGTATGCGATATTCCGGCATTGGTGTCGCTATTCGAGCAGCTGCCGAAGATGGTGCCCACTACCACCTTCCTGGTACTGTCGAGCGTCGTCAGCTTGTGGCTCCAGCTGCGTCCGCCCGCAGGAACGCGCCTTGCATTCATGCTCGGCGCCATCGTGTGTATTACTGCACTGTTTATCCTCGGATGCCACTTGGCCGGCATCGCGCCACCGCCGTTTGTGCTCTCGAGAGGCAGTGCGCAGTCTGCGCTCAGTATCTCCGCGCCAGTGACGGCAGGGATGTTCAGCGCGCTGGGTCTCGCGTGCGCCCTGCTGGCGCGGGGCCGGCACCTGATGCTTGCGCAGCTTGCGGCCATGGCGGTCCTGCTGCTGTCCGTGCTCAACTTCGTCGGTTATTTTTTCCAGGGCACGCTCCTGTACGAATCACTGCCCGGCAAGGGTGTGTCCCTGCCGACGACCGTCGCAGCCATTTTCCTTTGCTGTGCTGCGCTGATGCTGCGGCCGTCGCAAGGCATCATGACCGTCATCGCGGGCGCTTCAGCCAGTGCCCGCATCGCGCGCCAGCTATTCGTCTCGGCGCTGGCAGTGCCCGTACTGCTTGCTGCCTGCGCCGTCGCGGCGCTGGACGCCGGGCTGTATGACGCGCAGACGCTGCTGCCCTTGCTCGCCTGGGGAACGATCGTCCTGTTGGCGCTGCTGATCTGGCGTTTCGCCTTCCGGCTGTATGACATCGACGTTGCCCGCACCCGCGCCGAACAGGACTTGCAGGCAGCGCTGCAGCAACTGCGGGACGAGCGCGACCGCAAGGACATCTTCCTTGCCACGCTTGCCCACGAGCTGCGCAACCCGCTCGCGCCGATCCAGTCCGCTGCCGAGGTGCTGCACCACATGCGCGATCCCGACAAGGCGCGCATCGACAGGGTCAGTAGCACGATCCTGCGCCAGGTCGACAACATGGTGCACCTGGTCGACGACCTGATGGACGTGTCGCGTATCGGCCGTGGCCAGCTGACGCTTGACGTCCAACCCGTCGATCTACGGTCGGCAATCAATGACGCCCATGAGCAAGTGCGCCCGGCGATCGAGCGCAAGCGGCATGCATGCCGCCTCGATCTTGCGTCGGAACCCGTTGTCGTGCTTGGCGACCACAAGCGACTGGTGCAGGTGATGGCGAACCTGCTCAACAATGCGGCCAAGTACACGCCCGAGGGTGGGGTATTGACGCTGCAGTTGACGGCTGACGCGCAGCACGCGCGCATCGCCGTGCAGGACAATGGGAGCGGGATCGATGCGGCGCTGCTACCGCGGGTGTTCGAAACGTTTACGCAGGCGGCGCTGACCCCGGATCGGCGTGAGGGCGGGCTGGGACTGGGGCTGGCGCTGGTGAAGCGTTTGATCGAACTGCATGGCGGGACCGTACAGGCCGAAAGCGACGGGGTCAATGCGGGAAGTACGTTCACGGTCGTGTTGCCGAGGATAAGTTAGGGCAATACCGTTTCAGCGGGAGGGCCTTGGTTCCTTTCCACATTGCTTCGTACATCTTCTTACAAACCGGGCTAACACAATTTTCAAAAGGCGCTAAGCTCTACCCTCGGAACTGAGAAGCGGGTAGCACATCATGAAGACGCAACTGCTTGAAGACATCGGCCACAGCGCTGAAATATCCCTGACGTCTTCAAAAACAGTCGGAAATTCCACAGCAGACAAAGCGGTGCAAAACCTTGCACCTGCAGGGCAGGCACTGCCAGCCAGGCCCCGTTCTGCCCTCGGCGTGTGGAGGCAGAAGCCTGCAGACGAGCCGCTAATTTCCATCACGCAGCAGCCAGATCAGCAACCGACACCCCTGGAGTTACACACCCTGTTCGAGGAAATCGCCGCCCTTGAGGCGCAGTTTGTACCTCCATTGCGGCAACATGAGCCTGCCATTGCCCCGGCCGAGCCCAGGCACGAACTTCCCACGCCCCCATCCGAGCCATTGACGCCCGCGCTTGCCCCAGCCGAAGCTACGCTGCCGAACCAGACGCAAGATGCGACGGCGCCGCACGACCCGTTGTTCGACTTCACAATGCCTTTGCCTGCAGAACAGGCAGCCGATCCGTTCGTGCATGTCGCGCCCACACGGTCCAGGCAGCGCTATCTCCTGTGGGCCGCGTGCTTGCTCGCGGGTGGGCTGCTCATCCAGGGCGGGCGGTGGTTGTACCAGGAGCGCAACGATGCCGAATCGCTCGCCCTCATCGCCAACGAAGCGAAAGAAAAGCTTCAAGCCGAGAACGGCGTGAACCTGCCAGCGCTTGCTGCAAAGGAGTTCACGGCGGGCCTTGGCGACGACCTGCGTGTACCGGCCCCTGTGCCCGCAATCCTTCCTTCACCTGCTGCGCCACCCCTCGTGATGCTCGATCCCGAGCCGTCTGACGCTACCGAGGTCGAGCAAAGCGCTCCATTGGTGGCGAGCCCGGCAGAGCAACCGACGGCGGTCAAGCCTGAACCTGTCGCGAAACAAGGGTCCGCTTCTCCGTCACCGAAGCGCCCCAGCCGCCTGGCGCGCCGTCAGTCAGACGCGGCAACCAAGCCGTCGATGGAACGGGGCAGACGCGATCCCGTCCGTCAGATTGCACGCGCATCCGCCATTGGGACGGAAACGCCAACCGGCCGTGACACCACATTGGCAGCAACGCTGAGGGCGTGCAGGGAACGTGGATATCACACGACGCAATGCATCAAGCGGGGGTGCAGCGTGACTGAATATGGGTTCGTTTGCCGTGGGCGGTGACCATCACCACGTGGACTAAAGGGAAAGACGCGGACTTCAGGTAATGCATCCTGTCAGCTTGCCCGCAGGCGTCGTGACCAACGCGCAGTCATTCAGGACTTCCTCGTGGTTCTCGGAGACCTGAGCCGCTCATGGCCGACTGCAAACGTTCAGTAGAACCGCATACGGACCCGAAGCGGACCTTTAACTCAACTATTCGTCAGGGCGCCCTGCGCACTGCTTCACTGTGATGCAGGAACTTTGTGTAGAGATCGCGTGGCGGTGCAACGGAAATCGACTTGAGCACTTGTCCGACATTGCCCCGATGGTATCCACCATGGGTGAGCACGTGAAGCAGCACTTCTTCGCGAGACATGCGGCCCGGGTCTCCATCGGTAAAAGTGAAGTCGAGAATTTCCGCCGCCTCAGCGGCCGTGAGCGATGATACGTACTTCTGATACCAGGCATCGGTGGCCTCAACATCCTCGCGCAGTTGAGAAAGTGACGGCGTTGCCCTTGTATTCGTAGCGTCAAAGGGTCTGGATTCCCCGCTCAAGTGAGCACGAAAGATTCGGTCAACCACGTAGA